>NZ_JANXMU010000044.1 GCF_025354435.1 Rhodoferax sp.
TTGCAGAAAGGCCTGGGTGGCAAACACCAGCAGCAAGGCCAGCACCAGCGTACCCACGTCGGCCAGGGTGACGGTGACCCCGCCGATGTTGAACAGCTTGTCGGCAAACAGGCTGGGGAAGGGGTGGGCTTCGGCGCTGTACCCGGCCCGCATGCCGTTGCGCAGGGCGATGCTCAGGCCGATGGTGGCCACCACGATGGGCATCATGCCGAACTTGAACAGCGGGTCCACAATGCCGCGCTTGAAGGCCCAGCCCAGCACGGCGGTGGCCACGATGCAGGTCAGCAAAAAGCTCACCAGAAACGGCGCACCCATGTTGATGAAGGCCAGCATCATGAAGGCCGGCAGCATCACGAATTCGCCCTGGGCGAAGTTGATAGTGCCTGCCGCCTGCCACAAGAGCGTAAAGCCCAGGGCCGCCAGCGCGTAAATGCCCCCGGTGGCCAGGCCACTGAAGAAGAGTTGGAGAAAATCGGTCACGGGGGCTCCTGGGAGGGTGGTAGAACAGCGGTGGTTAAGTACTCAGTCGCCGCAAAAGCGAGAACGTACGCTGTCCAGAAACACCGCAGAACTGGCTTTGCCAGGCTGCAGGTGTTGCCCCCTGCAAGGGGGGTGGCGAAAGACGCGCAGCGCTGAAGCCTGGGGGTGTGCCTATTTTTTAGCGGCTGGCATCTTGGCGTTGACGTTCGCTTCGTTCAGCGGCGGCACCATGGCAATCACTTCCTGCTTGCCGTTCTTGACTTCGACGATGAAGCTTTCGCGGTCCAAGTCGCCGTTCTTGTCAAATTCGACATTCATTAGCACGCCGGGGTATTTGTCGGTAGACACCTTCAGGCCGTGCAACACAGCTGCCACGGCCTTGCGGTCGAGCTTGCCGACCTTTTCAATCGCGGCCTTCAGCACGTACATGCCGCTGTAGCCCTTCATGCCGTTGTGGTCCGAGGTGTAGCCGTAGGCCTTTTCAAACTTGGCGCGGAAGGCGCGGATGGCCGGAATCGGCGCGTCCACTGTCAGGCCCACGTGGGCAATCGCGCCATTGGCTGCGTCGCCTGCCAAGTCAATGACCTTTTGGCCGGTGAGGGTGGTTTCGCCAATGATGGGCTTGGTCCAGCCTTGCTTGCGCAGTTCGCGCAGGGCACGTGCGGACTCTTCTTCGTTGGTGTAGACAAACAACGCGTCGGCATTGCTTTGCTTGGCTTTCAGCACCGGGGCCGAGAAATCGACCTGGCCGCTGTCGGTGGAGATTTCCGCCACGATCTTGGTGTCGGTGCTGGCCAGGGCCTTCTTGATGGAATCCAACCCGCCCTTGCCGAAGTCGTTGTTCACGTACACCACGGCCAGGGTTTTGGCCTTGGTCACCTGGTTGATGTAGCGCGCCAATTTGGGCATGGCGGTGGACTGGGTGAAGCTGGTGCGGAACACATAGGGGTTGCCCTGCTGGGTGATGCTGGCCGCTTCGCCACCCGTGAAGTTGGGGATCTCGGCGCGGCGGCTTTCTGCCATGCTGACCATGATGGAGCCCGAGAATACCGGGCCGAAGATGGCAAACACGTCGTTGTCGATGGCTTTTTGCGTCAGGCCCTTGGCGATGCCGGGGTTGCTTTGGGTGTCGGTGGTGATGGTCTCGATCTTCTTGCCCAGGATGCCGCCTTCGGCATTGATCTCTTTGACTGCCAGTTCTTCGCCGTTTTTGAAGTTGGTGCCCGCTGTGGCCCCGCCGCCCGACAACTCGACGATATTGGCGATTTTGATAGTTTGTTGGGCAAAAGTGCCGCTAGCGCAGGCAGTAATTGCGCAAGCAGCTATCAATTTGAGAGTAACGCGTTTAGGGGAAGTAGTGGCCATGGTGTGTCTCCGGGTGGTTGTTGTCTAAAAAGTCAGGCGGGCTTGCGTATCTCGCCGAGCAACTCGGCAGGGTAAATCAGTTCGCGTAGAAAATCGGCATCTTCGCGTATCTTTTGGGCCGCATCGGTGAAGCCAAAAAAATCCAGGTAGCAATGGGTTTGCTGGATCATCATCTCGAACCCGGGCTCGGCCACCAGACCGCGTGCGCGGGCGGCGCGCACTATGGGCGTGGGCTGGTTCTTCATCAAAATATCGACCAGCGCTGCGCCCGCGTCCATGCGCGCCACATCGCAGGGCAAGGGGTCTGTAGCCTTCAAACCCAGAGGCGAGGCGTTGATCACTACATCGAATCCGGCGGGGTCGTTGCTGGCGGCGGCCCAGGCTTTGACGGGCGAGCCCGCCGTGATGCGTGCAGCGGCTTCGGCGGCGCGCTGCGTACTGGGATCAAAAAAGGCGATTTCGGCCGGAGCCTGGGCACCGGCCAAGGCCAGCGACGCACCAATTGCCGCTGCCGCACCGCCTGCACCCAAAATCAACACGCGCTTGGCGGCATAGGCAATGCCGAAGTAGCCCAGGCTGGCCACGAAACCTTCGCCATCAAACAGGCCGCCTTCGAGCTTGCCGTCGGCCCTGCGCCGCACGCCGTTGACCGCACCAGCCATGCGGGCGATGTCCGACATGCTGTCTAACGCGTGCAGCATCGGCGCCTTGTGCGGAATGGTGACCCACAGGCCGTGCACATTGGGGGCGGCAAACGCGCTTTGCACAAACGCCTGCAGATCGGCCGGAGCCACCTGCACCGGCACCAGCACGGCGTTGATGCCGAGCAGCGCAAAAATGCGGTTGAAGCTGGTGGGAGCCTGCACCTGCTCGACCGGATGGCCGACGATGAAGTACACGCCGGTGTGGCCGTCGATGGCGTGTACGGGGGCGGCGGTGGACGCGGTGGAGGGCTGGGTGGACATGGTGGTGGGCGGCAGAAATTTGATTGCGAATGTAGAGGCTTGCGCCGTACGTCGGATGCAACTGCTTGCAATTTTGCGCGATTAGTGAACGATGTTGCGCGACAATCGAACGGAATGAGGGTTTTCCTATGATTTCTTTGCCACCTCCCGCCCCCGATGCTTTGGACCGCCGCGACTGGATCGCCGGGCTGGAGAAAGGCCTGGCCCTGCTGGAGTCCTTCAGCGAAGCCCATCCGCGCATGAACGCCACCCAGGCCGCCCAGCGCGGCGGCCTGACCCGCACCGCCGCGCGCCGCTATCTGCTGACGCTGGCGCACCTGGGCTACGTGGGTACCGACGGCAAGCTGTTCTGGCTGACCCCGCGCGTGCTGCGCCTGGGCCAAAGCTACCTGGATTCGGCCCGGCTACCGCGCATCGTGCAGCCGTTTTTGCAGCGCGTGACCGCAGGCACCATGGAGGTGGCGTACCTGAGCGTGCTGGACGGCGACGACATCGTCTACATCGCCCGCAACGGCCCCAGCCGCGCCATGAACACCGGCTACGTGCTGGGCGGGCGGGTGCAGGCCCAGGTCACGGCGGCGGGCCTGCTGATGCTGGCCCAGCGCACCGCAGAGCAGCGCGAGCAATGGCTGGCCCAGCGCACCTGGCAGACCTACACGCCGCACACCATTACCGACAAAGAGCAGTTGCGCACCACGCTGGTCCACATCCGCGCGCAGGAATGGGCCCTGTCCGAGCAGCAGCTGGAGTTGAACTACCGTGGCATCGCCGTGCCTCTACGCGACCGCAACGGCGATGCCGTCGCCGCCCTCAGCGTCACCATGCCCATGGGCCATGAACCCGCCGCCGATGCCGTCGCCCGCGTGCTGCCGGTGCTGCGCGAGACGGCGCAGGCGATGCGGAATTTGATTTGAGGAGCAGGGCGTTGCAACGCCCACCAGCCCACCAAAACTACGCTTTCCATAGCGACCAGTGCAGGCGCTATAAGCGTTAAGCCTCGATTTTATGCTTTAAAAATTCCATAAATCTTTACGCACCAGAACCCCTTCCACTAGGGTAAATGCGGATCCCCAATCCTTTTAACGATCCGTACACTGAACCTGCATTCAGGATGCTGATCGTCAACCCGCTGCAAGCGACCGGCACCTTTCCACACCACCGCAGCACCACGAAAGAGACAAGGACCCCATGCAACAAGACATTCGAAAATCCATCGACGAAGGGGCCATGGTCCGCTTCCAGTGGCTGGCCGTGGCCATCTGCGTGATGCTGGTGATGCTGGACGGGTTTGATGTGCTGGTGATGGCCTTCACGGCCTCTAGCATTTCGGCCGAATGGCATTTGAGCGGCGCGCAACTCGGCGTGCTGTTCAGCGCCGGGCTGGTGGGCATGGCGGCGGGTTCGCTGCTGCTGGCTCCGCAAGCCGACCGCTATGGCCGCCAGGCCATCATCCTGGTGTGCCTGGCGCTGATCACCGTCGGCATGCTGCTGTCGGCGCTGGCGCAGAGCAGTCTGCAACTGGGTCTGCTGCGCGCGCTGACCGGCGTGGGCATTGGCGGTATGCTGGCCAGCGTGGGCGTGATCACGGCCGAATACTCGTCGCAGAAATGGCGTAGCACCTGCGTCGCCTTCCAGGCCACCGGCTACCCCATCGGGGCCACGCTGGGCGGCATGGTGGCGGCCGTGCTGCTAACGCACTACGGCTGGCGCTCGGTGTTTGTGTTTGGCGGCCTGACCACCTTGGCTATGGTGCCGGTGGTGCTGTGGCTGCTGCCGGAATCGGTGGACTTCTTGTTGGCCAAGCAGCCCCAGGGCGCGCTGGGCAAGCTCAACACCTTGCTGCGCAAAATGCAGCGCCCTGTGTTGCAAAGCCTGCCCGCACGGTCGGTGCCTGTGGCCGGTGCGGCCCCGGTGGGCGGCTTTAAGTCTTTGTTCTCGCCCGCCATCCTGCGCTCTACGCTGCTGATCTGGAGCGCATTCTTTCTGCTGATGTTCAGCTTTTACTTCGCGCTGAGCTGGACCCCCAAGCTGCTGGTGGCCGCAGGCCTGTCGGCCCAGCAGGGCATTACCGGCGGCGTGCTGCTGAACCTGGGCGGCATCGTCGGCGGTACGCTGTTTGGCGTGCTGGCTTCGCGGCTCGACCTGGGCCGTTTGACCGCGGCCTGCCTGGCCATCACGGCGGTGGCGATGGCGGTGTTTGGTTACGTGACCGGTGCGCTGGACCTGGCTTTCATGGCGGCGTTTGGCATCGGCATGTTCATCTTTGGCGGCATGGCCGGGCTGTATTCGTTTGCGCCCATCATCTACCCGGCGGCGGTGCGTACCACCGGCATGGGCTGGGCCATCGGCATTGGCCGCATGGGGGCCATCCTGGCCCCGCTGACCGCCGGTGTCTTGCTCGACAGCGGCTGGGCACCGCCCCAGCTCTACTACGTGTTCGCCATTCCGCTGCTGCTGGCCGTGGTGGCGGTGCTGGCCATCCGCGCCAAGGCACCTGTGGCAGCCCGTGCATCCGGCACACTGTCTGCAGCCCATTGATACATAAACCCAAGGAGCCCCACATGTTCCCCAAAAACGCCTGGTACGTCGCCTGCACCCCCGACGAAATCACCGATAAGCCCCTGGGCCGCAAGATCTGTGGCGAATCTCTGGTGCTGTACCGCGGCCCCGATGGCCAAGCCACCGCGCTGGAAGACTTCTGCCCGCACCGGGGAGCGCCCCTCTCGCTGGGCAAGGTAGAGAACGGCAAACTCACCTGCGGCTACCACGGGCTGGAGATGGGCTGCGACGGCAAAACCGTGGCCATGCCCGGCCAGCGCGTACGCGGCTTCCCGGCCATCCGCGCCTACCCGGCCATCGAGCGCTACGGCTTCATCTGGGTCTGGCCCGGCGACGCGGCCCTGGCTGATGAAGCCAAGCTGCACCACCTGGAGTGGGCCGAAAACCCCGCCTGGGCCTACGGTGGCGGCCTGTTCCACATCCATTGCGACTACCGCCTGATGGTCGACAACCTGATGGACCTGTCGCACGAAACCTATGTGCACGCCAGCAGCATCGGCCAAAAAGAGATCGACGAGACGCCCACCAAAACCGTGGTGAATGGCGACGAAGTCATCACCAGCCGCCACATGGAAAACATAAGCGCCCCAC
Organism: Rhodoferax sp.; assembly: GCF_025354435.1. Lineage (GTDB taxonomy): Bacteria > Pseudomonadota > Gammaproteobacteria > Burkholderiales > Burkholderiaceae_C > Rhodoferax_B. Next base: position 5,961 of record NZ_JANXMU010000044.1, read on the forward strand.
CTTTCTGGCGCATGGCGCTGCGCGGCAACGGTCTGGCCGACGACGTGCCGGTGGACCGCTGGCAGATCTGCCGCTTCACCCCACCCAGCCACGTGATGATCGAAGTGGGCGTGGCCCACGCGGGCAAGGGCGGCTACGACGCAGCGGCCGAGCACAAAGCGGCCTCCATCGTGGTGGACTTCATCACGCCCGAGACTGAAACCTCGATCTGGTACTTCTGGGGCATGGCGCGCAACTTCAAGCCCGACGATGCCGAGCTCACCGCCACCATCCGCGCGGGCCAGCACACCATCTTCAGCGAAGACCTGCAGATGCTGGAGTTGCAGCAGCGCAACCTGCTGGCCCACCCCGAGCGCAAGCTGCTGATGCTGAACATCGACTCCGGCGGCGTGCAGTCGCGCAAGGTGATCGACCGTCTGCTGGCCGCTGAAGCACCGCAGCAGGTGGCGGCATGAGCACGGTGCGCGTGCGGGTGGCCCGCAAAACCACCGAGGCGCTGGACATTTGCAGCTTTGAACTGGTGGCTATGGACGGCGCGCCGCTGCCCGCGTTCACTGCCGGGTCGCACATCGACGTGCATCTGCCGGGCGGTTTGACGCGGCCGTATTCGCTGTGCAACGACCCCACGGAAACGCACCGCTACCGCATCGGCGTGCTGCGCGACCCGGCTTCGCGCGGTGGATCTATGGCCATGCATACGGCGGTAGCTGAGGGCGATGTGCTGGAGATCAGCGCGCCCAAGAACCACTTTGCCCTGGCCCCAGAAGCTACCCGCAGCCTGCTGCTGGCGGGCGGTATCGGCATCACGCCCATTCTGGCCATGGCGCAAACCCTGGCCCAACAGGGCGCGCCGCTGGAGATGCACTACTGCACCCGGGCCGAGGAGCGCATGGCTTTTCGCAGCGAAATCGCGGCTGCCGCATTTGCCCGCGACGTGCACCTGCATTTCGACGACGGCTCCAGCATGCAAAAGTTGTCCTTGCCCGACCTGCTGGCCGAGCCGCAGCCGGGCGTGCACCTGTACGTGTGCGGCCCCACCGGCTTTATGGACGCGGTGCTGGCCACGGCCCGCGCCAGCGGTTGGCCCGAGGCGCAGTTGCACTACGAATTCTTCTCGGCCAACGTGGCCCCTTCGGCCAATGACGCGAGCTTTGAGGTCAAGCTGGCCAGCTCGGGCCGGGTGGTGCGCATCGCCGCCGACCAGACCGTCGCCAAGGCCCTGGCCCTGGCTGGGGTGGACATTCCGCTGTCGTGCGAGCAGGGCGTGTGCGGCACCTGCCTGACCAAGGTGCTGGAGGGCGAGCCCGACCACAAAGACTTTTACCTGACCCCGGAAGAGCAGGCCGCCAACGACCAGTTCACACCGTGCTGCTCTCGGTCAAAATCAGCGCTTCTCGTCCTCGACCTCTAAGCTGATGCCCCTGTCCACCCTGATCGCCCTGCAAGACCAACCCGGCCACCTGATCCGCCGTGCCCACCAGATCGCGGTGGCCAGCTTCCACGACCACCTGGGCCGGGAGGTCACCCCCGTGCAATATGCGCTGATGCGTACGCTGCAAGACCAGCCCGGCATCGACCAGAGCACCCTGGCGCTGGCGGTGGCGCTGGACACCTCCACCACCGCCGACATTGCTGTGCGGCTGGAGGCCAAGGGCTGGATCACCCGGGCCGTGCTCGCCCGCGGCCAGCGCAGCCTGTCGCTGACCCCCGAGGGCGTGGCCCTGCTGACCTCGCTGGTGGACGGCATGGCGCAGATGCAGTGCAACCTGCTGGGCGGCCTGGAGCCGCAGGAGCAGGCCGATCTGCTGCGGCTGCTGCGCAAGTTCATTGAACCCGACTCAATCAAGCGCAAAGGGCGTTGAGGTCATTTGCTATTAAAATAATAGCTACTAGTGCATATGGAGTAAGCGACAGAGCCCTAAAAAGCTTGTAATTTATGCCGGTGGCAGTTACCGGTACAGCCCCAGCGCGCCAATGCGGCGCTCGATCTCGGTGGCCATCTTTTTGTAGCCGGGGCCGTCCACACCGCCAAAGCGCTTCTGGAATTCGGCCATCTGCAGGTCTTCGGGCAGGTCGCTGACCTTGGGCAGCAGGTCGGCATCGCTCAGGCCTTGCGCCAGGCGCTTTTGCAGGCTGAGCTGGGCGGCGGCACCGCCGGTGGCGAGTTCCCCCAGGCGGGTGCCGGCGCGGTCGGCGGCCAGGTCGTTGAACGAGAAGCCGCTGCCGCCTTGCGCATCGTCCAGCTCTTTGTACACGCCCACCATGTCGGCCAGCGGGCTGCCCGCGGTGGCGGCCAGCGCGGCAGAGATGCTGAAGTGCTGGGCGGTGTCGGTCCGGCCCGCCAGTGTGGTGGTGCGCGGCGCGGGCCTCGGCCAGTCGCGCGCGGCGGGCAGGATGGCCCCGATGCCCTTGCCATTGACATAGAAGGCCAGGGCGACCAGGGCGGCGCGGTGTTCGTCGGCCAGGCTGTTTTTGTCGTCGCTGCGCTGGGCCGAGAGTTCAAACAGGGGCTGTGCCAGCGCGCCCAGGCTCAGGCCGCGCGGGCCAGGCTGGGCCGCCACTTCGACCAGGCGGCCTTGGTAGGCTTGCAGGCGGGCCTGTACCTCGGGGGGCACCAGGGCGGCCTGCAACTGGGCGGGGATGGCATCGTTCCAGACAAACTGCACGCTCAGCACGCCGTTGCGCACGCCCACGTGCTGGATGCTGTCGGCCGCTGCTGCTGCGGGGCTGGCCTGCAGCCGCCACAGGCCAAAGCGCAACAGTTGGTTGGCAATCTTGGGCGGCACGGTGAGGCGGCCCAAGGTGAGTTGTTCAACCTTCGGTGTGCCCGGTGTCTCAGTCAGCACGGCCTGGATGTTCAGGTAGTCGCCAAACGGGTTGGGCGGCAGGAAAGTGCTGGCGCGCAGGGTGGCGCTGCCGTCTTGCAGCACCATCTGTGCGCGGGTGTGGGGGCGGTGGCTGGCGATGTAGGCCACGGCCAGGTTCAGGTCGTCTTCGCCCAATTGCAGGGTACGCAGCGCGCCGGGCGGCGTTTTGCGCGGGTCAATGCGGGCCAGCAGGCGCTGCGCGCTGGCCATGCGGCTGGGGGTGAAGGCCAGGCTTGGAGCCGGGGCCAGCAGCGGCGTGTCGTCGATGGCCAGGTACGCGGCCCAGGCCAGGGCCAGCGGGATACAAAGCAGAAGAATGGCGAAGAGGTAGCGCAGCAAGCGGCGAATTCGGGACCAGAAGAGGGGCATTTTTAGGGGGGAGTGAAAAAACTCACGTCATTGCGACCGCCAGTTTTGGCGCGGTACATGGCGTTGTCGGCCCGGGTAAGCAGCTGCTGTAAATCGGTGCCGTCATGGGGATAGGTGCTGATGCCAATGCTGGCAGTGACGTGCACACTGTGCCCGCACAGCAGATACACGGGTTCTACTGTATGCAGGATTTTATCGGCGATATCACGCAGTGCTGCAAAGCTGTGCTGTTCCTCGACCACCACGATGAATTCGTCGCCGCCCAGCCGGGCTACCAGGTCGCCGCCGCGCATGCAGGACTGGAGGCGCTGGGCCACTTGCCGCAGCAGTTGGTCGCCCACGGCGTGGCCCAACTCGTCGTTGACGGTCTTGAAGTGGTCCAGGTCGATGAACATGATGGAAAACGGCATGCTTTTGCGTTCGCACCGGGACAAAATGCGCCGCAGCGCGTCCATGCACATGGCGCGGTTGGGCAGGTCGGTGAGTTCGTCGTGGTAGGCCTGGTGCTGCAGGGCTTCTTCGGCCCGCTTGCGCAGTTCGATGTTGTTGAGCGCATTGAGCAGGCATTCCCGCCCCTGGAACTGGATGCGTTGGGTGGACACCAGGGCCCAGAAGGTGTTGCCCTGGCTGTCTTTCATCTCTACTTCCCAGTCCTGCATGCTGTCCTGGCCTTTGAAGCGTTGCAGCCACAGCGCGCGTTCGTCCGGGCGGCATTAGAAGATTTTGGAATGGGCGTGCTGCAAGTCTTGCATGGTGGTTTTGAACTGCGCCAGCGCCCGCGCGTTGGCATACAGCACGGCACCGCCGTGTTTCAGCGTAATCGTCATCGGAAAGGGGCTGACCTGCAGCAGTTTTTGCACCTGCCGCTCGCCCTCCTGCAAGGCCCGCTGCAGGGTTTCGCTGTCGCGTACCAGGCGGCGCGAGAACACCAGGGCGGCGGCAGCCAGCAGGGTGGCCGCTACAAACATGGTCCACAGCAAGACGCTTTTGGCCCGCCGCGAGGCTTCACCAAGCGAATAAGAGAAGGCATCTGCCAGCGGTGCCAGCTTCAGGCTGATCTGGTGCAGTTCCTCCTGGATGTCGCTGGCCATGGGCGCGTCCAGCGTCTGGGTGATCACGGCGGTATGCAGGCGTTCGCCCGCCAACCGTAGCTGGTCGATGCTGGTGTCGGCCGTGGCCCAGAGCGTGACGGCCCGGTCGATTTCGGCCATTTGGCGAAAGTTGCGGAACAGGCCGATCATTCCGTCCACATCGGCGGGGTGGTTGCGCCCTTGCAGCAGGCCTTGCCGGGAAATATGCAGATCGGGCTGGGGCTTTTCCAGTTCCAGGCGGAACTGGCGGTCGCCCAAAATGATGTCCAAGGCGCTGGAGTAGGCTTGGTAGTCGCGTTCGTCGCGGGTGTTGGCATAGCGGGACAGGGCGTAGATGGCATCCCGTTCGGCCTTGGACCACAGACCTTCACCTCCCACAAAAGCCCTCGCCGCCGACAGCACGCCCATGCTGTAGTAGGCAAAGCCCAGGGTGGCTCCAACTAGGGCCAGAAACAGCCAAGCAATCAAGATCAGGCGCTGCCCACGCCGGGCCGGTGGCTGGGAAGCTGTTTCCTGGGGCTGGGTGGGCGCCATGTTACTTACGCTTACATCAGTGCTTGTGTCCGCAGTATAAGAACATGTCCAGGCCCGTAGGGGCGAAAAAATCAGCTGTTGGCTGGGGCCTTGGCTACCTTGGGCGTGGCTTTGACAATGTTGCAGTGCAGCTTGAGTGCGGCCATCGCTTCCACCAGCCGGGTATCGCGTTCATCCAGCAGGTCGCGCTGGTTTTCTTCCACAAAGTTCTGCCACAGCGTCTGGTAATCACCATGGTGCTCGTGCGGGGCGTATTCGCGGATGAAATCGCTGGCCTGCTGCGGGTGAAAACCGCCTTTGCGGATTTTGCGCACGATGCTGGCGGCGGTGGTCTCGGTCAGCGTGGTCTTGCGCGCCGCGCCGGTGGCGATACACAAAAACAGCGTGATCAGCGAGCTGTCGTCGGTGTGCCGCTGGGTCACTTTCAGCCACTGGTCGGAAATCGCCCGGTCGAGTTCGCTGATGTCGTCCACGCCTTCGTCCAGCCAGAAGTAGCGGCCCATGAAGGCCAGCGACTGGATGAACAGCTTGCGCGGCTTGACGGTGGCGTCCAGAATTTTGGGCAGATCGTGTTCTTGCATGCTCTCCAGCGTGGCCTGTAGCACCGGCTGGAACTGTGCGGGCATGCCTTTGGGCAGCGCCAGCGGCACGGTTTTGCCACCCTCGGCGCGTTTGCGCAGCAGGTTGACCACGGTTTCAAACTGCGCCCAGTTGGGCATCAGGCTGCGGCCTGCGGCAGCGCACAGCAGAGCCGTGCGGATGACGGCCTCGCTGTCGGTGTCGGCGGCCTGCAGCTCGCGCCGGGCCACGCCCAGCTTTTGGGCGCACCAGATGGCGGCCTCAATGCGGGTTTCGATTTCGCTGCGCTTGGCCAGCTCCAGCTGAATTTCAGGCAGGGGCTTCAGGGCCCATTTGGCCAGCACCGGGATCAGCTCGTCGCGGAACTCACCACTGTCTTGCATGCTGAAGTGGGTGTTGTCCGGCAGAGTCAACAGGGCTTTGAGCATGTCGGAACCGGCTTTGGAGCGCGACAGGATGGAGTGGTCACGCAGCAGCGTGGCCGCCGCGTGCAGGTCGCCATCACACACATGCTCCAGGTGCAGGCTGATCAGGTTGACCATGCGCTCGCGCGATTTTTCCAGCTCGGGCCGCAAAAATTCGGTGCCGAAGTAGCGCGCGATCTGCACCATGCCTTTGGGTGCATCGTTGCGAATCGACTCCAGCTTGGCCGCGTCGATCAGCCCGTGCTGCAGGCCATAGCGCAACGCTTTTTCAAAGAATGGGCGGTGGTCGTAGATGGCAATGCCGGTGTCTTGCATGGTTTAAATTGCCGATTCTTCGTCTGGGTCCACCGCGCGTTTTTGCGAACCTTCGCCTTCGCCGTGGGTTTCGCGGAACGGGGTGTGGCCGCCTTGGTGGTGGCCGTCTTCTTCCTCCTCGGATTCTTCTTCAAAGGCCTTGACGCGGGCGCGCAGGATCACCATGACTTCGATCAGGATGTCGGGACAGTGGGTGCGCAGCAGCCAGGTGAATTCCATCCAGTCGTGGTCGGCGACTTCGTCTTGGTCGACCTTGAAGTCGTTGTACATCTGGGGCACCAGTTCGGCCTCAGACAGCACCGCGCCCGTGTCTTCCGAGGCTTCAAAGGTGCCGGTACGCAAAAAGCTTTCGACCCGGCCCCAGTGGTCGGCCAGGTAGTCGGCCAGCGCATCGCAGCCGCCTTCGCGTTCGCCAATGGCGCGCAGAAATTCGACCGGGTCGTTGTCGTCCCGGAAGATGACCGAATTCATCATGCCGCGCAGGTGGGCGTGGGTCAGGTCTTTGTACTGCTTTTCAATCACCACGGCGCGCGAGAACTGCTCGGGCGTGACCAGCAGGTTGATGACCGAGTCTTTGGACGGGTCGTATTCGCGGATCACGGCCAGCAGGTCTTTGGGCGGCAACTGGTCCAGCGCCAGCACCAGGGCGTGGTCGCCTTCTTCGTCGGCCAGGGTGACCAAGGCGGCTTCGGCGCCGACGATGTCGCCAGCGAGGATCAGGCTTTGGGCTTTGATGATGGCGGGGTAGTGCATAGCGGTTTAACCTTTAGGGGGCTTGTGGTCGAAGCCTTGTTCTTCCATCCAGGCCGCACCCGCGTCTTCGCGGTCGCGGGCTTCTTGTTCTTCGGGGTCGATATCCAGGTCTTCTTCGTCCTCGTCATCTTCCACCGGTGCGCCGCGGTCGTCGGCGCGGGTGTACAGGTATTCCAGGCAGGCGGCGATCACCATGAACTGCTCGCCCGTGGGCTCCAGCAGCACGCGGTCGGCCATCGCCTGTGCCCAGGGGGTCAGGGTGATGGTGCGGCCCAGCTTGTCCCAGTCAGGGAATTCCTCGGGTTCCAGCGCCACCAGCAGGTCCATGGCCTTGGGGCTGGGGAAGCGAAAGCCCTGGTGGAAGGCGGCAGCCAGCATTTCCGGGCTGTCGTCCATCATCACCAGCAAAAATTCGAGCTGGCTGCGCTTTTCTTTCAGGCGCTTGTCGAGCACGTTTTTGCCTTCGGAGTCGGACACCAAGTCGTCCATTTCGGCATCGTAGGCGCGGGCATGGTTGGCAAAGTAGCGGGATAGTTTCATTGCAGTGCTTGGTCTAAGTAGTTGTGCCAAATTTCGCGGGCGGTTTCCAGTGGATCGTCCAGCAGACCCCGGCGGCGGTTGTCGTCATAGGTTTTGCGTCGTTCGTCGTCACTCAGCACATCGTAGGCGGTTTGCACCGCCCGGAAAAGCTGCGGGGCATCGGCCGAAGCGTTGCGGTCCGGGTGGTACTGGGCGGCGCGCTGCCGATAGGCTTTTTTGATATCGGCCAGCGTCGCGGCAGCAGATAGGCCTAGCGCGGCATAGTGGTCTTGCATGGGGGAGTGTCTTCGCAAAAAAAGACAGCCCGACAGGCTGCTGTCGGGCTGTGCTTGGTTGGCGACGCGGCATCGTCGGAAAGTGATTTTAACTGCCCGCCTCACAGAGCTGATTTTTAAGGAAAATAGGCCTCTGGCGCTTGTAGGATATACGGTAGTAGCTATATTTTAGATAGCAAAGCTGTTTTCACAGTGCATCCGCCACCAGCCGGAAGTCCGGGTCTTCGGCAAACGGCTTTACGGTAAAGCCCAGCCTGCGCATCCGCTTGGGCATGCTGGGGCTGCTGGCCAGCACCAGGCCATTGATTGAGCTTTTTGATCCTTTGTCTGTTCGATTTCCGCCTACCAAAGAGCGGTATCAATGGCCACGAATCAGCCTCGTCATCAGCGCTGCGGTCCGTCGTCTCAGCGGTGTTTCACGTCTCTGTGCGGGCGTGACAAGACAGAGCGTGGTCTTGATCTCGGGACGCTCAAACGGTGACACAACCAACCGCTTGGGATGTGCAAACACACGGATGGCATCTTCACTCAGTGTTGCGTGCCCGATGCCGGCACTCACAAGATCGAGGATCACCGATACGCTGGAAACTTCCCATTCCACATGCATAGGCACGCCCGCCATGGCCGCTGCAGACTCCATCAATCTGCGATAGGTTTGCCCTCTCTCGGGCATGATCAAAGAGTACTTCGACAGGTCCTGCAAGGTCACCGGGCCGGTGGGAGCCTGATCCGCCGGACTGACAAGGCACAGCCGCTCTTCTCGCAGAGGCTGGATTTCGAGCGACGACACGGGCTCTGGGCTGTGGACCAGCCCGAGGTCGCAGCGCCCTGAAACCAGCCATTCGGTGATGTGTGTCGAAAAGCCCTCGATGATCGCCAGATGGGCCTTGGGCATCTCGTCGCGGAAGGCCTGAATCAAGGGCAGCGTGTGCAGGCGCGCCAGCGTAGGCGGCATCGCGATCACGATGTTCCCGGTGGGGTCGTCACGTTGCGTGACCGCGTTCTCCTTCGCCTGCTCGACAAGATGCAGGATGCCGTAGCAATGGTCGAGCAGCCGACGACCGGCCTCGGTAAGCTTCACTCCCCGGCCGTGGCGCAGCAGCAAGGTGTCGTGCAACTCCACCTCCAGCGCGCGTACCTGCCGGCTCAGGACCGGCTGCGCTGCGCCAAGTACCAACGCGGCCTTGCTGAAGCTTCCGTGCTCGGCAACACGCACGAACGTCTCGAGTTGATTCAGGTTCATGTCCAGATTTTCCTACAAGCCATACTTTCAGTGTATAGCTGCTAGCGCCAGCTAGAGCTTGCTGGTGGTGGCTTGCACCTTCAAAATCGGGGCTGGTCGATGTGTACTGCCAACTTGTCCAAGCCACCGCTGGTCGGCGTACCGGTAGGCTATTTCGCAGATATCTATAAGAGTCTCGCTGTAGCGAGCGCAATCTAGGAGACAAAATGAATACAGAAAACACCGTCGTGGATTCGTCGCAGCCGAAAATACGGCGAGCGTGGTACCGCGTGCTGTGGGTTCAGGTGCTGGTGGCGATGGCCTTGGGCGTCGTCCTTGGGCATTTCTATCCCGATGCCGGGAAGCTGATGCAACCCCTGGGCGACGGATTCATCAAACTTATCCGCATGCTGATCGCGCCGATCGTGTTCTGCACTGTGGTGCTCGGCATCGCCAAGATGGGCGACATGTCGAAGGTCGGCAAGGTCGCCATCAAGGCCTTGATTTACTTTGAGGTGATGACCACGGTGGCGCTGGCCCTGGCGCTGGTCATCGTAAATCTGTGGCAGCCGGGCGTGGGCATGAACGTCAACACGGCGGCGCTGGATGCCGGGTCGGTGAAGATGTACGTCGACCAGACCAAGTCGCACGGCACGGTGAGCTTTCTGATGGACATCATTCCGTCGACATTGGTGGGCTCTTTCGCAGAAGGTAACGTCCTGCAGGTTCTGCTGATCTCGGTAATCCTGGGCAGCACGCTGGTCGCCATCGGGCCGCGTGCAAAACCGGTGATACAGCTGCTGGACATTGGCTCGGAGATGCTATTTCGCGCCGTCGCCATCGTGATGTACCTGGCGCCGATCGGGGCATTCGGAGCGATCGCCTTCACCGTGGGGCGCTATGGTGCGGGAGCGCTTGCGTCGTTGGGCAATCTGCTGATCTGCTTCTATTTCATCTGTCTGGTTTTTGTGTTACTAGTTCTGGCACCGGTGTGCAAATTCCTGGGTTTCAGCCTCTTCAAGCTCCTGCGGTATCTGCGCGAGGAACTGTTGATCTGCTTTGCAACTACATCCTCCGAAGCCGTGCTGCCGCGCATGTTGACCAAGATGGAAAACCTCGGTTGCAAGGCCAGCGTCGTCGGTCTCGTGATTCCGACAGGCTATTCGTTCAACCTCGATGGAACTTGCCTGTACCTGGCTACGGTGGCGGTGTTCCTCGCGCAGGCCACCAATACGCCACTGGACATCTACCAGCAACTTCTGCTGCTCGGCGTATTGCTGCTGACATCTAAAGGTGCGGCAGGCGTCGCTGGGGCCGCATTCGTGGTGCTGGCGGCGACGCTCTCGACCGTGGGAACCATTCCAGTGACGAGCGTTGCATTGATTCTGGGTGTGCACCGCCTGCTCGCTGAAGGCCTGGTTCCGACCAACCTCATCGGAAACGCAGTGGCCACTATCGCCATCTCCAAATGGGAGGACGGGCTGGACGAAGAGCAGATGCACCGGGTACTGAACCGTGAATAACGCAACACCAACCTTCACATCACAGAGTATTCGCATGTCCATACATATCCCAAAATCCAAGCAATGGGCTGCCAGCACCATTGCTGCAGCAAGTGTTTTAGCGTTTGCCACAAACGCGGCCGCCCAGACCAGCGTGCAGCTCTACGGTCTGGTGGGCACCTATGTCGCCAGCATCAAACGCAGCGACACCGTTGTGCGGAACTCCGTAGTGGGCTCCGGGGGATTGACCACCTCTTACTTTGGTTTGCGTGGAAAAGACGATTTGGGGGGCGGACTGGCCAGCGTGTTCCAGCTGGAGAACTTTTTCCAGCCGGATACCGGCGGTGCAGGCCGTTCGGCCAAGGACCCCACCGCGTTCTCCCGCAGCGCCTGGGTGGGGCTGCAGGGTGATTTGGGCTCGCTCACGCTGGGCAGGCATACCTCGCCGTACTACGTGGCGATGCAGGCGGTGAATCCGTTCCAATCTTCGGTGGTGTTTTCACCCCTGGTGCTGCAGTCCTACGTGGCCACGTTCGGCGGGACCCTGATTGGCGACACGGTTTGGGACAATGCAGTGCAATACCTGTCCCCCAAAGTGGGCGGGGTAACCGGCATGGTAATTTACGGCGTGGGTGAGGTCCTTGGCAACACCGCCGTCAACAATGCGGGCCTGAGCCTGAACTACACCAGTGGGCTACTGGTGGCTGTGCTGTCGGCACAAAACGTGCGCACCGCCGCAGTAACGCCGTCAACCGGCCAACGGGCGTACCAAGCAGGCTTCAGCTATGACTTCGGTAAAGCCAAGTTATATGGATCGGCGCAGGGTACCGACAATGCAGTGACGGATATCAAGACGCACACCTACCAGGTCGGCACTTCCATTCCGGTGACTGCCGCGGGCGCGGTGCTGGTTTCATGGGCCCATACCAGCACCGACAACCCGAAGGCCGCATCTGTTAACCGCAATACCGCGGCGCTGGGCTACGACCATTTTCTGAGCGTGCGAACCGACGTTTACGCCACGTACCTGTACGACAAGACGAGCAACCAAGCCGTGGGCAATAGCGTAGGGCTAGGCATCCGCCACCGGTTCTAGGGGGCAGGCTGTCACAAGTTGTGCGCCACCAGCCGGAAGTCCGGGTCCTCGGCAAAAGGCTTCACGGTAAAGCCTAGCCCGCGCATCAGCTTGAGCATGCCGGGGTTGCTGGCCAGCACCAGGCCTTCGATCTCGCTCAGGCCTTTTTCGCGGGCGACTTCCATGATGCTGAGCATCAGCCGCGTGCCCAAGCCTTGGCCGCTGTAGGTGTCGGCCACCACCAGCGAGAACTCGCAGCTGGTGCTGTCGGGGTTGGTGATGAAGCGCGAGACACCCAAAATGCGTTCGGTCTCGGTGATGCTGCCGCCGTCGGCGACGCTGCGCTCCTTGAACACGGCCACCAGGGCCATTTCGCGGTCGTAGTCCATCAGGGTGAAGCGCGACAGCATGCTGGGCGGCAGCTCGGACAACATCGACACGTAGCGGAAGTAGCGGCTTTCGGCCGACAGGCCGCGCACCAGATCTTGCAGCATTTGGGCATCGTCGGGGCGGATAGCGCGCACGGCGTACTGGCCACCGCCGCGCAGCGGCCACACATGTTCGTAGTGGGTGGGGTAGGGCAGGATGGCCAGGTGCTGGTAGCTTTGGCCGCGCCCGCTGTGGCCTACAGGGGCACTGTCGATGACGATGCGCGCATCCACCGCCACCGCACCCGAGGCATCGACGATGACCGGGTTGATGTCCATCTCGCGCAGCTGGGGCAGGGCGCAGACCATTTCCGACACTCGCATCAGCACCTGCTCCAGCGCGTGCATGTCCACCGGGCTGGCACCGCGCCATTCACCCAGGGTTTCGGCCACCCGAGAGCGGTCGATCAGGCTGCGGGCCAGAAACTGGTTCAGCGGCGGCAGCTCCATGGCCCGGTCGTTCAGTAGTTCGATCATGGTGCCGCCCGCGCCAAAGGCGATGACGGGGCCAAACGGGTCGTCGGTCACCAGGCCGATGTAGATTTCGCGGCCGCGCTTGTGGCGGGCCATGTTTTGCACCGTGACACCGTTAATGCGAGCCTGCGGCATCTGCCGGGCCACCAGGGCCACCATGTCGTTATAGGTATCGCGCACGCCCACGGCGTTGGCGATGTTCAGCGCCACGCCGTCCACGTCGGACTTGTGGCTGATGTCGGGCGAGTCGATCTTTAGCGCCACCGGGTAGCCGAGCTGGGTGGCGATCATCATGGCCTCGTTGGCACTGCGGGCCAGCACGGTGTGCGTCACCGGAATGTGGAAGGCGGCCAGCAGGGCCTTGGATTCCATCTCGGTCAGCACCTTGCGACGCTCGGCCAGCACGCTCTCGATCAGCAGGCGCGCACCTTCGATGTCGGGCTTGGCCAGCGCTGACAGGGGTGGCGGGGTTTGCTGCAGCAGGCGCTGGTTTTGGTAGAACGAGGCGATGTTGCCAAACGCGCCCACCGCAGCTTCGGGCGTGCGGAAGGTGGGAATAGCCGCCGCATTAAGCAGCGTGCGCGCGTCACCCACCGAGGCATCGCCCATCCAGCAGGTCAGCAGCGGCTTGGTGGTGCGCGGCATGAACTCGGCCAGCGCCGTGGCAATGGCGCTGGCATCGCAACCGCCTTTGGGCGAGTGGATCACCAGCAAGCCGTCTATTTGCGGGTCGGCGCTGGCGGCTTGCACGGCGGCCAGGTAGTGGGCGGGCGTGGCATCTTCGGACAGGTCCACCAGGTCGGTCAGCGTCGCCAGCGGCGGCAGTTGGGGCCGCAGGGCGACGACGGTGGCGGGGCTCAGGGTGCCCAGTTGCAGGTTGATCTCGCAGATCCAGTCGGCCGCCAGCACGCCGGGGCCGCCGCCGTTGGTCACGATGGCCAGCCGCTTGCCCACCGCCCGGTAGCGCGAAGCCAGGCATTTGGCGGCCGAGAACAGCTGCACAAAGGAATGCACCCGCACCGCCCCGGCCCGGCGCAGGGCTGCGTCGAACACGTCGTCGCTGCCCACGATGGTGCCCGAATGGGTTTGTGCCGCCTTGTTGCCCCCAGCTTTGTGCCCGGCTTTCAGCACCACCACCGGCTTGGCGTTGGCCGCCGCGCGCAGGGCGCTCATGAAGCGGCGCGCGTCCGAGATGCCTTCCATGTAGACCACGATGCTATGGGTATGTGCGTCGTTGGCCAGATAGTCGAGCACCTGGGCCAGATCCACCGCCGTGTTCGGCCCCAGCGACACCACGGTCGAAAAGCCTACGGCGTTCTGCTGCGCCCAGTCCAGGATCGACGCGGTCAGCGCGCCCGACTGCGACACCAGCGCCAAATGCCCCTGCGCAGCCAACGCGCCCGCCACGCTGGCGTTCAGCCCCCGGCGCGGGCTTTGGAAACCCAGGCAGTTGGGCCCCAGCAAATGCATGCTATGGCGCTTGGCCACCCGGTGCAGGTCGGCCGCCAGCGTGGCGTTGATGCCGCTGGACACCACCAGCGCCGAGCGGCATTTGATGCGCCCGGCCACCTCTAGCGCAGCGGCCACGTCTTCCGGTGGCAGGGCGATGACGGCCAGGTCGGCCCGGGTTTGCGCCAGGTCGGCCAGCGTGCCGGTGGTATGGATGTCCAGAAAGCTGAGCGTGCCGCTGAACGCCTGCGCCTTGAGCGCCGCGACCAGCGCCTGGGCCTGTGGCGTAGGGGCGGCACCGGCAAACACCACGATGGAGTCGGGAGCAAAAAGGGAGGTCAGGTAGTGTTTGTCCATAAGTCATCTTAGAACAAGCCCTTGCTTACCGCGCTATGCCGCCCACGCTTTCAGGTGGTCGATGAACCATCTGCCCGCAGGCCCTGGTGGCGTTGATGCCGTATGCAGGGCCGACATCGCCAGCGGGTAGCCGGTGGGCGGCATGCCATCCACATTCAGCACGACCAGCGTGCCCGCTGCGATGTCCTGCGCCACCATGTGCAGGGGCATGTTGCCCCAGCCCACGCAGTCCTTCAAAAAAGCGTACTTGGTGGACAGGTCTGCCAGCCGCCAGGTGGAGGGCGACAAAACGCCGTAGTCCCGGCCCGCCATCAGCTGGGACCGGTCGGTGAGCACCAGTTGCACGTGCTGCGCCAGCAGGCGCTTGGGAATCTGCTCTGGTATGTGGGCCAGAGGATGGCCAGATGCCGCCACCATGACCAGCGTGACCTCGCCCAGGCGCTCGCTCACCAGCGTGGGAAATGCCACCGGCAGGGCCGCCAGAATGCCTAGGCTGCAACGCCCGTCCAGCACCGGCTGGTAGCCCGCACCCAGGCCTTCTACAAACAGCCGCAGCGGGGTGAGCGGAAACCGGCTGGCAAATGCTTTGGCGGCTTCGGTGATCACGGACGTGGGAAAGAACACATCCACCACCACCGACAACTCGGCCTCCAGGCCCGCCGCCATGAGCTTGGCCCGGGCCTTGAGCGTGTCCACGCCTGACACGATGTTGCGGGCATCGGCCAGCAACAGCACGCCTTCTGCGGTGAGCTTGGGGAAGCGGCCTGTGCGGTCAAAAAGCGTGACACCGATCTGCCCCTCCAGACTGCTCACCCAGCCGCTTACCGCCGATTGCACGCGGTTGAGCTTGCGGGCGGCGGCCGAAAAGCTGCCTTCATCGACCGCTGCGATGAAGGTTCTGAGTTGGTCGAGTGAAACGCCATCCAGCATAAGTACGCAATCCATCCCAAAAACAGATGGATTACATCTCAATATACCGTCTTTTCAGAAGACATCAAAGGACGCACCATTCACCCACCTACCCACTTTGAAGGATTTATATGCGTTCCACCCTTATTGCGGCAGCTTTGGCTGCCACTGCTTTTGTCGGCGCCGCCCACGCGGAGGTCGCCACCTACAGCATCGACCCTAGCCACACCTTTGTGACGTTCGAGGTCAGCCACTTTGGCACGTCCACCAACCGCGGCCGATTCGACAAGAAAGAAGGCAGCATCCAGCTCGACAAGGCGGCCAAGACCGGCACGGTCGAATTGACGCTCGAAACCAGCTCTATCAGCACCGGCACGGTAGCTTTCGACAAGCATTTGCAGAGCGACAGCTTTTTCAACTCCGCCAGTTTTCCTGCTGCGAAGTTCGTCGCAAACAGCTTCAGTTTCAACAGCGACAAGGTCAGCGAAGTGGCTGGTCAGCTGACCCTGCTAGGCCAAACCCACCCCGTCGTGCTCAAGGCCAGCAACTTCAATTGCTACACCAATCCGATGCTCAAGCGCGAAGTCTGTGGCGGGGATTTCGAGACCACCCTCCAGCGCAGCCAATGGGGCATGGGCTGGGGTATCAATCTGGGTATCCCCGACACGGTGAAGCTTGCAGTGCAGGTTGAAGCCGTCAAACAGTAATCCACCCGCAACCCATCCAACCCACTATTCAAGGAAATTACCATGACCTATTCCATCATCGGCTCCGGCAACGTCGGCACAGCCCTGGCCCGCCAGTTCGCTCGCAATGGCATTCCCGTTGGCATCGCCAACACCCGCGGATCCGACTCCCTGGCCGCACTGGCGGCAGAACTGGGCGGCACCGTCACGGCCATGGCGCTGCAAGACGCATTGCAGGCGGACACCATCCTGCTGGCCATTCCTTTTCTTGCCCACACGGCGGTGGGCGCTGCGGCATCGGACTGGGCCGGTAAAACCATTGTGGACGCGATGAACACCTACGGCGTACCGCCCGAAGCGCTTGCAGGTAAAGCCTCTAGCGATGTCGTGGCGGCCGCGTTCCCGGGGGCCAAAGTGGTCAAGACGCTGAACCAGTTGCCCGCCAAGCTGTTGGCGATGGACCCCGCCGAACACGGGGGCCGCCGCGTGATGTTTGTCGCGGGCAACGACGAGGCCGCATCTGCGGCGATCGCGCAATTGGTGGCCGATCTGGGTTTCGCCCCCATCCTGCTCGGCAAGGTCAGCGAAGTCGGTGCCTTGCTGGAAAAAGGCGGGCCGCTGGTGCTGCAGAACCTCATCAAACAAGGGTGATGTTGTCCCGCCCCATCGGGATGCCTTAGCCCTCCGCCACCTGCAGTACCAGCTTGCCAAAGTTCTCGCCCGCAAACAGCTTTAACAGCGTCTCGGGGAAGGTGTCCAGGCCCACCACCACGTCTTCCTTGCTGACCATGCGGCCGTCTTTTAAATAACCGGCCAGCTCGGCCACGGCCACGGGGTAGCGGTCGGCGTAGTCGAACACCACCATGCCCTGCATGCGGGCGCGGTTGACCAGCAGGCTGAGGTAGTTTTTGGGGCCCTGGATGGGCGTGGTGGTGTTGTACTGGCTGACTGCGCCGCAAATCACGATGCGGGCCTCGCGGGCCAGCTGGGCCAGCACCTGGTCCAGGATGTCGCCGCCCACGTTGTCAAAGTACACGTCCACCCCGGCAATGCAATGCTCTTTGAGGCCATTGCGTACCGCGTCCGGTCCGGCCTTGTAGTCGATGCAGGCATCAAAACCCAGGGTCTCGACCACCCAGGCGCACTTGGCTGGGCCGCCTGCAATACCCACCACCTGGCAGCCCTTGAGCTTGGCCAATTGGCCTACAGTCTGGCCCACGGCCCCGGCTGCGCCCGACACCATCACGGTTTCGCCCGCCTTGGGCTGGCCGACGTCAAGCAGGCCGAAGTAGCCCGTCATGCCGGGCATGCCCAGCACGTTGAGCCATTGGGTCAGATTGCCGAGGGCCAGGTCGATCTTGAACAGGCCATTGCGGTGCAGTTGCTCTTTGGGAATCAGCATGTACTCCTGCACACCCAGCGAGCCCGATACGTGGTCGCCCACCGCAAACAGCGGGTTTTTAGACTCCACCACCACGCCCACACCACCTGCGCGCATTACCTCGCCAATGCCCACCGGCGGAATGTAACTTTTGCCCTCGTTCATCCAGCCGCGCATGGCCGGGTCGAGGGATAGGCTGAGCACCTTGACCAGCACGCCGCCCGCTACGGGCGGCTGGACCGGCTCGGTGGTGGCGCTCCAGTTGGCGCGGGTGGGCAAGCCGGTGGGGCGGCTGGCAAGGCGAATCTGGTGGTTGGTGGTCATGGTGTCTCGGCTTAGATATGTAAGAAAGGGATGGTAACCACTACAGTTTCCTTGACACTTCGCAACCGTGACAAGCTGCGGACTGGTATATCCTTTAGCGCTATCCCAAGGAGTCCCCATGAAAGCCATTTGGAACGGCGCAGTGATTGCCGAGAGCGACGATATCGCGGTGGTCGAAGGCAACCACTATTTCCCGTTGAGTTCGCTGAACCGTGAGTTTGTGGGTTTCAGCAACCACAAAACCACCTGCGCCTGGAAGGGCCAGGCCAGCTACTACTCGCTGATGGTCAACGGCGAGATGAACACCGACGCAGCCTGGTATTACGCCAGCCCCAAGATGGGTGCCGAAGAAGTCGCCGGCCGCGTGGCTTTCTGGAAAGGCGTGAAGATCGAAGCATGAGCGCTGTGTTACTTTCTCCCCCCATCACGCCGCCCACCCAGGTGGTGGACGTGCTACGCCAACAGGCCTACGCCGCGCTCAGCCCCGAAGGCGTGGCCGCACTGGCCGGTTGCACGCTGGCCGATTTGAACGCTCTGGTCCCCAGCTGGGACGACCTGCAGCCCGACGAATACCTGAAAGACGGAGGCCGCTACCGCCGCCGCCGCCACTCCTGTTTTGTGCTGCAAGGTGACACCTTGGAACAGGTGCCGCACCGCCCGCACTGGCAGCCGGTGGAATACAACGCCTTGCACGGCGGCATGGAGCGCTGGTTTGCGCCGATGTTGCCCGACACCGTGGCCCAGCCTGCGTGGGCCCAACTGCTGCTGGCGCTGGGGCAGATCTGCTCCTCGCTCAAAGGCAACGGCCAGGCCCCCTGGTACGTGGAAGCGCACCAGTTCCGCATTGACACCACCGACGGCATTGGCCGCCCAACGCCCGAGGGTGCGCACCGCGACGGTGTGGACTTTGTGGCCGTGCTGCTGGTGGGCCGCGAGGGTATCAAGGGCGGCGAGACCCGGGTCTTTGAAGCCGAGGGCCCGCACGGCCAGCGCTTCACCATGACCGCACCTTGGACCATGCTGCTGCTGGACGATGCCCGCGTGGTGCACGAGTCCACCCCCATCCAGCCCACCGCCGAGGGCGGGCACCGGGATACGTTGGTACTGACCTTCCGCGCCGCAAAATTCCAAAGTAGTTAGAAATTTAGAAGATTTACAACCCAAGGAGACACCATGGAACTACTCAACCACGACCTAGCCCATGAATTCCCGCAGCTCATCGGCAAGATGCGCAGCCTGAAGCTCAGCAGTTCGCGCTTTTTGCACCTGTTCAACGACTACGACACCGTCAACCACGCCATCACCAAGATCGAGCAGGACGGCGGCGCGATTGGTGACGTGGAGATGGAAGATATGAAGAAGAAGCGCTTGAAGATCAAGGACGATATCTACCAGATGCTAATTGCGGGCTAGTCCATCGCCGTCCACTTTTGGGTGCTGCGCGACGACTCCAGCACCTTTTCGATAAACCGCACGCCACGCGCGCCGTCTTCCACGCGCGGGTAGTCGGCATCCATCGCATCGGCCACGCCACCGGCCAGCCGGGCGCGGATGTCGGCGGCGACACCCAGGTAGATGTTGGCGAAGGCTTCGATAAAGCCCTCGGGGTGGCCTGCAGGCAGGCGCGATGCTTTGGCGGCTGCCTCACACAGGCCGGGGCCGCCACGGGTCAAGGTGCGGGGTGCCTCGTTCAGGGGCATGTGGACCAGCCGGTTCGGATTCTCCTGGCTCCAGTCCAGCGTGCCGCTGCTGCCGAACACGCGCAGGCGCAGGTCGTTTTCATTGCCGATGCAGATTTGCGATGCCAGTAAGGCTCCACGCACGCCGCCTTGCAGGCGCAGCAGGATCTGCGCATCGTCGTCCAGCGTGCGGCCCGCACCGGTGGCGGCCAGGTCAGCGCAGATGCTTTCCACCTCCAGCCCGGTCACGGTGGTCATCAGGTTTTCGGCATGCGAGCCGATGTCGCCCATCGCCCCTGCCAGGCCGCTGAGGGCCGGGTCCATGCGCCAGGCGGCCTGTTTGTTGCCGGTGTCTTCCACGGCGGTGGCCAGCCAGCCCTGGTGGTATTCCACGATGACCTTGCGTACAGTGCCGATCGCGCCGCTGCGCACCATCTCGCGCATTTGCCGCACGAGCGGGTAGCCGGTGTAGTTGTGCGTTACGCCGAAGACTGTGCCCTGGCGCTGCACGGCATCCACCAGCGCTTGCGCCTGGGTGCTGGTGTGCACCAGGGGTTTATCGCAAACCACGTGGAAGCCCGCTTCCACAAAGGCCTGGGCCACGGGGAAGTGCAGGTGGTTGGGGGTGACGATGCTGACGAAGTCGATGCGCTCGTGCGCCGGGCGCTTGAGTTCATCGGCCAATAAATCTTGCCAGCTGCTGTGGTTACGGTCATCGACTAAGAACAGGTCGCGGCCCGAGGCGCGGGCTTTGTCGGGGTTGGCGGAGAGTGCCGCGGCGACCAGTTCGATCTGGCCGTCCAGTGCGGCGGCTTTGCGGTGCACTGCGCCAATAAAGGCATCGCGCCCGCCGCCAACCATGGCGTAGCGGAGTTTGCGGGTGGAAGTCATGTTTACTATGGTTTTTATAGCTACTGGCGTAGACAATGTCTACGCTAGAGCCCTGTTTTGTTTAAATTTTCGGCTTCTGGATTAGAACGGCGAATCGGGGAAGTAGAACTGGCTGGCGTTCTCTTTGGTGATCAGCACCGACGGGATGATGTAGGTGGCGGGCAACTTTTCGCCCTTCAAACGCGCTTCAGCCGTCAGCTTGATCGCGTCGTAGATGAACTTGGGCGAGTACGACACGTTGGCCTGGATGCGCGGGTCTTTGCCGTCCATCAGGGTTTTGATCATGCCTTTGGCACCGGCACCACCGAAGACGATCTTGATGTCGGTGCGTTTGGCCTGATCGATGGCTTTGAGCACGCCCACGGCCATGTCGTCGTCGGCGGCCCACACTGCGTCGATCTGTTTGAAGCGCGTCAGGTAGTCCTGCATGACCTTGAAGGCATCGTCGCGGTTCCAGTTGGCGTATTTCGCGTCTAGCAGGTGGATGTCCGGGCTGCCCTTGATGGCGGCGTTGAAGGCATCCATGCGCTCGTTGTCCAGCGTGGTGGCAATGCCGCGCATGGCGACAATGTTGCCCTTGCCGCCCAGGACTTTCACCAGGTAGTCGCCGGGGATTTTGCCGAAGGCGGTGTTGTCGCCCGAGATGTAGGCATCTTGCGCGCTGGTGTCCGTCAGGCCGCGGTCGACCACGGTGACGTACACGCCCTTGCTTTTCACCTGCGCCACCGGCTTGGTCAGCGATGCCGATTCAAACGGGAAGATCACCAGGGCGTTGATCTTGTTCACCGTTTGCAGATCTTGCAGCTGGTTGGCCTGCTCGGGCGCGCCGGATGCCGTCTTGACGATGACCTGCAGGCCGGGGTGGGCCTTTTCCAGGTCTTTCTTGGCCTGGTTGGCCCAGAACACGATGCCGCCGGTGAAACCGTGGGTGGCGGCGGGGATGGCCACGCCGAGCACGACTTTTTCTTGCGCGAAGCTGGGTGCGGTGGCCAGGGCAGCCAAGGCTACAGCGGTAAGGGCCAATCTACGGGTGATCTTTTTCATTTCAGTTGTCTCCTACAGGTGGATAAAAAGTAGCTTGTGGCTACCGGGTTGGAAAGCTATCTCTTAGAGCGCTGCATGAATGCCACGCTGATGATCACAAAGCCCTGCACGGCGGCGTTCAGGTACACGCTGATGATGCTGGTCAGGTTCAGGATATTGCTGATGACCGACAGCAAAATGGCACCCACCACCGTGCCGGTGATGCTGCCCGCGCCGCCCTTCAGCGCCGTGCCGCCCACGATCACGGCCGCTATGGCCTCCAGCTCCCACAGCAGCCCGGTGGTGGGCGAGGCCGAGCCCAGGCGCGGCACGTACAGCAGGGTGGCGATGCCCACGCACACGCCCAGCAGCACGTAGGTCAAAATTTTGATGCGGTCTACGTCCACGGCGGCGTAGCGGGCCACCTGCTCGTTGGAGCCAATCGCCTGCACGTAGCGGCCAAAGGCGGTGCGGTTCAAGATCACGCCGCCCAGCAGCGCCACTACCAAAAACACCCACACCGGGATCGGCACGCCCAGCAGGCTGGCGTAGTACACGGGGCTGTACACGTCCGATAAATCGTTGTCCAGCGTGATCGCGCCGCCGTTGGCAAAGTAGGTCAGGTAGGCGCGGAAGATGCCCAGCGTGCCCAGGGTCACGATGAAGGGCTCGATGCGCCCTTTGGTGATCAGCAGGCCGTGCGCCAGGCCAAACAGCGCCCCCAGCACCAGCGCCAACGCCATGCCCAGCACCACCACCAGCACGGGTGAGGCCAGCATCGGCCCCAGGGTGTTCATGCACATGATCACGCTGCCCGCGATCAGCGCCGCCATCGACCCCACCGACAAGTCGATGCCGCCGGAGACGATCACAAAACACATGCCCACCGCGATGATGCCGATGAAGGCCGTGCGGGTCAGCACGTTCATGGCGTTGTCCAGCGTGGCGAAATTGCTGTTCAGCAGCGTGCCCGCGATAAGCAGCAGCACCAGGCCAATGACCGGGCCCATGCCGTGCAGGCGGCCCATCCAGTGGGTGGCGGTGCGGGGGGATTTAGTGGGTTCCTGTGGCATGGGCAATCAGCTCCTGTTCGGTCAATTGGTGTTCTTCTAAAACGGTTTGCAGCTGGCCGCCGCGCATCACGGTCACGCGGTGGCACAGGCCGATCAGCTCCATTAGCTCGCTGGAAATAACCACCACGGCCAGCCCCTCGCGGGCCAGCCGCTGAACCAGAAAGTAGATGTCGCGCTTGGCCCCCACGTCCACGCCGCGCGTGGGTTCGTCCAGCACCACCACTTTGGGTTGCGGGTGCAGCACTTTGGCCAGGGCCAGCTTTTGCTGGTTGCCACCCGACAGGCTGGAGGCTTTGCTCTGCAAGTCGCCGGTGCGGATGCCGTAATCATCCACGGCGGTTTTGAGTGCGCCCATCTCGGCCTGCGGGTCCAGAAAAGGGTGGGTGTAGCGCTCCAGCGCCATCAGGGTGAGATTTTCGCGCAGGCCAAAGTGCACGTGCAGGCCTTTGCCTTTGCGGTCTTCGCTGAGGTACGTCAGGCCCTGCTGGGCAGCAGCACGGGGGCTTTTCAGGTCGGTCACCCGACCTTGCAGTTCGATACGGCCCGCCGTGCGCTGGCGCAGGCCCAGCAGGCCTTCAAACAGCTCGGTGCGGCCCGCACCCACCAGCCCGGCAAAGCCCAGGATCTCGCCGGGGCGCACTTCGAAGCTCACGTCGGTGGCCCAGCCGGGCACGGTCAACCCGGTAACTTTGAGCATGGGGGCTGCGGCTGGCGCGTGGGGGGCTTTGGGCGGGTACAGGTCGGTCAGCTCGCGGCCCACCATCAGGCTGGCCATTTGCTGGCGGGTCAGATTTTTCGTCTCTTCGCGGGCCACAAAGCGGCCGTCGCGCATCACCACCACCTCGTCGGTTACCTGTTCCACCTCGTCGAGCTTGTGCGAGATGTAGACCAGGGTGACTCCGTCGGCCTTGAGCTGCGCCATCAGCGCAAACAGGCGCTTGGTTTCGCCGGGGGTCAGGGTGGCGGTGGGTTCGTCCATGATCAGCAAGCGGGCTTTGCGGAGCAGGGCGCGGGCAATTTCCACCAGCTGCTTTTCGGCCACGATCAGGTGCTTCACCCGGGTGTTCACGTCGGCCTGCAGGCCCACCTGGGCGATGGCCTTGGCGGCCTCGGTCTGCATGGCCACGTCGTCCAGCAGCCAACCCTTCTTTTTCTCGTGGCCCAGGAACAGGTTTTGCGCAATCGTCAGGTCTTCGGCCAGGCTGAATTCCTGGTGGATCAGCACAATGCCTTGCGCCTCGGCCTGGCGCGAGGTGGTGAAATTCTGGGCCTGGCCGTTGATGCGCAGCGTGCCGCCAGTGGCCACCTCGAATCCGGCCAAAATCTTCATCAACGTGGATTTGCCCGCGCCGTTTTCGCCCAGCAGGCCCACGGTGCGGCCCGCCTGCAGCGCAAAGCTCACGCCGTGCAGCACCCGCACCGGGCCAAATTCTTTGACCACATTGTCAAATTCCACGTTCACGCTCATCGCGGGCTTCCTTTGTTTTTCAAGGTCTCTTGCATCGCCAGCACGCCCGCGCCCACCAGCCCGGCCTGCTCGGCCAGCGGGGTGTACTGGATCTCCAGGTGCCGGGTGGACAGGGCCAGCGAGCGCTGGTAGATGCTTTGCCGCACCGAGGCCAAAAACAGCGGTCCGATGCGGGTGATGCCGCCGCCGATGAACACGTGCGAGGGGCTGAAGAAGTTCACCACCGAGGCCAGCATTTGGCCGATCAAGTTGCCGGTGTGCTGGATGATGCGGTTGGCTGCTGCATCGCCATGGCGGCTGGCATTGCCCACATCTTCGGGGGTGATGCTGCCAGTGTCGGCCAGGCAGGCGGCCAGCAGGGCGCTTTCGCCGGATATGGCGGCCTCCAGTGCCATGCGGGTGATGGCCGGGCCGGCGGCCATGGCCTCTACGCAGCCCAGGTTGCCGCAGTGGCAGCGCGGCCCGGCGGTGTCCACGCAGATGTGGCCCACGTCGCCCGCCGAGCCGTTGGCACCCCGGTACACCTCGCCGTGGCAGACGATGCCGCAGCCAATGCTGGTGCCCACCTTGATGACCAGAAAGTTCTGCAAGCTGCGCTGCAGCCGCCACAGCTCGCCCAGTGCCATGGTGTTTACGTCGTTGTCTACAAACACCGGCGCGGCAAAGTCTTCGCGCAGCGCGTCGCGGATGGAAAAGCTGTCCCATTGCGGCATCAGCGGCGGGTTGACGAGTTGGCCGCTGGCAAAGTCCACCGGGCCGGGCACGCCCATGCCGATGCCAATTACCTGCTGCGGTTTGGTGGCGCACTGGGCCAGCAGCTCGCGCATCAGCACCCGGACTCGGGCCATCACCAGGCCGGGGCCTGCGCGCACGTCGGCGGCTTCGGAATGGCGGGCCAGCACGCTTAAGTCAGGGCGCAGAATGGCGATGTCGAGGCTGGTGGCACCCAGGTCGGCGGCAATCAGCACGCCCAGGCTGGGGTTGATCTGCACCGTCTCCGGGCGGCGGCCACCGCTGGAGGCCTTCAGCCCGGTTTCGGTCAGCAAGCCCACGTCGAGCAGGGCGGCGACCAGGCTGTTGGTTTTGCTTTTGGAGAAGTCCAGCCGCTCGGACAGGGCCAGACGCGACGCACCCACCGACCAGAAAATGGTCTGCAGCAGGGTCGTTTCATCGACGGACATGTCCATTCCGAGTGGCAAAACTTGTCTCCTTTTTATGTCTAACCGTCGATAGAACGCGGTCGGTGGCGGATGGTAGACCGCACACTTCTGCCATACAAGTCTTATCTTCGACCAAATTCGGGTCAAATAATTTTGAGAGCATGTTGACATAGGTTTGTCATGCCATTGACACATCCGGGGGCTACCGTAGCCGTATTTGCATTTGGAGAAGCCCTTGAACGCCAACGACGACATAGTGCAGCGCATGCACCGCGATCTGATCGACAGCTACGACGAAGAGCTGGAGCTGGAGATGGACGACCGCATGCTGACTGGCGAAGATGCCGAGCCCGCCACCGAAGCCAACAAGGAAGCCCGCCGCCAGTATTTCCGCGAGCTGTTTCGCCTGCAGGCCGAGCTGGTCAAGCTGCAAGACTGGGTGGTCGCCACCGGCCACAAGGTAGTGATCTTGTTTGAAGGGCGCGACGCCGCAGGCAAGGGCGGTGTCATCAAGCGCATCACCCAGCGCCTGAACCCGCGCGTCTGCCGCGTGGCCGCGCTGCCCGCGCCCAACGACCGCGAACGCACGCAGTGGTACTTCCAGCGCTACGTGTCGCACCTGCCGGCGGCTGGCGAGATCGTGCTATTCGACCGCAGCTGGTACAACCGCGCCGGCGTCGAGCGGGTCATGGGCTTTTGCACCGACGACCAGTACGAGGAGTTCTTCCGCACCGTGCCTGAGTTCGAACGCATGCTGGTGCGCAGCGGCATCCAACTGGTGAAATACTGGTTTTCCATCTCGGACCAGGAGCAGCACCTGCGCTTCTTGGGCCGCATCCACGACCCGCTCAAGCAGTGGAAGCTCAGCCCCATGGACCTGGAGTCGCGCCGCCGCTGGGAGGAGTACACCAAGGCCAAAGAGGTGATGCTGGAGCGCACCCACATCCCCGAAGCCCCGTGGTGGGTGGTGCAGGCCGTGGACAAAAAGAAGGCCCGGCTGAACTGCATCCACCACCTGCTGCAGCAAATGCCCTACCAGGAGACCGAGCACCCCGCCATCGTTCTGCCCGAGCGCGAACGCCACGAGGACTACATCCGCAACGCCGTGCCGCAAGAGATCGTCGTCCCAGAAATCTATTGAATACGTTCAGGCGGCTGGAAGCCTTTCAGGCTGCCTGTGCTTATCTGGTAAGCGTGAGATGCTCCTGAAACCGTAGCGGGCGGTAGCCAATAAGGGTCGGATCATCCGCGCGCACAAAGCGCCGGATGCCGCCACAAACCGCAAGTCGCGCGTGTGCTCCGACCCCTATTGGCGGTTCAACGCCCCAACGCCCCAACGCCCCAACGTCTCACCCCCGCACATCCGCCACCGGCTCCACCCCAAAATCCCCCCGCCCCAAATACGCCAACACCCGCGCCGCCGCATCCCCCGGCGATGTCAACTGCCTATTGCGGTGCAAGTCAGCAAACGCCCCCTGGTCCGCAAACGCCCCCGCATCCGCCCCGCGCAACTGCGCCTGCATGTCGGTATCGATCACCCCCGGCGCCAGCGAGCATACTTTCGCCCCATTCACCTGCCCCGCCTCGTCCAGTGCCACGCAGCGCGTGAAGTGGTCCATCCCCGCCTTGGCCGCGCAGTAAGCCGCCGAAGCCGCCATCGCCCGCCGCCCCAGTCCCGACGAAATATTCAACACCCGTCGCTGCCCTGGCCAGCCCCGCGTGGCCCCCAAAAACGCTGCCGTCAACTGCATCGGTGCCTCCAGCCCCACCCGCAGTGCCTGCGCCAAATCCGTCCCATCGGCATCCCGCAGCGGCGTGAGCTGCGCCAGCATGCCCGCGTTGTTGATCAGCGTCACGCTGGCCCACTGCGCCGCGTCCTGCTGCGCCAGCCATGTGCCCAGCCGCTGCGCCACCGGCAGGCTGTCGGCCAGATCCGCCTGCCACTGCTCCAGCACACTGCTCGCCGGGGCGACCAGCTGCGCATTGCTCTGCCGCGAGATGCACACCAGATGGTGGCCCGCCTGCAGCAGTTGCTCGGCCATAGCCAGGCCCATGCCGCGCGAGGCGCCGGTAAGGATGGTGAGGTGGTGGGGGAGGGTGTTGGGCATGGAATTGTTGACTCGTGCTTGTGGAATCAGCGTGGGTAGCTATGGAATGTGTAGTGAAGGTCCGTGACTCGTAAAAGCGGAACGACTTTTTTGAAAGGTCGCTTTGGGTCCACCCGCGACATTCGCCTTTCAGAGTCCAACGCCCAGAACCGGTCGTTGCAAGTGCGGCGACGTCGACGTTTCAGCGGGAATTCGGTTCACTTCAATTGAGATGTGAACCAGCTCCTCGTGGATTGCGAGCTGTTTCTTGAAGTAGTCGGGAGACACGTCTTCGGATGCAACGAGCGCCACGATGCAGGCGTACTTGCCCTTACCGACCCGCCAGACATGCAGGTCGCTGATGGTGGCTGGAATTGGGCTCTCGGCGATGACCTCGCGGACTTCCTCGACGACCGGTGCGTCCATCTCGGCATCGAGAAGCACCTTTCCAGAGTCCCGCATCAGGGTGAACGCCCACGCGGCCACCAAGACCGCCCCGACCAGGCCCATGACGGGGTCGAGCCAGCTCGCGCCCCAGAGTTTTCCGCCGAAGAGGGCAACGATGGCCAGGACTGAGGTTGCAGCGTCAGCGAGGACATGGACGTAGGCCGAACGCAAGTTCAGGTCTTCATGGTGTCCGTGGTCGCCATGACCGTGCCCATGGTCATGCCCATGGTCGGCGCCACGCAGAAGCCACGCGCACACCAGGTTGACCAAAAGCCCGACCACACCGATTCCTATTGCTTCGTCGTAGTGGATGACGGTCGGCGAGATGAGACGCTCGACCGATTGGTAAGCCATCAGGAAGGCGACGAGGCTCAGCAGAACCGCGCTCGTGTATCCGCCCAGAATCTCAATCTTCCAAGTACCGAAGGCGAACCGTGAGTGCCCAGCAAGTCTTCGCGCAGCGGCATAGGCGATGACCGACAGGCCAAGGGCCAGAGCGTGCGAGCTCATGTGCCAACCGTCGGCCAGCAACGCCATGGAGTTGTACCTCCACCCACCCACGATTTCGACGACCATCATCACCGCTGTCAGAACAACGGCCAGCAGCGTGTTGCGCTCGGCCAAAGGGTTCCCTTCGTCGAAAACGTGCGTATGTTGCCACGCGTCCTGAGGATGAGTGAGGAGGGGAGTAGATGGGTTCATGGCACATACTATACCCCAGTATATTTACTGCCGTAGAATGGCCTCATGGGGCACACAATTACCGCTAAGAAACCACTACTCGCCAGGATTCGCCGCATCAAGGGGCAAGCAGACGCACTCGAACGGGCGCTGACTGAGGACACGGATTGCTCGGCCGTGTTGCAGCAGATTGCTGCCATCCGCGGCGCGGTGAATGGTCTGATGGCCGAAGTTCTCGAGGGCCATATCCGCGAGCATCTCGGGGCCAATGACATTTCGGAAGACGAGCGGAGAACCGATGTCGACGCCGTGGCCGCAGCGGTCAGGTCGTACTTGAAATAGTCTTCTAGCGCGTGATTGCGCTGCCGGAAAGCGGACGCTCGTCAAAGGCCGCTTCTGGCCGATTTCTGCCATTCAAAGCCCCCCAGCCGCCGCCCAAACATCACCATCTCCCACCCCCGCATACCAACTCCCAAACCGCGCCCGGTACCCCTGCCAAGGCTCCGCCAGCACCGCGCGCGGGTCGCCGCTGAGCGCGTAGGCCATGCCTTCGACGAACCAAGCCGGTTTGAGCAAGGTGCCCAACACGCCCAGCCGCTCGGCCTGCAACTGGTGGATCAGCTCGTGGCGGAGGTAGTAGGGCTTCCAGGCGCGCGGGCCGATGACGGTACCCAGGGTGCCGACGGTCACGGCAGAGCACGCACCCAGGCCGAACGCATCGGCGCAGGCGGCCGTGCTGCAGAACACCACGCGCGGTGCCTTGCGCAAGGGGGCCAGGCGGGCGGCCACGAAGGTCTGGGCCTCGGCCAGCAGCGCGGTGGCCGTAGCCAGTTGGGACGCATCGTCCACGCAAATGTGCGCGGTAGGGCAGGTCACCCCGGCCAGCGTGGGGGCCACCACCCGCACCGGCTTCACCAGCAGCCAACTGGCCACCGGCACGACCAGCAACAGCAAAAGGGCTAGCCGCCGTAGCGACGGCAGTTTGAAAATGTGTGGGACGGGCATGGCTGCGAAGTAATGAATAAAAAGCGGCTTCTGTGCTGGTCCTGCTTGTATGGCTAGCTATGCATTGTGTAGTAATAGTTTTGAACTGTGCACAAGGCTTGGTCTGTCGTTTACCGCTAGGGTGCGGTGCTAGCATCGGCGCGGTATTGACCTCAGCCGCCATCGGATATCGGCTCGCGCGCACCTCACCCCAACACAAATGGCTTCACCAGCATCCACACCGCCGTACACAGCACCATCCACGCAAATGCCGCCTGCATGCGCTTTTCCGGCAGGCGGTGGGCCACGGCCACGCCGGCGGATACGGTGAACAGGCCGCCGATGGCCAGGGGCAGGCCCATTTCCCAGTCCACCCGGTGCGCGGCGCTGTAGGTCATCAGGGCAATGATGGAGCTGGGGGCTACCAGGGCCAGCGATAGGCTTTGGGCCACGGTCTGCTTTTGGCGGAACCAGCCGGTGAAGATGGGGGTGGCGACCAGGCCGCCGCCTACGCCCAGCAGGCCCATGGCACCGCCACCCACCATGCCCACCAGGGGCATCCAGCGCAGGCTGCGCGGTGGGGGCGCAACGGCGTTGGGGCTGGCAGGGGTTTTGACCAGCAGGCGCACTGCCAGAGCCAGCAGAAACACGCTGAAGACGGTGCGCATGATTTCCGGCGCAAGGCGGGTGGCCACGTGCGCCACCACCCAGGTGGTCAGGCAGGCCAGCACGCCGATCTGCAGCGCAGTTTTTCGGGCCACGGGGTGGCGTTGGCTGTAGCGCCTCCAGGCGATCAGCAGGTTGGGCACCATCATGACCAGGGCGGTGCCCTGCGCTACGGCCTGGTCCATGCCAAAGCCCACGGCCAGCAGCGGGATGGCGACGATGCCGCCGCCAATGCCAAACATGCCACCCAGAAAGCCGAGCGCGGCACCCAGCAGCAGCATCATCAAGAGCGCGGAAAGGGCGACATGCAGCATGGGGTGGATGGGCAGAGTGGGAATGTCTTGATGGTATGAGGCTCTACACCATGCATCAATGGGCCAGGATGCAATTCATTCGGTATTAATATGCACGAATGAAGGACACGCCCGACCTCAACTTCTTTGCCATCCTGGCGCGCCAGCCCAGCTTGGCGGTGGCATCGCTGGAGCTAGGCGTCACGCCCCCAGCGGTGAGCCGCCGACTGGCGCAGCTAGAGCAGCGACTGGGCGTGCGCTTGCTGAACCGCACCACCCGGCGGCTGAGCCTGACGCCCGAGGGCGAACGCTACCTGGAAGAGGGCGGCCGCCTGCTGCGCGAGATTGAAGGGCTGGAGCGGTCTTTGGCCGCGGGGGCCGAGGTGCCGCACGGGGTGCTGCGCATCAACGCTACCTTTGGTTTTGGCCGACGCCATCTGTCACCGGCGATTTCCGAGTTTCGGGGGCTGTACCCCTCGGTCGAAATCGTGCTGCAACTCACCGACCGGACCCTGGATTTGACGGCCCACGCCATGGACATCGGCATCCACTTCGGCGAGCCGCCCGACCGGCGCATCCTGGCCCGCAAGATGGCCCCCAACCGGCGCTTTCTGTGCGCTGCCCCGGCCTACCTGCAGGGGCGGACGGAGCCCGCCACGCCGCGCGACCTGCACGCGCACCAATGCATCGTCATCCGCGAGAGCAGCACGGCATTCAACAACTGGCCGCTGTCGGACGGGCAGCGCCAGGAAATGGTGAAGGTGTACGGCGGCTTGAGCACCAACTTTGGCGAGATCGCGGTGGACTGGGCGCTGGCCGGGCACGGTGTTCTGCTGCGTTCTGAATGGGACGTTGCGCCCTACCTGCGATCGGGGCAGCTACGCCGGGTGCTGCCGAGCTGGGAGGGCTCGCCGTCGGACATCTACGCCATCTACCCCCAGCGCCACCATTTATCGTCCAAAGTGCGGCTGTTTCTGGACTTTCTGGCCGCCAAGTTTGCCGACCAACGCTCGCTGGAGGCGGCAAACACCCAGGTGTGGTGAGGCTCAGGGCTGTTCCCGGCGTTCGGGTTGCGCTGCGTGGATGAAGACGGTGTAGGTGTCCGCCGGGTGCGCCACCTGCGCCAAATCCAGGGCATGGCCAATGGCACCCCGGTGGTAGCTGCCGTGGTTGACGATGTGAAAGAGTATTTCCAGGCCGGTCATGGACCCGTGCTGTCCATCGACGAATACAAAGGACACTCTGCGGCTTTTTTCACCGGGTGCCAGCGTGTCCACATAGCGGGCAAACCACTGGTTGGAGTCGTCGATGCGCTGGCTGAGCGCGTGGAAGTCGGGCACTACCGCGGTGTTGGTCGACAGGTGCGGTGCCGAGGCACCCAGCAGGCGCGCCTTGAACAGCTCCTCCACCCGCACCATGTGGTTGAACTGCTGCAGTGCAAACGCGTAGCCCGCAGCAAACTGCTGCACGTCGATGCGGCCCACCGCATCCAGGGCGCGCCGATCGGCCCATTGTTTGTATTGAAACGCCTCCACCAGCATGCGATGCCCCCTAAAAAAACGGTGAATGTAACGCCCTCGGGGTCTCAGCCCGGCCCGGCGAGCACCAGCGCTGCTACCAGTAGCCCTACCTCGGCCAAGGCCTGGTCGCGCACCTCCTGCGCTGCCGTGGTCTCGGTCAGGTAGCTGGTCACCAGCACCGGGCTGCGGCCAGGTGGCCAGAGCACGGCGATGTCGTTGCTGCTGCCGTGGCCACCGGAACCGGTTTTGTCGGCCACGCGCCAGCCTGCGGGCAACAGGGCGCGCAGTTTGCGGTCGCCGGTTTTGCAGTCCAGCAGCCAGCGGGTGAGCTGCGCGCGGGACGCGGGCGACAGGGCATCGCCCAGCACGACCTGCTGCAGGGTGCGCAGCATGGCGGCGGGGGTGGTGGTGTCGCGCGGGTCGCCAGGCGTGGCCTGGTTCAGGTGCGGCTCTGTGCGGTCCAGCCGGGTGGCGGTGTCGCCCAGGCTGCGGGCGTAGGCGGTAAGGGCTTGCGGCCCGCCAAAGCTGTGCAGCAGCAGATTGGCGGCAGGGTTGTCGCTGACAGTAATGGCGGCTTCGCAGAGTTCGGCCACGGTCAGGGGCGGGCCACCCACGCGTGGCTGGGTCACCGGCGCGTAGGGCACCATGTCAGCGGCTTGCACCGTGATCTGCCGGGCCAACTGCTCCTGTCCCTGGTCTACCCTGGCCAGCACCAGCGCGGCGGCCAGAAACTTGAAGGTGCTGCACAGGGCAAAGCGCTCTGTGCCGCGGTAGGCGTATGCGGCACTGGTCTGGGTGTCCAGCACAGCCACGCCCAGGCGGCCACCGCTGGCGGTTTCGATTTGCTGCACCGCCTGCTGGAAGCGGCTGGCGCTGGCGGGTGACTGGGCCCACAGCGTGGGGGCCATGCCGCCCATGGCGACGGCAGTGGCCGCCTGGATGAGTTGGCGGCATGGCAGGTTGAAATTATGCATAAAAAGTGCCTCTAGCGTATGCTCTATCTACGTAAGTAGCTATGAAAAGTATAGTTTTTGAACGGAGCCGCTATTTACTTGGGCAGGCTGGGCACACCCACAAAATCGTCTAGCGACAGGCCTTTTTCTTTCAGCAAGGCTTCCAGCAGTGGCTGGAGTTTGCCCAGGCTCTCGGCCACGGTTTCGCGCACGGTGTCCACCACCACCTGGGTGCTGCGCTCGATCTCGATGTTGACTGTGTCGCCCGCCTGGATGTGGCCAAAGGTGGTGGCGCGGCGGGTTTCGGGGATCAGCCAGACCTCGAACCAACCCTCTTGGCGGTTGACTTCCGAGACGGTGAGGCTGGCACCGTTAATGGCGATGTAACCCTTGGTGAAGATGTATTTGCGAAACGCTTCGGGAATCGCGAAGCGCAGCTTGCAATTGGTATCGGTGAGCAGTACGTCGATGAGGGTGGTGCAGAAATCCACGTGGCCGGACAGCGGGTGGCCACCGATTTCGGCCCCTTCCTTGGCGGCCCGCTCCACGTTGACCTCACTGCCTGGTGCGTAGCGGCCCAAGGTAGTGATGTTCAGGCTTTGCAGCATCACGTCGAATGCGGCGGCGGTAGGCGACACGAGTTCAGTGACGGTAAGGCACACACCGTCGACCGACACGCTGGCACCGATGACCAGATCCTGGCAAAAGCCGGGGGGAAACACGAGGTTGAAACTGCGCATGCCGTCGCGGTCTTGCAGGGCTTTGACGGTGGCGGTGGCTTGGATGATTCCAGTAAACATGGTGCGGTGCCGTGGGCAAAACCGCCATTGTCCGCTAGCTGGGGGATGGCGAGGTTCTGGGTATAAAAAGTGCTTCTAGCGTATGTTGTACCTGCACAAGTGGCTATGGATATGGAAGCAAATGGAAAAATTCGCCGCAGGGTTGCGTTCAGGCCGGTATCGGCGTAATGCGGTACACGCAGCGCCGGGCATCGGCCAGCAGGTGCTGCTCGCGCACCACGCGGGCACCGGGCCCGGCCACTTCCTGGAACAAAAGCAGCTCAGACCGGCAAAACCCCTGGCAACTGCGGGCCGCCGCGCAGATGGGGCAGTGGTCTTCGACCAGCAGCCAGTCGGCGCCGTCGGGCTCGGCGCGCGCCATGTAGCCCTCGGCGGTGCGCACAGCGGCCAGTTGCTCCAGCCGCTGTGGCAGCGTGGGGGCGGTGCAGGCCTGGGCATAGACCGCGCGGGCATCGGTTTCGCGCTGGGTGATCAGGCGCTCCAGCCCGTCCTCGCCAAACAACTGGCGGATGGAGCCGATGAGCTGCACCGTCAGCTGCGCGTGGGTGTCCGGGAAGCGCCCATAGCCTGCCTCGGTCAGCACCCAGTTCTGGCGCGGGCGGCCCGCACCGGAGACCGCTTCAAGCTGGCCTTCGACCAAGCCCGCAGCCACCAGCTTCTGCACCTGCTGGCGGGCGGCTTCACCGGTCATCTCCAGGGCCTGCGCCAGGGCGGTGGTAGAGGCCGGGCCCTTGGTTTTGATGAAGAACAGGATGCGGTCGGCCGTCGGCAGGGCTGGGTTATCAAAGATTTCACTTGTGTAATTCATGGGGTGGAATTAATATCCAAGAAATTAGTTGGATAATAGCCCCATCCCCCCACGTTGTCGAGAGCCGCCTATGCCTACACCCCTGACTGTGACTGCCCCCTGGCGTGATTTGCTGCGGGGCCAGAACGGCCTGCGGGCCCTGGCCCTGACCGGCGGCGTGGCGTTGCATGCCATCAACGTGCACATCGTGACCACGGTGCTGCCGTCGGTGGTGGCGGATATTGGCGGGCTGGACTGGTATGCCTGGAACACCACGCTGTTTGTGGTGGCGTCCATTGTGGGTGCGGCGCTGTCGGTGCGATTGCTGGCGGTGTGGGGGCCCCGCGGGGCTTGCATGGCGGCGTTGGCGTTGTTTGCCGCGGGGTCGGCGGGCTGCGCCTTGGCTGCGTCCATGCCCTGGGTGCTGGCCAGCCGCAGTGTGCAGGGCTTTGGCGGCGGCATGCTGGCGGCGCTGAGCTATGCGCTGATACGCGTGGTGTTTGCGCCACCGCTGTGGCCGCGTGCCGTGGCGCTGGTGTCGGGCATGTGGGGTGTGGCCACGTTGTGCGGCCCGGCGGTGGGCGGGCTGTTTGCCCAGGGCGGGCACTGGCGCTGGGCGTTCTGGACCCTGCTGCCGGTGGCTTTGCTGCAAGCGGTATTGGTGGCGGTGCAGTTGCGACCCACCCGTGTGGCGGCCCCTGGTGCGGGCTCGGTACCCCGCATTCCGATGGTGCAGATTGCGTTGCTGGTGGCTTCGGTCTTGGCGGTGGCGGCGGGGAGCTTGTCGGCCCAACTGGCCTTGCAGGCGCTGGGCGTGTCGGTTGGGCTGGCCCTGGGGGCGGCTGCCATTGCCTGGGAGCGGCGTGCCCCGTCGCGCCAGCTGCCTAGCTTGTTGCCGACGGGGGGCACCGCGCCGGGCACGCCGCTGGGGGCGGTGTATGCCTGCCTGGCCTTGCTGCTGGTGGGCACCACGACCGAAATTTTTGTGCCGTACTTTTTGCAGACGCTGCAGGGTTTGGCACCGTTGACGGCGGGCTACCTGACGGCGGCAATGGCGGGCGGCTGGAGCCTGGGCTCGGTGCTGTCGTCCGGCCACAGCGGTACCCGCGCCACGGCCTTGCTGCGGGCAGGGCCGCTGCTGTGCGCGGCCAGCTTGCTGGCGTTGGCGGTGCTGGTACCTGTGGACCTGGGCCTGCCCGCAGCGGTGCACACCGCACTGTGCGCGGTGGCGCTGGCGGGTGTGGGTGCCGGGGTGGGCATCGGCTGGCCGCACCTGCTGACGCGGGTGTTGACGCTGGCCCCGCCGGGCGAGGAGGGCGTGGTCTCGGCCGCCATCACCACGGTGCAGCTTTACGGCATGGCGCTGGGCGCCGCTGCCGCTGGGCTGGTGGTGAATGCGGCGGGCCTGACCTATCCTGGCGGCAGTGCCGGGGCCGCGTCGGCTGCGGCGTGGTTGTTTGCCAGTTTTGCGCTGGCCCCGCTGCTGGCAGGGTGGTTAGTGCACTGCATGGCCCGGCCCCGTGCGGTGGCAGCGGAGGTGACCAGGCCCGCGTGGCAGGGAAAACGGAGCTGATCCAACTGCCAGGTTGACCCGCAGACCGGCAACCGCTTTACACCTGATTTTTATAAAAAAAGTGCCTATAGCGTATATTCTGCCTACACAAGTAGCTATAGATACAGGAGCAACCGGATGGGCCGTTGTGGCAGGCGGTGGTAGATTCTGGGCCGCTTTCCGCTGGGTAGTCGTAAACTTGGCCTTTGCGCAACTTCCACCGCTCTTTTCTCTCCCTGTCAACCGATACACCCATGAACTCGCCCAATCTGCCCGGACTCCCCCAAGCCGCTGAACCGTCTGCTGCCGATGCCATTGCCGATGCGCTGGACAAACACAAGCAGGTGGCCGAAGAGATCAAAGAAGTAGCCGAAGAACTGGGTGTGGTGCACGCCGTGCTGGACACCCAAATTCTCGGTGATGCAAACCACGAAGACGTGGGCGAAGCCGTGGCCCGCACCGACGCGCTGGAAAAGCGCTTGAATGAATCGGCCAAAGTGCTGGAAGACGCGACCGAGGCGCTGGAGCAGGAGGTCAAGGCCCTGCAAGCAGGCCAAGGTTCTTAGACCTGCGGTAGATAAGACGGCAGCAGCTTTGCGGCATGCTGCAGCAGTTCAAACTCTGCATCTGAGATGGTCAACTCCTGCACATCGAAGTGGCACAAGGTGCCCCACAGTTCGCCAGCGCTGCCCAGCACGGGCACGCCGTGGTAGCAGACCACGACACCCTGGTAGGGGTGGCCGTCCAGGCGGGGGGTCGCTGGCGGAGTTGGTGGTTTGAAAAACGCCGTCGCCCAAAACAAACTGGCAAAAGCTGGTGGCTAAAGGTACTTCGGCCAGAAACTCGGGGCAGATTTCGCCCAACTTGTCACACAGCAGCACATTGCGCAACATGCCGCCGTCGAGCCGGTATACCGCTGTGAAGCGGTGCGCCACGCCTGCGTTCAGGTGGTGGATGGCGGCTTCCGCGCCCTGGATTTCGAGTAAGGAGGTGAAGGCCGCGAGGCTTCTGGAGGTATGCATGGTGCTAGGGGGTAAGGGGCTTGCAATCTGGGGGCTCAGCGGGAGGGTGCACTGTTTATGCCAGTTGCGGTACATATTCTAGATATTTTGTATTAAAAGTGCCTCTAGCGCATGATCCATATACGCTAGTAGCTATCAATACAGTAGCGGTGGCGTGCAAGCTTAAAACGCTGCCGCACAGTCCCAGTGCCGTGCCACGCCGGTCGCCGGGTGTTGCAACGCCAGGCTGCTGGCGTGCAGCAGCAAGCGCCCCGCCATGGCCTGCACCGTGGCCGGGGCATACAGCGCGTCGCCCAGGATGGGGTGGCCAATGGCGGCCAAGTGCACGCGCAGTTGGTGCGATCGACCGGTGACGGGTTCCAGCTCCAGCCGGGTGCTGCCGTCCATCGTCTCCAGCACGCGCCAGCGGGTGCAACTGGGTTTGCCATGCTCCCAGTCGATTTTGCGCAGCGGGCGGTTTGGCCAGTCCACCAGGATGGGCAGGTCGATCTGGCCGTGCTCCCCATCGGGTCGGCCCGCCACCACGGCGGTGTAGCGCTTGGCCACCTCACGGCCCGCGAAGGCGGCGTTGAGCAGGCGCTGCATGGCAATGCCGCGCGCCATGACGATCAGGCCAGAGGTGGACATGTCCAGCCGGTGCACCACCAGCGCGTCGGGGTAAGCCCGTTGGGCGCGGGCGCTCAGGCAATCTTGTTTGTCATCCCCCCGGCCGGGCACCGAGAGCAGGCCGCTGGGCTTGTTGAATACGAGGATGTGCGCGTCGGCGTAGAGGGTGTCCAGGCCCGCAGGCTCAGAGGTTTCCACGGCGTTGTTCGCGCTGCATGAATAAGAAAAGGCCTTCGACTTTCTCGCGTGCCCAGGAGGTTTTGCGCAGGAACTTCAGGCTGGAGGCGATGCTGGGGTCGCTGGTGAAGCAGCGGATGTTGATCTGCTGGCCCAAGCTTTCCCAGCCGTAGGCAGTAACCAGTTCGGTCAGGATGGATTCCAGGGTCAGGCCATGCAGGGGATTGCGGGCTTGCTTTTCTGGCGGGGTGGGGGTGGGGATATCAGGGGTATCGGTGGTCATGCGGCGGCGTTGTCCAGAATCAGGCGCTGCACGGTAGCACAGAGTTCTTCCACATCGTTGGGTTTGTGGATCAGGGCTTTGACACCTTCGGCGATGGCGCTTTGCTCGATCTCGGCGGTGATGTAGCCCGAGGCCAGGGCCACGGGCAGGTCGGGGCGGATGCGCTGGGCTTCGCGCACCAAGTCCACGCCGCAGTAGCCGGGCATGTTGAAGTCGGTGACCAGCAGGTCGTAGGCCCCGGCGTTGGCGCGCAATTCGGCGGCGGCCTTGTTGGGATCAGAGAAGCCGCTGACCCGAAAGCCGCGTCGGCGCAACAGCCGCTCGACCAGAAACACCAGGGCATGGTCGTCGTCCACATACATCACGTGCTTGCCCAGCACCTGTTCGCTGGCAGCGGGGGCGGGCTCGGGCTCGGACGGATGCGCGGCTATCAGGGCGGCGAAATCGGAGTCGGTAACCGGCTCCATCGCCGGGAAGTACAGGGTGAAGCGGCTGCCCAGGGAGGGGGCGCTTTGCACGTCGACTGCACCCGCATGGCTGCGCATCACGCCGTGCACCACGGCCAGGCCCAGGCCGGTGCCCTGGCCGACTTCCTTGGTGGTAAAGAAGGGCTCAAAGATGCGCAGCAGGGTTTCGCCGTCCATGCCCTTGCCGCTGTCGAGCACAGTGAG
Source organism: Rhodoferax sp. (assembly GCF_025354435.1). GTDB lineage: Bacteria > Pseudomonadota > Gammaproteobacteria > Burkholderiales > Burkholderiaceae_C > Rhodoferax_B. The sequence continues at coordinate 44,339 of NZ_JANXMU010000044.1, forward strand.
CATGGCGTAGTGGCCGGGGGCGATGCTGAGGCGGTCGCATAGCCGCAGGTCGGGTTCCACGCCCGATAGCTCGATGCTGACCACACCGCGCTGGTCGCCGTGGGCCTGGATGGCGTTGGTGCACAGGTTGAGCACGGCCTGCTGGACCTGCACCGCGTCGGCCATCACCACTGGGGTGTCGGGGTCGATATGCAGGTGCAGTTCCACCGCCGGGGGCAGGGTGACGCGCAGCAGGCGCTCGGTTTCGCTGACCAGTTCGGCCAGGGCCACCGGGGCGCGGCGCGGGGCTTCGTTGCGGCTGAAGGTCAGAATCTGGCGCACCAGGTCGCGGGCGCGGCGACCGGCTTTTTCGATCTCGTGCAGGCTGACCTGGGCGGGCGAGTTGGGGCCCGCGTCTTCCTTGGCCAGCTCCACATTGCCCAGGATGGCGCTGAGGATGTTGTTGAAGTCGTGCGCGATACCACCGGCCATGGTGCCCACGGCCTGCATTTTTTGCGATTCGCGCAGCTGGGCTTCGAGCACGCTGCGCTGCACTTCGGCGCGCTTGCGGCTGGTCAGGTCGCGGGCGAAGACGGTGGTGGTCTCGCCGCTGGGGTGGCGTTCGAACGACACGCTGACTTCGACCGACAGGCGTTTGCCGCTGGCCGTCAGCGCGGTCATTTCGCCCAAAAACGCCTGGGTGGAGATCTGGTTCAGCGCCAGTGCGTGCCCGGCTTCGGGGAAGAATCGCGTCAGCAGGCTGCCCAGGGCCTGCGAGGGCGGGCACTGGAACAGCACTGCCGCCGTGGGATTGAAGACGGTGATGTACTGGTCTTTGTCGACGCAGATGATGGCATCCAGCGCCGAGTTGATGATGGCCTCGAGTCGGCTTTCGCTGGAACGCAGTTGCTCGTTGCGCTGGCGCAGAGCCGATGCGCTGAGCTGCAGGGCGCGGCGTTCGGCCAGCAGCGGGCCCTGGTCCACCACGGCGCAGATGTACTGGGCGATGGCATCGGACGCGCTGTCGAGCCGGGCGATGTGCAAGTCGCCCGACATCGCGCCGTCCTGCCCGATGCTGAACACCACCTCGGTGGCTTCGCAGTGGCCGTCCACCCGCGCTTCACGGAAGGCCTGGCGGACTTGCTCGGTGCAGCCGGGGCTCACAAAAGGCATCAGGAAGTGCAGGGGCCGGTCGCTTTCGGAGGGCTGGAACAGGCGCTGCGCCATGGCATTGCTTTGCACCACCATGTCGTGGTCGTCCACCACCATCAGGGCCAGCGGCACGCTGGAGAACAGGGTTTCAAAGCGCTCGGATGCGGCCTCGGACGCGGCCTGGCTGTAGCGCAGCACCTTGTTCTGGCTCTCCAGTTCGGCCTGGCGGTTGCGCAGGTCCTGGATCAGCTGGTGGACCGGGTAGGCCGGTTGCAGGCTGTCGGGGGCCGGACTGATAACGGCGCTGGACACCAATGCGGGAGAGGAGGGCTTGCGCATGGAGGCTGTGGGTGCGGCTGAGAAATGGATAAGTGCCCGGCACTACAGCAAAGGGCAGGCCATGGGCCTTGCACACCGTTGCGGCGTAAGCCAAGTGTCTTATGGGTGAATAAACGTAACAGTTTACGGGTTGACGCTGCATCTGTCTCATCTGTGTACTAGTCTGCATATTTGACAAAATATTTTGTGAACGAGTTACGATAGCCAGCCTGTAGTGCATACACACAAAAATTAGTTTTCCCATCTATGCCATCCGCATTCAGTCCCGTACTCCTTTATTCCATCCTGGTGAATGCCGTGGTCGGTCTGACCATGGGCGCGGCCTTGTTGTTGGTGTGGCGAGGACACCGGTCGCAGCTGTTCACCCGCGATCTGGGGGTTGCACAGTTGGCGCAGGCGCTGGTGCCTATGGGCTACTTGATGAGCCAGTGGGTGGGAGATGAATGGACCGTGCCCGGCATGGTTTTGGCCGTATTTGGGCAAATTGGCAGCATTGCGCTGATGTTGAGCGGTAGCCGCCGCTTGTCTGGCTGGGTTTTTTCGACGCTGGAGTGGGTGGTTTTTTCGGGTTTGCTGCTGCTGGCCGGTTTATGGGCGGTGCTGTTCAGCGACCCATCCATTACGGTCTGGGTCAGCCCGTCTTTAATGATTTTGGCGGGCGTGGTGGTTACACGTGGTTTGCGCGGGGGCCTGTTTACCGACCGCCTGGTAGGCCCTTTGATGGTGCTGCTGGGGCTGAATCAGCTGTGTTTTGCCTTTTGGGGCCAGGCGGGGTTGTTGTTCCAGTCGAATGCGGGTGCGGTATTGCGGCTGCTGTTGGGCCTGACGTTGGTCTATGCCACCCTGGACCGCTCGATGCTGGAGTCGGACAACCTGCGCAAGCGCTTTCAGCAACTGGTGGAGCGCTCGCACCAGGGCATTTTGGTGCTGGTGGAGCAGCGTGTGCGGTACGCGAACTCGGCGCTGTTGGGCTTGTACGGCTTTGGGCGGCGGGAACAGGTGACCTTGTCCGACCTGCTACAAGGTGTGCGACGCGAAGAAGTCGCGCAGTTGCAGCTGCGCTACCAGCAGATCGAAAGCGGCACCGTGGACGAGCTGCAATGGGAAGGGCTGCGGCACCGCAAGGACGGCTCGTCGGTGTGGCTGCGCTTCTCGGGCTGGCGCACGCAGTGGGGCGACGCGCAGGCGATCCAGATTCTGGTCACCGACCAAACCGACCACCACGATGTCACCCAGGCATTGCTCTACCAGGCGACGCACGATGAGCTGACCGGTCTGCCCAACCGCAGCGCCTTGCTGCAGCGCCTGCGCCAGTGCTGCGTGGTTGTGCCGGACCGGCCCAGCTTTGGGTTGGTGCTGCTGGGGGTGGACCGCTTCAAGCTGTTCAACGAAGCCCATGGCCATTCGCTGGGCGACGAAGTGCTCAAGGCCCTGGCGATTGCGGTGGAGCGGGAACTGGGTGAGGACTGTGAGCTGATGCGCCTGGGGGCCGATGAATTTGCTTTTCTGGCCCGGCCCTACCACGACAGAGACAGTGCTGCGGCCATGGCGCGTCGGGTGCAGCAGTTGCTGTTGCGACCGCTGGTGCTGCCGCAGCGCAACTTTTTTATCGACGTGTCCATGGGCATCGCGCTGTACCCCAAGGATGCCCAGGATGCCGAGTCTTTGCTGCGTGCGGCCAACGCCGCCATGCACGCCGCCAAGCGTACGCCCGGTACCTCGGTGGCGCTGGCCGAGGCCCGGTTTGAACGCGGCTCCAGCGACGTGTTCGAGCAGGAACAGGCCTTGCGCGCGGGCATCGAGCAGTGTGAATTCAGCCTGTACTACCAGCCCAAGGTCGACGCGCGGACCGGGCAGTTGGCCAGCTTTGAGGCCTTGGCGCGCTGGCACCGCCCCGGAGTGGGCTGGGTCAGCCCGGTGGAGTTCATTGCCGTGGCCGAGCGCACTGGTTTGATCGCCGACCTGGGTTTGCTGTTGCTGAGCCTGGCCTGCGAGCAAGTCGCCCTGTGGCGGCAGCGGTTTACCAAGGTGGTACCGGTGGCGGTGAACGTGTCGCCCCTGCAAATGCTGGATGGCGGCTTTCCGGAGCTGGTGGAGCAACTGCTGCTGCAACACCGGCTGCCGGCGCATGCGATCACTCTGGAAATTACCGAAAGTGCGGCAGTAGCCAACCTAGACCAGGCGCGCAAGCAGATCCGGCAACTGCGCAACCTGGGTATTGCCGTGGGACTGGACGACTTTGGCACCGGATTTTCGTCGCTGAACATGCTGCGCAGCCTGCCGCTGCAGTCCGTCAAGATCGACCGGGGCTTGATCGAACCCCTGCCCGCCGCCGATGCCACCGCCGTGGTGCAGGCGATCTGCCAACTGGCCGTGGCCTTGCGGCTGGATGTGGTGGCCGAAGGCATAGAAACACCCGCCCAAGCCAACATTGCCCGGCTGGCGGGCTGCCATGAACTGCAAGGGGATTTGTTTGCCAAGCCGCTCACACCGGAAGAAGCTGCGCAGTGGCTGCTGAATGCACCGGTGGCTGTATTTCTAGAGGCATAAAAAAAGCCGCATCAGATGCGGCTTTTTTGAGGGGGTAGCGGTTATTTCTTCAACTTGCCGCGAACCGGCACCACGGTGGTGATGGTGGGGCGCACTGCATCGGTAGAAATGGGCTTGGGAGGCGAAGTGTCCTTCTTGGGCTTCTTCGATTCCTTGTTGGTTTTTTGCTCGCCTTTGGCCATGATTTTCTCCAGTCAATTAAGAGGTTTCTATGGCCTTGAGCTTATCAGTTCATAGCCGGTTTTGAGCTTTGGCGAGGCAAAGTTTATGGCCTCTTTTTTTACGCCAGCTTCTGCAGCAAAGCGTGCGCTGCCGCTTCGGATGACGCGGGGTTTTGCCCGGTGACCAGCAAGCCGTCGGTTACCACGTACGACTGCCAATCTGCGCCTTTGGAGTAAATGCCGCCGTTGGCGATCAGCATGTCTTCGACCAGGAAGGGCACGATGTCGGTCAGGCCCACGGCGTCTTCTTCGCTATTGGTAAAGCCGGTGACTGACTTGCCGCGCACGATGGATTGGCCATCGGTGCCCTTGGCATGGCGCAGCACACCGGGTGCATGGCACACGGCGGCCACCGGTTTGCCAGCGGCCAGCAGAGTTTCAATCAGCGCAATCGAGGTGGCATCTTCGGCCAGATCCCACAGCGGGCCGTGGCCACCGGGGTAGAACACGGCATCGAAGTCGGCTGCAGACACGCCTGCCAGCACCCGGGTATCGGCCAGCAGTGCCTGGGCGGCGGGGTCGGCCTTGAAGCGCAGGGTGGCCGCGGTTTGCGAACCTGGGTCGTCACTCTTGGGGTCCAGCGGCGGCTGGCCGCCGAGGGGTGAGGCCAGGGTGATGCTGACACCGGCATCTTTGAAGACGTAGTAGGGCGCGGCGAATTCTTCCAGCCAGAAGCCGGTTGTGGCACCGGTGTTGCCGAGTTGGTCGTGCGATGTAAGCACCATGAGGATTTTGGACATGGGGTTTCCTGGTGGGTTGAAAAAAATTACAGAGCGGCTTGCAGCACGCGGCGGCTGACTTCAGGCGTGATGTCGCCGTGTTCGCCCAGGCGCGTCATGCCGTGTTCGGTAAGCTGGGCTATCAGTACGTCGATGGCCTCTGCGCCCAGCCCGTAGGCCGACAAGCGGGTGGGGATGCCCATGCGCTCAAAGAAGTCGCGGGTGGCCACGATGGTGGCGGTGATGCGCTCGTCTTCGTTGCCGGTGCGGATGCCCCAGACGCGGTCGCCGTACTGCAACAGCTTGGCGTGTTTTTGCACCCGGCGCTCGTCCAGCATGGCGGGTAGCACGATGGCCAAGGTGCGGGCGTGGTCGATGTTGTGCAGGGCGGTGAGTTCGTGGCCCACCATGTGGGTGGCCCAGTCTTGCGGCACGCCCGAGCCGATCAGCCCGTTCAGCGCCAGGGTAGCGGCCCAGACCAGATTCGCACGATCGTCGTACACCGGCTCGGGCGCGGTCAGCAGGCGTGGGCCCACGTCGATGAGGGTTTGCAGAATGCCTTCGGCAAAGCGGTCTTGCAGCGGTGCGTTGACCGGGTACGTCAGGTACTGCTCCACGGTGTGCACGAATGCGTCCACCACGCCGTTGGCTAACTGCTGCGGCGGCAGGGTGTAGGTTTTGGTAGGGTCGAGCACCGAGAACTGTGGGTACACGTGCTGGCTGCGGAAGGGCAGCTTGGCACCGATGTCGCGCCGGGTGATCACGCCGCCCTTGTTCATTTCAGAGCCGGTAGCGGGCAGGGTCAGCACCGTGCCAAAGGGCAGGGCGCGACGGATGTTGGCACCACCTTTGAGCAAAATGTCCCAGGCATCGCCTTCAAACAAGGCCGCTGCGGCAATGAACTTGGCTGCGTCGATCACCGAGCCGCCACCCACCGCCAACAAAAAGTCAAAGCCGCCTTCGCGCACTTGGTGCACGGCCTGCATGGCGGTGTCGAAGCTGGGGTTGGGTTCGATGCCGGTGAAAGTGGCGTGGGCGCGGCTGCCGAGGGCTTGGCGCACTTCGGCCAGGGTGCCGGTTTTTTCGGCACTGGAGCCGCCCACCAGAATCAGCACCTTGGCGGCAGCGGGCACCAGCGTGGCGAGGTCGGCAATGCGGTCTTTGCCAAAGACGATGTGGGTGGGGTTGTGGAAGTCAAAGTTGTTCATGGGGTTCCTTGTGGTGTTTAAAAGTAGACCGGTCGGCTAGTATTTTTATAAAAATGATAGCTGCTAGTGCAGATCAGGCGGGCGTGGAGTCGAGTATTTGCTGGGTAGCCCGCATGGCGGGCTCAAATGGCGAGTTATCGCGCCGCAGCTTGGAGAGCAGGCTGGCACCCAGCCAGAGTTGGTACAAAGTCAATGCCGTGGCTGGTGCCGGTAAGTGGGCAGGGACGGACCCGTCAGCATGGCCATCTTCCAGGCACTGGGCAATGCGCTGCACGATCTGGTCGGTACCGTCGCGCAAGGTCAGGCGCATGGCCTCAGAGATATCGGCCACCTCGGCGCTGAGTTTGACGACTAGGCATTTGGTACTGGTAGTGGCGGGGTTGCCCGTACCGCCCACGGTATCGCAACTAGTGGCGCATTGGGTGCTGTTCCAGTGCTGCCAATAGCGCATCAGCCGCACACGGCCGGTCTCGCCGTCGGGGCGAAACATCGCGTCCAGTCCTTGCACGTAGCGCTCCATGTAGCGCACCAACAGGGCTTCGCCAAAGCGCTCTTTGGAGCTGAAGTAGTGGTAGAACGAGCCCTTGGGCACACCTGCCACGGCCAGAATCTCTGCCAGGCCTACGCCAACAAAGCCCTTGGTGGCGATCAGGCGTTCGCCACAGTCGAGGATGTGGTGTTTGGCGGTAGGGGCTTCATTCAGCATGGATGTATTGTAGCTGTAGTAGACCAGTCGTCTAGTGATTTGCTGTGTAAGGCCCTTGGTTGCAGCGGGCTTTTATTTCAGTAGTGCGGAGGCAGGTCGTCGGCGGCGTTGCGCGGGCCGTCCTGGCCATCGGTACTGCGCTGCTGTAAGCGGGTCACTTCGCGCACCAGCAGGTCGATTTGCTGCTGCTGGCGGATGACCACCAGGTCGAGTTGCTCCAGCAGGTCTTCGGTAAAGCTGGCTTTGATTTCCAGGTCGGTCAGGCGTTGGTCAATGGTGTCATGCATGCCCGTATTGGACACTACCGCACCGCCTACAAAACGGCGTACCGGCCCGGCTTGTGGTTGACCCAGATAAACAGGTTCATCACCACCGCGCCCAGCACCGAATAGCCCACGCGGGCCGGTTCGATCACCGTCAGCGCCAGCAGCACGATGGTGCAGTCAATGGCCATCTGCACCTTGCCCGCGCGCCAGCCGTAGGTCTTTTGCAAGTACAAAGTAACGATGGTGGCCCCGCCCAGGCTGGCACGGTGGCGGGCCAGAAACAGGCAGCCTGAGCCCAACAGCAGCCCGCCCAGCACGGCGGCGTAGGCCGGGTGCAGGCGTTCGATGGCAAACAGCTTGGGCGACCACTCCATCATGGCCGACAGCATGCTGATGGCGATGAAAGTCTTGAAGGTGAACTCGCGCCCCATACGTGTCCAGGCGAACCAGTAAAACGGCAGGTTGATCACAAAGAATAGCTTGCCCAGCGTGATGCCCGTGGCATAAAACAGCAAAAACGCAGCCCCCGCCGTGCCGCCCGTCATCAGGCCCGCCTGGGCAAACAAGATCAGCGCCAGCGACACAAACAGCGTGCCGGTAAAAATGGCCTGTGCGTCTTCAAACGCGGTGTGGAGGTGTACGGAGGATTCAGCCATGGCCAGTTCCCCAGCAGGAACTGTGCCGCACTAGATTTGTTTTTGCAGAAACACGGCATGCCCGGCGGATGCGACCAGCTGGTAACCCACAAACCCAAAGCGCGCATAGCTGGCCTGGGCCTGGGCATTGCCCGTTAGCACCTCCAGCGTCAGCTTGCAGCAGCCCCGCTCCAGCGCGTGTTGCTGCACCGCCGCCAGCAACGCCTGGCCCACGCCCCGGCCCCGGTGTGCCGGGTGTACCGCCATGTCGTGGATGTTCAGCAGCGGCTGGGCCTTGAAGGTCGAATAGCCCTCAAAACAATTGGCAAGCCCGATCGGCTCGTCTCCCTGCCAGGCGATGAAGCTGGCCGCGTGCGGGCGCAATGCCAAGTCGGCGCACAGGCGTTCGCGGGTGTCGTCGCTGAGCGGCGTGGCACCACCCATGGGGTCCTGGGCATACAGGTCCAGCAGGTGGACCAGGGCGGCTGCATCGGTCGGGTTGCTGTAATCCACGCGGCGGACGTGCAAGTCCATCAGGCGTAATCCGCCACCGGCACGCAGCTGCAAAACAGATTCCGGTCGCCAAACACGTTGTCCACCCGACCCACGGGCGGCCAGTATTTGGACTGCTTCAGGCTGGCCAGCGGGAACGCGCCCACCTCACGGGCGTACGGGCGGTCCCACTCGGCTGCCATCAGGCTGGCGGCGGTGTGGGGGGCGTGCTTCAGCGGGTTGTTGTCTTGCGGCCAGCTGCCGTTTTCAATCTGGCGGATCTCGTCGCGGATGGCGACCATGGCGAAAATGAAGCGGTCCAGCTCGGCCAGGGTTTCGCTCTCGGTGGGCTCCACCATCAGGGTACCGGGCACGGGGAAGCTCAACGTGGGTGCGTGGAAGCCGTAGTCGGCCAGGCGCTTGGCCACGTCTTCGGCGGTCACGCCACAGCTGTCTTTGATGGGGCGCAGGTCCAGGATGCATTCGTGCGCCACATGGCCGTTGGCGCTGGCGTACAGGGTGGGGTAGTGCGGGGCCAGCTTGGTGCTGACGTAGTTGGCGGCCAGGATGGCGGCTTCGGTGGCGTGCTGCAGGCCTTCGGCACCCATCATGCGGCAGTACATCCAGCTGATGGGCAGCACAGATGCATTGCCCAAGGGCGCGGCGCTGATGGCACCGATGCCGTGCTGGGTGTCGCCCGCCGTGGCGTGGCCGGGCAGGTAGGGGATCAGGTCGGCCACCACACAGACGGGGCCGACACCGGGGCCGCCGCCGCCGTGCGGGATGCAGAAGGTTTTGTGCAGGTTCAGGTGGCTCACGTCGCCGCCAAATTCGCCCGGCGCGGCCACGCCGACTAGGGCGTTCATGTTGGCACCGTCCACATAGACCCGGCCACCATGGCTGTGCACCAGGGCGCAGAGTTCTTTCACCTGGGTTTCGAACACGCCGTGGGTGCTGGGGTAGGTGATCATGACCACGGCCAGGTCCTGGCTGTGCTCTTCGCACTTGGCTTGCAGGTCGGCCATGTCCACGTTGCCGTTGGCATCGCAGGCGGTGACCACCACTTTGAGCCCGGCCATTTGGGCGCTGGCGGGGTTGGTGCCGTGGGCGCTGCTGGGGATCAGGCAGATGTTGCGCTGGCTCTGGCCGTGGTCGTCAAAGTAGGCCTTGATGGCCAGCAGACCGGCGTATTCGCCCTGGCTGCCCGCGTTGGGCTGCAGGCTGATACCTGCGTAGCCGGTGGCCTGGCAAAGCCAATCGCGCAATTGTGCGTCCAGCTCGGTGTAGCCCAGGCGCTGGTCGGCGGGGGCGAAAGGGTGGATGTTGGCAAATTCGGGCCAGGTGACCGGGGCCATCTCGCTGGTGGCGTTGAGCTTCATGGTGCAACTGCCCAGCGGGATCATGCTGCGGTCCAGTGCCAGATCTTTGTCGCTGAGGTGCCGGATGTAGCGCAGCATACCGGTCTCAGAGTGGTGGGTGTTGAACACCGGGTGCGTCAGGAAAGCGCTGCTGCGGCGCAGCTCGGCAGGGATCAGCGAGTCCACGCTGTCTTCCAGCTCGCCCAGGCGCGGCATGGGCTCGCCGGGCTTGACGAAGAACGACCAGAGCATTTCGATGTCGCCCCGGGTGGTGGTTTCGTCCAGCGAGATGCCGAGGTGGTTTTTTAAGCGAAAACGCAGGTTAGCGCAGGCGTTATGTGCGCGAGTAGCTATTAAATCGCTAGCGTCGTCGGTTTTGACGGTGAGCGAGTCAAACGCATGCGTGTTGACGATCTCGTAGCCCATTTGCTGCAGGCCGCGCGCCAGGATGGCGGTGAAGCGGGCCACGCGCTGGGCGATGCGGGTCAGGCCCTGGGGGCCGTGGTACACGGCGTACATGCTGGCCAGCACGGCGGGCAGCACCTGTGCGGTGCAGATGTTGGAGGTGGCTTTTTCGCGGCGGATGTGCTGCTCGCGGGTTTGCAGGGCCAGGCGGTAGGCCGGGTTGCCGTGGGCATCCACGCTCACGCCCACCAGGCGGCCGGGCAGGGATCGCTTGAAGGCATCGCGACACGCCATGTAGGCGGCGTGCGGGCCACCATTGCCCATGGCAACGCCGAAGCGCTGGGTACTGCCGATGACGATGTCGGCATCCCACTCGCCGGGCGGCACCAGCAGGGTCAGCGCTAGCAGGTCGGCGGCCACGCACACGGCGGCACCGCAGGCATGGGCCACGCCCACCAGCGGGCGCAGGTCGTGCAGCATGCCGTTGGTGGCCGGGTACTGGGCCAGCACGCCAAAGAAGTCGCCGCTGGCCATGAGCTGGGGCAGGGTGGCCAGCGCGGAGCTGACCTTGACTTCGATACCTAGCGGCTTGGCGCGGGTCTGGATGACTTCAATCGTCTGCGGATGGCAGTCGCCCGCCACGATAAAGATATTACTTTTGCTTTTCACGCTGCGCTTGGCCAGGGTCATGGCCTCGGCGGCGGCGGTGGCTTCGTCCAGCATGGAGGCATTAGCGATGGGCATGCCTGTCAGGTCGCAGACCATGGTCTGGAAGTTGATCAGTGCCTCCATGCGGCCCTGCGAAATTTCGGCCTGGTAGGGCGTGTAGGCCGTGTACCAGGCGGGGTTTTCCAGGATGTTGCGCAGGATCACGCCGGGCGTGTGGGTGTCGTAGTAGCCCTGGCCGATGAAGCTTTTGAATACCTTGTTTTTGGACGCGATGGCTTTCAGTTCGGCCAGCGCCGCCGCCTCGGTCACGGGCGTGGGCAGCACCATGGGCGTGCTGCGCGCAATCGAGCGCGGCACGATGCCGTCAATCAGGTCCCGGCGCGAACTGGAGCCAATCACGCCCAACATCAGGGTTTCGTCGGCAGCGTCAATACCGATGTGGCGGGCGATGAATTCGGCGGAGTTTTCGAGTTCGTGCAGGGAGGTCATGGCGAGGCGCTTGGGTTGGGGTGAAGGTGGGAGCGGCTCAGGCAAGCGGTACATGACTTTTCCAGAAACACCGCAGAACTGGTGTTGCCCCCTGCATGTCGTATCGGTTTTTCAAACCAATACGAGGGGGGTTGGCGAAAGACGCGCAGCGCTGTAGCCTGGGGGTATTAGTTACTGGAACTAAAGGCGGTATAGGCGGCTTCGTCGAGCAGCGCCGCAATTTGCGATGCATCCGACAGCTTGACTTTGAAGAACCAGCCTGCGCCCAGCGGGTCGGTGTTGGCCAGGGCCGGGTCGGCGCGCAGGGCTTCGTTCACCTCGGTGATTTCACCGGAAACAGGCATGTACACGTCGGCGGCGGCTTTCACCGACTCGACCACGCCGGCTACGTCTTTCTGGGCGAAGCTGGTGCCCACCGCGGGCAGGTCGACAAACACCACGTCACCCAGCGCGTCCTGCGCGTGGTGGGTGATGCCCACGGTGGCGGTGTCGCCCTCGATGTTCAGCCATTCGTGGTCTTCGGTGTATTTGATGCTCATGGGGTTGCTCCTGTAAAAAGGGATTTAGCCGCGGAAATAGCGGTTGGGTGTGAAAGGCATGGATACGACTTCCATCGGCACGATTTTGCCTCGCACAACGGCGTTCACGCGGGTGCCGATGGCATTGAATTCCGGGACCACGTAGGCCATGGCAATTGGCTTGTCCACCGTGGGGCCGAGCAGGCCGCTGGTGACTTCGCCGATGGGGTTGCCCGCGGTGTCTTGCAGGGCGGTGTGCTCGCGCACGGGGATGCGCTCCAGGGCGACAAGTCCTACACGTTTTCGGGTCGTAGCGCTACTGCCACCTGCGATGGTAGCTAGTATTTTTGTAGCGCCTGGAAATCCGCCTGCACGCGCACCACCGGTACGCCGCACTTTTTGGATGGCCCAGTTCAGGCCCGCTTCTACCGGCGTGGTGGTGGTGTCCAGGTCGTTGCCGTACAGGCACAACCCGGCTTCCAGCCGCAGCGAATTGCGTGCGCCCAGGCCGATGGGCTTGACTTCGGGCTGGGCCAGCAGTGCGCGGGCCAGAGCTTCGGCTTGGCTGCTGTGAACCGATATTTCAAAGCCGTCTTCGCCGGTGTAGCCGCTGCGCGTCAAGAAGCAGGGGATGCCCGCCACATCGAAGTGGCCGCCGGTCATAAAGACCAATTTTTCTACACCGGGTGCGAGGCGCGAGAGGGCATTTACGGCCTGCGGGCCTTGCAGCGCCAGCAGTGCCAACTCCGGCAGGGGAATGACCTGGCAGCGCTGGCCAATCTTGGCCTGGATGTGGGCGATGTCGGCCACTTTGCAGGCCCCGTTGACGATGACGAAGATGTCGTCGGCGCGCTTGAAGAACATCAGGTCGTCCAGGATGCCGCCTTCGTCGTTCAGCAGCAGGCCGTAGCGCTGCTTGCCCACTGGCAGATCGACCACGTCCACCGGAATCAGTGTTTCAAAGGCGGCGGCTGCGTCCGGGCCGACCAGGCGCAACTGGCCCATGTGGGATACGTCGAACAGACCGGCTGCCGTGCGGGTGTGGTGGTGCTCGGCCATCAGGCCTGCAGGGTACTGCACCGGCATGCTGTAGCCCGCAAACGGGACCATGCGGGCACCTAGTTCAAGGTGCAGGGCGTTGAGTGGCGTAAGCAACAGATCGGACATGGCGTTCTTTCGGAATGAAAGTGGGGGACACACAAAAAATCATGGCCATTGTGGCCATGTGTGGTCCCCGCTGTCCGCTTTACCTGAGCGATTCGCCGGGCGGGCTTGGGCGGTGGTGCCAAGCCGACTGCGGGTTGCGCCTTCGGTGAATCCGCTCCAGGGCGGATTTCTCTCCAGGGGGGTGACGTTCGATGAAAAACGTTTGTCAGTCCTTTTGCCTGAGCGTTCAGACCCACGTAGCGGGGTCCTGCGCCTTCGGCGGTTTTCGCGGGGAAAACTCTCTCCTGACCGGTGGATTCTACTGAATAGCGTGGGCCCAGTCTGGCGAGGCTTGTGGGCCTCGTATCCATGAGTTGTTACCAAGGGCTACCGTAAATTGAGCTTTTAAATGAACCTAGCTAAAAGCAATTTGCGCCAAATACCGGGCCAAAACCAAGGTATTTACTATTGTGGTTTTTATCTAAATATAGTGGGAAATCAAAAATAAATGGAGCTTAGCAAGGTTTGCTGAACGGTAAAAGTGAGATTTTGGGAAAAAATTAGGCTTAATTTAAATTTGAATGCGTAAATCCACACAAAAATACACAAAAATACGGAAAAATCTACACACAAAATGAATACTTTTGTGTATTTTTTGTAACAAAATAAATAGTAATGTATTTAATTAAATTTATTAGTTACTATTTGAAGAGAAAAATAAGCCGCTGAAGTCGAAAAAATGAGGAGGGAGACCTGTGAAGTCACATATTCAAAATAACGGTGGGATACGCTTTTTTTCTAAAAAGTTGTCACCAGTGCTTGGCGTGCATGCTCTTTGCCTATTCTTGATGGCATTAACAGGCACAGCCCCTGTTGCAGCCAGTGTGTTGTTCGAAACCTACCGTGGAACTGTGCGGGTGCCCGTACTCCCCGCACCCTCGTACGTCAACAACGGGGGCACCGATGCCCAGGTATTGCAAAACCTCAAAAATATCTCGGCTAATCCTGCCAACGCCATTACGACTGGTGCCGTAGGCAATATCAACTATCTGCAGAGCTCGCTTACCCTGTGTGATCAGGATCTTGACCCAGCAAACAACGGTCCGGCGTGCCAGCAAGGGCTGCAGGGGATGGCTTTATACACCATGGTGACCTTGCCCTCGAAAAACGTATCCCTTGCTGAGTGTTTAAATTCACGCAAGGAGAACGGAAATGACGAAGACGGCGAGAGCGCGATACACGCTCGAATTCAAGCAAGAAGCAGTGCGACTGGTCGAGGGAGGTCAGAG
>NZ_JANXMU010000065.1 GCF_025354435.1 Rhodoferax sp.
GTCGTCGTTGGCGATGACATCCTCGGCGCCCGCATCGAGCGCCGCCTCCATCACCTTGTCTTCGGACGCGCCCGGTGCGAACACCAACAGGCCGCAATGCTTGAACAAGAAGGCGACCGAGCCGTCAGTGCCCATGTTGCCGCCGTTCTTGGCGAAGGCGTGGCGCACTTCGGCCACCGTGCGCACGCGGTTGTCGGTGAGGCAGTCGACCATCACCGCCGCGCCGGCAACGCCGTACCCCTCATAGCGCACCTCTTCGTAGTTGACACCCTCCAGTGCGCCGGTGCCACGCTTGATCGCGCTCTCGATGTTGTCCTTGGGCATATTGACATCGCGCGCCTTGTCCATGGCAAGGCGCAGTCGCGGATTCATCGCCGGGTCACCCCCGCCCATGCGCGCGGCCACGGTAACCTCCTTGATCAGCCGCGTGAAGGCCTTACCCTTCTTGGCATCGGTAATCGCCTTCTTGTGCTTGATATTCGCCCACTTGCTGTGCCCGGCCATAAAGCCTCTGCCTCTGTGACGGTTCGGAAAGCTTATAATTTTACCATTCCGGCCCAACGGATCGCAGCATCATTCGAGATTCACGACAAAGACTCACGACAAGGACCGCCTCCCCATGATCACGCCCATCGCCGTCGCCAGGTCAGGCGCCACCGAACTGGCGCTGCTGCCCGCCCTCGCCAACCGCCACGGGCTGATCGCCGGCGCCACCGGAACGGGCAAGACGGTTACCCTGCAGACGCTGGCGCAGGGCTTCTCTGCCATCGGCGTGCCGGTGTTCATGGCCGATGTCAAAGGCGATCTGACCGGCATCAGCCAGGCGGGCCGTATTGGCGACAAGCTGGCCGGCATTCTGAAAGAGCGCGGCATCGACCAGCCCGAATCTCTGGCCTGCCCCGCCACCCTGTGGGATGTGTTTGGTGAGCAAGGCCACCCGGTGCGCGCCACCGTGTCCGACATGGGTCCGCTGTTACTGGGCCGCATGCTGAACCTGAACGACACCCAGGGCGGCGTGCTCAACATGGTGTTCAAGATTGCCGACGACCACGGCCTGCTGCTGCTGGACCTGAAAGACCTGCGCGCCATGCTCCAGTATGTGGGCGACAACAGCAGCGAATTCACAACCCAGTACGGCAATGTGTCCGCCGCCAGCGTGGGCGCCATCCAGCGCGGCCTGTTGCAGATCGAATCGCAAGGTGGCGACAAGTTCTTTGGCGAGCCCATGCTCAATATCAGCGACTTCATGCAGACCGTGGACGGCAAGGGTGTCATCAACATCCTGACCGCCGACAAGCTGATGAACGCACCGCGCCTGTACGCCACCTTTTTGCTGTGGATGCTGTCCGAGCTCTTCGAGCAACTGCCCGAAATCGGCGACCCCGAGCAGCCCAAACTGGTGTTCTTCTTCGACGAAGCGCATCTGCTGTTCAACGAAGCGCCCAAGGCGCTGGTGGAGCGCATCGAGCTGGTGGTGCGCCTGGTGCGCTCCAAGGGCGTGGGCGTGTACTTTGTGACGCAAAACCCGCTGGACATCCCGGATTCGGTGCTGGCCCAGCTGGGCAACCGGGTACAGCACGCCCTGCGCGCCTTTACCCCGCGTGACCAAAAAGCCGTCAAGGCCGCGGCGCAGACCATGCGCCAGAAACCCGGACTGGACATCGAAGCCGCCATCACCGAACTGGCCGTGGGCGAAGCCTTGGTCAGCCTCCTGGATGAAAAAGGCCGCCCCAGCATCACCGAGCGCGTGTTTGTGCTGCCGCCTGGCAGCCAGCTCGGCCCTATCACCCCAGAGCAACGCCAGTCGCTGATCGCCAATTCGCTGGTCGCAGGGGTGTACGAAAAGCTGGTAGACCGCGAATCGGCCTACGAGAAGCTCAAAGGCCGCACAGAAACCACGGCCACCAACACCTCGGCACCCGCCCAGCCACCCAGCCTGCCCGGCATGGCCCCGCCCGCCGCGGAAAGCAGCGCACTGGGCGGTGTGATGGGAGGCTTAAACGACATCCTGTTTGGCACCACCGGCCCGCGCGGCGGCAAGCACGACGGCCTAGCCCAGACCATGATGAAGTCCGCCGTGCGCACCATGGGCACCAAGGTCGGACAAGAGATCTTGCGCGGCGTGCTGGGCGGCATCTTCGGCGGTAAGCGCTAGTCGCTTTACACAGGCTTTGCGGCAGCCATACCCGAGGCCAAAGTCTGCCGTCCAGAATGTCCAGGATCGGGCCCTATGCCCTCTTTGGACAGGTTGGCATGGATTTCCCTTTTTTCTCCTCCGTCAGCAGCCTGATGGAATACGGCTTTTGGCTGCTGATCGCCTTTTCCGTTCTGGCCCCGGTGGGCGTATTTGCCACTTTGCTGGTGCGCCGGGTCATCTCGCGCCCGGCGGTGCTGGTGTTTGGCATCGTGCTGATTTTGCTGGCCGGGCTGGATGTGGTGCTGCTGCAAAAACTCAACAGCTGGGCCAAAGTGGTGCCTACACCGCTGGAGGACCACTTTTTTGCGTCCGAAGTGTCCCTGGCGCTGTACCTGCTGCCAGTGGTGTTGGCAGGCATTGGCGTGAACCTGGTGTCGCATGTTTTGATACACCACCTGGGCGAGGCCGAACGCCGCTTTGACAAGTCCCACAAGAATCCCGAGTAAGGTTCTGTTACGCATGCAAAATACATAGCATGCACGGAATTTGTTGCATTCTTTGAGGACTCTTTATGCCCGCTGATACCGCTACCGGCTCCATGGCTCCCGCGCAAACCAGCCACATCCGCCTCACCTCGCACGCCAGCGGCTACGGCGCGCTGCCGATACGCTGGGCCGCAGCCACCGCCGCCGAGCGCGGCCCGGTGGTCGGCACCACCACCAAACGTGCCCACCGCAACGTCATCGGCACCCACAGCGGCAGCTACAGCATCTACCGCGCGCTGGCCGTGGCCTCGGGCGGCCTGTCGCCGCAGCACAAGGCCGACCTGACCAACACCATGCCCACCGACATCATCGGCCCCTACCCGCAATGGAGCGAGCCGGGCCGCATCGTCGCCATGGACCCCTGGGGCGCGACGGTTGCCGAGGTGTTTGCCGGCGAACTGGCGGCGGGCTACGACATCCGCCCCACCATCGCCGTCACCCAGGCCCATGTGATCCTGCCGGAGGTAATCGAAGCGCTGCAATCCGGTCGCCTGAAGGCCGACGGCAAATTCCTCACCGCCAGCGGCGCGGCCATGGTCACCAAGGTGGCGGTGGAACCGGTGTGGTACCTACCCGATGTGGCCAAGCGCTTTGGTTGCACCGAGGCCGAGCTGCGCCGCGTGCTGTTCGAGGAAACCGGCGGCATGTACCCCGAACTGGTGACCCGCAGCGACCTGGAAGTGTTTTTGCCACCCATCGGCGGGCTCACCGCCTACATCTTCGGCAACCCGCGCGATCTGGCGAATCCCGAGGTCGAACTCACCGCGCGCGTGCACGACGAGTGCAACGGCTCGGACGTGTTTGGCTCCGACATCTGCACCTGCCGACCCTACCTCACGCACGCCATCGAGGAATGCATCCAGGGTGCGCAACGCGGCGGTGTGGGCCTGGTGTCGTACTTCCGCAAGGAAGGCCGGGCCCTGGGCGAAGTCACCAAGTTCCTGGTCTACAACGCCCGCAAGCGCCAGGTCGGTGGCGACACCGCCGACCAGTATTTCAACCGCACCGAGTGCGTGGCTGGGGTGCAGGACATGCGCTTCCAGGAGCTCATGCCCGACGTGCTGAACTGGCTGGGCATCCGCAAAATCCACCGCCTGGTGTCGATGAGCAATATGAAATATGACGCCATCACCCGCGCCGGTATCGAGGTGGTGCAACGGGTGAATATTCCCGACCACATGATCCCCGCCGATGCACAGGTGGAAATGGACGCGAAAATGGCAGCGGGGTACTTCACCCCCGGCGCGGTGCCGGATGCCGAAGAACTCAAAAAGGCCAAAGGCCGTGGATTGACTGAATGACTATGGATTTGATAGCTACCCGTGCAGATGCAATCAGTGCTAGCACCCTATTACGCTCTACAAAAGCAGTGCGCGCGCGGGCCCAGGGCCTGCTGGCGCGCGCCCGTGCGGGCGAATCCCAGTACTTCACCGTGGTGGATGCCGCGCTAGCTCCCACCGCGCAGTTGGTGGCCGAGGTCACCCGCAAAAACTATCCCAGCCTAGAGATCCCGTACCACAGCCGCTGGCGGCATTTTGAGGCGGGCGGGGTCAACCGCACCGACCAGATGACCGAAGAACTGGGCAAGGTGTCGGTGGCCAAGCGGGCTCGCGCGCAGATTGACCTGGCCATCGTCAGCGTGTTGCTGGACGCAGGCGCAGGCCCCGACTGGAGCTACACCGACCCGCGCACCGGCCAAAAGCTCAGCCGCTCCGAAGGCCTGGGCGTGGCCAGTTTCAACGCTTTCACCAAAGGCCTGTTTTCCAGCAAGCCGACCCAGCCCTGCCAGGCCGATGCGCTGGGTTTGCAGTCCCTCACCTCGCGCCAGTTGGGCGATGCGTTCCAGGTCGGCGTGGAGAACCCGCTGGTCGGACTGGAAGGCCGCGTCGCCTTGCTGCGCCGCCTGGGTGAGGTCGTTGCAGCCCAGCCCGAAGTATTTGGCGGTGCGGGCGGCCTGTGCCGTCCGGGCCGCTTGTTCGACCACCTGGTGCCCACCGACACCGACGAGCCCACGGTGGCGGCGCACGATATTCTTGCAGCACTACTGGGCACGCTCTCGCCCATCTGGCCTGCACAGAATGCTATCAAAACAGATGATGGAGCTGACATTGCACTCGGCGACTGCTGGCGGCACAGCGCGGTGCCCGGCGAGGGCGCTTCTGCGGGCTGGATGCCCTTCCACAAGCTGTCGCAGTGGCTCACCTATTCGCTGCTGGAGCCGCTGGAATGGGCGGATGTGACCGTCACCGGCCTGGATGCACTGACGGGCCTGCCCGAGTACCGCAACGGCGGCCTGCTGCTGGACGGCGGCGTGCTGGTATTGAAAGACCCGGCGCTAGCCACCCAGGCGCACACTGCGGGCGATGAATGCATCGTCGAATGGCGGGCCTTGACCGTCGCCCTGCTGGACGAGCTGGCTCCGCTGGTGCGCGCCGAGCTAGGCCTCACCGCTACGCAAATGCCCCTGGCCTGCGTGCTCGAAGGTGGCACCTGGGCGGCAGGCCGCGTGCTGGCCCAGCGCTTGCGGGGTGGCACCCCACCCTTGAACATCGCCAGCGATGGCACCGTTTTCTAACCCATTGAAGAAGCACACCATGAGCAACGTCCACCTGATCAACCACCCTTTGGTGCAACACAAGCTGACCCTGATGCGCCGCAAGGATGCCAGCACCAACACCTTCCGCCGCCTGCTCAACGAGCTGAGCTCGCTGATGGCCTACGAGGTCACGCGCGACATGGCGATGCAGGACGTAGAAATCGAAACCCCGCTGGAGACCATGACCGCCAAGGTGATTGACGGCAAGAAGCTGGTGTTTGTGTCCATCCTGCGCGCGGGCAACGGCATTTTGGAGGGCATGCTCAGCGTGGTGCCGGGCGCGCGCGTCGGCCATGTGGGCCTGTACCGCGACCCCAAGACTCTGACGGCCGTGGAGTACTACTTCAAGATGCCCAAGGACATGGAAGAGCGCGATGTGGTGATCGTCGACCCGATGCTGGCCACCGGCAACTCGGCGATTGCGGCGGTGGAGCGGCTCAAAGAGCTCAACCCCAAATCGATCAAATTTGTGTGTCTACTGACCTGCCCCGAAGGCGTGGCCGCGCTGCAGGCGGCACACCCGGATGTGGCGATTTATACCGCTGCCATCGACCGCCAGCTCAACAGCCACGGCTACATTGTGCCCGGCTTGGGCGATGCGGGCGACCGTATTTTCGGCACCCAGTAACCAAAGGGAATAAGCGCGGGGATTTAGACGATGACGGTCAGGTCAGTCGAGCTCACCAGGCTGGAACCGGCGCGGGGCCACTCTACCAGCACACCCTTGTCGGTCTGGGCCAGCACATAGCCGTCGGTGCGTTCGATGCTGCCACGGCGCACCAGGTTCACGCGCTCGCCAGGGGCGAACTGGTTCTGGGCAACGGCGAACAGGGATTTGATGAAATACAGAACTTGCATGGTGAAACTCCAAAAAGGGTCAGGCGCTGTGCCTGGAAATTAAAAAATTATTTCGACTGCAGCCACTGGCGTTCGCGGGACTCGAGGTCGGCGAATGACTGGGATTTGCCGAGGTAGCTGTCCACATCGCGCTGGTCTTGCTGGTCCAGGTGGCGGCCCAGTGCGTGGGCGGCGTTACGTGCGGAGAACCAAAATAAATAAAGAATGTGCATAGCCAAAGTGTCCTGGGGTAAAACCGCTCCCTGTTTTTCAGGGTTAACCCTAGTATCGCACAAGGCCGGTGCACGCACGCACCAACTAATGCACATTAGTTACTCTTGTTTGGTATAAGGCACCGTTTTGCCTCAATTTGGTGCATCTCCCAAGCACCTCTCCAACACACATGGCTTTTGAAGTTTTTATAAGAAATAGGCCTCTAGCGCATATCCTGCCTACGCTATTCGCTATTTATTCAATAGCAATTACCACAACTTCTCCAACCGCCCCTCCATCAACCGGAAGCCGCAGGTGGCCATGGCCTGGGCTTCGGCTTCGTCGTGGGTTACCAACACCGTGGCCATACCGACATCGAAGATACGCTGGCAGAATTCGGCCTGCAGGTTGCGGCGCAGGGCGGCATCCAGGGCCGAGAACGGCTCGTCCAGCAGCAGCGCACGCGGCGCGGTGATGAGGGCCCGCGCCAGGGCCACGCGCTGCTGCTCGCCGCCCGAAAGCGTCCAGACCCGGTGCCGGGCATGGTTGGCCAGGCCGAAGCGCTCCAGCAAGGCTTCTGCGCGTTGCCGGGCCTGGGCCTTGGGCACCCGCTGTTCGACCAGGCCAAAGGCCACGTTGTCGCGCACGTCCAGGTGCGGAAACAGCGCAAAGTCCTGGAACATCAGCGCAAAACCGCGCCGCTCGGGTGGCAGGCGGCTGATGTCTTCGTTGTCAAACCACACGCTGCCCGCCTCGGCGGCTTCCAGCCCAGCGGCAATTTTCAGCAAGGTGCTTTTACCGCTGCCCGACGGGCCGAGTAAGGCGACGATCTCGCCCTCGCCAACCCGCAGATCGAGTTGGTCGGCCAGGGCGCGGTTGCCGTAGTGTTTGGTGATTTGGCGCAGTTCAAGCATGGTGGGGGGCCTTACGGCGTGGGCCTTCGATGAACGCAAACGCGGCCATGGCCAGGGCCATCAGCACGCAAGCCAACACCAGCGCCGCGTCGCCATTGGCGGCACCGGGGCGGCCCAGGCGCTGGTAGATCAGCGTGGTCAGCGTGGCCCATTCGGGGCGGGATAAAAACAGGGTCACGGCGAATTCGCCCAGCGCCGTGGCCGCCGCGAAGGCCATGCCCCGGCGCAGCGCGGGTGCCACCATCGGCAGCGTGACCCGCCAGAACACGCGCCAGGGCGTGGCACCCAGGCTGCGGGCGGCCTGGGGCAGGTGTTCGGGCACGCTGTCCAGCGCCGATGCCAGCGATTTGGCGATGAACGGATAGGCCAGCACAGCGTAGGCGCACAGCAGCAGCGGCAGGCTGGCGGTCCACTGCGGGTACAGCAGCAACAAACCAAATGCCACGGTGATGGGCGACACCACAAACGGCAAGAACGCGGCGGCACGCATCGCCACCGAGCTTTGCGCGGCCAGCGCGTGCAGTACGCCCAGCACGGTGGCCAGTAATAGTGCAACGGCGGAAAAGCGCAAGGTGTTCCACAGCGCGGCCAACGTTTCTTCGTCGGCCACCAGCGCCCAGGTGTCCCAGCCTGCATGGGCGGCCCGCCAGACAATCGCCACTAATGGCGCGGCGCAAAAGAAAGCCAGCACACCCAGTGCCGCCGCTACACCCAGCCAGTGCGCCGGGCGGCTGGGTCGTTGGCGGGCGATGGGCTGCACGCGGGTGGGCGTGGCCAGGCGCTTTTCGATCAAGGCATACGCCCAGGCCACCGCGCCGGTCAGCAGCAGCATCCACAGCGCCAGCAGGCTGGCCGGGGCCAGTTGCAGCTCGTGGGCCACCAGGGTGTAGATCTCGACCTCCACCGTGGCGTAACGCTGCCCGCCCAGCACCAGGGCCAGGCCAAACCCGGCAAAGCAGTACAAAAATACCAGGCACAGGCTGGATGCCAGCCAGGGCAGGATGGCCGGCCACTCGACCCGCCAGAACGCCCGCCATGGCGTGGCACCCAGAGTGCGTGCTGCCGCCACGCGCGGCGCGCTGACGTGCTCCAACGCATCCACCCCGGCGCGCACCACCACGCAGAGGTTAAAGAACAGGTTGCCGTACAGCAGCAGCCAGGGTGTGTCTTGCAGATGCAAGCCCAGCCAGCCACTGAACACGCCACGCGGCCCCCACAGCGCCAGCACACCCAGCGCGGCGACCAGGGTGGGCACCACAAACGGCAACATCAAGAGGCGCAGCACCAGGCTGCGGCCCGCGAATTCCCAGCGCGCCAGCACCCAGGCCACCGGCAGGCCCAGCAGCAGCGCGGCGACACAGGTGGCAGCCGCCTGCAGCACCGACCACAGCACGCGCCAGCGCAGATACGGGTCGGTCCACAGCGCCCAGGGGGAGCTAGGGGCTTGGGTGGCCAAGTCGCCCCACCAGCCTTCGCCCGCCAACCGCAACACCGGGGCCACCAGCAGCACGGCCAGGGCCAGCAGCGGCAGCAGGGCCAGCAGCCAGCGGCGGAAACTACGCATCGTCCACATTACCGGAGCGAATGTCCTCCAGAAACACCGCAGAACTGGCTTTCCCAGGCTGCTGGTATTGCCTCCTGCAAGAGGGTTGGCGAAAGATGCGAAGCACTGCAGCCTGGGGGTGAGCCACTACTTCAGAACCACCTGCGTCCAGCGCGCCACCCAGCCCGTGCCCTTGTCTGCAATCGTCTCGGCGGGCAGGCTGTCAAAGGCGGTGGGTTCCACGGCGTGCTTCATCACCTCGGCCAGGGGGGTGTGGGCTTCGATCGGATACATCCACATGTTGGTTTGCAAAGCCTCCTGCACCACGCCGGAGCGCATGAAGCGGATGAACTTGCCTGCCGCCTCGCGCTGGCCGCCGCCTGCCACCAGGGCTACGCCCTCGACCTGGCGGAACACGCCGCCCTTGAGGAACAGGTTGCCGGTAGGCGATTCGCTGATTTTTTCCTTGCTGTAAAACACCTCGGCCGCCGGGCTGCTGGCGTAGCTGACGACCAGCGGGCGGGTGCCGCCGTTGCGGCTAAATTCGGTGTAGTAAGCCTCGGTCCAGCCCTTGACGACTTTCACACCGTTGCCGCGCATGCGGGCCCACCAGTCAAAAGCCTTTTCTTCGCCCATGCCTGCGATGGTGGCCAGCAAAAAGGCGTAGCCGGGGCTGGAGGTGGCGGGATTGGGCACCACCAGCAGGTTGCGGTAGGCGGGCTGGGCCAGGTCTTCCAGTGTTTTGGGTAGTGCCAGGCCACTCTTGGCGAAGGCCGCCTTGTCAAAGTTCAAATTGACGAAGCCGTAGTCCACCGGCACCACGTTCGCACCCACCTGGGCAATGGCCGAACCCTGGGTGTAGGCCAACGGCTCCAGCACCTTGTTGGCCTGGGCCTTGGCGACGGAAGCGTTGTCCAGGCCAAACACCACGTCGGCGATGGGCTGGGCGCGGGTGAGGATGAGCTTGTTAAGCATCTCGCCCGCATCGCCCGCCTTGATGATGCTGAGCTTGACACCGGATTCGGCCTCGAACTGGGCCAGCAGCGGCTTGGGCAGCGAGAACGAACTGTGCACCAGCACCCGCAGCGGAGTGTCTTGGGCCAAGGCCGGGAGGGAGACGAGTGCGGCCAGCGCGGTGGCGGCCAGGGTAAAACTACGGCGGTACAGCATGTGTGCCTTTCAATGCGCCGGCGGCGGACGCATGAAAAGGCCCCAAAGTTGACCCCATCACGCTCCCTACGCTGGCATGACCCAGATCAGGTATGGGGTATTTCTCAGTCTGTTTTTAGTCCAGACACCCCCGGTGTAGGACCGGATTGTAGTGGTTGTCCACCGGCTTCAAGTTCTCCCTGCCAACACTGGATAAACTTGTGGATAACCCTGCCAAGCACTTGTATAGGGTGGTTAAGTGCTTGATTTATATGGATAAAGCTTACAGCGCTTAAAAATTAAGCACTACGCACCAGAGGTCTTGCCCGACATGCGGCTCTTCACTGCGCCTAGCACAATCACCAGGCCGGGAATCAAAATCATGGCCCAGATGATCTTGTCCAGGTGCTGCTTGACCCACGGAAAGTTGCCAAAGAAGTAGCCAATGGTGACGATACCCACCACCCACAGCGCACCACCCAGCACGTCAAAAAACGTGAACTTGGCGCGGCCCATCATGGCCACCCCGGCCACAAACGGCGCAAAGGTGCGCAAAAACGGCATGAAGCGCGCAGCCACCAGAGTTACACCGCCGTAACGTTCGTAAAACGCATGGGCCTGGTTGAACGCCTGCTTGTTGAACAGTCGGGAGTTTTCCCACTGGAACACCTTGGGCCCAAAAAAGCGGCCAATCGCGTAGTTGCACTGGTTACCCATGATGGCCGCCGCCAGCAGCAGACCTGCGGCGATGGGATACGACATCAGCCCCACGCCGCACATCGCGCCCACTACAAACAACAGCGAATCGCCGGGTAAAAATGGCATCACCACCACTCCGGTCTCCACAAAAATGATCAGAAACAGCAGCGCATAGACCCAGGGGCCATAGCTGATCACAAAGGCCTCCAGGTGCTTGTCAATGTGCAGAATGAAATCGAGAAGTTGCATGAGAATGTCCATGGAGCGCGATTATCGTGGGTGGCTGCTGTCATCATGTGACATTGCCCCGTAGGACATACGCCACAGTCCGCACCCAACTACCCGAATAGAAACATGAGCATCATCTGCCCCGCCTGCAAAACCGAGAACGCCAGCGATGCGCCCCTGTGCACCCACTGTGCAGCCGCCCTGCCCCTCCCCCCGCCCGCTCCCCAGCGCATGTCCCTGTTGGAACAGGCCATGGCCAAACCCTCCGCGATGCCTTTCGCCAAGCCCGTTGCCCCGCCCGTTGCATCACCGCCGGCCGTCCCGACCGTGCCTAAAGCCGCCCCGGTGCCTCCGCCCGCGCCCGTGGTAACCGCGAAACAACCACCGGCCCCCATACCGGCACCAGCACCCGTCACCGCACCGGCACCCGTCACCGCCAAGCCCACGTACACCATGCCGCCCTTGCCCCCGCAGCCCCAGGCACGCCGCCGCAGCCGCGCGCCCTGGATTCTGGCCGCAGTGCTGTTTCTGGCCCTGCTGGGGGCCTTGGCTTACGAACAATTACAAATCCGTGGCATATCACTCCCATCCCTGCTCTCATCCCTGTTTACCGCCCGCCCCTGATGGAGACCGAAGCCCGCCATGACGCACCACACCCATCTGCTCATCATCGACCCGCAAAATGACTTTTGCGACCTGCCCAGCCCTGCCAAGCCCGCCCTGCCGGTGGTGGGAGCCGATGCAGACATGCAGCGTCTGGCTGCCTTCATCCGCGCCAACGGGTCGCAGTTGACCGACATCACCATCACCCTGGATTCGCACCACCGCATCGACATTGCCCACCCCACCTTCTGGCGGCAGGCCGATGGCAGCCCGGTTACACCATTCACTACCATCACCGCCGCCGCCGTGCACGCAGGCCAGTACCGGCCACGCCAGCCCGCGGCGCTGGGCCGCACCCTGGCCTACCTAGACGCGCTGGAAGCCCGGGGCCGCTACACGCTGATGGTCTGGCCGGTGCACTGCGAAATCGGCGCCTGGGGCCACAACGTGCACGCCGATGTGCGCGCCGCCTACAACCAATGGGAAGACCAGCAGGGCCGCAACGCCACCAAGCTCACCAAAGGCAGCAACCCCTGGACCGAGCACTACAGCGCCGTCATGGCCGAGGTGCCCGATGCCCATGACGAAGCCACGCAACTCAACCACGCGCTCATGGCCGCCATGGACCAGGCCGACATACTACTGATCGCTGGCGAGGCCAGCAGCCACTGCGTGCGCGCCACCACCGAGCACATCGTGCATAACCTGGCCCGCCAAAAGCACCAACGCATCGTGCTGCTGACCGACTGCATGAGCCCAGTAGGCGGTTTCCAGCTGCAGCACGAGGCGTTTTTGCAAACCATGCAAGCCCAGGGGATCGAGCTGGCAACCAGCACACAGATCCAGCTATAGATTTTTTAAATGCGAACGGTTATCATTTAGTCACCTGAATACGCAAAACTCCATTCAACGCAAAGGGCCCGGTGCTGCCATCCGTGGCACCGGCTCCATGGATGTTTTGCATGACCCGTTCTTTTGTACCTTCTGCGCCCGCCGTTTCACCCACGCCACTGCCGCGCCCCCAGCGCCCCCAGCGCCCCGCCAGCCTCACCCAATGGGAGGCCCTGGTACAGCGTGGCACCCATGCCGTACAGGCCGGGCACCCCGAGCTGGCACTGTTCAGCTTTCACCAGGCCCTGGCCATCGCCCAAGACCTGTTGGATGTTCCGCCCGCTGAACTGACCGACGACTGCCTGGCCGCCCTGGTGGTGTCGCACCACAACCTGGCCGACCTCTACGCCCAGGCCCAACTCTTAGAGGCCGCCGCCCAGCACCTGTGCCGCGCCCACCGCACGCTGCTGGCGCTGCAACACAGCCCCGCGCACGGCCTGGCCTGGCGGCACAGCCGCGAAACCCATACCGCCCTGTTGCTGCACCAGCGCGCCTGGGGGCCGCACCCCGACATCACCGCGCTGCTCCACGCCACTACGACCACTCTGGCTAGCCCCGGCACCCTGCACTGATTTTTTAAACCCGAAAGACCTCCCATGCCCCATACCCTGCCCGCCCTGCCCTACGCCTACGACGCGCTGGAGCCGCACATCGACACCCAGACGATGCAGATCCACCACACCAAGCACCACCAAACCTACATCAACAGCCTGAACGCCGTCCTGCAAGACACGCCGCATGCCGACACCCCGGTCGAGGCGCTGGTAGCGGCCATCGCCACCCTACCCGAGGGCCTGCGCGCCGTGGTGCGCAACCATGGCGGCGGCCATGCCAACCACAGCCTGTTCTGGCGCGTGATGTCGCCCAGCGGCGGCGGCCACCCCACGGGCGCGCTGGCCCAGGCCATCACCGCCAACCTGGGCGGCTTCAAAGCTTTCAAGGATGCCTTCACCAAAGCCGCGCTAACCCGCTTCGGCAGCGGCTGGGCCTGGCTGTGCCTGACACCGCAGGGCACGCTGGTGGTGGAGAGCAGCGGCAACCAGGACAGCCCGCTGATGCACGGCAACACCCCCATCCTCGGGCTGGACGTTTGGGAGCACGCCTACTACCTGCGCTACCAAAACCGCCGCCCCGACTACATCGCGGCCTTCTACAACGTGGTGGACTGGCCCGAAGTGGCCAAGCTCTTCCAGGCCGCGCGCGGCTAAGCCACCCGCAGACCCCAGCCATGGACAAACCCGAAACCATGTGGCCCAGCGGCAGTAAAGACCATTTGCACTTGCTACGCCTGCTGCGCAAACTGCTCGGCGGCGGCATTGCGCTGTTGGGCGCGGGCGTGCTGGCCAGCGACTTCTGGCACTACTGTCTGGCCCATCCCGTGGTGCTGAACGCGCTGATAGGCGGCTCGGTGGCGGCACTGGCCACCGTGCTGGGCACGCTGCCGGTGGTGTTCTCGCACAAGCTGTCCGAGCGCACCCAGGACACGCTGTTTGGCTTTGGTGCCGGGGTGATGCTGGCGGCCAGTGCGTTTTCGCTGATCATCCCCGGCCTGGCCGCGGCCCGCGCTGCCGGGGCCAGCAGTTGGGCCGCGGGCGGCATGCTGGGTGCGTCCATCCTGCTGGGCGGGGCGGTGCTGCTGGCCATGGAGCGCCTGCTGCCGCACGAGCACTTCATCAAGGGCGTGGAAGGCCCCCAAGGACCGCGTTCTCGGGTGCTGCGCCGCACCTGGCTGTTTGTGTTTGCCATCACCCTGCACAACCTGCCCGAGGGCCTCGCGATTGGCGTGGGCTATGCCGCCACTGACCCGCTGCGCGCCACCGCGCTGGCCACCGGCATTGCCATCCAGGACGTACCCGAAGGCCTGGTGGTCGCCGTGGCGCTGCTGGCCGCGGGCTACAAGCGCCGCTTTGCCGTGCTGCTGGGCATGGCCTCCGGCCTGGTGGAGCCGCTGGGTGCCGTGCTGGGCGCGGCCGCCATCAGCCAGTCGGCCAGCCTGCTGCCCTGGGGCCTGGGCTTTGCAGCCGGTGCCATGCTGTTTGTGATCAGCCACGAAATCATCCCCGAATCGCACCGCAAAGGCCACGAGGCCTGGGCTACTGGCGGGCTGATGCTGGGCTTTGTGCTGATGATGCTGCTGGATACGGTACTGGGCTGAGATGCTCACTTTACGATAGCAACTTGTGTAGGCAGCATATGCGCTAGCGGCCTAAAAGTCTTGAAATTCAGGCATTTGCAGCAGCCAGTGCTGGTGCACGCAGCGCACCAATGAATTCAAAAAGTGCAATTTACAGCACGGCACGACGCTCCAACAATCGCGCCGTCACGGGCCATTTCGGCCCCGTCTGTAACACCACCACTTTCCATGATCCACCGCAATATCCCCTGCGTGCTGATGCGCTCCGGCACCTCCCGTGGCCCGTTCTTTCTGCGCGAATGGCTGCCCGACAGCACCGAGGCGCGCGACCAGGCGCTGATCGGGGCCATCGGCGCGTCCGACCCGCTGCAGCTCGACGGCCTGGGCGGCGGCAGCACGCTGAACAGCAAAGTCGCCATCGTCTCGCGCTCGCAGCAGCCGGGCTGTGATGTGGACTACCTGTTTGCCCAGGTCGGCGTGGGCCACCAGTCGGTCGATACCCGGCCCAACTGCGGCAACATGCTGGCGGGCGTGGTGCCATTCGCCATCGAGCAGGGCCTGATCGCCGCCCAAGACGGCCACACCACCGCCCGGGTCTACAACGTCAACACCGGGGCCTGCATCGACGTGACGGTGTGCACCCCGGGTGGCGTAGTCACCTACGAGGGCGATGCCCGCATCGACGGCGTGGCGGGCACGGCAGCGCCTATCTTGCTGAACTTTCTGGATGCCTGGGGCGCGGTGACCGGCCATTTGTTCCCCACCGGCCAGCGCATCGACGTGGTGGACGGCATCCCGGTCACCTGCATCGACGCGGCCATGCCGCTGATGGTCATGCGCGCCGCCGACCTGGGCCTGACCGGCCGCGAGCGCCCGGCCCAGCTGGATGCCAACACCGCTCTGCTGGAGCGCATCGAAGCCATGCGCCGGGTGGTGGGCGCACGCATGGGCCTGGGCGATGTGTCCGACAGCGTGGTACCCAAGCCGGTGATCGTCAGCGCCGGGGATGACGCCAACAGCATCACCTCGCGCTACTTCACGCCGCGCCGCTGCCATGCATCGCACGCCGTCACCGGCGCGATTGGCGTGGCCACCGCCTTCGCCCTGCCCGGCACCGTGGCCAGCGGCAGCCACACACCGTCGGGCAAGCGCGCGCTGGTGGTGCTGCATCCGGCAGGGCAAATCGACATCGAAGTGGAGGTGGTCGGCGTGGGCGAATCGGCCCAGGTGGAACGCGCCGCCCTGGTGCGCACCGCCCGCAAGATTTTGCAGGGCGAACTACACCTGCCCGGCTATGTGTTCCCACAAGCCACTTTGGCCAGCCCGCAGCAGGCCACGCCCGACAGCAGCATCCGCATCATCGTGCCCACCAGCGCGGGTGGCGGCAACGACACCATCGCCCGGGCCCTGGCGCGCAAACTGTCGCCCCTGCTGGGCCAGAGCGTGCACATCGACAACCGGGCCGGGGCCCACGGCAGCGTAGCCTGCGAATACGTGGCATCCGCCGCGCCCAACGGCCAGACCCTGCTGTTTGGCTACATCGCCACCCACGGCATCCACCCGGCGCTGGAGGGCCTGCGCTACGACCCGTTGGCCGACTTCTGCCCGGTAGGGCTGATCGGCTATTCGCCCACCCTGCTGGTGGTCAACGCCGACCTGGACGTGCACGATGTGCCCGATCTGGTGGCCCGGGCCCACCACAGCCCGCTGCACTACGCCAGCGCAGGCACCGGCACCGCGCCGCACTTCGCCGCCGAGCTGTTCAACCTGAACGCCGGCACCACCCTGCGCAGCCACACCTACCCCGGCGCTGCCCCGGCGATTGCCGACACGGTGCGCGGCAGCACACAGCTGATGTTCCCCAGCCTGTTCACCGCCCAGCCCTATTTGCACAGCGGCAAGCTGCGCGCCCTGGCCGTCGCCGGACCCGAGCGCCTGCCCGGCCTACCCAACGTACCCACGCTGGCCGAGCAAGGCGTGCCCGGAGTGGAGGTAACGCAGTGGTATGCGCTGTTTGCCCCGACCGGTACGCCGCCCGACGTGGTAGCCGCGCTGAATGCCGCCCTGAACACCGTATTGCAAGACCCCGAGCTGGTCGCCCGCATGGCCGCTGACGGTGCCCGCGTGCAGACCAGCACGCCCGAGCAGCTGGCGCAACTGGTCCGCAGCGAAATCACCAAGTGGCGCCGCGTGGCCCAAGGGGCGCACCTGCCCGTAGGCGGCGCACTAGAAGAAGGCTAAAGCCTTAGGCAGTCCGCTGCGGCAGCTTCCAGCCGGGACGGGCGAAATGGCAGGTGTAGCCGTTGGGGCGGTGCACCAGATAGTCCTGGTGCTCGGGCTCGGCATCCCAGAAGGTGGGCGCGGGCAGCACCTCGGTCACCACCTTGCCGGGCCACAGGCCGGAGGCATCCACGTCTTGGATAGTGTCCAGCGCCACGGCCTTTTGGCTGTCGCTGGTGAAGAAAATGGCCGACCGGTAGCTGGTGCCCACGTCGTTGCCCTGGCGGTTCACCGTGCTGGGGTCGTGGATCTGGAAGAAGAATTCCAGAATCGCGCGGTAGCTGGTGACCGCGTTGTCAAACCCTATCGCCACGCCCTCGGCATGGCCGGGGTGGTTGCGGTAGTTGGGGTGGTCGTTGGTACCGCCCACATAGCCCACGCGGGTGGAGACGACCCCGGGCAGCTTGCGGATCAGGTCCTGCATGCCCCAAAAACAGCCTCCTGCCAGTACTGCAGTTTCAATAGCCATGGTGTTGCCTTTGTTGAGATGGAGTGAGGAACCAGCAAGTTGGTGGCAAAGGCACCAGTTTCAAGAACTTTTAAGCTTTTTAGGGCTCTAGCGCATATACCACCTACGCTAGTAGCTACTATAAATATAGCAATTACGGAGGCGGCCTAGCTTATGCCACCGCCTGGATCTGCGCCTCGCAAGACAGTACGCGGTTGCGTCCGGTTTGTTTGGCGCGGTACAGGGCAGTGTCGGCGCAGGCGACCAGCGCGCCGCTGTCGACACCGTGCTGGGGGAATACCGCAATACCCGCGGAAAACGTCACGTGGAAGCTGGCATCGCCGAACAGGATGGAGGTTTGGGCAAACTCCAGCCGCCACGCATCCACTTTTTGCCGCGCCTGCTCAAGCGACATTTTGGGCAGCACGATCAGGAATTCCTCGCCGCCAAAGCGGCAAATCGTATCGGTCTGGCGCGCGCCTTTGTTCAGCTGGGCCGACAGGGTTTTGAGCACCTGGTCGCCAGCGATGTGCCCATAGGTGTCGTTGATGCGCTTGAAGCCATCCAGGTCCAGCAGGGTCAGGGCCAGGGTATGGCCTTCGCGCCGGGCGCGGGACAGGTCGCGGGCCAGCGTTTCGTCCAGGTAGCGGCGGTTGAACAAGCCGGTGAGCGGGTCGCGGATGGCCTGCTCTTGCAATAGGGACTGCAGGATCGAAATCTTGGCCAACTGGGCTTCGAGCAGGCGCTGGTGCTTCTCGGTTTGTTGCAGCGCGCGCAGCAAGAAAACCCCCATTAGCAACGATACCAGCAGAAAACTACCCGCCATCACTACGCTGCGGTAGACCTCCAGGTTCCAACCCACCAGGTAATCGCGCTGCGCTGCCGACACCACCACCAGCATCGGGGCCTGCTGCAGGTAGCGGTAGGTGGACAGGCGCTCCAACCCGTCGGCACCGGCGGCCGTGAAGTAGGTGGCGGTGCGGGCACCCGACTGCAATTGCTGCCGAAACTCTTTGGACACGGCGCTGTTGCCCACCTGCCCTACCGCTTTGTCGGCAATGGCGGGCACGCGGGTGATCAGGCCCACATCGGCATCGCGCAAGATCAGCGAGCCGTTGGGCCCCAGGTTAAATTGCGAAAGAATCTGCGAAAAATGGCTGATTGCGATCGGGGCCGCCACCACCCCGGCAAAACGGCCGTCCGGGTAGTTGTAGCGCCGCGCAAAGGCAATGATGTACTGCCGGGACACCCGCCCTACCAGCGGCTTGGAGATGTGCAAGCCGGTTTCCGGGTGGTCGCGCAGCGCCACAAAATAGCTCCGGTCTGACCAGCTATTGCGTTCGGCCTTGTTCAGCCCCCGGCCCAGCACCACCAGGCCATCGGCCCGCGCCACGCGCACCGCTTCCACCTGGGGCAAGCGCTGCTCCAGCCGCAGCAAAAAAGCCTGCATGGCGATTTCGTTCATACCCTTGTCGGCCAGCTGGCGCTCCAGTTCATCGGCCACGGCGTGCAAGGACAGATCGACCTTTTCGATGTCGCTGGACACGGCCTGGTCCAGCGCGCTGGCGATGTTCTGGGTCTGGGTTTCAGCCCGCTGCTCGGCGTGCTGGCGGCTGCGGTAGAGCAAATCCCCTGACAGCACCAACGCCAGCAGGTTGGCGCATACCAACCCTACCACCAGCCCAAAACGGAGCCGACGGGCGGTTGCCAGCGAGATGCTAGGGGGTGCAAGGCCGTGGTCTTCGGACGGTATCGACAGGGCCATATCTATTCGCAGGTGCTTCCCACGGGCGTGGGATATCGATTGCTACCGATCTTAGTCTCTTCAAAAAATTTCGTTACAAAGTTTCACAAAATAAGTGTATTTGAGAGAGTAAGGAGGTTTGGGGCTCTAGCGTATATATTGCCTGCGCTAAAAGCTACTGAATCAATAGCAGATACAGCCCCACCGCCTCCGCACACTCAGTGCAGGGCCAGCAAAAACACCAGCCCACCCACCGCCAGCATCAGCAGCGGGCTGACCCGCGTCCACACCAGCGCCAGCGTAGACAGCGCCGCCACGGCCCAGGCCCACACCCCGCCCTCGGCCGCGCGCAGCACGGTGCAAGACGCAGCCAGCACCATGCCCGCCGCCACCGGGGCCAGGCCCGACTCGATGGCGCGGATGGCGAGCCGGTCGCGGTAGCGCGACCACACATGCGCCAGGCCAAACACCAGCAGCGAGGTGGGCACAAAGATCGCCGCCGATGCCACCAGCGCCCCCCAGAAGCCCGCCACATGCCAGCCCACCAGGGTGACCAGCAGCGAACCCGGCCCCGGCGTGATGCGCGACAGGGCGTACAGGTCCAGAAACTGCGCGTCCGTCATCCAGCCGTGCACGCCCACCGCCTGCCGGTGGATGTCGGCCAGGATGCTTTGGCCGCCGCCCACGCTCAAAAAAGACAGCGGCACAAACACCGCCAGCAAGTCGCCCAGGAGCCGAAAGTTCATGCCCGTGCATCCTCGGCGCGCACGCGGCCCCAGGCCAACGCAATCGACAGCGGGGCCATGGCGCCTACCACCCACAGCAGCGGCAGCCGCCACACAAAGATGGCGGCAAAGGTGGCCACCACGATCAGCGTGCGGGCCCAGCTCTGTGCCGCATGGCGGGCCGCACGCAGCCCGGTTTGCAGCGATAGGCCCACGGCAGCCGCCGCCACACCCGCCAGCGCAATGTGCACGCGGTGCGAGTCCGCCGCCTGGGAAAACAACGCCACCAGCAACATCGCCACGGCCATGGCGGGCACCACCATGCCCAGTGCCGCCACCACCGCACCCGGCCCGGCGCGAAGCCGAAAGCCGATCCAGATCGCCAGGTTCACCACATTGACACCCGGAAACGCCTGCGCCAGGGCCAGGCCGCTCAAAAACTCCTGCTCGGTCAACCAGGCCCGGCGCTGCACAAATTCACGCAGCAGCCAGCCGCTCAGCCCGCCGCCAAAGCTGGTTAACCCGATTTTGGAAAAAGCTAAAAAGATACTGCGCAGCGACGGCGCGGCGGTCGGTGCCATGGCGGGCTTCAGAGCGTGCGGCGCAGGGCTTCGAAGAACAACGTGGACTGCAGCCGCTCGCTGGCCATTTGGCGGCACACCTCTTCGGCCAGCGCCGGATTGCTGGGGGCCAGTGGCCGGCCGGTGGACTGGGCCAGCACCTGGGCCTGGCAGGCGCGCTCCAGGTAGTACAGGTCGTCGTAGGCATAGTCCAGCCGGTCGCCGCAGACCACCAGGCCGTGGTTGCCCAAAAAGCCGATGTCGGCAAAGCCCATGGCCCAGGCAATGCGCTCGCCCTCGCGGTAGTCGAGCGCCAGGCCGTTGTATTCGGTGTCGATGGCCGTGCGGCCATGGAAGCGCATGGCGTTTTGCGACAAGGTGGTGTCCAGCGCCCGGTCGGTGGTGAGCGTCAGCGCCGTGGCGTAGGGCATGTGGGTGTGCAGCACGCAAGCCTTGGCGCACAGCCGGTGGATGGCCGCGTGGATGAACATGGCGCTGGACTCCACCTCGTGGCGGCCCACCAGCTTCTGGCCCTGGGTGTCGACCATCACGATATCGTCGGCCTGCACCTCGCTCCACAACAGGCCGCGCGGGTTCAGCAAAAAGCGCCCCGAGTGGTCGGGCAGCTCCTGGCTGAAATGGTTGCACACCCCTTCGCCCAGACCGTGGTGGGCGGCGGCGCGCAGCGCCAGGGCCAGGTCGGCGCGCAAGCGGCTGACGGATTCGGATACGTAATCTTCTGCATGCATGGCGAGTCCTTGTGGTTTCACGTTTCTTTACCTGTGGGGAACACCCTGCGCCCTATGGCAGCGCTGATATTCGGCCCTGGGCAGATTGTCATCGGAACCGGATGCCACCGCGTTTTTTAGCTAGCGGCTTGCAATGTGAACCCGCCGATAGCTGACCTCTGTGACCCTCGCCATTGACCCCACCACACCCTTGGAAATCACCCCCATGAAAAACCTCAAATCCCACCTGATTCCCTTGTTGCTGGCCAGCCTGGTACCCCTGGGCGCCATGGCCGATGTGCCGGGCAAGCACCCTGCCTACCTGCACGCGCTGACCGATTTGCGCGCCGCCCGCTGGCTGATCGAGCACCGTCCCGGCGATGCCAGGGTCAGCGGCGACGAAGACGTGGCCATCGCCCGCATCAACGAAACCATCGACGAGATCAAGCACGCCGCCATCGACGACGGCAAAGACCTGCGCGACCACCCCATGGTGGATGCCAAGCTGGACCACAACGGCCGCCTGCACCGCGCCGAAGAGCTGCTGAACAAGGTCCACAACGACATCGCGCGCGAAGAAGACGACCCGCTCACCCGCGGCCTGCGCGACCGCTCTGTGCACCACCTGGACGAAGCCATCCACGCCACCCACCAGGCCATCGTGGATGCCAGCAAAAACATGTAAGCGTAGACCGCCCGCAGTTGATTAAACTGCGGGCATGCTAGTAAAAACCCTTGTATCCGTTCCATTTGAAGGCGGCTGCAAATGATCGTCCGTAACCGGCCTTCGGGCCTGCGTCTGTTTTTGCTGCTGCGGGGTTCGGTGCTACCGCGCATCCTGCCCACCTTGCTGGTCAACACGCTGATCGCCACCGTAGTCACCTGGAGCCACGGCGACCTGTTTGCGCTGAAGATCACGCTGACCACCATCCCCTTCACCCTGATCGGCTTGCCGATTGCCATCTTTCTGGGCTTTCGTAATAACGCGGCCTACGACCGGTATTGGGAGGGGCGCAAGCTGTGGGGCGAGATCGTGCTGCGCAGCCGCAACCTGACACGCCAATGCCAAACCCTGGTGGCTTACCCCGCGTCCGCCACGGCGCACGATGGCCTGGCCGACACCCGCGTGCGCATGGTTTGGCGCGCAATCGCCTTCGCCCACGCCCTGCGGCATCTGCTGCGCGGCACGCCGCCCGGCCCCGAGGTGCAAAAGTGGCTGCAGCCCGCGGAATGGCAGCAACTGGGCGGCACCAGCAACGCACCCGACTTTCTGATGCTGCGCATGGGCATGGACCTGCAGCAATGCCTGCGCGAACAGCGCATCGACCCCGCCCTGGCAGTGGCGATCGACAACACTTTGTCGGCCATGACGGCCGCTGCCGCGTCCTGCGAGCGCATCAAGAGCACGCCGATTCCGTTCTCGTACACGCTGCTGTTGCACCGCACGGCTTACCTGTACTGCTTTTTGCTACCGTTCGGGCTGGTCGATTCCATCGGCTTCATGACCCCGTTCGTGGTAGCCATCGTGGCCTACACCTTCTTCGGCCTGGATGCTTTGGGTGACGAGATCGAAGAGCCGTTTGGCATGGAAGCCAACGACCTGCCGCTGGACGCGATCTGCCGCGCCATCGAGATCAACCTGCGCGAATCCCTGGGCGACAACAACATCCCGCCACCGCTGCAGGCCACAGACTACCTTCTTACTTGATTTTCAAGATTTTTAGGCCTCTAGCCCATATAGCAACTGCACTAGTAGCTACTTAAACAATAGCAAATCACATCGGAGCCAGGGGCTGCGGCGAACCGTCGTAGCCGCCCCACACCGACTGGTCGTACTCCACCACCGAGCCGGTCATCAGGCCCGACTCGTCGCTGCACAAAAACGCCACCGCGCGGGCGACTTCCTGCGGGTCGATGAGACGGCCAAAGGGCTGGGCGGCGGCGGCCTGGGCCAGCCAGTCGGCATCGGCGTGGTGGAACTCGCGCTGGATGCGGTCTTCGCCCTCCGAGGCCATCCAGCCGATGTTCAGACCGTTGACGCGGATGCGGTTGCGCAGCAGGCCGTAGGCGGTGTTGCGTGTCAGCGTGGCCAATGCCCCCTTGGACGCGCAGTAGGCCGCGATGAACGGCTGGCCCGCCAGGGCCGACATGGAGCCGATGTTGACGATGCTGCCCGCAATGTTTTCGCGGCGCATGATCTTGATGCTGTCTTGCATCAAAAAGAAAGGCGCACGTACGTTGACGGCAAACATGCGGTCGAACAGCGCGGGGTCGGTGTCCAGAATGCTGCCGCGGTCGGTCAGGCCCGCCGCGTTGACCAGGATATCGACACGGCCAAACTTGGCGTCGGCCTGGGCGATGATGTTGCGGCAATCTTCCACCTGGCCCAGATCGGCCTGCACGTACAGGGTTTGCGCGCCGCTGGCCTCGGCGATTTTTTGCGCCTGGGCTTCGCCCTTCTCGCGGTTGCGGCCACACAGCACGATGCCGTGCGCCCCGCGCTCGGCCAGCAGCTGGGCGACGGCAGCGCCCAGGCCCTGGGTGCTGCCGGTAACGACGGCGACTTTGCCGGTAAACGTGGAGGTGTTGTGGGATACGGTGGTGTTCATAGAGTCTCCTGGTGGGTTAGTTTTTTGTGGGCTTGCTGTTGCAGGGCTGCATCCAGTTGCGCCAAAGGCCAGTCCTCTTGCAGCGCCCGCAGCACCAGGCCTTGCTGGCTCTCGGGGGCCAGGCCACCCAGCGGCGGGTCGCGGTCGAGGTTTATGGGGAAGGCATAGCCCTCGGCGCAGGCGGCCACGGCGTTGGCTTGCTCTGCGGCTGGCATGCCGCGCAGGGCCGGGTACAGCGCCTGGCACATGCGTAGCCGGTCTACCGACTCCATGGCGCGGCCAAAGGCGCTGGACACCTGCAGCAGGTTCGCCAGGCGGTAAATGTCGGCCGAGCGGTTGTGGCCTGCGGCGTGCATCAGCGCGGGATTAAAAAATACCGCATCGCCCTTTTTCAGCGGCAATTGCACGTGCTGTGCATCAAAGTAGGCCTGGAAATCCGGGTGACCCGCCACCAGGTAGCCGGGCGCGTATTTTTGCGAATGCGGCAGGTACAGCGTGGGGCCGCTTTCCACCGGCATGTCGACATGCGCCACCGCGCCCTGCAACGTCAGCGCGGGCGACAACTGGTGCACGTGCGCCGGGTAGCGGGCGGCCTGCACGGGGCCCAAAAAGCCCAGGTGGTAATCGCGGTGGGCCATTTGCGCGGCACCGCCGGGGTTGACGCTGTTGATTTGCGAAGTCACCTGGTAGGCCGGGCCCAACCAGGCCTTGCACACCCAGGCCAGTAGCGGGTTGCCGTAGTAGGCGGCAAACACTCCGGGCGCGGCCACGCAGAGCTTTTCCAGCGCGTTCCAGACCCGGTCGTTGGCACCGGGCTTGGCGAAGTGGTCGGCCTTGGTACCGGTCAGGCGCTCGGCGGCAATCAGCCGGTGGAATTCGGCCGTGGCCGCGTCCACCACGGCCAGGTCGGCAAACGCGGCCTGCAGCACCAGCACGCCCGGGCCGCTGTGCCATACGCGGCACCATTCGGCCATCAAGTCGCGCTGCAGGGCCGGGCTGGCATGGCGGATTTGCGCGCCGTCGTACACCGGCACGCCCTGGGTGATGGTGTGGGCCAGCGGGTAGTCGGCGGGGTCGTTACGCGTGCGTACCATGGCATCCAGGTCGGCGACCTGGCAGGCTTGCGGGTCTAGCCAATGGGGGGAATCAAATGCGGGCATGGAGTGGTGTTGTCACTAAAAAGATGGGCAAAGTGTAGGCAGGCTTGACGTATATTGAGGGCCTTAAACCTATCAAAAACACCTCAAAAATTGCCATGGCCCACCCCCACCTTTTAAAAGACGTTGCCTCCCAGGCGGGCACCAGCATCGCCACCGTAGACCGGGTGCTGCACCAGCGTGGCGGCGTGCGCTTGCACACGGTGCGCCGTGTCGAGCAGGCGCTGGCGGAGCTGGAGCGGCAAAAAAGCCAGGTCGGGCTGGTGGGCCGCAAGTTTTTGATCGACCTGGTGATGCACACCCCGGACCGCTTCTCGCGCCTGGTGCGCGGCGCGCTGGAGCGGGTGATGCCCACGCTGCACCCGGCCATCTTCCGCGCCCGCTACCAGCTAGCGGAAGACCTGCCGGTGGCGCAACTGGTGGCCACACTCGACAAAATCGCCCGCCAAGGCAGCCACGGCGTGCTGCTCAAAGCCCCGGACGTGCCCGAGGTGGTGCAGGCTGTGGCGCGGC
The DNA here is from genome assembly GCF_025354435.1 of Rhodoferax sp. Classification (GTDB taxonomy): domain Bacteria; phylum Pseudomonadota; class Gammaproteobacteria; order Burkholderiales; family Burkholderiaceae_C; genus Rhodoferax_B. The sequence goes on from NZ_JANXMU010000065.1 coordinate 25,254, forward strand.
TGCAGGCCCAGGGCATTCCGGTGGTGACGCTGGTGACGGATTTGCCCACCTCGGCCCGGCGCGCCTACGTGGGCATGGACAACCGGGCGGCCGGGCACACGGCGGCGTATTTGGTGGCGCAGTGGCTAGGGTCGGCTCCATCGGGGGTATTGATATCCGCCAGCAGCAACCGCTTTCGGGGCGAGGAAGAGCGCGAAATCGGCTTTCGCCAGGCCATCCGCGACCGCTATCCCCACGTCACGGTGCACGAGGTCAGCGAGGGCCTGGGCCTGCACGATGCCACCGTGGCCCTGGTGCGCCAGCGCCTGCGGCTGTGCCCCGAAGTGGAGGCGGTGTACTCCGTCGGCGGGGCCAATGCGGCGATTCTGGAGGCGTTTGACCAGTTGCAGCGCCCCTGCCGGGTGTTCATCGCCCACGACCTGGATACCGACAACCTGGGCCTGCTGCGCGCGGGCCGCCTGCAGGCTGTGCTGCACCACGATCTACAGCATGACATGCGCCAGGCCTGCATACAGGTGATGTCGGCCCACGGCGCGGCACCGGTGCCTGCGTCGCCCCTGCCCTCGTCGGTACAGGTGGTCACGCCCTGCAACGTGCCAGAGCAGTTGCTCTAGGCGATTGCTTTAGGTGCCTCTAGCGGCAAGGTAGCGGTAAACACCGTTCCCGCATCGGCGGAAGAAGCCACGGCCAGGCGGCCATGGTGGGCCTGGACGATCTGCGCGCAGATGTGCAAACCCAGGCCCAGCCCTTCGCGCTGCAACGAGGTACCGCTGCGCCAGAACGGCGCAAAAACTTTGTCCAGGCTGTCGGGCGGAATGGGCGGGCCCTGGTTGGACACCGCCAGCACCAGGCTGTCTGCCGTGGTGAGGGCCTTGAGTTGCACCAGGCTGTCTGGCGCGCCATGGACCAGCGCGTTACTGAGCAGATTCGCCACCAGCTGCTGGATGCGGCCACGGTCCACCTGCACCGGCTGGGAAATATCGAACTGGCATTCGATCTCGTGCCCCGGAAAGCCCGCCTGCAGCTCGGTCACCACACTGAACAAGGCCTCGTCCATACGCTCTACCAGCACCGGTTGCACCTGGACCAAGCCACCCAGGCGGCCCCGGGCAAAGTCCAGCGCATGGTCGATCAGGGTGGACACCTGCTTCACGCTGGCGTGGATATCCGTGGCAATGCTGGCCACGGCCACCGGGTCTTGGGCCTTGGCCAGCAGACGCTGGCTGTTCAGGGCGATCAGGCTGATGGGCGTGCGCAGGTCAAAGCCCAGGATGGCGATCAGCTGCTCGCGCAGTTCGCTGGCAGCGCGCTCGCCGAGCAGCGCGGCCTGTACCTGGTGCTGGCGGCGCTGGTTTTCCAGCTCCAGGGCAATCAGCGCCGCAAAATGGTGGAACATGGCGACGATACGCGGCTCGGAAACCGGGGCCGGGCGGGGGTCGATGGCGCACAAATTGCCAAAGTACGTGCCGTCGGACAGCAGGATGGGCACCGACACATAGCTTTCAATCGCGTAGGTGCGCGGCGTGATGTGGTCGCGGTATTGGGGGTTGGCGCTGGCCTGTTCGATCACCACCGGTATGCGGGTAAAGCGCACTTGCTTGCACAAAGTGGTGTTGACATCCAGCTGGCCGCCGGGCAGCAGCCCGAAGCTGATTTCATCGCGTACCGAGCAGGCGGTCCAGGTGCCATCGGTCACCCGGGCCACCGCGGCAAAGCCCATGCCGGTGATCTCGCACAGCACACGCAATATCGTGGGTACAGATTCGATACGGCCTACCAAGGCCACGTCGTGCAATATCTCCTCCGCAGAATCGCCCATAGTTCACTCCAGCTTTCATTTTTATAGCAAACAGCACAGATTGAGGGTGCGCTAGCGGCTAATTCCCTACCAAAACGGAAAAATCCTGCATACAAACAGGCATGCCAACTAGCAAGCACATTGTGCGCGATTGCAGCATACGCCTGGCGCACGGCGTACGTCTATTGCGGCGGAGTGGAACGGGGATAGGCGAGCTGCTAGAACGCGTAGGCGTAACGCAGCAGCACAAAGGTTTCACCCGGATTGGGGCGGCGCAAACCGGCGTTGGACACGTGCTTGACATACAAGCCCAGTTCCTGGCGCCGTTCGACCCCGAAGCTGCGGCCCACGCCCAGGTGGTCGCTGAAGTTCCACTGGGTGCTGAACGACTTGTTGGCGGTCTGGTACGACTCATCCAGGTACGACACCCCCACCCCACCCTCTACAAACCAGGGCGATTGCCCGGCATCAAACCGGTAGCGGAACATCGGCACCAACCCGATCTGGCTGAACTGCGAACGCACGCCCGGCAAGGCATCGGCCTTCCAGTCGCTCAGGTACAGGTCCCAGGCGAGCGTGACGCGCCCATCCCAAAACGTGCGCTGCACCGGCAGGCGCAGGCCGATGGTGACCATGCGGGTATCGCTGCCCTGCTGCACCGTCTGCCCGCCCTCCAGATAGACCGACGGCCCCGTCGGCTCTGCCGCGCGGGCGTAGCCGCTGCAGGCCAGCCCCCACAGCACGACCGCCACCGCCTGAAAACCCCGCGCCATGCCGTGCGCCCGCCCTGATGTGTTGTCCATGCTTGCCAGCTCCTCCGAATAAACACCGTGCAGACCGCAAACCGATCCACCGCAGCGCGCATAGAAGAAATTGTGCCGTTGCTATAAAAAAATGCAGCAGCCACCATGCCGTGGCTGTGTAGGCGTTGGCTGACGCGGGCGCGGGCGCTCAAAACATATTTTTATACAATTTATGCCTCTAGCGCATATACAGTCTACGCTTATAGCTACATATTAAATAGCAGATTCCAAAAACCCGCATCGCCGGACGCTGCCCTTCAGGGCGCATGGCGGGGGGCCAACAGCCGCGCCAGGCCCAGCATGGCAAAGCCTACGGCGATGAACCCCAGCAGCAAACCCACGGCATTCACCAGCACCTGGGGGTAGCCCAGCGCAATCACGTCGATGAAGGGGTACGGATACACACCCAGCCACTCGCCGCGCAGCAGCACGTACGCCAGGTAGGCCAGCGGATACACACACCAGGCCAGTGGTGCGACCAGCGACAGCCGTGCAGTGGGGCGGTACAGCAGCCAGTGCAGCAGCGCACCGGCCGGCACTGCATAGTGCAGCAAGGTATCGGCCAGCAACTGCGCGCCTTGCGGCGACCAGATTTTGCGCAGCACCAGGTGGTAGACGATGCCCACCACCACAATGGCCGTAGTGGCACAGCCGACCACCGGGCCCGTGTACAGCCAGGGCGTGGTGCGAGACCGCTGACCCACAGCACCCACTGTCGCCACCAGTGCCACAAAAATGTTACTCAAAACGGTGAAGAAGCCCAAAAACACCAGCACGCCGCCCAGCAACGACTTGCCATTGGCGAAGCCCAGTTGCACCGACAGCCAGAGTTGCAGCAGGATGGCAAACCAGGCCGTGGCGGCCAACAAGGCGGGCCAAAACCTGCGGGCGGAATGCAGAAGGGACATGCTGGCAGCCGGTGAAATGAAACCCAGTGTAGGGTCTAGGCCGTCGATGGTTTCAACCAGCTAGGTTATCTGCACCATGGACGGGTGATGCCATCATTAATGAACACTAATTGCATTACTGTTCAATACAACCACCCCATCCCTGACAACACGCCCCCCTTTGCCGTGACTGCACCCAAAAATATCCAAGGTGTCCTGCCCGTCCTGTTGGCCGGTCTGACGGCCATCGGGCCGTTCACGGTCAATACCTATCTGCCGTCCTTCACCGAGATTGCCGCGCACCTGGATGCCACCACAGTGGAAATGCAGCAAACCATCACCGCCTACCTGGCGGCTTTCTCGTTCATGACGCTGTGGCACGGCGCCATCTCCGATGCCCTGGGCCGCAAGAAGGTGATCCTGGGCGGGCTGGTGGTCTACACCCTGGCCTCGTTCGGCTGCGCCATGGCCACCCGCATCGAATATCTGTGGCTGTTCCGGGCGCTGCAGGGTTTGTCCGCCGGGGCGGGCATTGTGGTGGGCCGGGCCGTGGTGCGCGACATGTTTGACGGTGCCCAGGCCCAGCGGTTGTTTGCCCAAATCGGCATCATGTTCGCCCTGGCCCCCGCCCTGGCTCCGCTGGTGGGTGGCCTGCTGCATGTCGCCCTGGGTTGGCGCTCGGTGTTCATCTTTCTGGGCCTGATGAGCGCCCTGCTGTGCGTGTGCACGCTGCGCATCCTGCCGGAAACCCTGCCGCCCGAGCGGCGCCAACCGCTCAACCTGCGCAGCCTAGCCCAGGCCTACCGCGAAGTGCTCAGCCACCCGGCCTACCTGGCCTGGTGCCTGGCGTTTGCGCTGGTGTTTGCGGGGTTTTTTATCTACGTACTGTCGGCCCCGGTGTTCCTGATGCGCCACCTGGGCCTGGGCGAAACCGAATTCCTGTGGCTGTTTGCACCCGCCATGGTGGGCATGATGGGCGGCTCCTGGATGTGTACCCGGGTGGCCGGCCACTGGTCGCAGGGCATAACCCTGTGCTGGGCGTTTGCCGTGATGGCCGTGGGCGACGTGTTCAACATCGCCGTGTGCCTGGCGCTGCCGCCCTCGGTGCCGTTGAACGTCATCCACATCACCATCCACACCTTCGGCATCACCCTGCTCACGCCCACCCTGACCCTGCTGGCCCTGGACTGCCTGCCCGACCGGCGCGGCATGGCCTCGTCCGGGCAGACCTTCATCCAGACCGCCTGCAACGCCTTGTGCGCGTCCTTGCTGGCGCCCATGCTGTGGGGTTCGCTGCAAACCCTGGCCTATGGCGCGGCCGCACTGACGGTAGGCGCAGGTGCCTGTGTTTTGCTGGCACGCAGGCTGCAGAGGGTCCAGGCGCTGGCACCTGAAATTGCTCCTTAATTCAGAGCATCACCTGCAGTATGAATGGTCGCTACAGCCTCATTTCATAAAATTTTAGCCCCTACTGCGGCCAGCTTCTGCGGCGCATCCCAACCTCCCCCCAGCGCCCGCACCAGCATCACCGTGGCCTGGTACTGCGCCGAGCGCACGTTCAGGGCCTGGCGGCGGTTGTTGAGTTCACTGCGGCGGGCATCGAGCAGGTCGAGCTGGCTGACGCGGCCATTGCGGTAGCGGGCATCGGACAGCACGGTGGCGCGGCTGGCGGAGGCAACGGCGCGGTCCTGGGCCTGGGCTTGCTGCTCCAGCAGGCGCAAGGCAGACAACTGGTCTTCGACCTCCTGGAAGGCCACCAGCACCTGGCCCCGGTACTGGGCGGTGGCACCGTCGAGCTGGGCGCTGGCGGCCTGCACACCGGCTTCGCGGCGGCCACCGTCCAGCAAGGGCATGGACAGTAGCGCGCCTATGCCCCAGGCGCGGGCCGACCACTTGAACACGTCGCCCAGGTCCGGCGAGGCAAAGCCCCCGGCGGCGGTCAGCGACACGCTGGGGAACCAGGCGGCCTGGGCCACGCCCACGCGCGCCTGGGCGGCCAGCAGGCTGCTTTGGGCGGCGGCCACGTCGGGGCGACGCGTCAGCACGGTAGCGGGCACGCCGGACGGGATCACCGGCAGCGCGGTATTCCAGTCCGCACTGTCGAGGCTGAAGCTGGACGCGGTGTCGCCCACCAGCACGGCCAGCGCGTGTTCCAGCGTGGCGCGGCGGCGGTCCAGGGCCAGGGCTTCGGATTCGGTGGCAGCCACTTCGGTCTGCACCCGCACGACATCCAGCTCGGCCACGTCCCCGGCGCGGAAGCGGCTTTGGGTCAGCTCCACGGTGCCGCGGTAGGCATCCAGCGTGGCGCGGACCAGGGCCCGCTCGGCATCCAGCGCTCGCAGGGCCAGGTAGGTTTGCGCCACGTCGGCCTGCACCAGCAAACGCGTGCTTTGCAGCAGGGCGACGCGGGCTTGCGCGTCCAGCCCGGCGGCATCGGTGGCGCGGGCCAGTTTGCCAAACAGGTCCAGCTTGTACGACAGGTTCAGGTTGGCATTCAGCAAGGTGCTGGGCGTGCTGCCGTTGGCGGTGCCTGCGCCCGCCTGGCGGGTGGCTCCGGCACCGATGCCCGCTTGCAGCCCGCGGTCGGATTCACTGCTGCGCAGCAAGGCACGGGCCTGGGCCAGCCGGGCCGCTGCCTCGGCGATGCTGGTGTTGTGCTGGGTGGCACGGTCTACCAGCGCGTCCAGCGCGGGGTCGGCAAAGGCGCGCCACCAGGTGCCGCGGTCGCGGGCTTCGGCCGGGCTGGCCTGGGTCCACTGGGCGTTTTCTTTGAAGGCCACCGGGGTGGCGACCAGGGTGGCCGTGTCGATGGCCGGGGCGGTGGCGCAACCGGCCAGCACCAGGGCGGCTAGCAGTGGGGCCAGGGTTTGGGTTAAGAGCTTCATGGTAGTTCTCGGTTCTTGTTGAGGTCAGTCCAGCGGCAGCACAGGGGCGGCCAGCACCGGGCGGGCCGAAGCGCCACCGTGCGCAGCGTGCGAGGGAACGATGGGCGCTTCCACCGCATCCGGCACCGCGCCGTGCAGCTTCAGCGGCCTATTGCCCGCCACGCGGCGCATCACCACGTAGAACACGGGGGTCAGGAACAGGCCAAACGCGGTTACGCCAATCATCCCGGCGAACACCGCCACGCCCATGGCCGAGCGCATCTCGGCCCCCGCACCGGTGGACAACACCAGGGGCAGCACGCCCATGATGAAGGCCAGGGATGTCATCAAAATCGGCCGCAAACGCAGGCGGCTGGCTTCGATGGCGGCCTGCACCGGCGTGCGGCCCGCCATCTCCAGCTCGCGGGCAAATTCGACGATCAGGATGGCGTTCTTGGCGCTGAGCCCCACCAGCACGATCAGCCCGATCTGGGTGAACACATTGTTGTCGCCACCGTGCAGCCAGACACCGGTCATGGCCGCCAGCAGGCCCATGGGCACGATCAGGATGATGGCCACCGGCAGGGTCAGGCTTTCGTACTGCGCGGCCAGCACCAGGAACACCAGCAAGATGGCCAGCGGGAACACCAGCATGGCAGAGTTACCCGCCAAAATCTCCTGGTAGGTCAGCTCGGTCCATTCAAAGGCCATGCCCTTGGGCAGGGTCTCAGCCGCGATGCGGTTGATGGCATCCTGCGCCTGGCCCGACGAGAAGCCCGGGGCCGGGCCACCGTTCACGTCTGCCGCCAGGTAGCCGTTGTAGCGCATGGCGCGCTCGGGGCCGAAGCTGGCGTTGACCTTCATCAGCGCCGACAGCGGCACCATTTCGCCAGTGGTGGAGCGCACCTTCAGCAGGCCCACGTCTTCGGCGCGGGCACGGTACGGCGCATCGGCCTGCACCCGCACGCTGTAGGTGCGGCCAAACTTGTTGAAGTCGTTGGCGTACAGGCTGCCCAGGTAGATCTGCATGGTGTCGAAGATGTCGGTCACCGGCACGCCCAGTTGGCGGGCCTTGGTGCGATCGATGTCGGCATACAGCTGCGGCACGTTGACCTGCCAGCTGGTGAACATACCGGCCAGCTCGGGCGTTTGGTAGGCTTTGGCCATGAAGGCTTTGACGGCCTTGTCCATGGCTTCATAGCCCAGCGAACCGCGGTCTTCCAGCTGCAGCTTGAAGCCGCCGGTGGTGCCCAAACCGGCCACAGGGGGCGGTGGGAACATCACGATGAAGGCATCCTGGATACCGCCAAAGGCCTGGTTCAGCTGGCCTGCGATGGCACCGCCGCTCTGGTCGGCGCGCTTGCGCTGGTCAAACGGCTTGAGGGTGACAAACACCACGCCCGAGTTGGAGCTGTTGGTAAAGCCGTTGATCGACAGGCCGGGGAAGGCAATCGCGTCCTCCACATTCGGGTTTTGCTTGACCAACTCGCCCATGCGGTGCACCACGTCTTCGGTGCGGTCCAGGGTGGCACCGTCGGGCAACTGGGCAAAACCGATCAGGTACTGCTTGTCCTGGGCGGGCACAAAGCCGCTGGGCACGGCCTTGAACAGGCCAAAGGTCACGCCCACCAGCACCAAGTAAACCACCAGCATCAGCGTCTTGCGGCCAATCACCGCCTTCACGCCGCCGCTGTAGGCCTCGGAGCCGCGCTGGAAGAAGCGGTTGAAGCCGCGAAACAGCCAGCCAAAGGCCTTGTCCATGCCGCGCGTCAACGCGTCCTTGGGGGCATCGTGGCCGCGCAGCAACAGGGCGGCCAGCGCGGGCGACAGGGTCAGCGAGTTGATGGCCGAGATCACGGTAGAAATGGCAATCGTCACCGCAAACTGCTTGTAGAACTGGCCGGTCAGCCCGCTGATGAAGGCCAGCGGCACAAACACCGCCACCAGCACCAGGGCAATGGCGATGATGGGGCCGGACACCTCGCGCATGGCGCGGTAGGTGGCTTCGCGCGGGGTCAGGCCCGCCTCGATGTTGCGCTCTACGTTCTCCACCACCACGATGGCATTGTCCACCACGATACCGATGGCCAGCACCAGGCCGAACAGGCTCAGGGCATTGATCGAGAAGCCCAGGATGTGCAGCACCGCAAACGTGCCCACCACTGACACCGGCACGGCCAGCAGCGGAATGATGGAGGCGCGCCAGGTCTGCAAAAACAGAATCACCACCAGCAGCACGGCCTCCAGCAAGGTGTGCACCACCGATTCAATGGAGGCGCGCACAAACTGCGTGGGGTCGTAGGCAATGCGGAATTCCACGCCCTCGGGCATGTTCTTTTGCAGCTCGTCCATGGTCTTGCGCACATTGGCCGAGATGTCCAGCGCATTCGAGCCCGGGGCCTGGAACACGCCCATGCCCACGGCCGGGTCGTTGTTCAGCAGCGAGCGCAGCGAATAGTCGGCCGCGCCCATTTCCAGGCGGCCAATATCGCGCAGCCGGGTGATGGCACCGTCGCTACCGGTCTTGACGATGATGTCGCCAAACTCTTCTTCGCTCTGCAAACGCCCCTGGGCGTTGATCGACAGTTGCATGTCCACACCGGCCAGGCCAGGCGATGCGCCCACCACGCCCGCCGCCGCCTGCACGTTCTGGCCACGGATGGCGGTTACCACGTCGCTGGCTGACAGGCCGCGCTGGGCCACCTTTTGCGGGTCCAGCCAGACGCGCATGGAATAGTCGCCACCGCCAAAAATCTGCACCTGGCCCACGCCGGGAATGCGCGCCAGGCGCTCCTTCACGTTCAGCACCGCGTAGTTGCGCAGGTAGTTCATGTCGTAGCGCTTATTCGGCGAGGTCAAGTGCACCACCATGGTCAGATCCGGCGCGCTCTTGACCGTGGTGAGACCCAGGCGGCGCACTTCTTCGGGCAGGCGCGGCTCGGCCTGGGAGACGCGGTTTTGCACCAGCTGCTGGGCCTTGTCGGGGTCGGTACCGAGCTTGAAGGTCACGGTCAGCGTCATCACACCGTCGGTGGTGGCCTGGCTGCCCATGTAGAGCATGCCCTCCACGCCGTTAATGCTTTCCTCCAGCGGCGTGGCCACGGTTTCGGCAATCACCTTGGGATTCGCACCCGGGTACTGGGCGCGCACCACTACGGAGGGCGGCGCGACCTCGGGGTATTCCGAGATTGGCAGGCTGCGCAGCGCGATCAGCCCGGCGATCAGCATCAGCAGCGACAGCACGCCGGCAAAGATCGGCCGGTCGATAAAAAATTTGGATAGATTCATGGTCTTGTTCTCAAAAGGTCCGGATCAGGACTGCGCCGCGCCTTCGCGCTTGGCTTGCGCTTCGGGTTTGCCGTCCATCGGCACTAGCTCGGGAGCGACCAAGGCACCGGGGCGCACGCGCTGCAGGCCGTTAACCACCAGCGTTTCCCCGGCGACCAGCCCCTTGCTGACCACCCGCAGGCCGTTCACCGACGCGCCCAGCGTCACCTCGCGGTAGGCCACGGTGTTGTCCTTGCCGACCACCAGCACAAACTTCTTGTCCTGGTCGGTGCCGACCGCGCGCTCGTTCACCAGCAGGGCCGTTTGCGCCTGGGTCTGGCCCATGCGCAAGCGGGCAAACTGGCCGGGCATCAGGCTGCCGTCGGCGTTGTCGAACACAGCGCGGGCCCGCACCGTGCCGCTCTTGGCATCCACCTGGTTGTCTACCAGTTGCAGATGGCCCTTGAACGGCGTGTCGTTGCTGGCGGCGGTGCCCATTTGCACGGGAATGCCGTCCAGGCCCTTGACGTTGTCCTTGCCGTGCAGGCCTTTGAGGGCGCGGGCAATGACCTACTCATCGGCATCAAAGCTGGCGTAGATGGGGCTGATGGAGACCAGCGTGGTCAGCACCTGCGCGCCGGGGCCTGCGGCCACCAGGTTGCCCACCGTCACCTCCAGCTTGCCCACGCGACCTGCCACCGGGGCCCGCACCTGGGTGTAGCCCAGGCTCAGGCGGGTGGTTTGCAGGGCGGCCTAGGCGGCGCGCAGATTGGCCTCGGCTTCGCGCAGGGTGTTCAGGCTTTCGTCCAGCTCGCGCTGGGCAATGGCGTGCTCGTCCCACAGGCGGCGCGAACGCTCGTGCTCGCTGGTGGAATGGGAGACGCGGGCCTGGGCGGCCGCCACCTGGGCTTCGCTGCGGTCTACCTCGGCGGCATAGGGCGCGGGGTCGATGCTGATGAGCAGGTCGCCCTGCTTGACCAGCGCGCCCTCGCGGAAGTGCACGGCCTGCACGGCACCGGCCACGCGGGAGCGGATGTCCACGCGCTGCACGGCTTCCAGGCGACCCGAGAACTCGTCCCAGGCATTGATCTGGCTCTCGGCCACCGTGGCCACCGACACGGGCGTGGCCTGCGGTGCCACCGGGCCGGGGCCGGCCTCGGCCGGGCTTTGCAGGCCAAACACGATGGTGGCGGCAGCTGCCACGGCGGTGAGCGAAGCGGCAGCGGTCCAAATAGCGCTGCGGTAGGCGAAGGAGGGAGTACGGGTCATGGTGGTCTTTCAGAAAGCAAAAATAAAAAAGGCAATGCGGCGGCCCAGCCGGTCGCTACAGCGGCCGGAAAAGCGGTAAATCAGGAAGGGTTAGGGCTGCGGATCAACAACTGCCCGCGCCGTCGGCAGCAGGCTTCAGCACCGGGCGGGTGGCATCGAAAAATGCGCGGAACTGCTGCTGCACAGCGCTGGCACAGACGCATTCGCTGTTGGCCGGAAGCAGCAGCGCGTCCGGCCAGCCCTGGGCGGTGGGCAGCACCTGGTAGGTCACGGCGATACCGGCGCTGCGCAGACGCTCGGCATAGACGCGGGCCTCGTCGCGCAGCGGGTCATCGGCCCCGCTGAGCACCAGGGTCGGGGCCAGACCAGCCAAGCGGCGCGAGATGCCGGGCACGGCGTAAGGGTGCTCGGCATCCATCGGGCAGCGCAGGTACTGGTGCCAGCCATCGGCAAATTTGCAGGCATTGGTATCGCTGCAACCGGTGGCCAGGCGCTCGGCAGCGGCGGCGCGCAACGAGGCGGTGCCCACGCAGGGGTCGAGCATGGGCGACAGCAAAATCTGCCCGGCCAGCGGCGGGTGCGCCCGGTCACGCGACATTACGGCCACGGCGGCCGCCAGGTTGCCACCGGCCTCTTCACCGGCCAAAAACACCCGTGCGCCCTGCCCGGCCAGCCGCACCCGGTGCTTGTGCACCCAGGCCAGCACGTCGTACCCGGCCTCTACGCCTTCGGGAAACGGGTGCGCCGGTGCCAGCGGATAGGCCAGCGACACCACCACCGCGCCCGCACCGGCCAGCAGCCGCGCCACGGTGGAGCCGTTGTCCAGCCCGCCCGCCACAAAGGCCCCGCCATGGAAATGCACCACCAGCGGTGACGCGCCGCCCGGCACGCGCTTACCGTACATGCGCACATCCACCGCCGCTCGCTGGGGCAGCGCAATGCAGGTGTTGGTTTCTTCGATGGCAGAGCTGGCAGCAGAACGGGGCGACATAGGGGGAACCTGTAGAAGGTGCGGGAATGTAATGGAATGTAGTAACTTGCCCACCATGGATAAAGAGGGGGTATTGCGAGTTCTCTGTTTCCAAATCACCAACAATCGGCGTTCTTTTGCGTGCGAAGATCCGGCACCGCGCCAGACTGGAAGAAAGCCGGGGCGCTAACCATACCCCTGCAGATCGCAAAGTACCGTGGAACCGGCTCCGCCGGGCCACTGGTGCTGCTCCCTGCAAGGGGGTGGACGAAAGACGCGAAGCGCTGCAGCCTGGGGGTGTGCCAACCGAACGAAGTGAGGAACTATGGATCAGATACTGACCATGCGCGTGTTTGCAAGGGTGGTGGAGGCAGGCACGTTTACCAAAGCCGCCGATTCACTGGCGCTGCCCAAGGCCACCGTCACCAAGCAAATCCAGCATCTGGAAGCACGCCTGCGCGTCAAATTGCTTAACCGCACCACCCGCCGCGTGACGGTCACCGCCGACGGTGCCGCCTACTACGAGCGCACCGCCCGTCTGCTGGCCGACCTGGACGAACTGGAAGCCAGCATGGGCAATGCCCAGACCAACCCACAGGGGCGTTTGCGGGTGGACGTGGGCTCGTCGCTGGCCAGCCTGCTGATCATCCCGGCCCTGTCCACCTTTTTCGACCGCTATCCCGACATCCAGCTGGACCTGGGCGTGAGCGACCGGCCGGTGGATTTGATTGGCGACAACGTGGACTGCGTGATTCGCGGCGGCGAGCTGACCGACCAGTCGCTGGTGGCGCGGCGCATTGGCAACCTGCCGCTGATCACCGTGGCCTCACCCGACTACCTGCGTCGCTTTGGTACGCCGCTAGATCCGCAGGCCCTGGAGCAGAACCACCACATGGTGAACTTCTTCTCGCCCCGCACCGGGCGCATGTTTGCCAACGACTTCTTCAAAGATGGTGCACACAGCACGCCCAACAGCAGCTACCGCATCGCCGTGAACGACAGCAATGCCTACATGGCCGCCGCGCTGGCCGGCCTGGGCATCTCGCAGATGACCACCTTTATGGCCGCGCCCTACCTGGCGGATGGCACGCTGGTGCAGCTGCTGCCCGACTGGGCCATACCCTCCATCCCCATCTACGTGGTGTACCCGCCGAACCACCACCTCAGCGCCAAGGTGCGCTCGTTTGTGGACTGGGCGGCAGATTTGTTCACCCGGCATGCACATCTGCAGTGAGTTGGTGCTGGGTAGAAAATATAAGCTTTTTAGGCCTCTAGCGCATATTCCCTCTACGCTAGTAGCTACAAAAACAATAGTAAATCACTCTACTGAGGCAGAAAAGAAACGGTAGCCAGCGCGCCCGGCCAGCTTGGCGCTGTACATGGCCTGGTCGGCCGTGGCCAGGATGTCGGCGGCGGTTTGGCCGTCTTGCGGGTAGCGGCTGATGCCGATGCTGGCGGTGACCCTTAACTCCTGGGCCTGCACCGGTATCGGCTCCTGGATGGCGGTAAGCAGCTTGCCAGCGATGGTGGCCAGATGGCTGTGGGATACGGCAGCGCCCAGCAGCACCACAAACTCATCCCCGCCCAGACGGGCCACGGTGTCCACCTCGCGCACCATGTGCTGCATGCGCCGGGCCACGGTTTTGAGCACCTCGTCGCCCGCGTCGTGGCCGTAGCCGTCGTTGATGGCCTTGAAGGCATCCAGGTCGATAAAGAGCAGGCAGACCTGTTCGCCGTAGCGGCGGGCATGGGCCAGGGCCTTCTCCAGCCGCTCCTGGAACAGGCGGCGGTTGGGCAAGCCGGTCAGCATGTCGTGCTGGGCCAGGTGTTCCAGCTCTTCCTGGTTGTCGTGCAGGTCGGCCAGTTGCCCGGTGATCTGCAGGTGCATCTGGTGGAAGCTGCGCGCCAGGCTGCCGATTTCATCCCGCCGCAACAGGGGCAGATCACCCGGCGGCAGGCCGTTGGCAAAGCGCTGGGCGGCGGCGGTCACGGCGTTGATCGGGCGCGTCATGGCCCGGGCCAGCGGCACGGCCAGCAACAGGCACAACATGGACAGGCCCACCACGATCTGCAAAATGGTGCTGCCCAGCTGCTGCGACTGCGCCAGCACCTGGTCCAGCGGCTGGGCCAGGCCCAACAGCAGCCGGGTTTCGCTGCTGGACACATGGACCTTGGCCGCGATAAAGGCCGCCACCACGGGGGCATCGGCATAGCCGTCTTCTCGGGCCTCGAACACCACGTGCTCTTGCTGCCCACTGATCAGCGGACGCAGGGGTTCAAACTCGTCTTGCAACAGCACCCGGCGGCCTTTGTCGAAGCCAAAGGTTTTGCTGCTGTCCGGGTGGACCAGGATGTCGCCTTCGGCATTGGCCAAAAACAGCTTGAAGGTAGGCGGCAGGTCGGCGGCGAGCAGGTTGAACATGCCGTTCAGGTCCATATTCACCACCACCACGCCAATGGCCGTGTTGTTGGCATCCATCACCGGCATGGCCAGTTGCAGTGTGGGCTGCTCCAGGCCCGCGTAGGAGCCGCCTTCGTGGTTGATGGTGATGCGCGACATGTAGGTGGCGCGGGCGGGCAGCTTCAGGGTGTCGAACACATAGGCATAGTGGCCTTTTTCCTGCAGGTCGTCGCCCTGCACGCGCAGCGTAGACGGCCCCACCCGCTCGACCCGCACGCGCTCCAGCCCGTAGTCGCTGGCCGAGATCAGGCGCAGCTGCAAATAGCTGGGGTTGGCATCGATCAGCAGGCCAAACAACTTGGCCAGTTGCTCGGTGTCGTCCCAGTCCTGGTGTTGCAGGATGGAGATGGTGATCGGCAAGCCCGCCAGCACCTGCAGATTGCGCGACACCTCCTCGCGCGTCTGGGTGATACGCCGGGCCAGTACCTGGGTCGAGGTGAGCAGCTTGTTTTTGGCCGAATCCACCAGCAGGTTGCGGCTGGCCTGGTAGGCATAGAACCCGGTCAAACCGGCCGCCAAAAACCCTACGGCGGCCAGCAACAGGACTAGCTTGCCGACGATGCCCCACCTCATGGAGTGCACTGCGTCATGGGGACAGGACCTTGCTGGCGCGGTCGCCCGACACGATGCGGGTCCACAGCAGGTTGCGGCGCTCTTCGCTTTCCACCGGCTCCAGCCAGACCAGGCGGTCTTCGGCACGGTATTCAGACGAGGCCGAGGTGGTGTTGGCCAGCCCCTGGCGTTTCACCAGCACCAGGCCAGGCTCGGGCTCCAGCAGGTAGCTGATCCAGGCTGCGGCCAGGGTCGGGTTGGTGGCACCGCGGGTGATGGCCCAGCAGTCCAGCCAGGCCAGCGCACCTTCTTTGGGGATGGCATAGCCCACGTCCAGCCCGGCCGCGCGGAACATCACCTCCTGCTGGCGGCCGTAGTTGGCAAACAGCAGCGCGGCGTGGCGGTTTTTGAACAGAGCCAGTGACTCCTCCGGCTGGGTGTAGAAACCGCCCGCGTTGCGGCGCAGGGCAATCAGCCGTTCTACCGCCTGCGGCCACTGGCTGTCGGTCAGACGAAAAGGCGACTTCAGGCCCAGTGCCATGGCCGCCAGCGCGAAGTTGTGCGTGCCAGCGTTGTAGGCAATCACCTTGCCCTGGTAGCGGGGGTCCCACAGGGCGGCGATGGAAGTGGGTGGCTGTTTGATTTGCTGGCGGTCGTAGACCAGGCCCATCTCGGCATAGGTGTACGGAATGGCATAGGTTTTGCCCGCGTGCACCAGGCCGGGAATGGCTGCCCGGTTCTGGAAGCGCGGCAGTTGCCGGGTCAGATTGGGTACCGTGGCGGTGGCGATGGGTTGTACCCAGTTCTGCTGGATGTAGCGCTGCAGCTCGGCGGTGTTGACCGCAAACACATCAAAAGCTGCAGGCTGGGCATCTGGGGTGTGCTGGCTGATTTTTTGCCACAGGTCCACGTCGGAATCGATCACCGTGACCTCCACCCGGCAGGCCATGCGCTGCTCAAAGGTTTTGACGATGTCGGCATCCGCATACCCCGGCCAGGCCAAAACCCGCAAGACCTCGGTGCCCGCCGCACCGGCCCGTCGCGGTGCAGCCAGCGGCAGCGACACCGCAGCGGCCAGCGCAAACTG
This sequence comes from Rhodoferax sp., assembly GCF_025354435.1. Lineage (GTDB taxonomy): Bacteria > Pseudomonadota > Gammaproteobacteria > Burkholderiales > Burkholderiaceae_C > Rhodoferax_B. The sequence goes on from NZ_JANXMU010000065.1 coordinate 41,212, forward strand.
CCGTCTATTGAGCAAAGGCCACGGAGTACGTAGAGGTGTGGGGTGGCGCATCGGTTTCACTCTAGCCAAGCTGCATTACAACAGCCTGTACCCCGGAGTGAAAGCTCTGGTTAATGGCTATTGACGGATGGACGGAAGCTGGCGGCGGTTACAAACTGAAACGGGCGAATGTAGTGGCGCAAAAAAGCATCCAGAACAAGCCCAATTGCTGATTCAAGCTACACAACCAGCTACTGTATTAATAGCAACCGATATCCGCTTGGCTGTCAGTCCAGCATCGGCACCAGGCCCGGATCGCCCTTGTGCATGGCACTGCGGTAGGCCGGGCGCGCACCAATGCGTTGCAAATAGGCGCGGATATGCGGATACGGAGCCAGGTCAAACGGCATGAAGGTGCGCATGGTGGTGAGCGAAAACACGGCCATGATGTCGGCCGCCGTGAATTCCGCCCCTGCCAGGTAGTCGGCCTCGCCCAGCCGCGCTTCGACCAAGCCGAGCACCAGGTCCAAGCGACCGCGGGTGCCAACCAGAATAGGGTTGTCTGTCGCCAGGTTGAGCCGCCGCAACACCATGTTGCGCCCTAGATTGGGCTGCAGATTGCCATTGGCAAAGTGCAGCCAGTACAGGTACTGCGCAAAGTCTGGGTGGTCTGGAGCCAACACTAGGCGGCCACCGCCGTATTTGGCCAGGATGTAGTCCACGATAGCCCCGGATTCGGCCAGCAGCAGGTCGCCATCGGCGATCACCGGTGCCGCACCCAGCGGGTGCAAGGCCTTCAACGCGGGCGGCGACAGCATGGTCACCGCGTCACGGGTGTAGTGCTGCAGCGTGAACGGCAGGCCCAGCTCTTCGCACAGCCAGACAATGCGCTCCGACTGCGATATACCGAGGTGGTGGATGGTCAACATGGGGAAAGTATCTCCGGAGGTGGATGGGTGGGGCCGATTCTGACAGCCCGGCTGCGGCCCGCACCACCAAGAAATTTACCTATAAAAATAGGTTCATGCCCTTATTCCACCAGCACAAGTAGCTCTTAAAAATATAGCAAACTTCACACCACCAGTCAAACGATCATCTTGCGGTACTGCACAAAGCCGCTCTTGTCGGCGATGCGGTCGTAGAGCTGCATCGCGTCCAGATTGCTCTCGTGCGTGAGCCACCACACCCGGGCGGCAGCCTCATGGGCGGCGCTGGCGTACACATGCTCGATCAAGGTCCGCCCCACCCCCTTGCCGCGCAGGTTGGACAAGGTGAACAAATCCTGCAGGTACACATAGTCGCCCGCCGTCCAGCAACTGCGGTGGTAGATGTAATGCACCATGCCCACCAGCGCGCCGTCGATCTCGGCCACCGCGCAGTGCATGGGCTCGGCCGGGTCCAGAAAGCGCTGCCAGGTCAGCGCGGTGACGGCTTCGGGGATGGTGGTTTTGTAAAACGTCTGGTAGCCCTGCCACAGCGGCAACCACTGGGCGAAATCGGTGTCTTGGGCGGGTCGGATCTGCATGCGTGGTCTCCTGTGAAGTACGCCAGCTTAGCCGCAGCATGGCACCCTGGGTAGTGCCAACCTAGAGTAAAAACAGGGTTCCACGGTTTTGTGAATTTTTTAGGCACTTTACGTCGATAAGATGGGCACAAGCAGCTCTTTTTTATGTAGCACCCTATTCCATCCCGTGCATCCGCCCGTCGATATACAACCAACATCCCTCCTGCCGCACTAGCTGGGCGGGGTTACATCCATGTGCTGGCCAGGAAGATTGTGGGACTGGGTTGGCTGGAAAGAACATACAAAAAGTACCTCCAGCGCATAAGAAACCAGCACAAGATGCTACATATTTTGCGGCAAAAATCTGTAGCATTTGCAGGAGTCCGGCCCCGCCCTCTTAACCAAGCCAAATGGCAAGTTCGGGTTGAACCTATGGTTCAAGTGCGCTTTTCAGAAGACGGCTTTGGACCCGTTGCGGTCGCTGATGACTGAGATTCGAGCAGCGAAACTGCAGGCGAGTGCGGTCGTTCATTTTCGGTGAATTTAAGGAAAATATACGAAATGCGCAAACGTAAGCCTTCTTCAATTTGCAACAGAGACCACTATAAAACAGCAAGTAAGATGTAGCTTAATAAAAGGGGGAAATATGGATTTTTCAGAAACAAACATTGCGCGCCTGTTCGGACATGAGGCGGCCGAGGACGAGGACCTTGAGTTACTCAAGGCCTATTATTTTAAAAGTAACGTATTCGGTCAAGTTGCCAACAATCTACCCATTCGATTGCTTGTGGGACACAAAGGAATTGGAAAATCAGCACTATTTAAAGTTGCCATGGCAGAGGAAGAAGCTGATGGAAAAATTTCAATTTTAATTAAACCTGACGACATCGCTGGAATTGGTGATCAAGAACAAGACTTTCTTAAACTTATTCGCGAGTGGAAGCTTGGCATCTCCGAAATAATTGCGAGCAAGGTTCTAAGCTCCCTTGGGCTTCAGTACGACGGATGGCGTGCAAACCTAAACACTTACGGCGGGAAATTTATCGATTTCTTACAATCTACTTTCAAAGCAGATAAATATGTAAATTTAAAAGGAACGAAAAAAATAATAGTCGATCAGTTCCTGAGCAGCGGTCGAATATATGTTTACCTAGATGATCTTGATCGAGGTTGGGAGGGATAAAAAAAGGACATCCGAAAAATATCTGCATTGATAAATGCAGTTCGTGATATTGCATCCGAAAGCAAAGGCGTTTCATTTCGAATAAGTCTGCGATCTGATGTTTATTATTTGGTTAGGACATCAGATGAATCAACCGACAAGATAGAAGGATCCGTTATTTGGTACTCATGGAGTAATCACGAGATATTGGCTCTCTTGGCCAAGCGATTCGAGCTGTATGCGGGGAGAACGCATGAAACGCATAAATTGGTAGAAATGACGCAGCCTCAGTTAGCGCAATACCTAAACCCAATCATGTCTCCGATATTTGAAGATAAAGGAAGTTGGTCGAAAATCCCAACCTACAGGATGATGATGTCTCTCATCCGAAAACGGCCGAGAGACTTAGTTAAGCTTTGCACGCTTGCGGCACGGCGCGCAGCTGAAAGCAAATCAACATTGATAAGCACAGAGCATTTCAATGCAGTATTTGAAGAGTACTCACAAGGAAGAATGCAAGATACCATCAACGAGTATCGCTCAGAATTGCCAGACATAGAACGACTACTTTTTGGCATGAAACCTTCTCGTCAAGACAGAAAAACAAGCAATGGATATTCGCATACCACTGAGGCTATTCTGAAAAAAATTGAAAATGTAATGCAATCCGGAGTGTTTAAGTTTTCAAATGGCAAAGTGGCAGACAAAAAAAGTCTGGCGGCTTTCATGTACAAGATTAACTTTCTGACCGCCCGGAAGGAAGAAGGTGAATTTATTCAGCGAAAGTATTTTGAAGAAAGCCGTTATTTATCACATCAGTTCGTAGACTTTGGCTTTGACTGGGAAATGCACCCCGCTTATCGATGGGCATTGCAGCCAGACAATATAAAGGATGTATTTACTCAAATGAAACCAAATGCCGATTAATCCATCTGCATTTAGTTATCGATTCTCTACAGAATCTGCAACCGCCTGATGGAGTGAACCGGTTGCTACCCTTAATGGTCTTCATTGACCGACCGTTTTAAGTCTTGGGCAGTCCTTTGTCAGGTGACAATGAAAACCAGCTTCTGGCCAATGGCGGCTGATTGCCGTCAATGACCGCGTGACGAAAGCGGATCTTCTCCAGCGACAGGCCCGACTCCACCGGTGCGGCAGTACTGGCCGCCTGGGCGTGGCGCTGCAGGATCAGCATCTTGTCCTTTGGGTTGGGTCCAGTGGGGGGAGTCGCCAATGACCGGTGTAGGCAAATAGGCGGATGACTCCTCAATCATGGAGACTCACACCCAAGGCATCCAGCTTCTTTGCGTACGAGTCCCTGCGTTTTGCCGCCTTTGCCGCTGCGTCAACGGCTGCTTGGATGGCCTTGGGTCCTTTTTTGGCGGCGGCTTTGATCAATTCGAACTTGTGGGCAGCATCCGACTCCGCCCGCTTGAAAGTGGCGATGATTTCGACATGGGTAACAGATGGCTTCACAGGTTCCCTTAAAGCTTTATGTAAGTGCGAAGCAGCGCTGCTCTCAATTCGCGGTTAGCTGGTTGTGAAACATCTACGCCTTGAACCGCCAAGTCGAACGATGAGCCAGGTTTGATACTGGTTGGGAGTATTTTTTTGACGGGATTCGTAGCAGGGTACTTGCCATCAGCAGCGCACATGCGAACGGAAAACCCGAATTCGTCGAGTACCCCTTTCGCGTACAACTCCGCCAAATGCTGAAACGACACGAATGTCGAACATTTCACTTCTTTAAGGCAACGCTGAATAAGTCCCGACCTGGCGCGTGACTTGCATTGGTATTGTCATCCCTCACAAGGCGACAAAGATGAAGCAACACACCCTGGCCCTGGCCGCCGACCAAGAAGCGGGATTCGCCCAGCACCGCAAA
>NZ_JANXMU010000067.1 GCF_025354435.1 Rhodoferax sp.
CTTCTGGCTGGCAGGGCTGGACGGCAATGCCCGGCGCAGCGATGCACGTTTACTGATTTATGGGGCGGGCAACGCAGGCGTGCAAACTGCCGCAGCGCTGGGCAGCACGCGGACCTACACCATCCTCGGTTTTGTAGATGATGATGCCGCCAAGGCAGGCCGCAGCATCAACGGCGTGCCGGTGTACGGGCCACAGCAGATCCCCGGCATCGTCAGCCGGCAGAATGTCACCGACATTTTGCTGGCCGTCCCTAGTGTCAGCCGAGAGCGCCGTAACGAAATTCTGCAAACCCTGCAAACCCTGCCGGTACACGTGCGCACCTTGCCGGGCTTGTCGGACCTGGCCAGCGGCCGCGTCACGGTGCAAGACATCCGAGAACTCGACATCGAAGACCTCTTGGGCCGCGAACCCATCCCGCCCCACCCCGAGCTGCTGGCCCGCAATCTGACCGGCAAAACCGTGCTGGTGACAGGTGCAGGTGGCAGCATTGGCAGCGAACTGTGCCGGCAGATTGTGGTGGAACGGCCCCTGTGTTTGGTACTGGTAGACCACAATGAATTCGGGCTTTACACCATCCATGCGGAGCTGCTAGCTCTGTGCACCGAACACGCACTCACCGTGGAACTGGTGCCTTTACTCGGCAGTGTTCGCAACTACAGCTTGATATCGGGCATATTTAAAACGCACCGCCCGAGTACGGTCTACCACGCGGCAGCCTACAAACATGTACCGTTGGTAGAAAGCAACCCTGCCGAAGGTATTGCAAACAACGTATTTGGCACCCTGCATGTAGCCCGCGCCGCACTGGAGAATGGCGTAGCCCAATGCGTACTGGTGTCCACCGACAAGGCCGTACGCCCAACCAGCATCATGGGAGCTACCAAACGTGTGGCAGAACTGATTCTGCAAGCGCTGGCCAACGAGCCCAATCCTGTTTTTGAGAACACCGCTGCTAACGGCGCACCACCGCCACCGCACGCAACCTGCTTCGCTATGGTGCGATTTGGCAATGTTCTGGGCTCCAGTGGCAGCGTGGTGCCACTGTTTCGCCAGCAAATTGCCAGTGGGGGGCCAATTACCGTGACCCATGCCGAGGTCACCCGCTACTTCATGACCATCCCTGAAGCTGCCCAGCTGGTGCTGCAAGCCGGTGCCATGGCACAAGGTGGCGATGTGTTTGTGCTGGACATGGGCGCACCCGTGAAAGTCCTGGATTTGGCCAAACGCATGGTGGCCTTGTCAGGCTTCACTTTGCGCGACCCAACCACCTTTGCGGGTGATATCGATATCCAAATTGTCGGTTTGCGCCCTGGTGAAAAACTCTATGAAGAATTATTGATCGGCAACAACCCGGCTGCCACACCGCACCCGCGGATCATGAAAGCCCATGAGGAGTTCATCCCCTGGTCGGTACTGTCCGGCCAGTTGCAAGTCTTATGGACGGCAGCGCAAAGCAACGACCTACCGGCTCTGCACGCATACCTTGCACAGTTGGTGCCAGGCTGCGCACTCAATACCACTGCACGCGCGCCCGGGAGTCCTTCGGCAGGACGGCCAGAAGTATGCGATGAGCGCCGTGAAAGCGCCTGATCGCCACATGCTCACACGCAACCATTTCACGCATATTGCCCTCAACGTCAGTGGGATGGTGCTGCCCATGCTCGTAGGCGTGGCTGTCGTACCCGGGCTGATCCACCGCCTGGGGCAGGATCGCTTTGGTGCCTTGACTTTGGCCTGGGCTTTGGTCGGCTACTTTGGCCTGCTGGACCTGGGCTTAGGACGCGCACTGACCCAGTACCTGTCGCACCACAATGCATCCGGCATGCCACTGGCGGTCCAGGCGGCTATGGCGCGCATGGCCCGCCGACTTATGGGGGGAATTGGAGCCACCTGGGCCGTGTTGCTATTGGGCTGTACACCGTGGGTCGGCACTGCCATCCAGATGCCCGCCGAGGTACGCACGGAGGCTCCAGCTGCATGGGCCATGTTGGCATTTGCCATTCCATTCTTGATGTGGTCCACCTGCAGCACCGGTGTTTTAGAGGCGCGCAGCCGGTTTACCGCCATGAACAGCGTACGCATCCCTTCTGGCATAGCCAGCTTTTGCGTGCCCTGGCTGATTGCACTGTATTCGGTCGATTTACGCGCCGTGATGGCGGGCTTGTTGCTGGTGCGGATCGGCACCGCATTGGCATTTGCCTGGCTGGCGAAGCAAGAATTTGCCCACGCCCCACAGGCTCCGCCGTCCAATGGACTTCGCCAACTATTGCACTTTGGGGGCTGGCTCACGGTAAGCAATTTGGTGGGACCGCTGCTGTCGTACTTTGACCGTTTTGCCATTGCTGCTGTGCTGTCTACCGCTGCTGTGACGCATTACACCGTGCCTTTTGATGTGCTGTCGCGACTGCCTGCGATTCCGGTCGCGATGCTGGGCGTCTTGTTTCCATTGCTGGCCCATGCCCAAGGCAATTTGGGCACATCGGCCGCGGTACTGCCCAACTTGGTCCGTTCGGCAACGCGCATGCTGGTGGCATGCTGGCTGCCAGGCTTGGT
>NZ_JANXMU010000074.1 GCF_025354435.1 Rhodoferax sp.
GTTTGCGGTGCTGGGCGAATCCCGCTTCTTGGTCGGCGGCCAGGGCCAGGGTGTGTTGCTTCATCTTTGTCGCCTTGTGAGGGATGACAATACCAATGCAAGTCACGCGCCAGGTCGGGACTTATTCAGCGTTGCCTTAAGTCTGCCCTGCATCCTGCATTGGGATTTGAAGCATTTTGTCGTGTTGCGACGGGTAGGGCGCGAGCGCATCGACATTCTGGACCCGGCCCGCGGGCAGCGCAGCCTGGGGCGCGAGGAGGCCAGCCGTTCGTTTACCGGCGTGGCGCTGGAGTTGTCACCTGGCGCGGAGTTCCAGCCTAAAAAAGAACGCCAGCAATTGCGTCTGGGTACGTTGCTGGGCAAGGTGCGGGGCTTGCGGCGCTCGCTGCTACAGGTGTTTGCGCTGGCGGCGGCACTTGAGGTGTTTGGTCTGGTGCTGCCGTTCTTTTCGCAATGGGTGATTGACGATGTGCTGGTGTCGGGTGACGCAGATCTGCTGGCCGTACTGGTCGTGGGGCTGGTGTTGGTGGGTGGTTTTCAGGTGGCGGCGGGCTGGGTGCGCGGCTGGGTGCTGATGCACAGGACTACCACCTTGAACTTGCAATGGGTCAGCAACACCTTTGCCCATTTGCTGCGTCTGCCGATGGCCTGGTTTGAAAAGCGCCATCTGGGTGATGTGGTGTCGCGCTTTGGCAGCATCAACACCCTGCAACAGACGTTGACCAGCGGCATGGTGGGCGCGGTGATCGACGGCATCATGGCGGTGGTGACGCTGGGGGTGATGCTGGTTTACAGCCCGTTGTTGTCTGCTGTGGCGGCGGCGGCTGTGGTGGTGTATGCCGTGGTGCGGGTGCTGCGCTATGGTGTGGTGCGCCAGGCCAACGGTGAGCAAATTGTGCGTGTGGCGCAACAGCAAAGCTACTTTATGGAAAGCATTCGGGGGGTACAGGCATTGAAGCTGTTTAACCGCGAGGACGACCGGTTGCGCCGCTTCATGAACCTGGCGGTGGAAAGCACCAATGCCGGGCTGCTGGTGCAGCGCCAGTCTCTGGCTTTCAATGCGCTGAATGGTTTTTTGGTGACTGCGGAGAACGCTGCAGTGCTGTATCTGGGGGCCAAGCTGGTGCTGGATGCGCACTTGTCTGTGGGCATGCTGGTGGCCTTTTTGGGCTACAAGGGGCAGTTTGTGGGGCGGGCTTCGGCACTGGTAGACCAGGCTTTGTCGTTCAGGATGCTGGGCCTGCAAACCGCGCGGCTGGCCGACATTGTTTTGACCCGGCCCGAGCCGCGCCTGGATGCCGATGCCTATCGATCCCAGGATGCAGTCCAAACCGGTTTGCCCGCCTCCATCGAGTTGCGCAACGTGCGCTTTCGCTACGCGGCAGACGAGCCTTGGGTGCTCAAAGATCTCAGCCTGTGCATCGAGGCGGGCGAGTCGGTGGCGATTACCGGGCCTTCTGGTTGCGGTAAAACCACCTTGCTGAAAATCATGCTGGGCCAGCTGAAGCCGGAAGAGGGCGATGTGCTGGTGGGTGGCCTGCCGATCAAGCAGCTAGGCTTGCAGGCGTGGCGCGACATGGTGGGCGTGGTGATGCAGGATGACCGTTTGTTCGCCGGATCGGTAGCTGAAAACATTGCCCTGTTTGACCCGCACATAGACTATGCCCGGATCGAGGAAGTGGCCCAGATGGCGGCGGTACACAGCGCAATTGTCCGCATGCCCATGGGCTACAACACCTTGGTGGGCGATATGGGCAGCGCCCTGTCGGGCGGGCAACGCCAGCGGGTGGTGCTGGCGCGGGCACTGTACAAGCAACCCCAAATTTTGTTGCTGGACGAGGCCACCAGCCACCTGGATACCGACACCGAGAGCCTGGTGAACCAGGCCATCCAGCAGTTGGACATGACCCGGATCGTCATCGCCCACCGCCCGCAGACTATTGCGGCCATGGGGCGGGTGGTGGCTTTGGGGACTTCAATGGCTGGAACTTTTATAGGCAGGATGGGATGCGTATGTTGAAAACCATGCGGATTGTTATAGTTTTGATAGCTGCCTTCGCTCTAGCAGCTTGCGCTACCTCCCCTTATTCTTCTGAAAACAAGGCCAAAAGTGATGCCTTGCTGGCGCAGCAGGTCGTTCAGGCGCAAGCCACGTTGGCAGAGTTTGCAACGCCCCGGCTGCTGTTTGTGGGCGTGGCCATGGACGACCGGTCTACCGCCTTTCGCAATGACGTGCAGTTGGCCGAACAGGTCGCGCTGGCCATAGACCCGCATGCGGTTGTTTTCAAATTGGCTAATCCGGCGCCGTTGCAGGATGCCGATTGGCCGTATGCCACCCGGGAGAATATCCAGCAGGTGCTGCAAACGCTGGGGGCGTTGGCCCGTCCGCAAGACAAGCTAATGCTGCTGCTGTCGTCACACGGCGCGCCCGGTTTGCTGGCGGTGCATGCGGGCCATAAGCCTTTGGGCGTGGTGGGCGCAAGCGATTTGGCGCAGTGGTTGCAGCCGCTGCAAAAGCAGCCCACCTTGCTGCTGGTGTCGGCTTGCTTTTCCGGTTCTTTATTGGATGCTTTGCAGCAGCCCACGCGCATGATCTTCACCGCTGCGGCCAAGGACCGGGTGTCGTTTGGCTGCCAGAGCCAAAGTGACAACACTTACTTCATCAAGGAACTGTTACGCCAGCCCGGCCTGTTGAACCTCTCTGTGCGGGAGGCCATGCAGCAAGCCCAGCGAGGCGTGGCCGCGTTGGAGGAGGCGCAGCACCTCAAACCGCCCTCCATGCCACAGCAGCACTACGGGAAAGACGTGCAGGATTGGTCGCGCCAAAAGATCAATCAGTGGCTGGTATTTCCGTGAATCTGATTCATGGTATTTTTGGCCTCCAGTGCTTATTCCACAAGCGTTAGAAGCTATAAAAAAGCTAGCTCGATCGCCCGCTGGGCTCCACAATCACCAGCGCAATCCCACACACCAGCAAGCCCGCGCCGGTCCAGAAGGCGGCGGCCGGGGTTTCGGCAAAAAACACGTAGCCCAGCGTGGGGCTGAACAACAGCAGTGAAAAGCTGCCCGCTTCCACTGCCGACGCGTCGCCCGAGCGGTAGGCAAAAAAGTACGACAGGTAAATGCCCGACGCTGCCAGGCCCACGATGGGCAGCAGCACCCACAGCGCAGGCGGCACGCTGGGCAGGGCGAAGCCGCTGAGCACGCCAAAGCTGATCCAGCAGGCGGTCTGGCTCCAGGTGAGGATGGCGATGGGGTGCTCGTGGCCCGAATATTTTTTCAGCACCACACCCAGCATGGCTTCCATCAGCGCGCCAAACAAGGCCACCAGCGCGGCGGGCTGGAAGGCCCCGGCACCGGGCTGCAATATGGCCAGCACACCGGCAAAGCCCACCGCCACGCCTAGCCAGCGCAGCCAGTGCGGGCGCTCGCCCAGCAGCCACACGCCCAGCGGCAGCATAAATAGCGCGCCAGTCATCAGGTAGGCGCTGGCCTCGGCCAGGGGCAGGTGCGACACGGCCCAGGCCGCGCATCCGGCGGAGGTCACGATAAAGCCCGCGCGCAGCAGGTGCATGCGCGGGTTGCGGGTGCGGATGACGCGGCCCCGCGTCCAGGCCACCAGCGGGGCCACCATCAGCAGGACCACGGTGGACTGCAAAAACAGCACCTGCCGGGGCGAGATGCCCTCGGCCATCAGGCGCTTGTTGCAGGCGTCCAGCACCGACCAGCACAGCATGGCCAGCACCACCAGCAGCACGCCCCGGGTATTGCCCGCCAGGCCGTGCCAGCGGGTTGATAAGATTTTCAGCATGGGATGGAGGATACGTGGATTTATAAGGTTTTTAGGCTTCTAGCGCAGATTGCACCTACGCAAGTAGCTATTTTTTATGTAGCGCTTGACTATATAGGCTTGTACTGCATAGTAGGGATGCAGTTTGGGGGGCGCAGGTTCAGAATGGGCCACTAGCCGCCCGCCGGAGAAACCCATGCCACCAGACCCGCATCCCGATAGCTTGCAAGCGCTTTGCGCGTCCGAGCGGGCCGCGGTGCTGGCGCGCAGGCAGCACGTGCTGGCCCAGCCACCAGCCGCCACTGAGGCGGGCCCGGGTGATGCCAGCGACCTGGATCTGCCCCGTGTGGGCCTGGCCTTGTCGGGCGGCGGCATCCGCAGCGCCACGTTTGCTCTGGGGCTGATGCGCGGTCTGGCGCAAAACCGCTGCGGCAGCGGCAGTGTGTCGCGCGGCCTTGCCCGCGATGGCCTGTTGGGGCGGCTGGATTATTTGTCCACGGTGTCGGGCGGCGGCTACATCGGGGCCATGTGGGGGCGGCTGGTGGCCACGTATGGTATCCAGGCGGCACAAAAACTGATGGCCGACGGGGCCTCGCCCGTGCTGGCCTGGCTGCGCCGTAATGGCCGCTACCTGAATCCCTCTGGCTCGCGCGATACCGGTACGGCCGTGGCCACCTATCTGCGGGCCTGGCTGGCCATCCACACCGAGCTGATGTTCACCTGCTTTGCGCTGGGCTTGCTGGTGTTGGCCCCTCACCTGCTGCAGCACCGCCTGCAGTGGCTCAACGGCTGGGTGGCCTGGCATACGCCGTGGTGGGTGCTGTCGCTGGTGGTGGCGCTGGCCACGGTGCCGGGCCTGATCGCGGGCTACTGGGCGGCGCGCGATGCGGGCGGCGACAAGGCGCTGGTGACGCACCATCTGGGGTTGCGCGACGCGGTGTTTGTGCTGGTGGCCGGACTGTGCACCGCGCTGCTGTGGGGTAGCGTGGGGGCGGCGGGCCTGGGGATATCGGTAGCGCAAGGGCCGGGCTGGCTGAATGCCTGCGCGCTGTTCATGGGCTCGCTCACTCTGGGCCAGGCTGGCGTGGTGCTGTGGCTTTGGCAATCGCGCAACGCATCGCATTCCCTGCTGGTGGCCCAGATCCGCCATGGGCTCACCAGTGCCCTGCGCGGGGCTTTGCTGCTGGCCCTGGGTTTGCTGGCGCTGGGCGCGCTGGATTTGCTGAGCTGGTGGCTGCTAGAGGCCTGGCTGGAGGCGCTGGATGCCAAGCGCGACGGTAACCCGTCGTGGCTGTGGGGCGGTCTGGGGGTGGGCGGCTTTGTGTTGCTGGTGCTGCGCAACCTGGTGCAGCCACTACAGCAAATGGCCGCCGAGACCAGCAAACAAAAGCAGGACTGGGTACCCCGACTGGTCAACCTGGCCAGTTTGCTGGCCTGCGTGGTGCTGGGGCTGGGCTGGCTGGTGCTGGTGCAGTGGTTTGTGTTTGCGCTGAACCCGTTTGGGGTGTTTGTGGATGTGCCTGCGGTGCTGCGGGTCGGGCTGCTGCTGGCGGCCTGGGCCACCTGGATGGTGCTGACGGCCGCCAATGCGCAAATGGCCAATTCGTCCTCATTGCACAGCTTTTACCGCGCGCGGCTGGTGCGCGCCTACCTGGCCGCGGGCAACAAAAACCGCCACATGGACGACCCCAGCAAACCCCGCTCCGACGTGACCCAGGTGGTGGAGGGCGACGACATGCACATGCACACCTACGCACCCGAGCAAAAAGGTGGCCCCATCCACCTCGTTAACACCTGCCTGAACCAGACCCGCGACTACCGCAGCGGCCTGTACAACGCCGACCGCAAGGGCGCGGCCGTTACCGCCAGCTGGCGCGGCTTCGAGGTGGGGCCCGGGGCTTTTGTGGCCCAAAAGAAGGGCCAGGATGTGGGCACCCTGGGCCGCTGGGTAGCGGTGTCGGGTGCCGCGGCATCGCCGGGGGCGGGGGCCTACACCTCGCGCGGTCTGGCGCTGCTGCTGTACCTGCTGGGCGTGCGCCTGGGCCACTGGATGCGCGCCCCCACCAAAAGCCCGGACCTGAAGTGGGGCAGCTGGTTTGGCTGGCGCTGGTGTCCCAAGCCGATGATGCTGGTCAACGAGGCGCTGGCCACCTTTTACGGGGTGGAGCGGCCCTGGTGGTATTTGTCGGACGGCGGGCATTTCGAGAACACCGGGGTGTACGCCTTGCTCAAGCGCGAGCTGGACTTCATCATCCTGTCCGATGCCAGTTGCGACCCCGACTACGAGTTTGGCGACCTGGAAAACCTGGTGCGCAAGGCCCGCATCGACTTTGGGGCCGAAATCGACTTCTACAGCCATGCCGAGGCCGCACGGGTGCTGACCCGCCTGTTCACCCAGGAGCGCCGCGAGGTCACCGTGCTGTCACCCGAAGACATGCAAGACAACCACTCCTGCCGCGGCGTGCTGCTGGCGCGCATCCGCTACCGCCCCCGCCCCGGTCCGGGCGGGGCCGAGGTTCGGCCCGAAGGTACGCTACTGGTAGTCAAGCCCAACATGCACGACGCGCTGGACGTGGACCTGCTGGCCTACAAGCAAAAGCACCCCGGTTTTCCGCACGAATCCACCGCCGACCAGTCATTTGACGAGGCCCAGTGGGAGAGCTACCACCGCCTGGGCGAAGACTTTGGCCGTGCCTTGACCGACGAATGGCTGGCCCTGCTGCCCGGCTGGCGCAGCCCGGCCCACCACGGCATGCAGGTGGCAGCCCGGCTGGGCGGGATCAAAACCGGCGACTCCAAACCGTCCGAGCCCCTGTGGCGGCGCGGCGTACGGGCCACCGCCATCGGCACCACGCTGGGCCTGGGGGCCTCCGGCACGCTGATCGTGTCCCTGTGGCAGGTGCAAGAGCAGTTGCAGCGCAAAAGCAGCGATTTGCAAGCCGACACCAGCCAGCTGTACGCCAAAGTGTCCGAAAAATTGGACACCCTGGAAGATGCCTGCCCCAAGCTGCCCCAGCACATGTTGACCCAAACCGAAGACTTGCTGGGCCGTCGCGACAGTCCGGCCATGCGCCGCGTCGACGCCTCGGGTGTGGAGCGGCTGGTGGAGCAGATTACCGGGCAGTGCGCCAAGCTGGAGAACTATTTTGTGTGCAGCAACGCCATCCAGCAAAGAGTGCAGGACCTGTGCAGTTTGGTCAAAAAACCCCCCATCCTCAGCAGTGCCATGGGCTACTGGGTCAACGGTGCCAGCCCCGCCGACCAGGCGCGTGCCAGCCAGAAGCTGCACGACAGCCTGGTGGCAAAGTGGGATGCCCTGGGTGTGATGGCCCTGTTCCAGCTGTCGGTGGCACCGCCCAACGTGGGCACGGTCTATCCACCGCCGCCTGTTGTACAGCCCCCGCCGGTCGTGGTACCGGTGGATCCCACCGTGCCGGACACCAAGGCCCAGGCGGTCGCCCAGGCCTGTACCGGCAAAACCACGCTATACATCCAGGTCTACGACCCGGCATCGTTTGCGGTGGCCAACGTGCTGCGCGACACCTTGAACCTGCAGGTCAGTGCCGCCGTGCAAGTGGCCCCGGTGGAAAACGTGGTGCGCAGCGCCGATCTGCGTCAACAGCGCCGCCCCGAGCCCTGGCCCAAACCCACCTTTGTGTTGCACGACCGCGCTAACCCCAATGCCCCGGCCACGCCCACCGGCAGCCAGGCCTGCGCCAAGGCTTTGTCACAGTACCTGGGTGCGCCGTGGGTGCTGCCCGGTGCGCCCGACCAGGTGTGGATCCGTAATCTGCCCGACGCACTGAAAGCCACGCCCGGTGTGATCGAGTTGTGGCTCCCCTCCATCGCCAGCAAAAGCGCTGAGCGGGTGATGGACAACGCCAATTCCCCCCTGGCGATGGCCATGGTGGGAGAGTGATTTTTTTGGGGGGGGGAGAGTAGGGTGCCCAGAATAGGGACCCGGAAGAAATGGGGGTTGACGAACCTTACCCCGGCACTGGCTCCACAGTTAGGGCTGCTTGGTTCCCCACCTGACCCGGTTGGCCGCTTCACCATGCGGGAAGGTCCGTCAAGGCATATTGTAAGCGAGGATATACGCCCCTAGCGACGGCTGGGTGATCCACGTGCCTCTGGGGCGGTGCGCGCATTTCGTGTTGTTTTTGTCAGGTTTATGGGTGGATGGGCTTGTTTAGTTGAAATGTTATCGTTAACATTGCGCTGTTTTGGATAAAACGCCATTTTTTCAATTTACGGAGACATCCATGCCCACCCATTCCACCCCCGTCATTACAGCTTTGCGGGTGATTCCTGTTGCGGGGCGCGACAGCATGCTGCTGAACCTGAGCGGCGCCCATAGCCCGTTTTTTACCCGCAACCTGCTGATCCTGACCGACAACGCAGGCCGCACCGGTGTGGGCGAGGTGCCAGGTGGCGAGAAGATCCGCCAGACGCTGGAAGATGCCAGCGCGCTGGTGGTCGGCCAGCCCATCGGCTCGCACCAGCGCGTGCTGCAGCAGGTGCAGAAGCAGTTTGCCGACCGCGATACTGGCGGGCGCGGGTTGCAAACCTTCGATTTGCGCACCACCATCCACGCGGTCACGGCCATCGAATCGGCGCTGCTGGATTTGCTGGGCCAGCACCTGGACGTGCCAGTCGCTGCCTTGCTGGGCGAGGGCCAGCAGCGCGATGCGGTAGAAATGCTGGGTTATTTGTTCTACGTGGGCGATCGTACTCAAACCGAGCTGCCGTACGTGGCTGACCCCGGTGCCGATAACGATTGGTTTCGCCTGCGCCACGAAGTTGCGATGACCCCTGAGGCGATAGTGCGACTGGCCGAAGCGGCGCACGAACGCTATGGTTTCAACGACTTCAAGCTCAAGGGCGGCGTGCTGCGCGGCGAGGAAGAGATACAGGCCATGCACGCGCTACACGCCCGCTTCCCCGCGGCCCGCGTCACCCTGGACCCGAACGGTGGCTGGTTGTTGAAAGACGCGGTGCGCCTGATGCGCGACATGCGCGGCGTGGTGGCCTATGCCGAAGACCCGTGCGGGGCCGAAGATGGCTTCTCGGGGCGCGAGGTGATGGCCGAGTTCCGCCGCGCTACCGGCCTGCCCACGGCCACCAACATGATCGCCACCGATTGGCGCCAGCTCAACCACGCGCTGTCGCTGCAGTCGGTAGATATTCCACTGGCCGACCCGCATTTCTGGACCATGGCGGGTTCGGTGCGGGTGGCGCAGACCTGCCGCGACTGGGGCCTGACCTGGGGCTCGCATTCCAACAACCATTTTGACGTGTCGCTAGCCATGTTTACCCACGTAGCGGCGGCGGCACCGGGTCGCGTGACCGCCATCGATACGCACTGGATCTGGCAGGACGGCCAGCGCCTGACGCAGGAGCCGCTGCAAATCGAGGGCGGCCTGGTGCAGGTGCCCAAAAAGCCGGGTCTGGGCGTGGAGTTGGATATGGTCGAGGTGGAAAAAGCCCACCAGCTCTACTTGCAGCATGGCCTGGGCGCGCGCGACGATGCCATGGCTATGCAGAGCCTGGTGCCGGGCTGGAAGTTTGACCCCAAGCGCCCGGCACTGGACCGCTGAGCGGGCGGATAGTCCACCGGCGTGGCCTTGCAGGGCCCACTTCAGCCTGTAGTCATCGTATGACATAGGCTTTTAAAAATGGCGCGTCAAGCGCCATTTTTGCGTTTTAACTGGTGTAAACCCTAGTGTCAGGCTGGACGGAATCGGCGATAGTAGCTCAAGTTGTCAGACAACGTATGACTTGTGGAGTGCAATGCATTCTGCAACCCAGCTTGTCTTTGGCCGTTTCTTCTGATTTCCGCTCCACCCTAGGAATTGCCCATGTCTGCCTTGAATCCGCCCATGGCGACCGCCGCCAGCGCAGCCACCCCCAGCCGCATGCGCTACTGGATCTTGCTGATGATTTTTATCGTCACCACGGTCAATTACGCCGACCGGGCCACGCTGTCGGTCACCGGCCCGGCCATGCGCGAAGAGTTTGGCTTTGATGCCATCCAGATGGGCTACATCTTTTCGGCCTTCAGCTGGGCCTATGTGATGGCGCAGATTCCCGGCGGCTGGCTGCTGGACCGGTTTGGTGCGCGGCGGGTGTACGCGGCCAGCATCTTTTTGTGGTCGGCCTTTACGCTGCTGCAGGGCACCATTGGGGTGTGGAGCAGTGCGGCCACAGCCGTCGCCACCTTGTTTGCCTTGCGTTTTATGGTGGGGCTGGCCGAGTCGCCTGCGTTTCCGGCTAATGCCAAGGTGGTGGCCAGCTGGTTCCCTACGCAGGAGCGGGGCCGGGCCTCGGCTATTTTCAATTCGGCGCAGTATTTTGCGGCCATGGTGTTTACGCCTTTGATGGCGGCCCTGACCCACTGGATGGGTTGGCACCACGTGTACCTGTGGATGGGCGTGCTGGGCTTTGCGCTGGCCTTGCTCTGGCTCCGGCTGGTGCACAGCCCGGTGAAGCACCCCTGGGTCAACAAGGCCGAGCTGGCGCACATCGAAGCCGGTGGCGGCTTGGTCCACATGGGGGAGCAGGGCAACGAGGCCAGCACCGTGCAGGTGGCGGCCTTGCCCAAGGGCCAGACCGGCTTCTACCTGAAGCAACTGCTGACCAACCGCATGCTGCTGGGCGTGTACCTGGGGCAGTTTTCGGTGAACGTGCTGACCTATTTCTTTTTGACCTGGTTCCCGGTGTACTTGGTGCAGTCGCGCCACATGACTATTTTGAAGGCGGGTTTCATGGTGTCGCTGCCGGCGATGTGCGGCTTCATCGGCGGGGTGCAGGGCGGCTATATCTCGGACCGCATGATCAAGTCGGGCTATTCGCTGACGGTGGCACGCAAGGTGCCTATCGTCTGCGGCATGCTGCTGTCGACCAGCATGATCATCTGCAACTATGTGGACAGCGAATGGCTGGTGATCGGCTTTATGGCGCTGGCTTTCTTTGGCAAGGGCGTTGGCTCCTTGGGTTGGGCCGTGGTGGCCGATACCGCACCCAAGGAAGTGATTGGCCTGGCGGGCAGCATCTTCAACATGTTCGGCAACATCGCCGGTATCGTCACCCCCATCGTGATCGGCTACATCCTGGCCACCACCGGATCGTTCAATGGGGCGCTGCTGTTCGTGGGGCTGAATGCCCTGGTCACCGTGCTCAGCTACCTGGTGATCGTCAAGGACATCAAGCGCATCGAGCTCAAACACATTTAGTTTTTATTCCCACCAAGGAGCATCCCATGCGCGAAAACCGCTTACGCACGCTGTGGAAATCGGGGGGCGCTGCCGTGAATGGCTGGCTGGCCATACCGAACAGTTTTTCCGCCGAGACCATGGCCCACCAGGGCTGGGATTCGCTGACCATCGACCTGCAGCACGGCATGGTGGACTACCAGGCCATGGTGCCCATGCTGCAGGCCATCTCTACCACCGACACGGTGCCGGTGGTGCGCGTGCCCTGGCTGGAGCCCGGCATTCTGATGAAAACCCTGGACGCGGGCGCTTACGGCGTGATCTGCCCCATGGTCAACACCCGCGAAGACGCGCAAAAGCTCATCGCTTACACCCACTACGCGCCGCGCGGCACCCGCAGCTTTGGCCCGGTGCGGGCCACGCTGTACGGTGGAGCTGATTACGCCGAACACGCCAACGACACCATCGTCACCTTCGCCATGATCGAAACCGCCAAGGCGCTGGACAACCTGGACGACATCCTGTCGGTCGAGGGGCTGGACGCGATCTACATCGGCCCTTCAGACCTGTCGCTGGCCCTGGGCTGCCGCCCGGTGTTTGACGATGTAGACCCCAAAGCCGCCGAGGCGATCGACCACATCCTGGCGCGCGCCAAGGCGCACGGCGTGGTGGCGGGCATCCACAACGGCACCACCGATGGAGCGCTGGCCCGCATCGCCAAGGGCTTTCAGTTCGTCACCGTCAGCTCGGATGCGCGGCTGATGGCGGCAGGCGCTCAGCAAGTCATTGCCAAGATGCGTGCCAACAAGGCACCCGCCAGCACTGGCGGATATTGAGAATTTTTTAAACGAAAACGGGCGCTAGCGCTTATATAACCTCCAGGAGTAGCTATGAAATTAGGATTTATCGGTTTGGGCATCATGGGCGCACCCATGGCATTGCATCTGGTCAACGCGGGCCACCAAGTGTTCTTTTATGCACCACGCAAAGTGCACCCCGGCATTGCGGCATCCACCGCTATTGCCTGTGCCCATGCGGCCGAAGTAGCGCGCAACGCCGACATCACCTTCACCATGGTGCCCGACACCCCGGACGTGGAATCGGTGCTGTTTGGCGAGAACGGTATCGCCATCGGCCTGGCCGTGGCTAGCGTGATGGAAGACGGCCACAGCCGCAAGATAGTCGTCGACATGAGCTCGATTTCGCCCATGTCCACCAAGGCCTTTGCGCTGAAAATCAACGAATTGGGTGCCGACTACATCGACGCGCCCGTGTCCGGTGGCGAAGTGGGTGCCAAGGCGGCCTCGCTGACCATCATGTGCGGCGGCTCGGAAGCGGCTTTTGCCACCGTGCGCCCGTTGCTGGAGCTGATGGGCAAGAACATCACCCTGGTGGGCGGCAACGGCGACGGCCAGACCACCAAGGTGGCCAACCAGATCATCGTGGCGCTGAACATCGCCGCCGTGGGCGAGGCGCTGCTGTTTGCCAGCAAAGCCGGTGCCGACCCGGCCAAGGTGCGCCAGGCGCTGATGGGCGGGTTTGCTTCCAGCCGCATTCTGGAAGTGCACGGCGACCGCATGGTCAAGCGCACCTTTGACCCTGGCTTCCGTATCCGCCTGCACCAGAAAGACCTGGGCCTGGCCCTGCAAGGTGCGCGTGAGCTGGGTGTAGCCCTGCCACAAACGGCGGGTGCTGCCCAATTGATGCAGGTCTGCGCCGCCAATGGCATGGCCGACCTGGACCACTCGGCCCTGGTCAAAGGTTTGGAGCTGATGGCTGGCCACACTGTCGCCTGAACTTAAGATCGCCGCCATGCCTTCCACCGACCGCACCCCGCTCTTGCGCCGCATGTTCGACGCCGCCGTGGCATCCGCCCAGCCCGCGCTGTGCCTGCCACCGCACCTGCCGCCACCGCCCAAGGGCCGCACCATCGTCATCGGTGCGGGCAAGGCCTCGGCCGCGATGGCACGGGCGCTGGAAGACCACTGGAGTGGCCCGCTGGAGGGCCTGGTCGTTACCCGTTATGGCTACGACGTGCCGTGCCAGCGCATCGAAATTGTGCAGGCTGCGCACCCGGTGCCGGATGCGGCTGGGCTGCAGGCGGCGCAGCGCATCCGCCAACTGGTCACCGGCCTGACGGCGGACGACCTGGTGATTGCGCTGATTTCCGGCGGCGGCTCGTCGCTGCTGGTGGCCCCCGGTGAAGGCCTGACCCTGGCCGACAAGCAGGCCGTCAACACCGCGCTGCTGCACAGCGGAGCCAGTATTTCTGAGATGAACTGCGTGCGCCGCCACTTGTCCAGCCTCAAGGGCGGGCGGCTGGCCGCCGTGTGCCACCCGGCGCAGGTGTTGACGCTGCTGATATCCGATGTGCCGGGCGACGATCCCATCGACATCGCCTCTGGCCCCACCGTGGCCGACCCCACCACCTGCACCGATGCGCTGGCCATCGTGGACCGCTACCGCATTGCAGTGCCGCCTGCGGTGCGCAGTCTGCTGGAAAGTGGTGTGGGTGAAACCGTCAAGCCCGGCGACCCGCGCCTGGCCGGTATCCAGACCCGCATGATTACCGCCCCGCAAATCGCCCTGGAAGCCGCGGCCCAGGTGGCGCGTGAGGCTGGCATCACCCCGTACATCCTGGGCGACAGCCTGGAGAGCGAAGCCCGCGATCTGGGCAAAGCCATGGCCGGTATCGCCCGCCAGGTGGCCGTGCATGGCCAGCCGTTCACCACGCCCTGCGTATTGCTGTCGGGCGGCGAAACCACCGTGACCCTGCGCGGCACAGGCCGGGGCGGGCGCAATGTCGAATTTTTGCTGTCGCTGGCGGTAGCGCTGAACGGCCTGCCGGGTGTCTATGCAATGGCCGGCGACACCGACGGCGTGGACGGAGCCGAAGAAATCGCCGGTGCTGTCCTTACCCCCAGCACCCTGGCCCGCGCCTGGGCGTTGGGCACCAACCCGCGCAGCAGCCTGGACAATAACGATGCGCACAGTTTCTTCCAGGCGCTGGGCGACTCCGTGGTGACCGGCCCCACGCTGACCAACGTGAACGACTTTCGCGCGATCCTGATCGAGGGCTAGCCCCGCCCAGAAAGGGGGCGTTCAGCCCTTTAGAATCGCCGCATGTCTTATCTCGTGCTCGCCCGCAAGTACCGTCCGCGTAATTTCTCTGAAATGGTGGGGCAGGAGCACGTGGTGCAGGCCCTCAGCAACGCCCTGACCACCCAGCGCCTGCACCATGCCTACCTGTTCACGGGTACGCGCGGCGTGGGCAAAACCACGGTGTCGCGCATCCTGGCCAAGTCGCTCAACTGCCAGGGTCCCGACGGCACCGGTGGAATCACCGCCAGCCCTTGTGGTGTCTGCAGCGCCTGCACTGATATTGATAGCGGTCGGTTTGTCGATTACACCGAGCTGGATGCTGCGTCCAACCGGGGCGTGGACGAAGTGCAGGCCCTGCTGGAGCAGGCCGTGTACAAGCCGGTGCAAGGGCGCTTCAAGGTCTTCATGATCGACGAAGTGCACATGCTGACCAACACCGCGTTCAACGCGATGCTGAAAACCCTGGAAGAGCCGCCCGAGTACCTGAAGTTTGTGTTGGCCACCACTGACCCGCAGAAAGTGCCGGTCACCGTGCTGTCGCGCTGTCTGCAGTTCAACCTGCGCCCCATGGCCCCCGAAACCGTGCTGTCGCACCTGACCCAGGTGCTGGCCACCGAAGGCGTGCAGGCTGAAACCGGTGCGCTGCGTCTGCTGTCCCGCGCGGCCCGAGGCTCCATGCGCGATGCTTTGTCACTCACCGACCAGGCGATTGCCTTTGGCAACGGCCAACTGGAGGAAACCACGGTGCGCCAGATGCTGGGCAGCGTAGACCGCAGCTACGTGTTCCGCCTCATCGACGCGCTGGCCCAGGGCGATGGCAAAACCGTGGTCGAAACCGCAGAAGCCCTGCGCCTGAACGGCCTGAGCGCCGCTTCCACGCTGGAAGAAATGACCAACGTGCTGCAACGCATGGCCGTGCTCCAGGCCGTGCCCGGCATGCCGGTAGATGAGGCCGACCCGGAAGCCGCCGACACTGCCCGTTTAGCCGCCGCCATGCCTGCCGACGAAACCCAACTGCTCTACAGCCTGTGCCTGCATGGCCGCGCCGAGCTGGGCTTGGCCCCCGACGAATACGCCGCCCTGACCATGGTGCTTTTGCGCCTGCTGGCCTTCAAGCCGGGCAGCCCGGTGCGCCAATCGGCGGAAAAAAAAACTCTGAGTGAACCGTTGCGGGCGCCTTTACCGTTGCCTGCGCCCGTGGTTGCTGCTGCTGCAAAGCCCGCCGTAGCTCCCGCACCACCACCCGTGGCTGCGCCGGTTGCTGCTCCAGTGCCCCAGGCGCCCGTGCTGCCCACCGTACAGGAATTGCCCGTGCGCGTACAGGCCGAACCCAGCGAACGTTTGCAAGCGCGTCCGGTTGTGGTGGCCGCGCCCCCGGTGCACACAGCAGACGGCGACTACTGGCACGCCACAGTGCAGCAACTGATTGCCGCCGATGCCGTGGGCGGCCTGGTACGCGAACTGGCTTTGCAGTCGCAACTGGTGGCGGTGGACGGCAGCCATTGGCGGCTGCGCATCGAACGTGAGTCTTTAAGCCAGCCCATGAGCCGCGAGCGCCTGCGCGTGGCCCTGGAGTCCATTACGCCCAATGCCACGCTGGACATTGAAATAGGCAGTGTGGCCGACAGCCCGGCCAAGCGCAATGCAGTGGCGGCGAACGAAAAACAACGCATCGCCGAAGAGATCATCCTCGGCGATCCGCTGGTGCAATCCCTCATGCGAGACTACGGCGCGAAAATTGTGCCCGGTACGCTCAAACCCATTTAATTTCAACTTACTTAGGAAACACCATGTTCAACAAAGGACAACTCGCCGGCCTCATGAAGCAAGCCCAGGCCATGCAGGACAACATGAAAAAAGCCCAGGATGAACTGGCTTTTGTCGAGGTCACCGGTGAATCCGGCGCCGGCCTGGTCAAGGTCGTGATGACCTGCAAGCACGACGTGAAGCGCATCACCATCGACCCCAGCCTGCTGGCCGACGACAAAGACATGCTGGAAGACCTGGTCGCTGCTGCCTTCAATGCCGCCGTGCGCAAAGCCGAAGAAACCAGCCAGGAAAAGATGGGCAAACTCACCGCAGGCATGCCCGGCCTCCCAGGCGGCATGAAATTCCCGTTCTGATCATATTTATGCTTTTTAGGCCACTAGCGCATACGGAATATGCGCAGGTAGCTATGAAAAATGTAGCTAAAGGCGTGCATGTCTGATTCCAGTGCCTTGAACGCCTTGATCCAGGGCTTGCGCCGCCTGCCGGGCGTGGGCGTGAAGTCAGCCTCGCGTATGGCGTTTCATCTGCTTCAGCACGACCGCGAGGGCGCGCAGCTGCTCTCCAAGGCCCTGGCGCAGGCGGCTGGCAACGTCAAGCATTGCGCGCTGTGCCACACCTTCACCGAAGAAGATATCTGCGATACCTGCCAGGACGAATCCCGCGACGCGTCCAAGCTGTGCGTGGTCGAGAACCCGGCCGACCAGTCGGCGGTAGAGCGCACCGCCGCCTTCAAGGGGCTGTACTTTGTGCTGATGGGCAAGATCAGTCCGCTGGACGGGGTAGGGCCTAAAGACATCGGACTGCAAAAGCTCATTGACCGGGCCAGCAACGGCCTGGTGCAAGAAGTCATTTTGGCCACCAACTTCACCGCCGAAGGTGAAGCTACGGCCCATGTGATCAGCGTGGCTCTCAAGGCGCGGGGCCTGCAGGTCACGCGGCTGGCGCGCGGTGTGCCGGTGGGCAGTGAGCTGGAGTATGTGGATCTGGGCACTATTGCGCATGCGTTTGTCGACCGGCGTTAACCCGTAGCTCAAAACGTTACGGGCAAACCCGGACGGGGATGCTCCCAATGTGTAACAAATGGATGAGCCCTATGCTGGTGCAGACGCCACCTGCATGCCCACCCACCCACTTCCCCGCCGTGCCTTTGTTGCTGCAGCCCTGCTGGCCGCGGGCTTCCATGCGACATCCACCCGCGCCCAAGCCAAGCTGGAAAAGTCCCGGCTCACGCTGGCCGTGGATGGCGAAGCCGCGCTCTACCACCTGCCGTTGACGATTGCCGACCAGCTGGGCTATTTCAAGGCCGAGGGCCTGGAGGTGGAGATCAGCGACCTGGTGGGTGGCATGTGCTCGCCCCAGGTGATGCCGGGTAGTACGGCCGACGTGTTTGCCGGGGCATTTGAAAACACCATCACCAGCCAGGCCAAGGGCCAGATGTTTCAGTCGTTCGTACTGCAAGGTCGGGCACCGCAAATTGCGCTGGGTATTTCGACCCACAACATGCCTGGCTACCGCACGCTGGCCGACCTGCGGGGCAAGAAAATTGGCGTCGCCGCGCTGGGTGCTCCTTCGCACATGGTGGCGAATGTGGTGCTGGCGCGGGCGGGAGTAGGCCCGGGCGAGGTGCAGTTTGTCGGTATCGGTTCGGCCGGTGGAGCCCTGTGGGCCTTGCGCTCTGGCCAGGTCGATGCCATTTGCAATACCGACCCGGTGATGGGCATGCTGGAGCAAAAGAGCGACATCAAAATTGTGTCGGACACCCGCACGCTGAAAGGTGCGCTGGATGTGTTTGGCGGGGCCATGCCCGCAGCCTGCGTTTATGCACCGCTTGAATTTGTCCGCAGGTACCCCAACACCGTGCAGGCGCTGACCAATGCTATGGTGCATGCGCTGAAATGGCTGCAAACGGCGGGGCCCAGCGACATCGTCAAGAGAGTGCCCGAGAGCTATTTTTTGGGCGACCGTGCGGTGTATCTGGCAGCGTTCAATAAAGCCCGCGAGGCCATATCGCCCGATGGGCTGTTGCCCGAGGACGGTCCGCAAACGGCATGGAAAGCCTTGGGCAGCTTCGATCCGCTGGTCAAGGCGGCCCGGATCGACCTGGAAAAAACCTACACCAATGACTTTGTCCGGCGGGCCAAAGAGCGGTTTCGCGCCTAAGCGGCCACTACTGCTTCTTTTTACGGGTGGGGGGCACAACTTTGGTGGATCGCGCCGCTTTGTGGCTATCGGCACTGCGGGTCTTGGTGGTGGCCGATTTGCCCTGCGTACGGTCTGCCGCTGGGGCGCTGGCGCGGGTTTTGGTCAAACGCACCGGTAGGTACAAAACCACCTGCTGCCCGGCTTTGAAGCCCGCGTTTACCTTGAGGTCGTTCCAGTCGGCCACATTGCTGGCGGTGACACCGTAGCGCTTGGCAATGCTGGCCACGGTGTCGCGTTTGCCTGCCTTGATGGCGGCTTTGCGGTTGACGATCTCGGGCGACAGGCTGAGCTGGGCGGTGTCGGCCACGTGCTCGCTGACGTCTTGCATGCTGGCCGAGCGTGGCACGATCAGTGCCGATCCGGCCTTGATCAGCATGCGCGGCGGAATGTTGTTGACGCTGCGCAGGTCGTATTCGCTCATGCCCACCTGCTGGGCGGCGGCGCTGACGCTCATGGTGCTGGGGGCCGTCCAGGCCGTCCAGCTGGCGTACTGGCCCTGGGTGTAGGCATCAAAGTTGCGGGTGAACACGGTGGCGTTGTCCCAGGGCAGCAGGATTTGCGGCGTACCGGCGGCCAAGATCACCATGCGGTGCGACGACGGGTTCAGTGCCTTGAAGTCTTCCAGCTTTACGCCGGCCAGCTTGGCGGCCAGGGTCACGTCGATGTCGTGCGAGATGTCCACGCTTTGGAAGTAAGGGTGGTTTTCAATCAGCGGCAGCTCGGTGCGGAACATGTCCGGGTTGGCGATGATGTTCTTCACCGCCTGCAGCTTGGGTACGTACAGACGGGTTTCGGCAGGCATGTTCAGCTCGGAATAGCTAATGCCCAGGCCCAGCTTCTGGTTGCGGGCAATCGCCCGGCTCACGCTGCCTTCGCCCCAGTTGTAGGCCGC
This sequence comes from Rhodoferax sp., assembly GCF_025354435.1. Lineage (GTDB taxonomy): Bacteria > Pseudomonadota > Gammaproteobacteria > Burkholderiales > Burkholderiaceae_C > Rhodoferax_B. The sequence continues at coordinate 18,968 of NZ_JANXMU010000074.1, forward strand.
CAGCGCCAGTTGCCAGTCGCCAAACATGCCGTACAGTTTTTGCAGGTAGTCCAGGGCGGCGCGGGTCGATGCCAGCACGTCGCGCCGGTCGTCGCGGAAGATGTTTTGCTTCAACTCGAAGTAATTGCCGGTGGCCGGCATAAATTGCCACATGCCTGCGGCCTTGGCGCTGGACACGGCCTGCGGATTAAAAGCGCTCTCGATGTAGGGCAGCAGGGCCAACTCGGTCGGCATGCCGCGGCGTTCCAGCTCTTCCACCACATGGAACAGGTATTTGCTAGAGCGCTCGGTCATGCGCTGGATGTAGTCCGGGCGGGTGGCGTACCATTGTTCGCGGTCTACCACCAGGTCGCTTTCCAGGTTAGGCATGGCAAAGCCGCGGCGGATGCGTTCCCACAGGTCGGCCGGGGCCTTGAGCTGGGCGACACCGCGCGATGCGGCATCGGCCGCGGTAATGGGCTGCAGCGTACCGCGCGGATATACGGCGGTGTGGGGCGGCACCAGCGCTTGTTTGGGGTCCGTTGCGGGCAAGGCGGACGGCGGGTTGGGCTGGGCCCCGCCTGCGGTGGGCGTCCCGACGGTGGCGCAGCCGGTCAGCCACAAAAGGACGGACAGGCCAGCAAGGTGGATAAATTTCATTAAAACTGGTTCTTCCAGGTGCGAAGTGCGCCTAATACGCTGGCTTCGTCGAGGGTGGAGGCATCAAACGCCTGCGCGGCCTGTTGGACCGTGGCATAGCGTGTGCGCAAAAAAGGGTTGATTTGGAGTTCCAGCGCAATGCTGGAAGGCAAGGTGGGCACATCGGCCGCACGCTTGGCAATGCACTCTGCCTGGTATTGAGCCAGCGCGGCGTTGTCTGGTTCCACGACGCGGGCAAATTTCAGGTTACCCAATGTGTATTCGTGGGTGCAGCATACCCGGGTGTTGCCGGGCAGGGCGGCCAAAGCGGAGAGCGAGGCCAGCATTTGTGCCGGTGTGCCCTCAAACAGCCGCCCGCAGCCGCCCGAAAACAGGGTGTCGCCGCAAAACAGCAGCGGCGCTCCGTCCCATTCGGGTGCAAAGTAAGCAATATGCCCGGCGGTATGGCCCGGCACGTCGATGATGTCAAAGGCAATGCCCAGGGCCGTGATGTGATCACCCTGGCTGAGCTTATGCAGCGGCGCGGGGATCCGTTCGCGGGCCGGGCCGTACACCGTGGCGCCGGTGGCATCGCGCAATGCGTCCACGCCGCCCACATGGTCGTCATGGTGGTGCGTGACTAGAATGGCTTCCAACTGCAGGCCGTGCTGCCGCAGTGCGTGAAACACTGGCTGTGCATCGCCCGGGTCCACCACCAGCGCACGCTGTCCATCGTGCACCATCCAGATGTAGTTATCGGCAAAAGCAGGCAGGGCAAGTAAGTTCATGGGCAGTGAAATTATAAGTTTGCACGAATGGTTGAAGACCCCGCCGGGCCAGTATCTGCTGGACTGGGAGCGGGGGCGCTTCGACGAGGCGGTCGCCGATGTGTTTGGCTACCATGCGCTCCAGCTAGGGCTGCCAGAGTTGCCAGCACTGCAGAATAACCGCATACCGCACCGTTGGCTGGCCACCGATGCCCCCAGGCCAGCCTCTGCGGCAGATTTTGCGCCCGCTTCGCCCACACTGGTGACCGATTTTGCCGCTTTACCGTTTGCAGAAAACAGCCTTGATCTGCTCTTGCTGCCCCACACCCTGGAGCTCAGCCCCGACCCCCACGCCACCCTGCGCGAGGTAGAGCGCGTGCTGGTGCCCGAGGGCCGGGTGGTGATTGCGGGCCTGAACCCCATGAGCCTGTGGGGCCTGCGCCAAAGCCGCACCCGGCTGCTGCACCGCCTGGGGATGGGCGACAACTACCTGCCCGAGGTGGGCGAGGCGATTGGCTACTGGCGCTTGCGCGACTGGTTGCGCCTGCTGAGCTTCGAGGTGGAGTCGGTGCAATTTGGCTGCTACCGGCCGGCCTCCCGCAGCGCCGCGTGGCTGGAGCGCATGCGTTGGATGGACCGTGCGGGCGAGCGTTACTGGCCTATTTTTGGCTCCATCTACTTTGTGGTGGCCGTTAAACGGGTACGCGGCATGCGCTTGCTAGGCCCCAGTTGGAAGGTACCCAAGGCCTTGGCCAACGCACCGGTGCCGATTGCCAACAAGGGCAACTACAGTGAGGGCTAAGGCATCTGGTAAAAATGCTGCTCTGTTCGATGATTTAGAAAGCTGTATTTGAACCACGTAGATATGTATACCGACGGTGCCTGCAAAGGCAACCCTGGCCCCGGCGGCTGGGGCGTTTTGCTGACCTGGAGCGGCACCGAGAAAGAAATGTTTGGCGGCGAGTTGGCCACCACCAACAACCGTATGGAAATGATGGCCGTGATCGAAGGCCTGAGCGCTTTGAAGCAGCCCTGCAGCATCACCCTGTACATCGACAGCCAGTACGTGCTCAAGGGCATGACCGAATGGCTCAAGGGCTGGAAGGCCCGTGGCTGGCTGACGGCCTCCAAGGAACCGGTGAAAAACGTCGACCTGTGGCAGCGCCTGGACACGTTGGTCAACACCGCCGGGCACAAGATCGACTGGCGCTGGGTCAAAGGGCATGCGGGCCACCCCGGCAACGAGCGTGCCGATGCCCTGGCCAACCGCGGCGTGGATGTCGCCCTGGGCAAACGGTAAAGCAATCCATGGCGGACCATAGCTTTCTTTGGCACGACTACGAAACTTTTGGTGCCAACGCCCGGCGGGACCGCCCGGCCCAGTTTGCCGCCATCCGCACCGATGCCGATCTGAACGAGATCGGTGCGACGATGATGCTGTACTGCCAGCCCGCGCCCGACTTTCTGCCTGACCCGCAGTCTTGCCTGATCACCGGTATCACACCGCAAATCTGCCTGCAGCGCGGCCTGCCCGAAGTTGCATTTGCCAACCAAATCGAACAGGCTTTCAGCCAGCCCGGCACCATTGGCGTGGGCTACAACACTATCCGCTTCGACGACGAGATCACGCGCGCCATGTTCTGGCGCAACCTGATCGACCCCTACGCCCGCGAATGGCAAAACGACTGTGGCCGCTGGGACCTGCTGGACGTGGTGCGCACCGCCTACGCCCTGCGCCCAGAGGGCATTGAATGGCCGACCAAGCCCGACGGCAGCCCCAGCTTCAAACTGACCGACCTGAGTGCCGCCAACGGCCTGCTGCACGAGTCCGCGCACGATGCCTTGTCCGACGTGCGCGCCACTATTGCCCTGGCGCGCCTGATCCGTACCGCCCAGCCGCGCCTGTTCGACTTCTGCCTGGGCCTGCACAAAAAAGACCGCGTAGCGGCCGAGCTGGGCCTGCCCACCACGCTGCAGACGGCCAAGCCGTTTCTGCACATCTCTGGCATGTTCCCGGCGCAGCAGGGCTGCCTGGCCCTGATGTGGCCGCTGGCCATGCACCCGCACAATAAAAACGAGCTGATCGCCTGGGACCTGGCCTACAGCCCGGCCAAACTGGGCCAGATGGATGCCGAAGCCATCCGCCTGCGCCTGTTCAGCAAGGCCGAAGACTTACCCGAAGGCCTGGCGCGCCTGCCCATCAAGACCATCCACCTGAACAAGTCGCCCATGGTGGTGTCCAACCTGAAAACCCTGTCACCGGCATTGGCCGAGCGCTGGGGTCTGGTGGGCGATACGCTGCGCACCCATGCGGCCCAGGTGCGCGCGCTGCCCGACATGAGTGCCATCTGGCCCGAGGTGTTCAGCCGCCCGGCGCAGGAACCCCGAGACGTGGACGACGACCTGTACGGCGGCTTCGTCGGCGATGGCGACCGCCGCCGCTTGAACGACCTGCGCGCCCTGTCGCCCGAAAAACTGGCAGAGAAAGTGGCCGATGCCCGGGCGCATTTCGACGACGAACGCCTGACCGAGTTGCTGTTTCGCTACCGCGCCCGCAATTTCCCTATGACACTGACCCCAGAAGAAACCGCCCGCTGGGAAGCCCACCGTGCCGCGCGCCTGTTTGACGGGGAGGGCGGGGCCCGCACCATCGAAGGCCTGTTTGCCGAGATCGATACCCTGTCGGAAACCGCAGACGAGCGCGGCGAAGAGATTCTGGGGGCCCTGTACGACTACGCCGAAGCCATCGCCCCCGACCGCGACTAACCAGGATTCACACCAGCCATGGCAAAAAGTCTCAGTAGTCTGTGGTTAAAAAGCCTGACCCGCATCGCCAAGGCGCAGCAGAAAAGGCTGATCAACAGCATGGCGACGGCGGCCAAAAAGACCACCAAAGCTGCCGTCAAACAGGCGCTTGCACCTCCCAGAACTACAAAAAAAGCGGCTCCCAAGCCTGCAACCAGGCCTGCAACCAAGCCCGCGCCACCCATGGCCTTGCCCGGCAGCTGGACCCGCTCCTTCTTTGCAGCGCCCAACGGCCAGCGCATGAGCTACTGGCTGTACCTGCCACTGCGCGACAAGGCGCAGGCCCTCAAGCCGCTACCTCTCGTCGTGATGCTGCACGGCTGCACCCAGACGGCCCGCGAGTTCGCCCAGGGCAGCCGCATGAACGCCCTGGCCCAGCGCAAAGGCTTTGCCGTGCTGTACCCGCAGCAGTTGCTGACGATAGATGCCCACCGCTGCTGGCAGTGGTACCAGCGTGCCACGCAGAATGGCGGCGGCGAGGCCGGTCTAGTGGCGGGCACGGTCACCCAAGTGGTGGCCAAGCTGGGGCTGGACGCGAGCCGGGTGTACCTGGCTGGCATCTCCGCCGGGGCGGCGCTGGCCCAGATCATCGCGCTGCGCTACCCGTTTCGTATCGCCGCCGTGGGCCTGCATTCCGGCCCGGTGTTTGGCACGGCCGACAGCCGCATGACGGCTTTTGGGGCCATGCAAACCGGCGGCGGCACCCATGTGGCGCAGGCGGTGCAGGCCACCGTGGACGGGGGCGGCTTCCCGCGCATGCCCGCTATCGTGCTGCACGGCGAGGCCGACAAAGTAGTGCGCATCGTTAACCAGCAGCAGGTGGCGCAGCAGTTTCTGCAGGTCAACGGCATCGCCGATCTGGCCCCGGTCACCACCCACAGCCCCGCCCGGCCCAAGGGCCGCAGCCCGCGCCACGCCTTCCAGACGCTGGACTACCGCGTGGGCCGCAAACCCATCGTCTCGGTCTGCCGCATCGCCGGGCTGGAGCACGCCTGGAGCGGCGGCGACGGTGCGCTGCGCTTCAACGACAGCGTGGGGCCGGATGCCAGCGCCTTGCTGTGGGCGTTTTTTAGCAAGCACCGGCGGTTGCGCACGCTGAAGTAATTTGCTATTGCTTATATAGCTGCAAGCGTAGGCAGAATATGCGCTAAGTCCCGAAATGACTTACCAGTCGAGTGCATCGAACAGCGCCGGTACGCCCGCCAGTGTGGGCAGTGTGGCATCCGGCGTGTAGTCGGGCAGCGGGCTGCGCCGACCGCGGTCGATCCACACGCAGCGAAAGCCGATGTCGCGTGCGGCGGCGTGGTCCAGGTGCGGGCTGGCGCAGATGTGCACTACGTCTTCCTTCGCCACCTGCAATTGGGCATGGGCGTAGTCGAACAACTGGCGCGACGGCTTGTAGGCCCCGCCTTGCTGGGCGGTGATGACCCGGTCGATGGCGCCGCCCAGCTGGGCCACGTTGCCCGCGATGATGTCGTCGTCGGTGTTGGAAATGATGCACAGCCGAAAGCCGCGCGCCTTGAGCTGCTGCAGTGCAGCCACCACCTCGGGAAATGGTGGCATGCGGCCGATGCGATCGGTCAGGCGATGGGCATCTTCTGCATCGCCGCGCAGCCCCAGCTCGGCCAGCGCCCGTTGCAGTGCCATGCCCGATACCTCGCGGAAAGACCGGTGCGGCGGGGTTTGCTCCAGGGTGTGTTCGTGCCTGTCGTGCAGGGCGATCAGCGTGGCGGCATCGATCTGCGGCGCGTTCTTGCGCTGCAGGATCTCGGCAAACACGGCTTGCAGGCCCTCGTCCCACTGGATCAGGGTGCCGTAGCAGTCGAAGGTGAGCCACTGGGGCCGAGGGGTGTGTTGCAGCGTCATGGAAGTGGTGGGTTGGCTATGGAAGTCCGCATCGTGCGGCAGGCGTTAGATATTTGCAAATTGATTTAATATGGATCTTTAAGTTGAATTTTCACTGACAAACCCCATGCTTGATCTGGATCTGCTGCAAACCCTGGTCTGCGTGGTAGACGAGCGCAGCTTTACCCGGGCCGCCGAGCGGGTGCACCGCACGCAGTCCACCGTGAGCCAGCAGATTCTGCGGCTGGAGGACAGCGTGGGCCACCCCTTGCTGCACCGCGACCGCACCGGCAAGAACGTCACTCCCACCGAGCGGGGTGAGCTGTTGGCCGCCTACGCCCGCCGCCTGCTGGCCCTCGCCCAGGAGGCCGAAGACGCGCTGGCCAGCCCGGCGGCGCTGGCCCCGGTGCGCATCGGCTTACCAGAAGACTTTGATGCACGCCGGATGACGGCCATCTTGTCCGGCTTCTTGGCCATTGCCCCCGAACTGCGGCTGGAAACCAGCAGCGGATTGAGCTGCGATTTGCAACGCGCCCTGGAGTCGGGCGGCCTGGACCTGGCCTTGCTCCGGCGCGAGCCGGGCAACGGGCCCTGCATTGCGTCCTGGCCTGATGCATTGGTGTGGGTCGCCGGGCCCCAGGCTTTGCCGACCTTGTCGTCCGGCAAGGTGGTGTCGCTGGCTGTGTTTCCGCATGGCTGCATTTACCGGCTGCGGGCCATCCGTGCGCTGGAGGCGGCGGGCAGTCGCTGGCGCATCGCGTTCGTTAGCCACAGCCTGGCGGGGATCCAGGCGGCGGTGTCGTCCGGCCTGGCCGTCAGCGTGTTACCTACCACTGCCTTGCTGGCCGAGCACCGCGTGCTGGGCCCCGCCGACGGCTACCCCGATGTGCCCGGCAGCGAGCTGGCCCTGGTGGCCGCCGCGCTGCCTTTGAGCGCCGCCCAGCGCAGTCTGGCCGGCTACCTGTGTACGGCGATGGCAGCGGCTAGGGTTGGATAGGTTTTGGATTTATTGCTATTTAAAATATAGCTACTAGCGTATATTGAATATGCGCTAGAAGCCTATTTCTTATAAATCACCGGCTAGGGGAAACTCCTAACAAAGTTGGCGGTAACCCGTCAGTAACTTGTAAAAAAGCCTGCCCATAATCCAGCCAACAAAATAAACCTGCCACCGAATTTCGGCGCGCAGGCAACGGAGGCCAAGCATGCGCAGCACACACCCTTACCAGCAGGGCCTGGACAAGAATTCCGCCAACTTTGTGGCGCTGTCGCCGCTGAGCTACATCGAGCGCTCGGCCCATGTCTACCCCGAGCGGTTGGCCGTGATTTATGGCGAGCGCCGCCAAACCTGGGCCACCACCTACACCCGCTGCCGCCAACTCGCCAACGCCCTGCAAGCCCGGGGCGTGGGCACCGGCGACACCGTGGCGGTGATGCTGCCCAATGTGCCCGCCATGCTGGAAGCGCACTTCGCCGTGCCCATGTCGGGCGCGGTGCTCAACACCCTGAACACCCGGCTGGATGCCGAAGCCATCGCCTTCATGCTGCAACACGGCGAGGCCACGGTGCTGCTGACCGACCGCGAATTTGCCAGCGTGGTGGAGAAAGCGCTGGCCATTTTGGGTGACAAACGGCCCTTCGTGATTGAGGTCGAAGACGACCTGGCCCCGACCGGCAAGGCCTTGGGCGACGTGGACTATGAGAGCTTCATTGCCCAGGGCGACCCGCAGTTTGCCTGGCAACTGCCCGCCGACGAGTGGGACGCGATTGCCTTGAACTACACCTCGGGCACCACCGGCAACCCCAAGGGCGTGGTCACCCACCACCGTGGCGCGTATTTGAATGCGGCCAACAACGTGCTGTCGTGGCAGCTGCCGCACCACGCGGTGTACCTGTGGACACTGCCCATGTTCCACTGCAACGGCTGGTGTTTTCCGTGGACCATGGCCCTGGTGGCGGGTACCAGCGTGTGCCTGCGCCGGGTGGACCCGGCCGTCATCTTCCCGCTGATCCGCGAACACGCCATCACCCACCTGTGCGGCGCGCCCATCGTCTACAGCATGCTGGTGCATGCGCCCGCCGCCCTCCGTGAAGGCATTGAGCACATCGTGCAAGGCCTGATCGCCGGTGCCGCGCCGCCTGCCGCCGTCATTGAAGGCTGCGAAAGCATCGGCATCCGCATCACCCACGTCTACGGCCTGACCGAGGTCTACGGCCCGGCAGCGGTCTGCGCGCAGCAGGATGCGTGGACCGAGCTGCCCGCCGAGGAGCATGCCCGCCTCAACGCCCGCCAGGGCGTGGCTTACCCGCTGCAGCAGGCCATGGCCGTGCTGGATCCCGAAACCCTGCAGCCCGTGCCCGCCGATGGTGTGACCATGGGCGAAATCTTCTTCCGCGGCAACATCGTGATGAAGGGCTATCTGAAGAACCCCGTGGCCACCGCCGAGGCCTTTGCGGGTGGCTGGTTCCATACCGGCGACCTGGCGGTGCTGCACCCCGACGGCTACGCCCAGATCAAGGACCGCAGCAAGGACATCATCATCTCGGGCGGCGAAAACATCTCCAGCATCGAGGTGGAAGACGTGCTGCACCGCCACCCGGCGGTGATGCTGGCGGCCGTGGTGGCCCAGCAGGACGAAAAGTGGGGCGAGGTGCCCTGCGCGTTTGTCGAGCTCAAGCCGGGTTCGCAGACCACCGAGGAAGACATCATTATGTTTTGCCGCACCTTGCTGGCCCGCTTCAAGGTGCCAAAACGGGTGGTGTTCGGGCCTTTGCCCAAAACATCGACGGGCAAAATCCAGAAATTCGTACTCCGCGCCCAGACCCCTGGCGCTAAAAATTAGGAACCGAATGGCGAACGACATCATTTTGCAAACTAAAGGCTTGACCAAGGAGTTCCTCGGCTTTGCCGCCGTCTCCAAGGTCGACCTGAAGGTCCAACGCGGCAGCATCCATGCACTGATCGGTCCTAACGGCGCGGGCAAGACGACAGTATTCAACCTGCTGACCAAGTTCATCCAGCCCACCCAGGGCCAAATTCAGTTCAACGGCGCAGATATCACCCGCGAGACCCCCATCCAGGTGGCGCGCCGGGGCATGGTGCGCTCGTTCCAGATTTCGGCCACCTTCGGCCACCTGACGGCGCTGGAAAACGTACGCGTGGCCTTGCAGCGCAAGCGCGGCGACTCGTTCAACTTCTGGTCTTCGGTGCGGCGGCTGGATGCACTCAATGGCCGCGCCATGGCCTTGCTGGAGGAGGTGGATTTGCAAACCTTTGCCGACACCGTAGCGGTAGAAATGCCCTATGGCCGCAAACGCGCCCTAGAGATCGCCACCACGCTAGCGCTGGAGCCCGAGCTGATGCTGCTGGACGAGCCCACCCAGGGCATGGGCCACGAGGACGTGGGCCGGGTGGTGGAGCTGATCCGCAAGGTGTCCAAAAACCGCACCATTCTGATGGTGGAGCACAACCTGTCGGTGGTGGAGTCGCTGTGCGACACCATTACCGTGTTGCAGCGCGGCAGCGTACTGGCCGAGGGCAACTACGCCACCGTGTCCAAAGACCCGCGCGTACTGGAAGCCTATGTGGGGGTGGAAGCATGAGTAGAGAAGCGAACGGTTCCAGCGGAAAAGAAGTTTTACGCCTGAAGGGCCTGCACGCCAACTACGGCGAATCGCACATCCTGCACGGTATCGACCTGCATGTGAACACTGGCGAGCTAGTCACCCTGCTGGGCCGCAACGGCGCGGGCCGCTCCACCACCTTGAAGGCGATCTTGGGCCTGGTGGGCAAGCGCACCGGCTCCATCCAGTTCAATGGGCAAGAGATCACCGGCCTGGCACCGCACCGCATCGCCCGGCTGGGCGTGGGCTTTTGCCCGGAAGAGCGCGGCATCTTCGCGGGCCTGTCCACCGAAGAAAACCTGCTGCTGCCGCCCATCGTGGCCCCCGGCGGTATGACGCTGGACGAGATCTACACCCTGTTTCCCAACCTGCTGGAGCGGCGCAACAGCCCCGGCACGCGTTTGTCGGGTGGTGAGCAGCAGATGCTGGCCATGGCCCGAATTCTGCGCACCGGTGCCAAAACCCTGCTGTTGGACGAAATCACAGAAGGCCTGGCCCCGGTGATTGTCAAAAAGCTGGGCGAGGTGATCCGCCTGCTGAAAACCCGTGGCTACACCATCGTGCTGGTGGAGCAAAACTTCCGCTTTGCCGCCCCGTTGGCGGACCGGCATTACGTGCTGGAGCATGGCCAGGTGGCCATGGTGGTGCACAAGGACGAGCTGGCAGACAAGACCAGCGCAATGCAAGCCCTGCTTGGCGTGTAAGCCGAGCGAAACTTATTTTCAATGTTGACCAGAAGAGACTAACCGTGAACTTCAAACTTAAACCCCTTGCCCAGGCTGTTGGCTTGTCGATGTTGCTGGCCACCGCCGCCCAGGCCCAGGTGTCAGACGGCGTGGTCAAGATTGGCGTGCTGACCGATCTGTCGGGCACCTATTCGGACCTGGCCGGTAACGGCACCCTGATTGCTACCAAGATGGCCATCGACGACTTTATGGCCGCTGAAAAACCCACGTTCAAGGTCGAAATGGTCTCGGCCGACCACCAGAACAAGGGCGACATTTCCAGCAACAAGGCCCGCGAATGGATAGAGCGCGACAAGGTCGATGTGATCACCGAGCTGGTCACGTCCTCCACCGCGCTGGCAGTACAAAAAATCGGCAAGGAAAAAAACCGCATCGTCATCATCAACGGCGCCGGCTCCACCGCCATCACCAACGAAGCCTGCAACGATGTCACGGTGCACTACACCTACGACACCTTTGCGGTGGCCAACGGCACGGCCAAGGCCGTGACCAAGGCGGGCGGCAAGAAATGGTTCTTCCTGACAGCCGACTACGCCTTTGGCCACGCGCTGGAAAAAGACGCGTCGGATGTGGTCAAGTCCAGCGGCGGCGAGGTGGTGGGCAGCGTGCGGCACCCGTTCCCCACGTCGGACTTTTCGTCCTTCCTGCTGAAGGCGCAGTCTTCGGGCGCGCAGATCATTGGCCTGGCCAATGCGGGCGGTGACACCATCAACTCGATCAAGCAGGCTGCAGAGTTCGGCATCACCGGCAAGCAGCAGCTTGCGGGCCTGCTGATGTTCATCACCGACATCCATTCGCTGGGCCTCAAAACCACGCAAGGCATGTACCTCACCGAAGGCTTTTACTGGGATCTGAACGACGAAACCCGGGCCTGGTCGAAGCGTTTCTTTGCACAGCACAAACGCATGCCCACCATGGTGCAGGCCGGCCAGTATTCGTCCATCATGCATTACCTGAAGGCGGTCAAGGCCATCAACAGCGACGATACCGCCAAGGTGATGGCGCAGATGAAGAAGATGCCCATCAACGACTTCTTTGCCAAGAACGGCACGATCCGCGAAGACGGTCGCATGGTCCACGACATGTACCTGATGCAGGTCAAGACCCCGGCCGAATCTAAAACACCGTGGGACTACTACAAGGTGAAAGCCGTGATCCCCGCGGCCGAGGCCTTCCAGCCCTTGTCCGCCTCACGCTGCCCGCTGATCAAGAAATAAGTTGAGTTCCCCCGGGGTCGTTGTTGCCCCGGATTTTTACGCGCTACAAGGGGAAACACCCGCTATGGAAATCTTTGGCATACCGTCACCGGCCTTCTTCGGCCAACTGCTGCTGGGGCTGATCAACGGCTCGTTTTATGCCATCCTGAGCCTGGGTCTGGCCATCATTTTTGGCCTGCTCAACATCATCAACTTTGCCCATGGGGCGCAGTACATGGTGGGCGCGTTTGTGGCCTGGATGGGCTTTACCTGGCTGGGCATTGGCTACTGGTGGGCGCTAATTTTGTCGCCGCTGGTGGTGGGCGTGGTGGCGGTGGTGATAGAGCGCACCATGCTCAAGCAGCTCTACAAGCTGGACCACCTGTACGGCCTGCTGCTGACCTTCGGGCTGGCCCTGATGGCCGAGGGCGTGTTCAAAAACTACTTTGGCGTGTCCGGCGAATCCTACGAGGTGCCCGAGCTGCTGCAGGGCGGCATCAACCTGGGCTTCATGTATTTGCCGATCTACCGGGCCTGGGTGGTGGTGGCGGCCATGACCGTGTGCTTCAGCGCCTGGTACGCCATCGAGCGCACCAGCCTGGGGGCCACGCTGCGCGCCGCGACCCAGCGGCCCGACCTGGTGCAGGCCCTGGGCATCAATGTGCCGGTGCTGCTCACGGCTACCTACGCTGTGGGTGCCGGGCTGGCCGCGTTTGCCGGGGTGCTGGCCGCGCCCATCATGCAGGTGAACCCGGTGATGGGCTCCAACCTCATCATCGTGGTGTTTGCGGTGGTGGTGATTGGCGGCATGGGCTCGATTTTGGGCTCCATCGTCACCGGGCTGGGTCTGGGCGTGGTGGAGGGGCTGACCAAGGTGTTCTACCCCGAGGCTTCGGCGGTGGTGATTTTTGTGGTGATGGTGCTGGTGCTGCTGGTCAAACCCGCAGGCCTGTTTGGCAAACAAGCTTAGAAGCAGGAGTTGAACGGAATGAACGCTATGACTGAACGCCAGCGCACTTTTGCCTTGTTTACGGTGCTGATCGTGGTGGGCTGCATCGCGCCCTTTGTGCTGTACCCCACGTTTTTAATGAAGCTGCTGTGCTTTGCTCTGTTTGCTTGCGCCTTCAACCTGCTGCTGGGCTTTGCCGGGCTGCTGTCGTTTGGGCACGCGGCCTTTTTTGGCGGCTCGGCCTACATCACCGGCTACCTGTGCCGCGACCTGGGCCTGTCGCCTGAGCTGGGCCTGCTGGCCGGGGCCGCATTTGGCGGTGTGCTGGGTGCCTTGTTTGGCATGCTGGCGATCCGCCGCGAAGGTATTTACTTCGCCATGATCACCCTGGGTCTGGCGCAGTTGGTCTACTTTGTGGCGGTGCAAATGCCGTTCACCGGCGGCGAAGACGGCATGCAAGGCATTCCGCGCGGCAAGCTGTTCGGGCTGGTCGATCTGAGCGACAACATTGCCATGTATTTCTTTGTGTTTGCGGTGTTTTTGGGCGGCTTCTGGTTGATCCACCGCACCATCCATTCGCCGTTTGGCCAGATTTTGAAAGCTATCCGCGACAACGAGCCGCGCGCTATCTCGCTGGGCTACGACGTGGCCCGCTTCAAGCTACTGGCGTTTGTGATCTCGGCCTCGCTGGCCGGGCTGGCGGGATCGATGAAGTCGCTGGTGTTCCAGCTCGCCTCGCTGGCTGACGTGCACTGGCACACCTCGGGCCAGGTGGTGCTGATGACCCTGCTGGGCGGCCTGGGCACCATCCTCGGCCCGGTGGCCGGGGCCTTCACCATCGTCAGCCTGGAGAATCTGCTGGCCGACAAAGTGGGCTCCTGGGTCGAGGTGATCATGGGCGCGATCTTTGTGGTCTGCGTGCTGCTGTTTCGCCGTGGCGTGGTGGGCGAGATCGGTGCCTTGTTCGGCAAGAAACCGGCAGCGGGGCCGGCCGGGCACTGAAACACAATGCTCCTATTTTTTATATCAAAAACAGGAGCAGATAGCGTAGGTTAAATCTACGCTAGAAGCTGTTTTCATGCCTGAAAAATAGCCTTTATTCTAATAATTCAGGCTCGGCCTCCACCAGGCCTTCGTACAGACTTTCAAACGCATGCAGCGCCCCCTCGGGCTTGCCGATCTGGCTGTGCGTGTGGCGCGCTACGGCTTCGTCGATGGGCTGCGGCGTGCCAGCGGCTTCGGCCAGCAGCTGGGTGTGGCAGGCGTTGTCCAGCGCGATGTACCACCAGGCTGCGGCTTCCACCGTGGGCCCGGCGCTCAGGATGCCGTGGTTCTTCAAGATCGCGCCTTTGCGGTCGCCCAACGCGCGGGCGATGCGCAGGCCCTCGCTTTCGTCCACCACCATGCCGGTGAAGTCGTCAAACAGCGCCACGTCGTCGTGGAACACGCAGGCATCCTGCGTCAGCGTGTCCAGCTTGCGGCCCAGGGTGGACCAGGCTTTGCCGTAGGTGGAATGGGTGTGGGCGGCGGCGATGATGTTGGGGTTGTGCTCGTGAATAGCGGCGTGGATGGCAAACGCGGCCTTGTTCAGCGGCCGGTCGCCAATGACGGTTTCACCCCGGCTGTTGACCAGCAACAGGTCGGACACCTTGATGCGCGAGAAGTGCACGCCCAGCGGGTTGACCCAGAAGTGGTCGGTCAGCTCCGGGTCGCGCGCGGTGATGTGCCCGGCCAGGCCCTGGGCAAAGCCGAAGCGGGCAAACAGCCGAAACGCCCCGGCCAGGCGCTCCTGCCGGTGGCGGCGCTCGGCGGCGATGCTGGTGCGCGGCGGAATGGGGTCGAACCAGAACTTTTGCTGGGGCTGCGGATTGGGTTGCAGGGCGTTGCGATCGATAGATAAAACGGCGCTCATTGGGTGTCTTTCAAGATTTAAGCAAAGTGTAGAAGCGGCGGTCCCACAGCGGGCGCACTGCAGCCGGGCCGTCCAGCACACCCAGCTTCACAAAGGTGTCGGCCACGTCCTGGTGGCTGCGCAGCACGGTCTCGTCCACGGCGGCCAGGCTGTAGTCGCCGCTGCGGCGGTTGAACAGCTCTACCAGGTCACCCACCGGCACCCGGGTTTCACTCGACTGGGCGCGGGCATAGGCCAGGTAGTTGCTGTTGCTCCAGGCAAAGGCGCGCTGCAGGCGCTGCAGCAGGTCGCCGATGGCGGCAGCGCGGGGCGTGTCGTCCAGCGTGCGCGGGTTGGCGTAGATGGGGAAGTTGCCCGACAGATAGCCTACCGCCGTCTTAATGGTGCGCGCGCCGTACTGGGTGCGGGCTAGCTGGCCGTTGTAGCCGTAGATGGCCCAGGCATCCAGATCGCCACGGGCAAAGGCCGACAGCCCGTCCGCCGGGGTCAGGCTGACCGCGTCGATATCGCCAAACGACAGCCCGGCCTCGGCCAGTTGCTTGGCCAGGTAGTAGTGCGCCGTGGTGGCGCGCACATAGCCGATGCGCTTGCCCTTGAAGTCGGCAATGCTGCGGATGGGCGCGTCTTTGCGCGCCAGCGTGGCCTGGTTGTTCAGGTCCTCGTGGGTTACGGCGACAAAGCGCACGCTGGCCTTTTGCCGCGCGGCAAACACGGCGGGGATTTCGCTGCCCGAGCCCAGGTCCAGCGCATCGCCGTTGATGGCTTCGATGTGCAGCACGCCGTTGTTGAACTCGCGCCAGTCGATCTTGTACGGCGTATCGGCCTGGCCCGAGGCCTGCAGCAGGGGCCGCCACAAGCCTTTGTAGGTGCCCACGCGCAGCGTTACGTCGCGCATGTCTGGGGAAGTGGAGGAGGGTGCCGCTTGCGTGGACGCGGTGCCCAGGGCAGCCGTGGCCAGCAGCCATTGGCGGCGTGTGAGAAGGGGGTTTTGCATACCCTCCAAGGTAACCAGCACCGGCCTGCTTGCCAACGTAGAAAAGCAAGCTTGCATATCTGGAATGCGTCGTTGGGGCGGCGGGCCTGGTTGGCTACCTTTGGCGCATGAACAACCTACTCTCACCCCTTTCGCGCCGCCAATGGCTGCAAGCTGCCGCCGTGCTACCCGCCGTCGGCGTACTTCCCCGCTGGAGCGCGGCCCAGACGCAGACGGCACTGGTCCTGGGCGACCAGGCCGGTGGACTGCGCGCCTTGTTCGAAGCCTCCAAGGCGCTGGACGGCGCACCCTTTGCCTGGCACTGGGCCAACTTCCAGGGCGCAGCCCCGCTGTTTGAGGCGCAACGTAGCGGCGCGGTGGACATGGCCATGGCGGGCGATCTGCCGGTGCTGGCCGCGGCGGTGGGCAAGACCGCGATGAAGATCGTGGCTACGCGTGTCGGTAAGGCCGACTCGCTGGGCATCGTGGTGCAGGGCGATTCGCCGCTGCGCAGCGTGGCCGACCTGCGCGGCAAAACCGTGGTGGTGTCATCGGCGCGCGGCAGCATTTCGCAGTACCAGCTCTACGGCGCGCTGGAAGAAGCCGGGGTGCGGCGCGACGAGGTCACCGTCAAGTTCGTGCTGCCCACCGATGCGTCCACCGCGTTTGCGTCCAAGCAGATCGACGCCTGGGCGGTGTTTGACCCGTACTACACCATTGCTTTGCAAAACGGCGGCCGCATCCTGCGCGACCGGCGCGGCATCAACACCGCTTTAGGTTTCATCACCGCCAGCGAAGAGGCCCTGGCCGACCCCGGCAAGCGCAAAGCCATCGTGCAGTTTCTGGACCGCCTGGCCCGCGCAGGCGATTGGGCACTGGCCCATCCCGAGGTCTATGCCCAGGCCTACACCCAGTTGACCCGCCTGCCGATCAAAGCGGCCCGCACCATCACCGGCCGTGCCGCCGTGACCGGTCGGCCGGTGAGCGAGGCCGACATCAGCGCCCTGCAAACCGTGGCCGACCGCTCGGCCCGCGACGGGATTCTGCCGCTGCGGGTGGACGTGCGCGCCATCACCGACACCCAGCTCTGGCCGCGGGCAGCCTGAAAACACAACGCTCCTGTTTTTGATGTCAAAAACAGGAGCGCTGTGCGTATATTTCATATGCGCTATAGCTTTATTTTAAGGATGAAAAAAGGCCGAATTTCATGTATTTAACTTTGGCGCTTTACCGTACCGGCGCGCGAGACCAAGAACACCCCCGGCAGAATCAAAGCCGCACCCACCAAATGGTGCCAACCCAGGCTTTCGCCCAACACCAGCCACGCCAGCAGCGCCCCATACAAAGGGCCCAGGTACAGGGTGACGGCCACCTTGCTGGCCCCCAGAATTTTTTGTGCCCAGCCGTAAATCCAATAGGCCATGATGCCCGGCACCAGGGCCGCCGTCACACCCAGCACCCAGGCCTCGGTGCCCAGCGGTGGGGTATCGGGCTGCGCCATTTCCCAGGCGGTGCCCAGCAGCAAAACTGGCATGGCCCCCCAGCAGATGGCGGCCAACCGGGCGGTGGAGCCCAACGTGCTGGGCCAGATTTTCTGCAGCAGCGCATACAGCGCCCATGACACCATGGCGGCCACAATCCAGCCATCGCCGACCACAAATTGCACCTGGCGCAAGGCCGTCCATTCGCCTTTGACGATCACATGCAGCACGCCCGTGAGCGCAATGGCTACACCCAGGGCCTGCGACCAGCGCATGCGCTCGTGCAACCACAGCACCGAGCCAAGTGCAATCAACACCGGGGACGCCGAGTAAATCAGGGAAATATTGACTGCCCCCGTGGTCTGCGCACCCAGATACACCCAAGCACCGCACACCACCATGCCGCAAAAGCCCAGCGCCACGTACTGGTACCACACGGCCGCAATGCTGCGCCAGTCGCGCCGCAACTCGGCGCGTGCGTGCAGGCTCAGCAGTAGCCCCGCCAGGCCCCAGCGGATGCAGGCCAGCGTATAGGGCGCGATGACCCCCGGTGCGCGGCGCGCCACAAAATAGTTGACCGCCCACAGCAGCGGAATCAGCCAGATGGCCCATTGGGCCAAGCGTGTTTGGGCTTCAAGGCGCAACGGAGGGGTTCTTTCAGACGGGGTGTTTGCAACGCACAAAAAAATGCTCCTGTTTTTAACATCAAAAACAGGAGCGGCTATCGAAGGTTATATATGCGCTAGAGCCACATTTCATACCTGAAAAATAGCCCTAAAAATTACATTCCGGCGTAATTGGGTCCGCCACCGCCTTCAGGTGTAACCCAGACGATGTTTTGCGTCGGGTCTTTGATGTCGCAGGTTTTGCAGTGCACGCAGTTTTGCGCGTTGATCTGCAGGCGGTCCTGGCCGGCATCGGTCTTCACAAACTCGTAGACACCGGCGGGGCAGTAACGCGCCTCGGGGCCGGCGTACTTGTGCAGGTTGATGTTGACCGGCACGCTGGCATCTTTGAGCGTCAAGTGCGCGGGCTGGTTTTCTGCGTGGTTGGTGTTGCTGATGAACACGCTGCTGAGGCGGTCGAAGGTCAGCTTGCCATCGGGCTTGGGATACACGATGGGCTTGCACTGCGCGGCGGGTTTCAAATAGGCGTGGTCAGGCTTGTCGCGGCGCAGCGTCCAGGGGACGTGGCCGCGCAGGGCAAACTGCTCGACACCGTTCATGATCGTGGCGGTGACCAGGCCCTTTTTGAACCAGGCTTTGAAGTTGCGCGCCTTGTGCAATTCGGTGTGCAGCCAGCTTTTCTCAAACGCCTCGGGGTAGGCGCTGAGCTCGTCGTGCTGGCGGCCACCGGTGACGGCGGCGTAGGCGGCTTCGGCGGCCAGCATGCCGGTCTTGATGGCGGCGTGGCTGCCCTTGATGCGGCTCACGTTCAAAAAGCCCGCGTCGCAGCCCACCAGTGCGCCGCCGGGGAACACGGTTTTGGGCAGGCTGGAAAGGCCACCGGCGGTGATGGCGCGGGCACCGTAGCCCAGGCGCTTGGCGGGTTGGATGCCGTGCTCGGCATCGCCTTCCAGGTACCAGCGCACGTTGGGGTGGGTCTTCCAGCGCTGGAATTCTTCAAATGGGCTGAGGTAGGGATTGGCGTAGTCCAGCCCGGTCACAAAGCCCAGCGTGACCTTGTTGCCTTCCATGTGGTACAGAAACGCGCCGCCATAGGTGCTGTTGTCCAGCGGCCAGCCACCGGTGTGCATTACAAAGCCGGGCTCGTGGCGCTTGGGGTCGATTTCCCACACTTCCTTGATGCCCAGGCCGTAGGTTTGCGGGTCTTTGCCGTCGTCGAGTTTGAACTTGGCGATGAGCTGCTTGCCCAGGTGGCCGCGCGCGCCCTCGGCAAACACAGTGTATTTGCCCAGCAGCTCCATGCCGATCTGGAAATCGGCGGTGGGCTCGCCGTCTTTGCCGATGCCCATGTTGCCGGTGGCCACGCCCTTCACCGAGCCGTCGGCGTTGTACAGCACCTCGGCGGCGGCGAAGCCGGGGAAGATTTCCACGCCCAAGCCTTCGGCCTGCTCGGCCAGCCATTTCGTGAGCGCGCCCAGGCTGATGATGTAGTTGCCGTGGTTCTGAAAGCAAGCCGGCAGCAGGAAGTTGGGCGTGCGGAAGGCGAATTTTTCGCCCAGGAAGATCATCGCGTCGTCGGTCACCGGCTGGTTCAGCGGGGCACCCATGGCCTTCCAGTCGGGGAAGAGCTCGGTCAGGGCAATCGGGTCCATGATGGCGCCGCTGAGGATGTGGGCACCGGGTTCGGAGCCTTTTTCCAGCACCACCACCGATACGTCCGTACCTTTTTCCGCCGCCAGCTGTTTCAGGCGGATGGCGGTGGCCAGTCCGCCGGGGCCGCCACCGACCACGACCACGTCGTATTCCATCGCTTCACGGGGGCCAAACTGGGCCAGGATCTCTTCGTTTGTCATGTCATTCTTTTCGGGTGGGGCGGCTGCTGGGGTGCAGTTACAACGGGGTTACAAGCGGGACAAAATCGCCGCGATTTTATGCGGACTGCCCGGGGGGCGCTGTCACAATGGTCGATTACTACAGTGTGGAGACTCTCAGCATGGCATACAGCATGGATCTTTCGGGCCGGGTGGCCCTGGTTACCGGCGCATCGGGCGGCCTGGGGGCTCAGTTTGCCCGCACGCTGGCACAGGCCGGGGCGGCCGTGGTGCTGGCCAGCCGCCGCATCGACAAGCTCAAGGAGCTGCGCGCCCAGATCATCGGCGAGGGCGGTGACGCCACCGTGGTGGAGCTAGACGTAAGCGACAACGACTCTATCCAATCCGCCGTGGCGCACACCGAAACCGAGGTGGGTTCCATCGACATCCTGGTCAACAACTCGGGCGTGAGCACCACCCAGCGCCTGCAGGACGTGACTGAGGACGACTTCGACTTCATGTTTAACACCAATGTGCGCGGCGCATTTTTTGTCGCGCAGGCGGTGGGCAAACGCATGCTGGCCCGGGCCCAAGGCTCGGCCCCCGGCAGCTATACCGGCGGGCGCATCATCAACATCGCCAGCATGGCCGGGCTCAAGGTGCTGCCGCAGATTGGCGTGTATTGCATGAGCAAGGCGGCGGTGATCCAGATGACCAAGGCCATGGCGGTGGAGTGGGGCAAGTACGGCATCAACGTCAACGCCATTTGCCCCGGCTACATCGACACCGAAATCAACCACCACCACTGGAGCACCGAGCAGGGCCAGAAGCTGGTGCAGATGCTGCCGCGCAAACGCATCGGCAAGCCGGAAGACCTGGACGCGCTGCTGGTGCTGCTGGCCAGCGGGCAGAGCCACTTTTTGAACGGCGCGGTGATTGCCGCCGACGATGGCTTTGGTGCAGCCTAAGCGTTGCTGAGGTAGCGCCGCACGTCCAGCGCCGCCGCTGCTTTCTTCTCCACCGGCCAGGGCTCACCATGCAATTGCGCCGCCAGCAGCTCGGCGCACAGGTGGGCAAAGCTCAGCCCACGTGAACCCATGGCCGTGCTGGCCCATAGGCCGGGGGCGATCTGTCCCACCATCGGCAAACGGTCCGGGGCCGCGCAGCGGATACCCGCCCAGGCTTGCACCGTGCCGTCTTCAAATTGGTTTTGCAACACGCTGGCCGCTTCGGGCAGCAGGACCTGCAGGCGCTCCAGGTTGGCCTGGTGGTCGGCTGCGGTGACATCTGCACAGGCGCTGTCGCGTTCGTAGCTGGCCCCCATCACCCAGGTGCGGCCCTGCGCCGTGGGCAGATCGGGGATGAAGCTGCCGTGGCCATTGACGGGGTAGAGCGGCAAGGTCTCATTTCTACGCGACCCGATGGAAACCTGGCCGCGGATGGGCTGCAGGGGTAAGGCCGCTCCGCCGATCGCCCGGCTGGCCATGCCGGCGGCCACCACCACCAGCGGGGCTTGTGCCAGCACTTGGTCCTGCACATCCAGCACCTGCCAGCCCTCGGGCGTTGCTTGTAGTCTGTCTACCTGCGCCCCGCCTTGCCAGGTGATGTGCGCGTGGTCCAGCCAGGCTTGCACCAGGTGTGCGGGGCGGACCCAGCCTGCATGGGCGTGCCACAGCGGTTCGGCATTGGCCTGCTTTTCCTGCACCCCCGAGGGCTGCCAGTCTTGGTCAATGGTCAACAGTAACTGAGCCTGCTGCAGCGTGGACCGCACGCCGCTGCGCGACAGGCGCGAGGCCAGGTTGTCGTCTTTGGACACCAGCGGGGCCAGCAGCCCGCCGGGTAGACCGGACGCCCCGGCAGCGGGGGCCGGAGCAGCATCCAGCACGGTCACCTGCCAGCCGCGCCGTGCCAGGCTGGCGGCCACGGCGGCCCCGGCCAGGCCTGCGCCAATGACGATGCAGTGGCTGGGCGGCATGGGTGATCTGGGTGCGGTGGCCTCGGGCTTGCGGGGCTCCCAGGTGGGGTTGTAGTGGCCTTGCAGGTTGTCGCGCTTGGGCGGTATGCCCGGGGTTTTTTGCACGTCAAAGCCGCACTGGGCCAGGCTGTCGCGCACGGTGCGGGCGATGGTCCAGGTGGCGACGCGGGTGCCGCGTCGGCAGCGCCGGGCCACGGCCTTCAGGGTGTGCAGATTCCAGATGTCGGGGTTGCGTTGCGGGCTGAAGCCGTCCAGGTACACACTGTCGGCCTCAAACGCCATTTCGCGCAGCATGGCCTGGGCATCACCGACGCACAGGGTGAGCACCACCTGGCCGCCCTCGAATACCAGGCGGTGAAATCCCGGTGTCAGGCCCCACCACTGGGCGTGGAGCTGGGTGGCCAGGGGTTGGAGTATGGGGTCGGTGGGCAGGCTGCGCAGCAGATCGTCGGCGCTGGCGGGCCAGGCTTCGATGGAGACAAAGTGCAAAACCTGGGGTCGCTGCGGGTCGGCCCGCCAGGCAGCCCAGGTGACCAGAAAGTTCAGGCCCAGGCCAAAGCCGGTTTCCAGGATACGCCACTGTGGCTGCTCGGCCCAGGCGGCGGGCAGGCCGCAGCCGTGGAAAAACACCTCGCGGGCCTGCGCCAGCCCGCCCCCTTCGCTGCGGTAGCGGTCACCGAAGCGCGGGCTGAACGGCGTGCCGTCGGGCAGCCATTCAATAGCTTCACTCAAGATCAGGCGGCGGGGGGGACGTAGCCTTGGGCGGCATCGGCACCGCTGCCGAAGAAATGGTTTTCCATCTGGCGGGCTAGGTACTGGCGGGCGCGCAGGTCGGCCAGGTTCAGGCGGTTTTCATTCACCAGCATCGTCTGGTGCTTGAGCCAGGCGGCCCAGGCTTCCTTGCTGACGTTTTCCCACAGGCGCTTGCCCAGGTCGCCGGGGTAGGGCGGAAAGTCGAGGCCTTCGGCTTCTTTGTCGAGTTTGATGCAGTGGACCATGCGTGCCATGTGGGAGCCTTGTAGATTTTGAAATTTAAGAGAGGGGCGGGTCCGGTGGACCCGCAATGCAGGGGGCGACTTTAGCAATCTTTTGAAGCCCGCTGGCCGGGATGGTTACGCCGCCTTTACAGAACTTCATTGCTTGCGCGTAGGCCAGACGGGCGGCCAGCCGTTGAATAGACATTACTTATATCTGGAGTCCCGCTATGCGAGCCCTTGTCTCTGCTCTTGTGTTGGTTGCGGCCTTGTCTGGTTGCGCGATCGTGCCCTACGGCCCCAACGTATATGGCCCCGGCGTGGTGGTGCAGCCCCAGGTGGTGCTGTCGGGTGGTTATTACTACGGCCATGGCGGCGGTTATGGGCGCGGTTGGGGTGGTCGGGGGCGTTAATCCGCTTCTATATTCGAAATCCAGCTAACCAAACAAATAATCAGTCGTTTGAGAATGAAGCGGCGGACCAGACAATAAAGGACAACTCTTTTATCGTCTGGTAACCGCATGCCCACTTCTCTGTTTCGCTCGAAATCACCTGTTCGGACCCTGTTTGCGGGCTTGTTGCTGGCCGCCAGTGGCATCGCATCTGCGCAGCAAACCACGCTGCTCAATGGCTCCTACGACGTGGCGCGTGAGTTCTACAAGGACTACAACGCCGCCTTCGTGGCCCACATCAAGAAAACCACTGGCAAAGACGTCAAGATCGACCAGTCGCACGCTGGTTCCAGCGCCATTGCGCGCTCGGTGGCCGAGGGCCTGGATGCCGATGTGGTGACCATGAACACCTCCACTGACATCGACTTCCTGGCCGAAAAAGGCGTGGTCGCCAAGGACTGGAACAAGAAGTTCCCTGGCAACGCCTCGCCCACCACCTCCACCATGCTGTTTTTGGTGCGCAACGGCAACCCCAAGGGCATCAAGGACTGGGACGACCTGGTCAAGCCCGGCATCCAGGTGGTTGTGGTGAACCCCAAAACCGGTGGCAATGGCCGTTATGCCTACCTGGCCGCCTGGGGCTACGCCAAGAAGAAGGGCGGTACCGACGCGCAGGCCGCCGACTTTGTGGGCAAGCTGTACAAAAACGTGCCGGTGCTGGCCCAGGGCGGTCGTGCGGCCACCACCACCTTTTTACAGCGCAATATCGGCGACGTGCTGGTGACCTTTGAGTCCGAAGTGGTGTCGATTGACCGTGAATTCGGCGCGGGCAAGGTCGATGCCATCCACCCCAGCATCAGCGTGGTGGCCGAGAACCCGGTCGCCGTGGTGGAGCGCACCGTGGCCAAGAAGGGCACGCAGGTGCTGGCCAAGGAATACCTGGACTACCTGTATTCAGACGAAGCGCAGGAAATCGCCGCCAAGCATGCGCTGCGCCCACGCAACGAAGCCATCCTGAAGAAATACGCGGCCGTGTTCAAGCCGATCCAGTTGTTTACCGTGAATGAGTTGTTTGGCAGCCTGGGCGAAGCGCAGAAGGTGCATTTCAACGACGGCGGCCAGTTCGATAAGATCTACACGCCGGGTGCTAAATGACGGCAATGGTTTTCAACCCCCTGGCCCGCGCCAAGACCGGCAAGGCCAAGCGGGTGCTGCCCGGCTTCGGGCTGACGCTGGGCTACACCCTGTTTTACCTGTGCGTGATCGTGCTGGTGCCGCTGTCGGCCCTGGTGTTCAACACCTTTAACCTGACCTGGGACCAGTTTGTAGCCGCCGTGACCGGGCCGCGGGTGATGGCCTCGTACCGCCTGACCTTTGGCGCGTCACTGTTTGCCGCGCTGGTGAACCTGGTGTTTGGCCTGCTGGTGGCGTGGGTGCTGGTGCGCTACAGCTTCCCCGGCAAAAAGATTGTGGATGCGCTGGTGGACCTGCCGTTTGCGCTGCCCACCGCCGTGGCCGGTATCTCG
>NZ_JANXMU010000032.1 GCF_025354435.1 Rhodoferax sp.
TTGCGGTGCTGGGCGAATCCCGCTTCTTGGTCGGCGGCCAGGGCCAGGGTGTGTTGCTTCATCTTTGTCGCCTTGTGAGGGATGACAATACCAATGCAAGTCACGCGCCAGGTCGGGACTTATTCAGCGTTGCCTTAAAACGGTACCGGCCGTTGTGGATAAGTTGGAGGCGCTGTAGATGCCAGGTAAAAGCGTGGTGTCGGTGATCATCGTGGTCGACAAGGGGGTACCCAAGCCGAAGGCTTCCAGATAGGCTTGGGCCTGGATCGTCTGTTGCGCGTCATTGGCTTCGGCCTTTTGCAAACCCTCCCGCCATATTGCGTCCAGTGGCGATGATTGCAAAGCACTGGTGGAGCGTGCAGAGCCGCCGTTGTTGCTGATTGTGAGAAGACCAGCCGATGCCACGTTGCGGGCGACCCTGGAATGCGCCCCCACCGTGGTAGCACCACCAGAACGGATGGAGCCACCCACTGTGGCGGAGTCGCCCGTGGTGGTTACGCCGTTGGCCACAATGTTGCCCACCACCCTGGAATGATCGCCAATCATTGCGGCTTCACTGGATGTCAGGTTGCGCCCGACGACTGCTCCGGCACCAGCCGTGGTGACCCCGCCGGACTTGACGTACCCGCCCACCGTAGCCCCGCCTCCGCCCGTGTTGGACGCGTTGACCGACGACATATTTCCAGAGACGTGGGAACTGGCACCAGTGGTGGCCACGTCCCCAGACGAAATATTGCCCCAGACCGCACTGTTGGCACCCATGCTGGTGTAGGTGTGTGCAAAAACCGCCAATTTCGCCAGATCAGACCCCAGCACGGGATCCACTACAGGATCGGCCCATACCTGTGTTGGCGCATACGCAAGCACGAGCAGCCAGTAGAGCATTGGCTTAATATTTTTTATATTCTTATATATTCCAGTTACATATTTTAACAAAAAACTAACCAATAAATCACACGAAAATACAATATCAAAAACCAAGTTTTACTTTATATAAATTTACAAAAAAATATTTATATATTTTTAACAGGGTGCTTTTTCAAAATAAATACTTTTTCTACCGCTTTCTGATTAGACGCTTTAAATTAAAAACATGTTTGTTTGTGTAACTGAAAAACAAATTCAAATAGCCAATAACCGCGATTGCGTCACACATAAGTCGATATCGATCGGGAAAATTCACTCGGCCAGAGGGTTGGAGCCCGAGGCCTTGCTGCGGACCTGGCTGCGCAGCCCAAGCTGGACCTGCGGGCAACACCAAAATCAATCCAAACACACACTGGAATGGAAGTGATGAAGAAGCAAGGCAAAGTGCAACGCTGGGATGCCACGCGCGGCTTTGGATTCATCCGCCGCCCCGAGACCGTGGTGGCGCATTGCGCAGACGTGCGGGGAGGGTTCTTTTGGCTGCAGCCCAAACGCTACTGAATATGTAGCTACCAACGAAGCTTCTGCCTGAGCAACAGGGCCAAATAATACCAAAAATGTACGCATGTCCCTGCGCACCATGCGCCCTCCCTATCTGCGGGACAATCTCTAGCTATGACTATTGCCGTTGAGACCCCCACCGAACTCGATCTGGGCCTGGCCTGGCGCAACCGCTTTGCCACCTTGGGCAGCACCTTCTACACCCACCTCCAACCCACGCCCCTGCCCGCCCCCTACTGGGTGGGCCACAGCCTGGCGGTGGCGCGGGAGCTGGGGCTGGACCCGGCCTGGCTGACGTCCGATGCAGGCGCACAGGCATTCACCGGCAACATGTCCATCCATGGCGCCCAAACCCTGGCCAGCGTCTACAGTGGCCACCAGTTTGGCCAATGGGCTGGGCAACTGGGCGATGGGCGGGCGATTTTGCTGGGCGAAGTGGTGGCGCCCAACGGCCAGGGGCTCGAGGTGCAATTCAAAGGCGCGGGCCGTACGCCCTACTCCCGCATGGGCGACGGCCGTGCGGTGTTGCGCTCCAGCATCCGCGAATTCCTGTGCAGCGAGGCCATGCACGGCCTGGACATTCCGACATCGCGGGCGCTGTGCATCACCGGGTCGGACGCGCCCATCCGCCGCGAAACGGTAGAGACCGCCGCCGTGGTGACCCGCGTGGCCCCCAGCTTCATCCGCTTTGGGCACTTTGAGCACTTCGCAGCGCGCAACCAGATCGAGCCGCTGCGGCAACTGGCTGACTTTGTGATCGACACCTACTACCCCGCCTGTCGGGATGCCAGCAACCCGTATGCCGCCCTGCTGCAAGCCGTGACCGAGCGCACCGCCGAGTTGATCGCCCAGTGGCAGGCCGTGGGCTTTTGCCACGGGGTGATGAACACCGACAACATGAGCATCCTGGGCCTGACACTGGATTACGGTCCGTTCCAGTTTCTAGACGGCTTTGATCCTGGCCACATCTGCAACCACAGCGACGACCGCGGCCGCTACGCCTATGACCAGCAGCCCAACATCGGCAACTGGAACCTGTTTTGCCTGGGCCAGGCGCTACTGCCGCTGATCGGTGCACAAGAGCCCGCCCTGGCCGCACTGGAAACCTACAAGACCGCCTTCCCCGCCGCCCTGGCCCGCCGTATGCGCGCCAAGCTAGGCCTCGTCGACGCGCAGCCGGGCGACCAGGCGCTGGCCGACGGCATCCTGGCCCTGGTGGCGCAGGAGCATGTGGACTTCACGATTTTCTGGCGCGCTTTGAGCCACTGGGTCGCCCAAACGCCTGGTAAGTCACCCAATGCCGTGCGCGACCTGTGGGTAGACCGCGATGCCGCCGACGCGTGGCTACTACAATATTCAGAGCGGCTTGCGCAGGTAGACCGTACGCTAGCGGCCGATTTGATGCTTAAAACCAACCCGAAGTTCGTCCTGCGCAACCACCTGGGCGAAGAAGCCATCCGCCTGGCGAACCAAAAGGACTATTCCGGAGTCCACACCTTGTTGGCACTGCTGGAAACCCCATGTGATGAACATCCGGGGCATGAACACTATGCCGACTTCCCGCCCGACTGGGCTTCTTCTATTGCGATCAGCTGCTCATCATGACCCACAAAATTGAAAAAACCGACGCTGAATGGAAAGCCCTGTTGGCCGAGAAAGGCGCGGAACCCGCCGCCTTCCAGGTCACCCGCCATGCAGCCACCGAACGCCCCCACACTGGCAAATACGACCAGAATTGGGTCGCGGGTGAATACCGCTGCATCTGCTGCGGTGCCAAGCTGTTTGACTCCAGCACCAAGTTCGACGCAGGCTGCGGCTGGCCCAGCTTTTCGCAAGAAGCCGAGCCCGGCGCGATCGAAGAAATCACCGATGTCAGCCACGGCATGCGTCGGGTGGAAACCGTGTGTGCCGACTGCGGCGCGCACCTGGGCCACGTGTTCGACGACGGCCCCTCGCCCACCGGGCTGCGATACTGCATGAATTCCGCATCGTTGGACTTCAAACCCCAGTAACCCTTCCCGTCCATGAAAATCCTGCTCGACTTTTTACCCATCCTGCTGTTTGTCGCCGCGTACAAATTCACCACCATCTACATCGCCACCGGCGTGCTGATGGTGGCCACGGTGCTGCAAATGGCCGTGACCTACGCCATCGACAAAAAGCTCACCGCCATGCACAAGATGACCTTGGGCATGGTGCTGGGCTTTGGCGCGCTGACGCTGGTGCTGCAGGACGAAACCTTCATCAAATGGAAGCCCACCGTGCTCTACATCGCCATGGCGCTGGCCATGTGCGTGGCCATGTGGGTGATGAAAAAGAACTACCTTAAACTCATGCTGGGCAGCCAGTTGGACCTGCCTGACCCGGTATGGGTGCGCCTGAACGTGGCCTGGATGCTGTACTGCCTGTTCATGGCGGCGGTGAATGGCTATGTGGCCGCCTACTACACCACCGACCAGTGGATCAACTTCAAGATCTGGGGCTACGTGTTTCCGCTGGTCTTCATGGGCGGGCAAGGCTGGTACATCTCGCGCTACCTGGGGCCGGATGAACCCGAAGT
The DNA here is from genome assembly GCF_025354435.1 of Rhodoferax sp. Taxonomy (GTDB): domain Bacteria; phylum Pseudomonadota; class Gammaproteobacteria; order Burkholderiales; family Burkholderiaceae_C; genus Rhodoferax_B. Next base: position 3,989 of record NZ_JANXMU010000032.1, read on the forward strand.
CGCGACTGTCGAGGCGGCCGAAACCGACAAGACCGTATGAACATTACCGCCGACAACTTGGCGCTGCGCCTGCGTGAAAAGCTGGGCCCCACCCAGCTCGAAGTGCTGGACGAAAGCGCCGACCACGCCGGGCACGCGGGCTCCAACGGCAGCGCGTTTGGCACGCATTTTCGGGTCCGAATCGCTTCACCTTTGTTTACGGGCAAGCCCCGCGTGGCGCGCCATCGCCTTGTGTATGATGCGCTGCAAGAATTCATTGACCAGGGCGTTCACGCCATCGCGATTGAAGTCCTCTAGCCTTTCTCAGAGCTGCCCATTCCGGCAGTTCCCAACCCCCTCCTAGGAAAAGTATGAAAAAAACACTGTTATCCACCATGGTCACTGCTGCTTTGCTGGGTAGCCTGGCTCTGTCGGCTTCCGCACAAAACATCGCCATCGTGAATGGCAAGGCCGTGCCCAAGGCCCGCATGGACGCACTGGTGCAGCAAGTCACCCAGTCCGGCCAGCAAATTACGCCCGACATCGAAGGCAAGATCAAAGAAGAAATCGTCGCCCGCGAAATCTTCATGCAAGAAGCGCAAAAGCGCGGCCTGGATGCCAGCGACGGCTTTAAGTCGCAAATGGAATTGGCCCGCCAGACCCTGCTGATCCGCGAACTGTTTGAAGACTACAAGAAGGCCAACCCCGTGACCGACGAGGAAATGAAGGCCGAGTACGACAAGTTCGTGGCGGCCAACGGCGGCAAGGAATACAAAGCCAGCCACATCCTGGTGGCCACCGAAGCCGAAGCCAAGGCGATCATCGCCCAGCTGAAAAAAGGCGGCAACTTTGCAGCCATTGCCAAGAAGTCCAGCACCGACAAGGGCTCTGGCTCCAAAGGTGGCGACCTGGAATGGGCCAACCCCAGCAGCTACGTGAAGGAATTCACCGAAGCGCTGATTCTGCTGAAAAAGGGCCAGACCACCGACACCCCAGTGAAGAGCCAGTTCGGCTACCACATCATCCGCCTGGACGACGAGCGCCAAGCCCAGTTGCCCAAGTTTGAAGAAGTGAAGCCCGAAATCGCCAAGCAAATGCAGCAACAAAAACTGGTCACGTTCCAACAAGACCTGCGCGCAGCAGCGAAAGTGGAATAAGCCTCTATGCACCCCAAAAAGCGGCTTCGGCCGCTTTTTTTACGCCTTGATCCAGGTGAAGGCAGAGACCAGGCCGATCAGCACAGGCTGGTGCAGCATGTAGTACGGCAAGCTCCAGCGGCCTAGCCAAGACAAGAAGTGCGGTGCCCTGCCTTGCAGCCACCGCGGATGATTCTGGAGCAACCAAAAGCCCGCAGCCATGCCCCACCACAGCACACCCAGCCAGGGGAAGATGGGTACGTAATCTTCGGTGATGGGCTTCTGGGTGATCCAGCCCAGCCAGTTGACGGAATTTTGGTTAAAAAATGTGGCGCTAGTGCTTATATCAATTGCGTAGGCAGCTATGAATTTAGAAGCAATGGCCAGTGCACCCATGGGCCACAGCCACCGACCGCAGCGGGCCGTGAGCCGGGCAATCAGCAGCATTGCGGCGATGCCGTGCAGCACGCCGAAGTAAATCCAGCTGTTCGGGAACATGATGGCCGATCCGGCCGACACCAGCAACGCGCACCCCGCTACCTGCGCCCAGCGCCGCCAAAAGCGCCGCCAGCCCACGGCGTGCTGGGCGGCCACCGCCTGGCCCAGCCCGGCGCAAAACAGGAACAGGCTGACGATGGCCACCCGCTGCCAAGTCCAGAACGGATCGGCGTATAAGTTTTGCCGCCATAGACCCGCGTGGGCCAGGTCGAAGCTGAAGTGGAAGGCCGTCATCCACACCACGGCCAGCCCACGCAGGCCGTCGATGCGGTCGAACCGGGCCTTCAAAGCTGTCATTAGCCTTGCGCCGAGACCCGGTCCGCCTTGCTTTGCAGCTTGTTCAGCGCGCTCAGGTAAGCCTTGGCAGAGGCGACCACGATGTCGGGATCGGAGCCGGTACCGTTGACCACCCGGCCACTGTTTTGCAGCCGCACCGTGACTTCGCCCTGGCTCTCGGTCGAGCCGCTGATGGCGTTGACCGAGTACAGCACCATCTCGGCACCGCTTTGCACATGCATTTCAATGGCTTTGAGGGACGCATCCACCGGGCCGTTGCCGTCGGATTCGCCTTTGACCTCTTTGCCGTTGACGGTAAACACCACGCTCGCCTGTGGACGCTCGCCGGTTTCACTGTGCTGCGACAGCGAAACAAAGCCGTACTGCTCGTTGTCGTGGGCCACGCTCTCGTCGCTGACCAGGGCCAGGATGTCTTCGTCAAAAATCTCGCTTTTGCGGTCGGCCAGCTCCTTGAAGCGGGCGAAGGCGGCGTTGATGTCGGATTCGCTTTCCATGCTCACGCCCAGATCTAACAGGCGCTGCTTGAAAGCGTTGCGACCACTCAGCTTGCCCAGCACGATCTTGTTGTGGCTCCAGCCCACGTCTTCGGCGCGCATGATTTCGTAGGTGTCGCGGGCCTTGAGCACGCCATCCTGGTGGATGCCAGAGGCGTGGGCAAACGCGTTCGCACCCACCACCGCCTTGTTCGGCTGCACCACAAAGCCAGTGGTCTGGCTGACCATGCGGCTGGTGGCCAGAATGTGTTTGGTGTCGATGCCGATGTCCAGCCCGAAGTAGTCGCGCCGGGTTTTGACGGCCATGACGACCTCTTCCAGCGAGCAATTGCCCGCCCGTTCGCCCAAGCCGTTGATGGTGCATTCCACCTGGCGCGCGCCGCCTATCTTCACGCCAGCCAGCGAATTGGCCACGGCCATGCCGAGGTCGTTGTGGCAATGCACGGACCAGATGGCTTTGTCGCTGTTGGGCACGCGTTCGCGCAGGGTCTTAATGAAGTTGCCGTACAGCTCGGGAATGGCGTAGCCCACGGTGTCAGGCACGTTGATGGTGGTGGCCCCCTCGTTAATCACCGCCTCGATGACGCGGCACAGAAAGTCCACATCGCTACGGTAGCCATCTTCGGGGCTGAACTCCACATCCGCCACCAGGTTACGGGCAAAACGCACCGACTGCTTGGCCTGCTCGAACACCTGGTCGGGTGTCATGCGCAGCTTTTTCTCCATGTGCAGCGCCGAGGTGGCGATGAAGGTGTGGATGCGGGCGTTGGCTGCGTCTTTCAGCGCCTCAGCGGCACGGGAAATATCGCGGTCGTTGGCGCGCGACAGGCCACAGACGGTCGCATCCTTGATGGCGCGGGCAATCGCCTGCACGCATTCAAAGTCCCCCACCGAGCTGGCCGGAAACCCTGCCTCGATCACGTCCACCTTGAGGCGCTCCAGCTGGCGGGCGATGCGCAGCTTTTCGTCGCGGGTCATGCTGGCGCCGGGCGACTGCTCGCCGTCACGCAAGGTGGTGTCAAAAATGATGAGTTTGTCGGTCATGGGGTGCTGCTCCAGTGGGGATTTTTCTTAGGCGGATGCCGATGCGGTCAGTTGCGTATTTTCGCGCTGAATCGCATGGTTTTTGGCACGTTGCAAGCCGCTGAGGATGGCTTTCAACGAGGCAGACACGATGTTGGCGTCCATGCCCACGCCAAATACCGTGTGCTGCTCGTCAATGCGCAATTCCAGATAGGCCACGGCCTGGGCATTGGCACCGGCACCCAGCGCGTGCTCGTGGTAGTCCAGCACGCGTACCTGGGTGGCGGACGTGACGTTCCAGTTGTTCACGAAAGCATCGATGGGACCGACACCCTGCCCGCCCACCGGCACTTCCGGCGTGGCGATGCTGGACGTGCCGTATTCGCGCTCAAACAAGGCCCATAAATCCTGTGCGGTGAGCTCTTTGCCCGCGCCGTCCATCACGGCCTGCACGATCTGGCTGAACTCGATCTGCAAACGGCGCGGCAATTCCAGGCCGTATTCGCTCTCCAGCAAATAGGCGATGCCGCCCTTGCCCGACTGGCTATTGACGCGGATCACGGCTTCGTAGCTGCGGCCCAAATCCTTGGGGTCGATGGGCAAATACGGAATATCCCAGGCCGATCCTTCTTGGCGGGCCGAGAACGCCTTGCGGATGGCATCCTGGTGCGAACCCGAGAACGAGGTATAGACCAGATCGCCCGCATACGGGTGGCGCGGGTGCACCGGCAACTGGTTGCAATGCTCCACGGTGCGGCGGATTTCGTCGATTTGCGAGAAGTCCAGGCCGGGCGACACACCCTGGGTGTACAGGTTTAAGGCTACATTGACCAGGTCCAGGTTGCCGGTGCGCTCGCCGTTGCCAAACAAACAGCCTTCGATGCGGTCGGCCCCGGCCATCAAGGCGAATTCGCCTGCCGCCGTGCCCGTGCCCCGGTCGTTATGCGGGTGTACCGACAACACAATGCTGTCGCGGCGCTCCAGGTGACGGTGCATCCACTCGATCATGTCGGCAAAGATGTTGGGCGTGGAATGCTCCACCGTAGACGGTAAATTGACGATGCATTTATGTGCTGGCGTGGGCTGCCACACGCCGGTGACCGCATCCACCACGCGCTTGGAAAACGCCAGCTCGGTGCCCGAAAACATCTCCGGCGAGTACTGGAAGGTCCAGCGGGTGCCGGGCTGCGCGGCGGCGATGTCGCAAAACATCTGCGCATGGCGCACCGCCAAATCCACAATGCCGTCTTCGTCCATGCCCAGCACCACCCGGCGCATCACTGGCGCGGTGGCGTTGTACATGTGGACGATGGCCTGCTTGGCACCCACCAGCGACTCGAAGGTGCGGCGGATCAAGGATTCGCGGGCCTGGGTGAGCGCCTGGATGGTCACGTCATCGGGGATCAGATTCTCGTCGATCAGGCGGCGCACAAAGTCGAATTCGATCTGCGATGCAGACGGGAAGCCGACTTCGATTTCCTTGAATCCAATGGCCACCAGCGTCTCAAACATACGCAGCTTGCGGGCCATGTCCATGGGCTCGATCAGCGCCTGGTTGCCGTCGCGCAGGTCGGTGCTGAGCCAAATGGGGGCCTGGGTCAGCACGGCATCGGGCCAGGTGCGGTCGATCAAGCGGATGGGGGCAAAAGCTGGGTACTTGCTGGCAGGTTGCTTCAACATGGTCGTTTCTCTCAAAGTTTTCAAAACCAGCAACCCAATGAAAAACGGCCCGTTGCTGGTGCATACGGGCCGTTGTGACTGGTGATGACGCTTTTTTTGCGTGCGCTACCGTCTCCGCCCGAAGGGGATCAGTAGTAGTGCTAGCGAGATAAAGTGCACAAGTGTGGATTTTAGCCTTGTTTTTACTTGTGCAGGCCGCGCTCGTCGGGCTCGTCCTTGGAAGTACTGATGACGCTGGTCTGCACACCCTTGAATTTGCGCCAGGCATACACGCCGTAGCCGCTAAACCCGTACACCACAAAGGCCGCAAACAGCACGATAGGCGGGTGGATGGTGATCACGGCCAGGCCCAGGGCGATCAGCACGATCACCACAAACGGCACGCTCTTTTTCATCTGGACGTCTTTGAAGCTATAGAACGGCGCATTGGTCACCATGCTCAAGCCCGCGTACAGCGCCAGCGCAAACATCACCCACGACACATCGGTGGGCGGTACCTCCAGGTCGTTCATGAGCCAGATGAATCCGGCAATCAGCGCGGCAGCGGCGGGAGACGGCAGGCCCTGGAAATAACGCTTGTCGACCACCGTGGTGTTGACATTGAAGCGCGCCAGCCGCAAAGCCGCGCAGGCGCAGTGCACAAATGCGGCGATCCAGCCCCAGCGACCCAGGCCTTTGAGGGTCCACATGTAGGCGATCAGCGCCGGGGCCGCGCCGAACGACACCATGTCGGACAGCGAATCCATCTGCTCGCCAAAGGCGCTCTGGGTGTTCGTCATGCGGGCCACGCGGCCGTCCAGGCTGTCGAGCACCATGGCGCAAAACACGCCGATGGCGGCCTGGTCGAAGCGCCCGTTCACCGCCATCACGATGGCGTAGAAACCGCCAAACAAGGCTGCCAGGGTGAACAGATTGGGCAGGATGTAGATGCCCTTGCGGCGCTTGCGCACCAGCACTTCAGGGTTGGAATTTAGGCGGGGGTCATTGCCGTGTTGCATGGCGGTTGCCTGTCAAAAATAGAAAATTGCGCGGTTTACGCTGGAGAAAATGGGCCTGAGCCCATGAAAGTGAGGCCGGTGTCAAGCAAGTAATGCACGCTGGCCCATGGGCACCAGCGGAATGCGGCCAAGTGTAAGCCAGTCAACCCGCCTTGCCACCCATTTGCGGCTCGTCGCGCGTGAGGCGGAAGGTGTGCACCATCTGCGTGAGTTTGCCCGCCTGGTCTTGCAGGCTGTCGGCGGCCGCCGCCCCCTCTTCCACCAACGCTGCGTTTTGCTGGGTCACGGCATCCAGTTGCTCCATTGAATAGCTCACCAGGCCGATGCGCTGGCTTTGCTCCTCGGTGGCCGCGGTGATCTCGCCCATGATGTCGGACACCCGCTGCACCGACTGCACCAGCTCCTGGATGGTTTGGCCCGCATGGCTGGCCAGGCTGTTGCCCACCTGCACCCGCTCCACGCTGCTACTGATCAAGGCCTTGATTTCACGCGCCGCCGTGGCCGAGCGCACGGCCAGATTGCGCACCTCGCTGGCCACCACCGCAAAGCCCCGCCCCTGCTCGCCCGCCCGTGCCGCTTCTACTGCGGCATTCAGCGCCAGGATGTTGGTCTGGAAGGCAATGCCGTCGATCACGCCGATGATGTCGGCGATCTTTTTCGAACTGGTGCTGATCTCATCCATGGTGCGCACCACCTGCAGCACCACCTCGCCGCCGCGCTTGGCCACTTCCGAGGCCGATGCGGCCAGGGTGTTGGCCTGGCGGGCCGAACCGGCGCTTTGGCTGACGGTGCCAGTCAGGTCCGACAGCGCGGTGGCCGCACCCTGCAGATTGGTGGCGGCCTGCTCGGTGCGCTGGCTCAGGTCCAGGTTGCCGGAAGCCACCTCGGCACTGGCGACCTGGATGGACTCTGCCGTCTGGCTGATCTCGCCCACTACGGAGCGCAACCGGTCTTGCATGGCGGCAATGGCTTCCAGCAGGCGGCCGGTTTCGTCGTGGATGCGCACCTCGACCTGCGATGTCAAATCGCCCCGCGCAATGCGCTCGGCCACCACCACCGCCCGGCCCAGGGGCTGGGTGATGCTGGCAGTGATGCGCCAGGCAATCAAGCCGCCCAGCCCCAGTGCCAGCAGTACCAGCAGGCCGCCGGTGAAGCGCGCGCGGCTTTGGGTCTGCTCGGCCAGGGCCGTGGTGTCCTTATTCAAGGTGTTTTGCAGCTCGATCAACTCGGCCAGCTTGGCGCGCCACAGGGTTTCGCCCGGGTCCACCCGGTTCATCAGGCCGATGGTGGCGGCCACGGTGTCGCCGTCGGTGGCCGATTGGATGGCATTGGCCAGCTCGGGCCGGGTGGTGCGGCCGATGTCGGTAATGTCCTGCAGCAGCTTGCGTTCGGCGGCGGTGGTGTCGGCGGCGGCGAACAGCGTGGTCAGCGCGGCTTCGCGCTCGCCGTACTGCACCAGGGTCTGCTGGAGCTGTTTGACCAGTTCAGCCGACCTTTTAGCGTCAATTTCATTCAGCATGGCCGCCGATCGGCTCTGGATACCCAGGGTGCTGACGCTTTCCAGCATGCTATTGACCAGCCGGGTCTTGGTGGCGTTGGTGCCGGTGATCTGGCGCATCTGATCGTGAACCGTTCCTGCCGATATCTGGCCTACGGCGGCAACGGCAATAACCAGTACCAGCATGCAGCCAAAACCCAGGCCCAGGCGGCTGGAGATAGACAAAGAGGTGGGTCGAGAGGGAGTTTGCATGGGGATTTTGCCCAGGGAGGCTAATTTGTATCAAAAAGTGACAAGCATAAGGGATGTAGGTAAACCCTGAAGAAATAGCGGTGCGAATGTGCGACACACATCTAGATACGAATAAATCGCATTACGAAGCTAGAATCGCCTGCTTTGCAAGCCGACACCCCGCAGGGGCCATGTAGCCAGCGTCTATTTATTTGCCCGCAATGTGTATAGCTGCGGGCCTAGCGCCTGGGCTTCACATGTTGGTTTCGTCTAGTATTTTCCTGAAGGCTCCCCGGCCTGCGGACCCCTGATGGTGTCCGCTGTCGCCCTGCGCCGTTGGTCCTGGGTCCACAAGTGGTCTAGCCTGGTGTGCACCGTGTTTATGCTGCTGCTGTGCCTGACCGGCCTGCCGCTGATTTTTCACCACGATATCGAGCATCTGCTGGGCACTGGTGTGGAAGCGCCCAGCCTACCTATCGACACTCCGCGCGCCAGCCTGGACACGGTGATGCAAACCGCCCAGGCGCGTTACCCGCAACTGGGCGGCATGTTTGCCTCGCAAGAGGCTGACGACGACCGCGTGTGGTTTGTCACCCTGTCCCGCACGCCCACGGCCGAAGAAGGCATGAAGCAGGTGGCGGTGGACGCACGCACCGGCCTGGCGCTGGCCGAGCCCAAGCTGGACGAAGGCTTCATGGTCATCATGTTCAAGCTGCACGTAGACCTGTTTGCCGGGTTGCCGGGCACGCTGTTTCTGGGCTTGATGGGCATTTTGCTGGTGGTGGCCATCGTCTCGGGCGTAGTGCTGTACGCGCCCTTCATGCGCAAGCTGGACTTTGGTACCGTGCGCCGCACCCGCAGCACCCGCACACGCTGGCTGGACCTGCACAACCTGCTGGGCATCGTGACCCTGGTGTGGGCGCTGGTAGTGGGCGCCACCGGCGTGATCAACACCTGGGCCGACCTGGTCATTAAATATTGGCAGAACGACCAGATGGCCCAGATGGTGGCCCCGTACAAGGGCAAGCCGCCGCTGGCGCGGTTGGGCTCGCTGCAAACCGCCGTAGCTGCGGCCCGCGCGCTGGAGCCGGACATGAAGATCAAGTTCATCGCCTTTCCGGGCACCAGCTTCTCCAGCCCGCACCACTACGCCATCTTCATGCGCGGCACCACGCCCTTGACGGCGCGCCTGTTCAAACCGGTACTAGTCGACGCGCAAACCGGCGTGGTCACCGACAGCCGCGCCCTGCCCTGGTACGTCACCGCCCTGCTGGTCTCGCAGCCGCTGCACTTTGGCGACTACGGCGGGCGGCCGATGCAGATTTTGTGGGCGCTGCTGGACGTGGCCACCATCGTGGTCCTGGGCAGTGGCCTGTACTTGTGGCTACAGCGCCGCCAGCCCAAAGCCGTCACGATTCCGGGCCGTACCGCATGAGCGACGGCTTCAAAAAACTGTGGCTCTGGCCCACCGTGATGGGCCTGCTGACCCTGAGCGGCCTGCTCAGCGCCCTGGTGTCTGACGGCTTGGGCGACTGGTGGTCGTGGCTAGGCCTGGGCCTGCCGGTGGCGGCCATGGGCTGGTACGCCCTGCCCTGGCAAAAATTTAAGTAAAAACAGCTTCTAGCGCATATAGCACCTGCGTTAGCAGCTATTTTTTTAATAGCAACTTTAAAACCGAAGGGAAAACCCATGGCACACCGCCGCAACTTCCAACGCGCCTCTATTAGCCCAGTTACCCCGATTGCCACTGCCGTACTGCTGGCCCTGGCCAGCGCCGTGCATGCGCAATCCAGCGCCAACACCGCAGGCACTTTGGCAGCCGTGCAGGTCAACGCCAGCGCCGATGCATCGGCTGAGGGTCTGAGCCCCGCCTACGCCGGCGGCCAGGTGGCACGCGGCGGGCGGGCCGGGATTCTGGGCACCAAAGACAATATGGACACGCCGTTTTCCATCACCAGCTACACCAACGCGCTGATCCAGGACCGCCAGGCCAAGAGCGTGGGCGATGTGCTGCAAAACGACCCCTCGGTGCGCATGGCGCGCGGCTTTGGCAACTTCCAAGAGGCGTATTTCATCCGCGGCTCCATCCTCACGTCGGACGACGTGGCCTACAACGGCATGTACAGCCTGCTACCGCGCCAGTACATCGCCACCGAGCTGTTTGAGCGCGTGGAAGTGCTGCGCGGTGCGTCGGTATTTTTGAACGGTGCCAACCCCAGCAGCGGCGGCGGCATTGGTGGTGCCATCAACCTGCTGCCCAAGCGTGCACCCAACGAGCCCCTGAACCGCATCACCCTGGGCACTGACAGCGGCGGCCAAACCTCGCTGTCCGCCGATATCGCCCGCCGGTTCGGCCCCGACCAGGCCACCGGCATCCGCCTGAACGTATCTACCCGCGGCGGTGGCTCGGCCGTCGATAGCGAAAAATCTGAACTCAACGTATTGGCCCTGGGCCTGGACTGGCGCAGCCGCGATGTGCGCCTGTCGGCCGATATCGGCTGGCAAGACAACCGCCTCAAACGCACCCAGCCCAACGTCACCCTGGTGGGCGTGAGCGCCGTGCCCAGCGCGCCGTCGGGCACCGTCAACACGGCCCAGCCTTGGTCGTATTCGAATGAAAAAGACACCTTCGGCACCGTCCGCGCCGAAGTCGACATCAACCCCAACCTCACCGCCTGGGCCGCCGCCGGGGCCCGCCGTGGCGACGAGGCCAACTCGCTGTCCAACCTGAACGTCACCAACTCCAGCACCGGCGCGGGCAACACCAGCCGCTTCGACAACACCTCCAAAGAAGACATCACCACCGCCGAAGCCGGCCTGCGCGGCAAGCTGCGTACCGGCGACATCGGCCACGAATGGGTGGTCTCGGCCCAGCACTACGCCAAAAAGCGCGCGAACTCGTACGCCTGGGACTTCTTCAACACCCAGGCCACCAACCTCTACAACCCGACTTACCTGGCCACGCAGCCCGCGTTCACCAGCGGCGCGTTTACCGGCGGCACACTGGGCTCGCCCACCGTCACAGCGCGCACCCGGCTGTCCAGCATCGCGGTGGCCGACACCATGGCTTTCCTGAACGACAAGCTGCTGCTCACGCTGGGCCTGCGCAACCAGACCCTGAAGTCCGAAGGCTTTGCCTATAGCACCGGTGTGCAGACCGACAGCTACAGCAAAAGCCATGTCAGCCCACTGGCCGCCGTGGTCTTCAAGCTGGACAAGCAGGTATCGCTGTACGCCAACACCATCGAGGGCCTGGTCAGCAATGCCGCGCCCACCGGCGGCTACAACCGCAGCGGCGCGTATGTCACCGTGGCCAACGGCGGGCAGCAGTTGTCACCCCAGGTGTCCAAGCAAAAAGAAATCGGCGTGAAATACGACGGCGGGCATTTTGGCGGTTCGCTGGCCCTGTTCACCGTCAACAAGCCGCACTACGTGATCAGCAACGCCAACAGCTACTCGGCCGAAGGCGAAGACTAGCACCGGGGCATGGAATTGAACACCCAGGGCGAGCTCACCAAAGGCCTGCGCCTGCTGGGTGGCCTGACCTGGCTGGATGCCAAGCAAAAAAGCGCCTACCTGGCCGCCGCCGACGGCAAGCGCGTGATCGGCGTGCCCAAGGTCCAGGCCACCCTGGGCACCGAATGGGACGTACCCGGCGTGCCCGGCCTGGCGCTGGACGGCCGCGTGGCCTACACCGGCTCCAGCTACGCCGATGCCACCAACACCCTGAAAGTCCCCGGCTGGACCCGCCTGGATGCCGGTGCCCGCTACCTGACCGAAGTGCAAGGCAAGCTGCTGACCCTGCGCCTGCGCGTGGACAACGTGGCCAACAAAAAGTACTGGGCTTCGTCCGGCGGCTACCCCGACAACGGCTACCTGATGGTGGGTGCGCCGCGCAGTTTCAATCTGAGTGCCAGTATTGATTTTTAAGGGTTAAATAGGCTTCCAGCGCATATGCGATATACGCTAGTAGCTATTATTTTAATAGTAACAAGGTTAGACGCCACGCGTCTCGCCCATGGACAGACCCCACTTCAGCCCACCTTGGGCAACGGCTCGCCGCGCACAAAGGCCACCACGGTGGACAATACCGGGGCCAGCCAGTCCAGGGGCCGGGCCAGGGCAGCTACGGTCGTCACATGGCCGATGTTGTCAAAAATGCGCACGTCCACCTCGGTGCCCGCAGCCCGCAGCCGGTTCGCCAGGCCGACGGTATTGCGCTGCTCATCTACCACCGTGTCATTGCGCGCGGCCAGCAGCAAGGTCCGGGGGGCTTTGGCGGAGGCGTAAAACAGGGGTTGGGAATTGGCCGGGGTCTGCGGCCAGCCGAAGGCGACCTGCACCTCGGGGTCGCCGATCGGTAAAAAGTCGTACGGCCCGGCCAGGCCAATCCAGCCCGCCAGGCGCTTGGGTGCCAGACCCAGAGGGAGCAGCCAGCGCGGGTCCAGGGCCAGCATGGCGGCGTTGTAGGCACCGGCGGAATGGCCCATCACCATCACGCGGGCCGGGTCGCCGCCCAGGCTGGCGGCATGCGAAAGAGTCCATTGCAGGGCCAGCGCGCAATCGCCCAGCAGACCGTCGTAGTGCACCTGTGGGCTCAGGCGGTAGTCGGCCACCACGGCAATGATGCCGTTGGCCGCCAGGGCTTCGCCTACAAAGCGGTAGTCGGCACGCTCACCGCGCGTCCAGTTGCCGCCGTAAAAAAACAGCACTACCGGCGCACCGCCAGGGAACATGCCGGTGGCGGGCTGGTACACGTCCAGCAGATGCCGTGGGTCGGGGCCGTAGGGCACGCCGGTGGGGCCGTGGTAGGTGTCGTGGGCTACCAGGCGGTCCAGTATCTGGGCACCAGAACAACCCGACACCAGCGCAGCGATGGCCGAGCCGATGCCCAAAAGACCCAGGCGACGGGAAACGGAATGAGAAGGATGAGAAGGCTGGAAAAAGATAGACATCCAGGTAGTACGCCGCGAATCGCCTTTTGGATTCACCGGCCCGCCGCCGTCCGCCGCTGGTGCCACAGCCGAAACACCAGATAGCCGGTCAGCAGCACATTGCTGGCCAGCACCAGGGCGGCGATGGCCGTGGGACGGTGCCACAAATGGCTGATTTCAAACGGGATGTACAAGCCGCCCGACACCGCCGCCAGCACCTCGCCCCAGGTTTTGTCAAACCACAGCCCGTAGGCTTCCACCAGCCGCACCGCTACGTAGCACACCCCCAGCAGCACCAGAGACTGCAGGTGCGCACCCGGCAACAAATCGGCGTAGTGCAGCAACAGGGACGGATAGCGCGCGTCCGGGTTCAGGCCGAAGCGGCCAATCAGCTCGATGGCCAGGTGCCGCACGTCGTGGTGCACCAGGTCCAGCAGGCCCAGCAAGGCAGCCAGGGCGGCAAAGCCCTTGAGGGCCTCAAAGGCCGCGATGGCGTGCAGGGCCTTACGGCCGCTGGGCTGGGCGGGCATCAGGCCAGGGCTTGTGCGAAGTCGGCCAGCAGGTCGGCGGCATCTTCCAGGCCCACCGACAGACGGATCAGGCCGTCGGCAATGCCCATTTGCGCGCGCACCTCGGCACCGGCTTCCCAGAAGATGGTGGGGGCCACGGGAATGATCAGCGTGCGGGTGTCGGCCAGGCCGGTGGCCTTGATGGGGATGTGCAGGCGGTTGATGAAGGCCAGGCAGGCATCGGCATCGGCCAGCTCAAATGACAGCAACCACGATCCGGCGCTGAAATGCGCCTTCGCCTGTGCGTGCTGCGGGTGCGATTCGAGCATCGGGTAATGCACCTTGACGACCGCCGGATGGGCTTCCAGAAACTGCGCCAATGCCATCGCGGTAGCGCTGCTATGCCCCACACGCAGAGCCAGGGTTTCGGCACCCAGAGCGATCTGGTGGGCGTGCTCGCTCATCAGGGACGCACCCATGTCGCGCAGGCCTTTTTTGCGGATTTGCTGCAGGCCCCATTGGCGCGGGTCGCCCTTGCGGTAGTTGGCAAAAATAGCGGGGTAGTTGCTCCAGTCGAACAGGCCGGTGTCGGTTACCGCGCCGCCCATCGCGCTGCCGTGGCCCGCAATGGTCTTGGTCAGCGCGTTGACCACCAGGCTGGCACCCACGCTCTTGGGCTTGAACAGCACCGGCGAGGTGATGGTGTTGTCGACCACGTAGACCAGACCGTGCGCTTTGCACACCGCATCAATACCCACAAAGTCGGGAATCTGCGTGCCGGGGTTGGCGATGGTTTCCACGAACACCATGCGGGTGTTGGGCTGCACGGCTGCGGCCACGGCGGCGGCGTCGGTGGCATCCACCGTAGTCACTTCGATACCCAGGCCGCGCAGCGTGCCGAAGATGCTGTTGGTGTTGCCAAACACGTAACGGCTGGCCACCAGGTGGTCGCCCGCACGCAGCAGGGTCAAAAAGATGCCGCAGATCGCGCCCATGCCGGTGGCAAAACAGATGCTGCCCAGGCCGTCTTCCATCTTGGTGATCTTGGCTTCCAGCGCCGCGGTGGTGGGCGTGCCTTGGCGGGCGTAGTTGTAGGCGCCTTTGAGCGTGCCCTGGAACACGCCGATCAAGTCTTCGACCTTGTCAAAACCGTACTGCACCGAGGTGTGCACGGGCATGTGCACCGCACCGTTCTCGACCCCAAAGGCCTTGTCGCCGTGCACGATGGTGGTGGTAAATCCTTGCGTAGCCATGCTCTTCCCTAAAGTGACTTTGGCCCCAATTAGAGCATCCCCTAGCCGGAAATCCGTCTGCAGGCGTGTGATCCACCGGATGCACAACAGGATGTTACGATTTAGTGCTACTTCCAACCTAAATCGGCTCGGCTCCCTTTCCTCTACCAACCTGAAACACTTCCATGCTGCAATCTATCGAAGCCCGTACTGGCACCGCCGTCGGCGCGCAATGGTCCGAATCCACCCAGGCCGACATTAACCAGACCGTGGCCGCCGCCGCTGCAGTGGCCGATGCCTTTGCCGCCACCTCGGCCGCCCAGCGCGCCAGCCTGCTGCGCGCCCTGTCCACCGCCCTGGAGGCCGAGCGTGCCACCCTGGTCGCCCTGGCCGACCGCGAAACCGGCCTGGGCCTGGGCCGTCTGAACGGCGAACTCGACCGCACCACCTTCCAACTGCGCGGCTTTGCCGATGTGCTGGATGCGGGCACGGTACATGCCTACGTGGACGACGCGGCCGTGGCCGGCCCGCCCCCCGCAGGCCGCCCGCACCTGGCCCGCATGCGCGTGCCGGTAGGTCCGGTGGCAATGTTCTCGGCCAGCAACTTCCCGTTTGCCTTCTCGGTGCTCGGCGGCGATACCGCTGCGGCGCTGGCCGCCGGTTGCCCGGTGGTCGTCAAAGGCCACCCCGCACACCCTGAACTGTCGCGCCAAACCGCCGCATTGGCACAACGCGTGGTGGCAGAACAGAACCTGCCCGCAGGCGTGTTCGGCTTTGTGCAAGGCGGCTCCATAGAAGTGGGCGTGCAACTGGTGCAGGCCCCGGCCATCGCCGCTGTAGCCTTTACCGGTTCGTTCAAAGGCGGCACCGCTCTGGCCAAGATCGCAGGCGACCGCCCCCGCCCCATCCCTTTCTACGGCGAACTCGGCTCGGTCAACCCGCTGGTGGTGCTGCCCGCCGCTGCCGCTAAAAACGGCACCGAACTAGCCGCCACGTTGGCCGGTTCCATCTGTGTCGGCGCAGGCCAGTTCTGCACCAGCCCCGGCATCATCCTGGTGCAAAAAGATGCCGCCTCCGATGCGTTCATCACCGCCTTTGCCGCGGCCCTGCAGGCCTTGCAGCCGCACGCCATGCTGTCATCCGCCATCCGCTCCACCTTCGACAAGGGCGTGGCCCGCTGGCGCGCCGACCCGGCCCTGACCCCGCTGGTAGCCGATGTGTCGGAAGCCGTCACGCCCCGCCCCTTCCTGGCCGAAGTGCAGGCCGCCGACTTCATCGCCAGCCACGCGCTGCACGAAGAAGTGTTTGGCTCCGCCGCCCTGGTGGTGCGCGTGGCATCCGTCGATGAAACCATTGCCGTGCTGCGCGCCATCGGCGGCACGCTGACCGTCACGCTGTGGGGTGCCGAGACCGAAGACGCGTCCACCCGCAACCTGGTCCGCGCCGCCACCCAGGTCGCCGGCCGCGTGCTGTTTGCGGGCGTGCCCACCGGCGTGGCCGTCACCGGCGCGCAGCACCACGGCGGCCCCTTCCCGGCCTCCACCCAGCCCTTCACCACCTCGGTGGGCTATGCGGCGGTAGACCGCTTCCTGCGCCCCGTAGCCTTGCAAGACGCACCCGCCTGGCTGGTGGAACGCAAGGGTGTGCCCTGCTGAGGATGTGACTCACCCCCAGGCTGCGGTGCTTTGCATCTTTCGCCACGCCCCCTCGTATCTGTTGGAAAAACAGATACGAGGGGGGGTAATACCAGCAGACTAGCAAAGCCAGTTCTGCGGTATCTCTGGAAGGGGTGTCGTTACCTTCAGCGGGTGTTTTTCAGGCGCTTGCCCCCCAAAGTCGTCCCAGCCGCTGGTAAATCAGCTTGCTATCTAATGTATAGCTTCTCGTGCTGATGAAATAAGCGCTAGCGGCCTAAAAAGCTTGTAAACGGAAGATGTAAACAAACTGCCTGTTGTTCCTACCCGGGGCAAGATATTTGCTGCCCCCGGCCTGCCGGGTGGCATCCATCGCCACGGGGAACGTCATGGCCGACATCTTCCTGAGCTACAACGAAAAAGACCGCCCACGGGTGCGCCAACTGGCGCAGGCCCTGGAGCGCGCGGGCTGGTCCGTCTGGTGGGACCGCCGCGTGCCTGCGGGCCTGACCTGGCGCAGCCTCTTGGAGCAGGAGCTGCAAAACATGCGCTGCATGCTGGTGCTGTGGTCGAATAACTCCGTCAAAAGCGAATGGGTCTGCGAAGAAGCCACCGAAGGGCGGCTGCTGGGGCGGCTCATCCCCGTGTTCCTGGAGCGCGTGCGCCCGCCCGCCGGGTTCCGTGAAGTGCAGGCCGCCGACCTGGTCGACTGGGACGGCACTAACGACACCATCGGCCTGCAGCAACTGCTGGACGACATTGCCCACAAACTGGGCGCACCGCCGGTAATACCGCAAGACCCAGCCGTCCCTGTGGAGCCACCACAACCACCCCATCCATCATCCGCCCCTTGGAAACCTTGGGTGGTGACCACGGCGCTGCTGCTGGTGGCCGTGGGCATCTACCTGGGCGTGGGCGCCGTCGCACGCCGCGAGGCAGTGGTGCCCCTGGCGACCCCACCGGCTACCAGCACCCCCAGTGCCGCGGTGATTGCCGAACCGCCTAGCCTCACGGCCTCTACAGCCCCAACGCCCGTGGTCATCGCCGCCACGCCCACCGTCAAGCTACCGCCTGTAACGCCCGCCACTCCAGCCAAACGTCCGCTGCCCGCCCGCTGTAACGCCATCCACGAGCGCCAGGGGCTGGGCGAGGCCCCGTCGGCGGCAGACCAGACCTTTCTGAACAAGGAGTGCTAGCCATGCAACGCCTCTCCCTTTTCGCCCTGGCCCTATTGGCCGCTTGCACGAACATGCCGCCACCCGGCCCCGCGACGGCTCCAGTGCCCGTGGCTGCCGCCCCTGCACCACCGCCCCCCACCCTCCCCTATGACGAGGCCGTCACCAGCGCCGCCACCGCACTGCTGAACAACGCCAAGCTGCCCGGCCCGCCGCGCTACACCGTGGTGATCGACCCGCTGGTGGACGGCATGACCGGGGCGCAGTCCAACGCCACCCGTTCCATGGGCCAGCGGCTGGAGGCCATGATCCGCGCGCAGTACCCGCAGTTCGACCTGCAGCCGTTTACCGCCGCCAATGTGGCGCGCAGCCCGCTGGTGCTGATAGGCACCTTCACCGGCGTGAACGCGGCGCGGCAAAGTGCGGGCGTGCGCGAGGCCTACCGCATCTGCTTTGCGCTGGCCGACCTGAAGACCGGCAAACTGGTCAGCAAGGGCCTGGCGTTTTCCAAACCCGAGGGCGTGGACAGCACCCCGCTGGCCAGCTTTCGCGACGCGCCCGCCTGGACCGAAGACCCTGCCACGCTGGGCTACATCCGCACCTGCCTGGGCACGCGGGCGGGCGACCCCATCAACGCCCTGTACACCGAGCGCATCGTCGCCGCCGCCCAGGTAGCCGAAGCCATGGAGGCCTACGACGCGGGCCGCTACCAGGAGGCGCTGGACTTGTACACCAGCGCCCAGCACACGGCGGCAGGCGATCAGTTCCGGGTCTACAACGGCATCTACCTGGCCCAGTGGAAGCTGGGGCGACGCGACCGGGCCGAGGCCGCCTTCGGCAAGATCGTGGACTTTGGCCTGGCGCAAAAACGCCTGGCGGTGAAGTTCTTGTTCCGCCCAGGGTCCACCGCTTTCGGTACAGACAACCGCCAGACCGAGGCCTACCCGCTGTGGCTCAAGTCCATCGCCACCCAAACTGCCACCAGCCCCGCCTGCCTGGAAATCACCGGCCACACCAGCGCCACCGGTCCCGAACCGCTGAACGAGCGCCTGTCGCAACTGCGCGCCGAATACGTCAAAACCCGGTTGGAGGCCACCAACCCCGCTCTCGCCAAGCGCAGCATCGCCAACGGCATGGGCTCGCGCCAGACCCTGGTGGGCAACGGGCGGGATGATGCATCCGACGCGCTGGACCGCCGGGTGGAGTTCAAAGTGATTGGGTGCTAGATGGCTACCGCCGCGCTGGATCTGCTGCGCCAGGCCAAAGCCGCTTACGGGCCCGAGTACGAAAAGCACCTGTTCGAGCAGTACAAACTGTACGTCGACATGGCCGACCGCATCAGCGCCCGGCGCATGCTGGCCAATTCGTTTTTTGTGGGCGTGCACACCGCGCTGATCACCGCCTTCACCGTGATGCTGAAGGAAAAGGTGCTGCAGCCCACACTCACCGGGCTGGCCCCGTTTCTGGCCGTGGTGCTGCTGTGCTTCATCTGGTGGCGGGTGGTGCACTCCTACCGCCAGCTCAATTCGGCCAAGTTCAAGGTGGTCCACGCCCTGGAGCAAATGCTGCCCGTCGCCCCCTATGACGCCGAATGGACCGCCCTGGGCCGCGGCAGCAATGCCCGCCTCTACCTGCCGCTGACCCACGTGGAGAACTGGGTGCCGGTGTGCTTTGGCGTGCTGTATGTGCTGCTGGCGGTGACGCTGTATACCGGCTGAGGTTTATTTGACGCTCACCGCATCCACCATCCGGTAATACAGCCCGTACTGGTCATCGTTCAGCACCGCAAACGTGCCCTCCACGATGACCGGCTCCAGGCTGTACTTCACCGGGGTTTTGGTCTTGACCTCGACCATGCTCTCCGGCCCGCCGGGCAGACAGAACGAGCAGGTCAGGGGTACCGAGGTGAGCAGGAAATGCTTTTGCTTTTCGCCCGCATCCAGCGGCACCATGAAGCCCTGCACGCGCTGGGTTTTCTGGTGCAGTGCGAGCTGCGGCAGGCCAAAATTGGGCAGGATGCGGTTCTTGATGGCCTTGGTCTTGACCGCCGTGAGCACCGACCACGGCACCACGTCGGCCCGCTCGGACAGCGGCGCGAACGGGCTGTTCGGGCTATGGAAACCGGGGCCGGAGCCTGCGGGCAAATCAATGGGCTGGGCGCAAACGCTGCCCGCGGCGACAACACAGGCTGCGAGAACGGATGCAAATTTCATACTGTGCTCCACGGGCCTAGTGTTCATGCTTCATTCCGCAGTATTTGCCAATCGCAATGCCCTTGCAAGCCGCTTGCAGGGCTTTCAGGCACAACTCTTCGTCTTTACCCGCTTCTCGGCATTTGGCGGCGTCTTCGTGGGCGGCGGCGATGGCGCGGTGGCGGGCGACGTCTTCTTTGGTGTCCTGGGCGCTCTCGGCAGCGATGGCGCTGACGGCGAACAGGCTGGAGAGGAGCAAGGCGGCGAGGGTTTTGGTCATGGAATTTCCGGTTAACGGTGGTTGAGCAAGGTGGTTACGTCCAGACGGTAGGCCTCCCAGGCGGGCAGCGCGGCGGCCAGGGTGGCGACCACTGCGCCCAGCAGCAGCACCCACCACTCACTGGGCAACCAGATCCAGCCGGTCAGCGGCAGCGAGCGTTCGGCCTGCAGCCAGGTGCCCACCAGGCCTGCCAGCAGATGCCCGCCCAACAGCCCCAGGGCGGTGGCCATGGCGGCCAGCAGCAAGGCCTCACAGAGCACCAGTCCAGCCACTTTGAAAGGGGACGCGCCCAGCATGCGCAGCATGGCCAGGTCGGCGCGGCGCTCACGCACGGCGTTCCACAGGGCGATGAAGACGCTCAGGCCCGCCGTCAGCAGCAGCACCGCGCCAAAGCCGCGCAGCACGTCGGTGCCCACGCCCACCATGCGCAGCAGGCGGGTGATTTCCACGGCGGGCGCAGCGGCCTGCATCTCGGTGGTGGTGTTGATGAAGCGCGGAAAGGTCACGGCGGCCAGCGGGCTTTTATAGGTGATCAGCGCCAGGGTGATTTCACGCTCCTGCTCCAGGATTTTCTGGTCTTCGTCGTCCAGTGCGGTGGCCTTTTCGTGCACTTTCCAGACCGATTCGGTGGCGGTCAGCACCAGCCGGTCCAACACGCAGCCGCAGGGGGCCAGCACGCCGGTGACGGTGTAGGGAAAGTCGCCGTGGATGTGGCCGGTGCCGCCCAGGCCGTGCGATCCGTAGAAAGTGTTGCCGACAGCCAAGCCGGTGTTTTTGGCGACCTGCGCGCCCACCAGGGTCTGCATAGACTGGGTCCACAGTGTGCCCTGGGCCAGGGTGGCACCGTAATGCGCAGCGTAGGCCGGGCTGGTGCCGACGATGCGAAAACCCCGGAAGGTATCGCCCAGGCTGATGGGGATGAGCTGGGCCACGCGCGGATCTTTTTCGATCTGCTGCACAGCCTCCAAAGGGATGTTGCCCGGCGGTACGTCGATGTGGAACACGCCGGCCAGAATCAACTGCATGGGGCTGCCTTTGGCACCCACCACCGCGTCGATCCCGGCCAGATCACGCTCAAAAGCCCGGTCCATCTGCTCGCTGGTGATCCACACAAAGGTGATGCTGGCCAGGCCCAGCGCCAGCAGCAGCAAATTCAGCGCGGCAGACAGGGGGCGTGACCACAGGTAGCGAAAGGCAATTGCTATTATTTTCATAGCTACTTGTGTATATAGTGCATGCGCTACAGGCCAATTTGGCATGTAAACACGCCAGGCAGGGCTGCTCCCACCCGTGCATCGTGGGTGGCGATGACCAGCGTGGCGTTGCAGCGCTGGGCACAGGCTTGAAGCAAGGCCAAGGCGGATTGGGCGGCCTCGTCGTCCAGGCTGGCGGTGGGCTCGTCGGCCAGGATCACTTTGGGTTGTAGCAGCACGGCCCGGGCCAGGGCGACGCGCTGGGCCTGGCCGCCAGACAGCTGGTGCGGCTTGCGGCCGGCCAGGTCTGCCAGACTCAGGGCTTCCAATGTGCGGCGCACGGCTTGCGGGTCGTCGGGCACGCCAGCGGCCCACTGCGCCATGGCCAGATTCCCGGCTACGGTGAGCGCTTCGCTCAAATAGAGTTTTTGGGGCAAAAAGCCGATGGCGCTTGCCCGCCATGCATCGGTAGCTATTTTTTGGATAGCAGTCAGGTCTTGGTCCGCCACTGTGATCTGCCCGCTGGCGGGGCGCAGCAAACCCGCAGCCAGCGCCAGCCAGGTGGATTTACCCGCGCCCGACGGGCCGCGCAGCAGCAGCACGCCGCCTTGGGGGATATCGGTATCGGGGAATTCCAGCTTTGCTGCGCCGGGGTAGCGGTAAACGAGTTGCGTGGTGCGGATCAACGCTGGAATCCCTTGGCGGGGGCGCAATCGCCGCAGATGCCGCGCAGCGCCAGGTCCACGCTGACGTTTTGCTGGCCCAGGGTTTTGAGGGCCTGGATGGCAGCAATGGCGGCTTGGGCCAGCTCGGCGTTGGTTTTGTCCATCTGGCCTTCCAGCGGTAGGTCGCGGTGGCAGTTGTTGCATTCGAAATGCGGTGCAGCAGGCACGTCTTCCAGAATGGCCTGGTAGTGGCGCACGCGCTCGGCATCCACCTTGCAGCGCAGCAGGCCGACCTCGGACAGGCGGTCCAGCAGGCGGTAAAGCGTGACGCGGTCCAGGGTAATACTGGATTCACGGGCCAGCGCCTCTTGCAGCTGCGCGTGGGTCCAGCGGGTGTCGGCGTGGGCGCGCAGCCAGTCCACCACCAAGCGGGCGGCATTGGTACGGCGCAGACCGTGGGCGACCAGCAGGTCGTCTGAAGAAGTGGAAGGTAAAGATGCAGCCATAAGGTTCTCGCAGCCATTTATCGCAACACTGTTGCGATATAATTCGATGCAATTGGGTTGCATTATCGCGCTAAACCGGCGGCGTACCCACACTTTACCCAGCCTCTATGACAACACCTTCACGCTCCAGATCCCGTCCTCGCTTCTTGGCCTTGTCCGCATCGGCCCGCCTGCTGCGCGTCGTCCCCGCCCTGGTGGTGTTGTGGCTGGCCGTGGCCTGGGCATCTGGGCCATGGTGACGTTGGACGGCCTGACCGTCACCTACCGCGACCGCCCCACCCTGCACGGGGTCAGCGGCAGCTTTGCGCCCGGCTCACTCACGGCGGTGGTGGGGCCCAACGGCGCGGGCAAAAGCACGCTGCTGAAAAGCATCTTGTCGCTGCTACCCATCGCCCAGGGCAGCCTGCAGGTGCACACCCCGCGTTCGCGCATCGCCTATTTGCCACAGCAGTCGGCCATTGACCGCAGCTTTCCCATCACCGTGCACGACTGCGTATTGCTGGGGGCCTGGCAGGCGGCAGGCGCGCTGGGTGGCCTGAGCAATGCGGTGCTGGACGAGGCAGATGCAGCCTTGCACACCGTGGGCCTGTGCGGGTTTGCGCAACGGCCCATCAGCGCCTTGTCGGCCGGGCAGTTCCAGCGGGTGCTGTTTGCGCGGCTGCTGCTGCAGGACGCAGATTTGATCCTGTTGGACGAACCCTTCAACGCCATCGACAGCAAAACCACCGCCGAGCTGCTGGCCCTGGTGGCCGACTGGCACGCCCGCCAGCGCACGGTGATTGCGGTGCTGCACGACCACAGCCAGGTGCACCAACACTTTCCGCAGACCCTGCTGCTGGCGCGCGGCGTGGTGGCCTGGGGCGACACCGCCGAAGTCTTGACTCCGCAACACTTGGGACAAGCCCGGTTGCTGGGCGAAAGCTGGGACGACCATCTCCATGCAGCTTGAACCCATGCAACATTTTTACGACCTGGCGATTGCCCCGTTTGCCGACTTCCTGTTCATGCGCCGCGCACTCGTCTCCGCCTTGGCGCTGGCCCTGGGCGCGGCTCCGTTGGGGGTGCTGTTGACGCTGCGCCGCATGAGCCTGTTTGGCGAGGCACTCAGCCACGCCATCCTGCCCGGCGTGGCGCTGGGCTTCATGTTCTTTGGCCTGTCTGCCATCGCCATGACAGTGGGCGGGCTGCTGGCGGGCATGCTGGTGGCGGCGGTGTCGGGTCTGGTCAGCCGCGCCACGGTGCTGCGCGAAGACGCGAGTCTGGCCGCGCTGTACCTGGTGTCGCTGGCGTTGGGCGTGATGCTGGTGTCGCGCCGCGGCTCGCAGCTGGATTTGCTGCACATTTTGTTTGGTAGCGCGCTGGGCGTGGATGCCAGCGGGCTGACGCTGGTGGCCGGTGTGGCCACCATCACCGTGGGCGCGCTGGCGCTGTTTTACCGGGCATTTTTGCTGGAGAGTTTCGATCCGGCCTACCTGCAAAGCGCCAGTGGCCGCAAGGCCGCCGTGGTGCAGCAGGGCTTTTTGCTGCTCGTCGTTTTGAACCTGGTCGCGGGCTTCCAGACCTTGGGCACGCTGATGGCCGTGGGCATCATGATGCTGCCCGCCGTGTCGGCCCGCCTGTGGCACGACACCCTGCCCGCGCAGATGCTCAACGCCGTAGCCCAGGCCGCCCTGGCCAGCTATGTCGGCCTGCTGCTGTCTTACCACCTGGACACCGCCAGCGGCCCCACCGTGATCGTTTGCGCCGGGAGTTTGTACGCCCTGTCGCTGCTGTGCGCGCCAAGGGGCTGGCTGCCCAGCCTGCGCAAAACCCGATTTTCTTAAAGGAGTATTTCCATGTTGTTCAAACGCCTATCCGTCGTATTAGCGGCGCTGGCCGCGGCCGCGTCGTTCGGAGCTTCGGCCCAGACACCCATCCCCGTCACCACCAGTTTCAGCATCCTGGGCGACCTGGTGAAGGTGGTGGGCGGCGACCGGGTGGCCGTGACGGCCCTGGTCGGCCCCAACGAAGATGCCCATGTGTTCGAGCCCAAGCCGGCCGATGCCAAGGCCATCCTGCAGTCCAAACTGGTGGTGACCAATGGCCTGGGATTTGAGCCCTGGATGGGCAAACTGGTGAAATCCGCCGGCTACAAGGGTGCCAGCGTGATCGCCTCCACCGGCGTGCAGCCGCGCAAGATGGAAGACGATGGCCGCGTCATCACCGACCCGCATGCCTGGCAAAACCCGACCAACGTGGTCTTCTACGTCAACAACATCCGCAAGGCGCTAGAGCAGCTCGACCCCGCCGGAGCCGCCACCTACCAGGCCAACACCAGCGCCTATGTGGCCGAACTGCAAGCGCTGGACACCTGGGCCGTGACCCAGTTTGCCGCCGTGCCCGCCGACAAGCGCAAAGTAATCACCTCGCACGACGCGTTCGGCTATTTCGCAGCCCACTACCAGCTGAAATTTCTGGCCCCGCAAGGCGTGTCTACCGACGGTGAAGCCAGCGCCAAGCAGGTCGCCAGCCTGATCCGCCAGATCCAGCGCGAGAAGATCAAGGCGGTGTTTCTAGAGAATATGGCCAACCCCAAGTTGCTGGCGCAGTTGTCCAAAGAAGCCAACGTAGTCCCCGGTGACACCTTGTACGCCGACGCGTTATCGGCCCCCGACCAGCCCGGTGCTAGCTATTTGAAGATGGCGCGCCACAACATCACCGCACTGGTGGCGGGTTTGCAGAAGAACTAAAGACCAGCAGCAGGTTGTTGGCGGGCATGGCCACCCGCTCCCGCATCGCCAAGCCCACCAGCGCCGCCTGCTGCACCACGTCATCTAGCTGGCGGATGCTCCAGGCAGGGTCGCGCTGGCGAAGGTCGGCATCAAAGTCCAAGTTGCCCGGCGACGTGGGCACACCGCGCTCCAGGTAGGGGCCATAGGTAATGAGCACGCCCTGCGGTGCCAAATGCTGGGCGGCACCTTGCATCAACGCCGCGCAGGTAGCCCAGGGTGAGATGTGCAGCATGTTGGCGCAGTAGATGGCATCAAATTTGCCCACCGGCGGCCACTGGGCCAGCACATCCAGCCGCACAGGCGGCAGCACATTCGCCACCGCAGCTTGCGCACACCAATAGGCAATGGAACCAAAGGCATCGTCCTGCGCATCGCTGGGCTGCCAGGTCCAGCCGGGCAGGCCCTGGGCAAAACCGGCGACGTGCTGGCCGGTGCCGCTGGCGATTTCCAACGCTGTGCCATGGGCGGGCAAGACGCGCTGCAGAACGGTCAGGATGGGCGCCAGGTTGCGCTCGGCGGCGGGGCTGTGTTGGGGAATGTTCATTTCTCTATTTTTCAAGCAGGCATCCAGGCCGCACAGTGCCAGCACTGTTCAAACCCACCCTCCACCAGCTCACCGCAGGCGCACAGCCAGCGGTGCTGGGGCACGTTTTGCAGATGGTGCAAGAGGGTACGGGCACGGGCTTCCTGGGTGGGGTGGTGGATCCAGACCTCGGGCAGGCACTGGTCGGGTGGTAAATCTCCGGCAATGCCGGCCAGGTACTGGCGCTGCACGCTGGCGGCAATACCTTCAAACTGCAACGCATCGACCCACAGCGTGGCGATGGCGAGATTCGGGGCTTGGGTTAGGCGCAGCATGCGGCAGAGCATACGCCGCCGAATGTAGAAAAACTACATTTTTTATAGCAGCTTGTGCAGGTAGTACCTACGCCAGAGGCTTAAAAGATGGTCAATGTTTGACCAGATTGGCGAAGGTCTTGCGAAACTTTTCCACCTTGGGCGCAGCCACCATCAGGCAGTAGCCTTGGTGCGGGTGGTTCTCGAAGTAATCCTGGTGGTAGGCCTCGGCGGGCCAGTAGTTGGTCAGCGGCTGCACCTCGGTGACGACCGGCTTGCGGTAGGTACCGCTGACCGCTATCTCGGCCAGCACGGTGTTTATCACCTCCAATTGCTCGGGCGTGCTGGTGTAGATGCCACTGCGGTACTGCGTGCCCACGTCGTGGCCCTGCTGGTTCAGCGTGGTCGGGTCGTGTATGACAAAAAAGACTTCCAGAATCTCGCGCAGGCTGATCTGCTGCGGGTCAAACTCCAGCCGCACGACTTCGTTATGGCCGGTTTCGCCGCTGCATACTTCTTCGTAGCTGGGGTTCTTGGCCTGGCCATTGCAGTAGCCGCTTTCTACATCGGTGATGCCCTGCACCTTCACAAACACCGCCTCCGTACACCAAAAACATCCGCCTCCTAGGGTAATCACTTGGCGAGGGCTGGGTGCAGAGGTAGTAGAGAAGGACGTGTTTTGCATAGGCTGCCTTGTACTCCTTTTTTAGGAGTACGGACTTGTACACTCATATTGTCTTCAACTTTACCTAAATACACTTACCTCCAGGCTGTGTGCAAACACTTTGCGCCACTCCCCGTCTTGGCGTAAAAAGCCAATACAACAGCCTGGCCGAGCCAGTTCTGCGGTGTTTGCGCAGAGGATCGTTCCAACTGCACGGGTTTGGTTGATAGCAACAAGTTTTAAACAAAAACCGGCTTTAGCGCATATACCCTCTACGCAAGCAGTTATCAAAAAGTGAGTATATGGAATTAGGCGAATTCAAACCCCTGTTGACCGCACTGGTCTTGCCACCTGCAGCCCCGCTGCTGCTGGCGTTGCTGGGACTGCTGCTGGTTTGGCGTAAAAAAGTACTGGGTGGCGTGCTCTGTGTGGTGGCGCTGGGCGGGTTGTGGCTGCTGGGCTGCAACGCGGTAGCTGTGTGGCTGGCGCTGCACATCCTGCCGCAGGTGTCCGCCCTGCCCCCGGCCACGGCCGTTGCGGCGCTGCAGGCGCGCCAGGTGCAGGCGGTGGTAGTGCTGGGCGGCGGCGTGCAGGCGTTTGCGCCCGAGTACGGGGCGGCCCAGCCCACGGCGGACACGGCGATGCGCCTGCGCTACGGCGTGTGGCTGGCCCGCCAGTCGCAGTTGCCGCTGGCCTTTGCCGGGGGCGTGGGCTGGGCCAACAGCGGCACGGCCACAGCATCTGAAGGGGCGGCAGCCCGCGCCACCGTGGCTCAAGACTACGGCCTAGCGTTGCGCTGGGTGGACGACCAGTCGCGCGACACGGCAGAAAACGCGGTCCAACTGCACACCCTGCTGGCACGTGACGGCGTGCAGCGCATCGCCCTGGTGACCCAGGCCTGGCACATGCCGCGTGCGCAGTTGGCTTTTGAGCGGGCCGGGTTTACCGTGACCCCCGCGCCCACCGGCTTTACCTTGCCGCAGCAGCGCAGCCTGTTGGAATGGCTACCCACCGCCCACGGCCTGCAGTCGTCCCGCGAGGTGCTGCGCGAGTGGCTAGGGTTGCTGGTGGCCAGACCGTGATGGGCTAATGCCCCCCCGTATTGACGGGAGCCCAACGCACGGGCTATATTAATAACCCGTCAGTCAGTAACACCATGCCCATCCAGACACATCCACCCACAGCGGAACCCCAGGCCAAGCGTGCGCGCCGCAAGGAAGCGCGGCCGGGGGAATTGCTGGCAGCGGCGCTGGACCTGTTTGTGGAAAAAGGCTTTGCCGCCACCCGGGTGGAAGAAGTAGCCCAGCGCGCCGGGGTGTCCAAGGGCACGTTGTTCCTGTACTTTCCCAGCAAGGAAGAGCTGTTCAAAGCCGTGGTGCGGCAAAGCCTGTCGGCCCGGTTTTTTGAGTGGAGCGCCGAGGTAGACGATTTCACCGGCAGCAGCGCCGACCTGCTGCGCCACGGCATGCTGAGCTGGTGGGAGCGCGTGGGCGACACCCAGGCATCGGGCATGACCAAGCTGATGCTGACCGAGGCGCACAACTTTCCCGAAATGGCCGCGTTCTACCAAACCGAGGTCGCCCTGCCCTACCAGGGGCTGATACAGCGCATTCTGCAGCGCGGCATCGACAGCGGCGAATTCGCCCCAATCAACACGGAACTGGCCACCTACAGCGTCACCGCACCACTAATTTTTCTGGCCATGTGGAAACACTCCCCGGTCAACCATCCGTGCGCGCCCGCAGCGCTGGACCCGCAGGCGTACCTGGCCTCGCAGCTCCACATCCTTCTCAATGGGCTGCGCCCACGGACCTCGCCACTATGACGACCTGGAAGCAGTGGGCGGCCGTGGCCGTGGTCACCGTGTTGTTGGCCGGCGGTGTTGCCCGCGCCGTACATACCCGCCAGCAGCAACAGGCCACGGTCGCCGCCGCCGCGCAAGCCAAACCCGCCAATGCCGTCGAGCTGGCCCACAGCGACGTGGTGCTGGCACAAACCCGCAATCTGGCCCAGGGCCTGCCGATCTCCGGGGCGCTGAAGGCCGCCAATTCCGCCGTGGTCAAGGCCCGCGTAGCCGGGGAACTGCAAGGCCTGAGGGTACGCGAGGGCGACAGCGTGCAAGCCGGGCAGGTGCTGGCCCGCATCGCGCCCACCGAAGTACAAGCCCGCCTGCAGCAGGCCCTGGAACAAGCCGGTGCAGCCAAGGCGCAGATCGACATTGCCCAGCGCCAATTTGCCAACAACCAGGCGCTGGTAGACCAAGGCTTCATCTCCAAAACCGCGCTGGATGCCTCGCAGGCCACGCTGAATGCCGCCCAGTCCACTCACCGTGCAGCCCTGGCCGCGGCTGCCGTGGCGCGCCAAACCGTAGACGACGCGGTGCTGCGCGCACCCATCTCGGGGCTGATCGCGCAGCGCCTAGCCCAGCCCGGTGAACGCGTGGCCCTGGACACCCGGGTGCTGGAGATTGTGGACATCCGCCGCATGGAGCTGGAGGCCTCGGTCAGTGCGGCCGACGCGGTGGCCTTGCGGGTCGGCCAGAAGGCGCAATTGCACATCGAGGGCAGCGCCTCCGATACCCAGATTGCCGCCACCGTGGTGCGCATCAACCCCAGCACCCAGGCGGGCAGCCGCAGCGTGCTGGTGTACCTGGCCGTGGACGCAGTGCCCGGCCTGCGCCAGGGCCTGTTTGCCGAGGGCACGCTGGGTACGGGGCAAACCTCGGCGCTGGCCATGCCGGTGAGTGCGCTGCGCACCGACAAACCCTTGCCCTACGTGCAGGTGGTGGAAAACCACCGGGTGGTGCACAAGACTGTGGTGCCCGGCCTGCGTGGCCAGGTTGGCACGGAAACCATGGTGGCGGTGACCGGGCTGGCCGATGGCGCGCAGGTCATCCAGGGGAGCCTGGGCAGTTTGGCCGAAGGCACGGCCGTCACCTTTACCGCTGCGCACTAAACCGCCATGTGGTTCACCCAGGTCAGCCTGAAAAACCCGGTTTTTGCCACCATGGTGATGCTGGCCCTGGTGGTGCTGGGCGCGTTCTCGTACCAGCGTCTGCAGGTGGACCAGTTTCCCAACATCGACTTTCCGGTGGTGGTAGTCACAGCGGACTACCCCGGTGCCTCGCCCGACATTGTGGAAAGCGAAGTCACCAAAAAGCTCGAGGAAGGCGTGAACGCCATTGCCGGTATCAGCGCCCTCACCTCGCGCAGCTACGAGGGCCAGGCGGTCGTCATCATCGAGTTCCAGCTCTACGTGGATGGCCGCAAGGCTGCCGAAGATGTGCGCGAAAAAGTGGCCGCCGTGCGCCCGCTGTTGCGCGACGAGGTGAAGGAACCTCGGGTGCTGCGCTTTGACCCGAGCAGCCGCGCCGTCTGGTCTTTGGCGGTGATACCCGATGCCAGCAAAGGCAAGGCCTTGAGCGCTATCGAGCTCACCAACTGGGCCGACCAGGTATTGAAGAAGCGTCTGCAAAACGTGCGTGGCGCGGGCTCGGTCACGCTGGTGGGCGGTACCCAGCGCCAGGTCAACATCTACCTGCAACCCCGCGCCATGGAAGCCCTGGGCGTGACGGCCGACCAGGTGGTCAACGCGGTGAAGAGCGAAAACCAGAACCTGCCGCTGGGGGCCATCCGCAGCCTGGCGCAAGAGCGGGTGGTGCAGATCGACGCACGCATGCAGCGCCCCGAGGACTTTGGCCAAATCATCGTAGCCCGCAAAAACGGCTCCATCCGCGTGGACCAGGTGGCCAGCGTGGTGGACGGGGCACAAGAGATCGACTCCCTGGCGCTCTACAACGGCCAGCGCACCCTGCTGCTGAGCGTGCAAAAGTCGCAAGACGAAAACACCATCGAGGTTGTCGATGGACTGAACAAGGCGATTACTGAGCTCACCCCCCAGCTACCGCCCGGCCTGCGGCTGGAACGCATCACCGACGCGGCCCGGCCCATCCGCGTGGCGGTAGACAACGTGCGCGAATCGCTGTTTGAGGGGGCGGCGCTGACCATCCTGATCGTGTTTTTGTTCCTCAACTCCTGGCGCTCCACCGTGATCACCGGGCTGACGCTGCCGATTGCGCTGATTGGCACTTTTTTGTTCATGAACATCTTTGGCTTCACCATCAACATGATCACGCTGATGGCGCTGAGTCTGTGCGTGGGCCTGCTGATCGACGATGCCATCGTGGTGCGCGAGAACATCGTGCGCCACGTACAAATGGGCAAAACACCCTACCAGGCGGCGCTGGAGGGCACGCAAGAGATCGGCCTGGCGGTGCTGGCCACCACGTTCTCTATCGTGGCGGTGTTTTTGCCGATTGGCTTCATGGGCGGCATCATCGGCAAGTTCTTCCATGAATTTGGCATCACCATCGTGGCCGCGGTGCTGATTTCGATGTTTGTCAGCTTCACGCTGGACCCGATGCTGTCCAGCATCTGGCACGACCCGGCCATCGAAACGCACGGCCAACACCATGCGCCGGTGGGCTTTTACGACAAGACCATCGGCCGCGTGACACAGTGGTTCGAGCGCGCTACCGACCGGCTGGCCGATGGCTACCAAAACATCTTGCGCTGGGCGCTGGCGCACAAGCCCACCACGCTGGCCTGCGCCCTGGCCATCTTTGTCACCAGCCTGTTCATGGTGCCGCTGTTGGGCACCGAATTTGTACCCAAAGCCGACTTTTCGGAAACTACGCTGAATTTCTACACCCCGGTGGGCTCATCGCTGGAGGTAACCGAGGCCAAGGCCCGGCAGGTCGAGGCCATCGTGCGCGAATTTCCCGAGGTACGCTACACCTTGGCCACCATCAACACCGGCAATGCCGCAGGCAAGATGTACGCCTCGCTGTATATCCGGCTGGTGGACCGAAAGGCCCGCAGCCGCAGCGTGGACGACATGGCCAACATCCTGCGCGAGCGCCTGCGCACCGTGCCGGGCATCACCGTCACCCACGTGGGCCTGCTGGACTCGGTGGGCGGCAACAAGCAGGTCGAGTTCTCGCTACAAGGGCCCGATTTGCAGGAGCTGGAACGCCTGTCGCGCCAGGTCAGCGCCAAGATACGCCACCTCCCCGGCCTGGTTGATCTGGACTCCAGCGTCAAACCCGACAAGCCCACCGTCCACGTGGAAGTGCGCGCCGAGGCCGCCAGCGACCTGGGCCTGGGCGTGGCCAGCATTGGCAGCCAGCTGCGCACCCTGATTGCCGGGGAAACCGTAGGCAACTGGCGCGCACCCGACGACCAGACTTACGATGTCAACGTGCGCCTGGCCCCCAGCGCCCGCAACGTGGCCGAAGACCTGCAGCGCCTGCCCTTCATCACCGCCACCAACGCCGACGGCAGCCCGCGCGTGGTGCGCCTGAACCAGGTCGCCCGCATCACCGATGCCACCGGCCCGAACCAGATCAACCGCCGCGATATGGCGCGCGAAGTGGCCGTTAACGCCAACGTCTACCTGCGCTCGGCGGGCGAGGTGTCCAACGACATCCGCGCTGTGCTGGACGGCATGGCTTTTCCGCCGGGCTACCGCTACCAGTTCAGCGGCTCCACCAAGAACATGGCCGAGGCCTTTGGCTACGCCATCTCGGCCCTGGTGCTGGCGGTATTGTTCATCTACATGATTCTGGCCAGCCAGTTCAAAAGCTTTTTGCAGCCGCTGGCCCTGATGACCGCCCTGCCCCTGACGCTGATCGGTGTGGTGCTGGCGCTGCTGCTGTTCCAGTCCACGCTGTCGATGTTCTCGGTGATTGGCGTGGTGATGCTGATGGGCCTGGTGACCAAGAACGCCATTTTGCTGGTGGACTTCGCCATCCGCGCAAGAGACGACGGCATGGAGCGCTCCGCAGCCTTGCTGCTGGCTGCCAAGGTGCGCCTGCGACCCATCCTGATGACCACGCTGGCGATGATTTTTGGCATGGTGCCGCTGGCCTTTGCGCTCAGCGAAGGCTCCGAGCAGCGCGCCCCCATGGGCCAGGCGGTGATTGGCGGTGTCATCACCTCGTCGCTGCTGACGCTGGTGGTGGTGCCGGTGGTGTATTGCTATATGGATGACCTCGCAACATGGTTGCAAGGTAAATGGACACCTAAACGCCCGGTCATGCCACTTTCCCCCCCTAAAATCTAACGTTAACCTCGCACTTGAACCCAAAGACCCACCATGACCACCACCGCCCAGCTTGAACAGACCCGCTTCAACATGATCGAACAGCAAATCCGCCCCTGGGATGTGCTGGAGCCGGCGGTGCTGGCGCTGCTGAACACCGTCAAACGCGAGAAGTTTTTGCCTGCCGCGAGCCAGGCCTTTGCCTTTGTGGACATGGAAGCCCCGCTGCCCGGTGGCCAGTGCATGCTGTCGCCCAAGGTGGAAGCCCGCGCCCTGCAAGACCTGAAGATCCAGAAACATGAAAAGGTGCTGGAAATCGGCACCGGCTCCGGCTACATGGCCGCACTGCTGGCCGCCAGCGCGCACAGCGTGCTGTCGCTCGAAATATTGCCCGAACTGGCCACCCTGGCGCGCAACAACCTGCGCAATGCTGGTGTGCGCAACGTCGAAGTCCGCCAGGCGGACGGTGCCCTGGGTGCTGCGGCCGACGGCCCATTTGATGTCATCGTGCTCAGCGGCTCGGTGGCGGCAGTGCCTGAAGCCATCAAGGCCCAGCTCAAGGTCGGTGGCCGCCTGTTTGCGGTGGTCGGCCAAGAGCCCATGATGTGCGCCAACTTCGTCACCCGCACCGGCGAAACCACCTACGCCACCACCAATCCCTGGGACACCGTGGCTCCGCGCCTGGTGCACTTCGCCGAGCCTTCCAAGTTCTCGTTCTAATCCAGATTTATTCCATGTCTCATCCATGATTTCCCAAATCACCCCGACCGATCTGCCCCAGTGGCTGCAAAGCCAGACCGCCCCCGTGGTGCTGGATGTGCGCGAACCCGGTGAATGGCAGGCCGCCAGCGTGCAGCCCGAGGGCTTTACCCTGGTCCAGCTCTCCATGGGCGACATCCCCGCCCGCCTGGCCGAGCTAGACCCGCACCAGCCGATTGCCTGTCTGTGCCACCACGGTGCCCGCAGCCAGCGCGTGGCGCAGTTTCTGGTGCAAAACGGTTTTGAGAATGTGGTCAACATCGCCGGTGGCATCGATGCCTGGTCGCTGCAACGCGATGCCAGCGTGCCCCGGTACTGAACCGAATTTGAACCGCCACACACCGTTCCTGAACCGCGACTGACCGCCCGTGAAATGACAAGGATGACCATGCACCGCTTCCCGCTTGCCTCCCCCGCTTTGGCTTTGGCTTTTGCGGCCGCTTTCACCGGCGCTGCCCATGCGCAAAGCCTGGTAGAGCTGTTTGATGCGGCACGGGCCACCGACTCAACCTACCAGTCGGCCAAAGCGCAATATGACGCGAATCTGGCCAAGGCCGATCAAGCCAAGGCCTACATCCTG
The DNA here is from genome assembly GCF_025354435.1 of Rhodoferax sp. GTDB lineage: Bacteria > Pseudomonadota > Gammaproteobacteria > Burkholderiales > Burkholderiaceae_C > Rhodoferax_B. Next base: position 37,856 of record NZ_JANXMU010000032.1, read on the forward strand.
CCCACCGTTGGTGCCTCCGCCGGACTCACCCGCAGCATGGTGGATGGCAGCAATCCCAGCCTGGACAGCCACTACACCACCCAGACCGCTACCCTCAGCGCCTCCCAGCCCCTGTACCGCCCGGCCAACCGTATCAGCTACCAGCAAGGTCTGAAGCTGGTTGATGTAGCCCAGGCCCAGCTTGCCGCCGCCGAGCAAGACCTGGTGGTGCGCGTGGCCCAGTCCTATTTCGACGTACTGGGCGCGGGCGACAGCCTGGCTTTTGTGCGGGCCCAAAAAACCGCCGTGGCCGAGCAACTGGCTTCGGCCAAGCGCAACTTTGAAGTCGGTACCGCCACCATCACCGACACCCGCGAAGCCCAGGCCCAGTTCGACCTGGTACGGGCCCAGGAAATTGCCGCCGAAAACGACCTGCTGGTAAAAAAACTGGCGCTGGACACCCTGGTCAGCAAGGTCAACGCCCAACCGACCCCACTGGCCTTGCCGGTGGTGTTGCCGTCCGTCCAAGCAGCCGACATCAGCACCTGGGTGCAGCAAGCCGAAAGCCTGCAACCCAACGTCGTGCAAGCCGTGGTGGCCCTGGATGTGGCCCGGCTGGAAACCCAAAAAGCCAAGGCCGGCAACCTGCCCACGCTGGACCTGACCGCGGGCTACAACGTCAACCGCTACCCCAACGGCACCACCAGCCTGCCCAACAATTCGCGCAACAACGGTGCCAGCGTTGGCCTGAGCCTGAACATCCCGCTGTTTGCAGGCTTCTCCATCCAGAACCGCATCCGCGAAACGCTGTCGCTGGAAGACAAAGCACAGGCCGACCTGGATGCCGCCCGCCGCGCCGTTACCCAGGCCACCCGTGCCGCCTTCTACGGCGTGCTGTCGGGCGTGGGCCAGGTCAGCGCCCTGGAAGCAGCCGAAGCCTCCAGCCAGATCGCGCTGGATGCCAACAAGCTGGGCTACCAGGTCGGCGTGCGCATCAATATCGACGTGCTGAATTCACAAAGCCAGTTGTTCCAGACCAAGCGTGACCTGGCCCAGGCCCGCTACAACGTGCTGCTGGGTGGGCTGAAGCTGCGCCAAGCCAGCGGCAGTTTGAAGCCGGATGATCTGCAGGCGGTGAACGCGCTGCTGGTACGCTGATTGCTATTTAAATAATAGCTACTCACGTAGATAGGACATACGCTAGAGGCTGTTTTTATCTAAAAACTAACTCCATACCTGCTGCGCCACCCGCAGCATGTTGCCGCCCATGGCCAACGCAGCATCGTCGGCGGTCATCCCTACATCCTGCAAAGCCTGGCCCAGCACCTGCCAAGTCTCCACCGGGGTGTAGCGGGCGCGGCTGATGGCCCGGTCGTAGCCTGCGGATTTGGGCCACCAGTAGCTGGGGTCGTAACCGCCGGGCGGGTCGTCGTTGAGTTCCGGCTGCGCAAAGCTGATGTCCAGCCCAATGCCCACATGCTGCACACCCACCAGCTCGGCCACATAAGCCGCGTGGCGGGCTACATCGGCAGCGGTAGGGGCATCGTTCCCCAAAAAGAACGACACCCCCGACACGCACACCACCCCGCCGGTGGCGGCGCAGGCGCGGATTTGCGCATCGGTAATGTTGCGGCCATGCTCCACCAGCGCCAGCGGATTGGCGTGGCTGAAGATCACCGGGGCGCTGGAGGCGGCCATGATGTCCAGGCTGCATGCGCGCCCGGTGTGCGAGCAGTCCATCAGCATGCCTGCCGCGTTCACCGCTTGCACCATGCGCACGCCTAGCGGGGTCAGGCCGCGCTCGGTGTCGTGGCAGCCGTCGGCCACGCTGTTGTTGCGGTTGTAGGCAAAGTGGATCTGGCGCACGCCCAATGCCGCGTACAGCGCCACCATCTCGGGCTGCTCCAGCAGCGGGATCGCACCTTCCAGGTCAAACCCAATGGCGATCTGGCCACCTGCTTTAGCCAGCGCAATGTCGGCCACGCTATAGACCAGCCGGTAGCGCTCCGGGTAGGCGGCAATGGTGGTGCGAAACCCGGCAATCACGGCCATCACCTGCGGCACCGGGTTCATGTCCATGCCGACGTTAATCGACACGTAGTCCACCCCGGCGGCGTGCAGCCGGGCTATCGGTGCAAAACTGGCCTGCGGGTGCAGCGGCAGGCAGGCGTGGGATTCCCAATGGATCATGGTGAGACTTCTTTTCTACGGAAGCCCACAGCGGCTTCCATCAATTGGCGGGTGTAAGGCTGGGCGACACGGCTGGCGGCCAGGTCGGCGGAGGCCAGCATCTCCACCGTCTGGTCACGCTGCATCACCATCAGGCGTTGGCATAGGTGCGTGACCACGGCCAGGTCGTGGCTGACCATGATGAAGGTCAGGCCGCGGCGGGCGCGCAGGGTTTCCAGCAGGTTCAATACCTCGGCCTGCACCGACGCATCCAGGGCCGAGGTGGGCTCGTCCAACAGCAGAATCTGCGGCTCCAGAATGAGGGCACGCGCGATGGCGATGCGCTGGCGCTGCCCGCCCGAGAGCTGGTGCGGGTAGCGGAAACGAAAGCCCTGCCCCAGGCCCACCTCGTCCAGCGCGCGCTCAATCCGCGCCTGCTCGTCGCCCATCCCATGGATGGCCAGCGGCTCGGCCAGCAGGCGGTCTACTGTGTGGCGCGGGTGCAGCGAGCCGTAGGGGTCCTGGAACACCATTTGTACCAAGCGGCGGAACGGTTTGCTGCCTGGCAAGGGCTGGGGAGCTGGCCCCAGCAGTTGCACGGTGCCGGTTTCGCGTTTCGCCAACCCGCAGATGGCCCGCAGCACAGTGGATTTGCCCGAACCCGATTCGCCCACAATGCCAAAGCTCTCGCCCGCCCGCACGGTGAACGCGGTGTCGGCCACGGCCACAAAGCTGTCGAAGCTGACGCGCAGGTTTTTGACCTCCAAGCCCACAGACGCGCTCATAGTGCCCACTCCGGCTGGCGGTCCAGCGTGGGCAGCGGATGCCGGTCATCGCCCAATTGCGGCAGGCAGTTCAGCAGGCCCAGGGTGTAGGGGTGCTTGGCCTGCGCCAGCCCGCCCGCAGGCAGTTCCTCGACCACCCGCCCGGCGTACATCACCAGAATGCGGTCGCAAAAGGTGGAGACCAGGCGCAGGTCGTGCGACACAAAAATCAGGCCCATGCCGCGCTGCACCACCAGCGCGTCCAGAATCGCCAGCACCTGGAGCTGCACGGTCACGTCCAGGGCCGAGGTGGGCTCGTCGGCAATCAGCAAATCGGGGTTGGCAATCAGCATCATGGCGATCATGGCGCGCTGGCCCATGCCGCCCGACACCTCGTGCGGATAGAGCTTGTACACGCGGGCCGGGTCGTCGATCTGCACCTGCTCCAGCGCCGCCAGGGCCTGCTTTTTGGCCTGGGCGTTGGATACCTTGCTGTGCGCCTGCAGCGTCTCGACGATCTGGTCGCCGATGCGCATCACCGGATTCAGCGAAAACTTGGGGTCTTGCAGCACCATAGCAATGCGACCACCACGCAAGGTACGGCGCTCTTGGGCACTGCAGTGCAGCAAATCCGTGCCTTTGAATGCCAGGCGTTTAGCGGTAACCCGGCCTTCGGGGGCCGTGAGGCCCAGAATCGCGCGGCCCGTCTGCGACTTGCCCGAACCCGATTCGCCCACGATGCCCAGGCGCTCCTTGCCCAGCGTGAACGACACGCCCCGCACCACCTCGACCCAGCCACCATCGCGGTTGGGAAAGGCGACCCGCAGGTCATCGACCACCAACAGGGGTTCTGTCATTTGATTCCCTTGGGGTCGAGCGCGTCACGCAAGCCATCGCCGACCAGATTGAAGGCCAGGCTGACCAGAAAGATTGCCGCCCCCGGTGCCGCCGCCACCCACCACTGGTCGAGCACGTACTGGCGGCCATTGGCGATCATCGCGCCCCATTCGGGCGTGGGCGGCTGCGCGCCTAGGCCCAGAAAGCCCAGCCCGGCGGCCGTCAAGATAATGCCAGCCATGTCCAGCGTAACCCGCACGATCACCGACGACAGGCACAGCGGCATGATGTGGTGCAGCACGATGCGCCAGGGCGACGCGCCGATAAGCTGCACGGCGGCAATGTAATCGGTCTGGCGGATGGTCAGCGTCTCGGCCCGGGCCATGCGCGCATACGGCGGCCAGGCCGTGATGGCGATGGCGATGACCGCGTTTTCAATACCCGGGCCCAGGGCGGCCACAAAAGCCAGCGCCAGAATCAGCCGGGGAAAGGCCAGAAAAATATCGGTGATGCGCATCAGCGCCGCATCCACCATGCCACCCGCATAACCCGCCACCGTGCCCACCAGCAGCCCGATGGGCGCGGCCAGCACAGCCACCAGCACGACGACCATCAAGGTGATGCGCGAGCCATGGATGAGGCGCGACAAAATGTCCCGCCCCTGGTCGTCCGTGCCCAGCCAGAACAGGTGCGAGGGCGGCAGCAGGCGGGTGGTGCGCAAATCGCCCACGGTGGGTGAATACGGCGCGATCCACGGGGCCAGCAGGGCCACCAGCACCAGCGCCAGCACGATGCCCAGGCCCAGCACCGCCAGCCGGTTGCGCAGAAAGATGCACCACGCGCCATAGGCCCGGCCCCAGGCGGCCTGGCGGCGCGAGGCGGGCCGGTCGCTCATCAGCCAGTCGTGCAAACTTAGGGTGCTCATCGTGTTCGGGTACGGGGGTCTAGGGTTTTGTAGAGCAGGTCCGACAGCAGGTTCAGGCCAATGAAGATCGAGCCCACCACGATGGTGCCGCCCAGCACCGCGTTCATGTCGGCGTTTTGCAGCGAATTGGTGATGTACAGGCCAAGGCCCGGCCAAGCGAACACGGTCTCAGTCAGCACCGAGCCCTCCAACAGGCCGGCATACGACAGGCTGATCACAGTGACCAGTGGCACCATGGCGTTGCGCAGCGCATGCCGCCAAATGATGCGTGACTCGCTCAGGCCCTTGGCGCGGGCGGCCACGATGTATTCCTGCGCCAGTTCATTGAGCATGAAAGAGCGCGTCATGCGGCTGATGTAGGCCAGTGAAAAATAGCCCAGCAGAGACCCGGGCAGGATCAGGTGCGACAGCACATTGCCAAACGCATCCCACTGCCCGGCCATGGCCGCGTCCAGCAGCAGCAGGCCCGAAACATTGACCAGGGTGTACTCGTACGTCACGTCCACCCTGCCCGGCCCGCCTACCCAGCCCAGCTTGGCGTAAAACAGCACCAGCCCCATCAGCCCGAGCCAAAAAATCGGCACTGAATAACCTACCAGGCCCATCACCCGAACAGCCTGGTCCACCACACCACCCCGGCGCACGGCAGCCCACACGCCCAGTGGCACGCCCAAACCCACGCCAATGATGATGCCCAGCGTGGCCAGCTCCAGCGTAGCGGGAAAGGCGCGGCGGATGTCGTCCATCACCGGGTGCGCGCTCAACACCGAAGTGCCAAAGTCTCCGTGCAACACCTTGCTGACGTAGATATAAAACTGCTCCCACAGCGGCTTGTTGAAGCCCATTTCTTCGCGCACCCTGGCCACCAGTTCGCCCGAAGCCCGGTCGCCCACGATGGCTAGCACCGGGTCGATCGGCATGACCCGGCCAATGAAGAAAGTAACGGCCAGCAGGCCCAGGTAGGTCAGGACAATGACCCCCAGGAAGCTGGCCGCAGTATGGAGGGCGCGCCGCCCACGGGCGGACTTGCGGCCCCCCGTAGACATCTGGCTGGACGTGCTCAAACGGCAGTGCCGGTCAGCGCTTGCTGATCTTGAACATGTAGTCGGTATCCGATGTAGGACCGATCTTTACGCCGTCCACATTGCTGCGCACTGCGGCAACCTCGGTCTGCTGGTAGAGCATGATGAAGGGGCTGGTTTTGCGGAACTCGGCTTGCATCTCTTCGTACATTTTTTTACGCTTGCCGGTGTCGCGCTCCAGTACGGCGGCATCGGCCATTTTGTTCAGCTCGGGCACCATCCAGGCGTTGCGCCAGGCCAAAGGTTTGGCTTTGGCATCGTCGCTGTTGTCGGTGTTTTGCACAAAAGTGGCGTTGGTGTTGGGATCCCAGTAGTCGGCGCCCCATTGGCCAATGTACATGTCGTGGGTGCGGGCGCGGTACTTGGTCAGCACCTGTTTGCCGTCGCCAGGAATGATCTCGATATCAATGCCCGCACGCTTGGCGGTTTGCTGGAAGGCCTCGGTAATGCCCTGCACCGGCTGCACCGTGCGCATGTCGATGGTGACCTTGAAGCCATTGGGCAAACCGGCCTTGACCAGCAGCGCTTTGGCCTTGTCTACGTCCAGCTTGTAGGGGCTGGTATTACTGGCACCCAACAGGCCTTGCGCCATGAAGTTTTGGTCGATGATGCCGATATTTTTGATCAGCGTGTCGCCAATGGCGGCGTAGTCCACCAGCCATTTCAGGGCTTCGCGCACCTCGGGCTTGGCCAGGTTGGGGTTCTTTTGGTTCAGGCTGATGTAGTAGACCGTGCCCTTGGGGGCGGACACCATCTTGATATCTTTGTTGCCCGCCAAAGCAGCCAGATCTTGGGGCGAGAGGTTGCGCGCAATGTCGGCATCGCCTTTTTCCAGCAGCAGGCGCTGGGTGGCAGATTCCTTGACGTGGCGGTAGATGACACGGGCCATTGGCGGCTTATCGCCGTAGTAGTTTTCGTTGCGCTCCAGGGCCACCACTTCATTGGCCCGCCATTCGCGCAATTTCATGGGGCCGGAGCCCGCGTAGTTGGTTTTGAGCCAGGCATAGCCCAGATCGCCCGCCACCACTTTGGACAACAATAGCTTCTTGTCAACCACCGCTGCTACGTTGGCGGTTAAACAGTTGAAGAAAAAGGATGGCGCGTAGGCTTTGTCCGTCTCCAGGGTCAGGCTCAGCGGTCCGGTCTGCTTGATTTTTTCTTTGACGTTGTCTTTGCTGAAACCAAACTGGGTCAGGATGAAGGCCGGGCCTTTGTCCAGAAGCACCGCACGCTGCAGGCTGAAGGCCACGTCTTCTGCCGTCAGCGGATTACCCGACGCAAATTTCAAACCCGGTTTGAGCTCAAAGTTGTAGGTTTTTCCATCGGCCGACACTGTCCAGCTCTTGGCAATGTCCCCCAGCAGCTTGGTCGGGTCGCTCAGGTCCAGACGCAGCAAGCGGTCATAGGTATTACCCATCACCTCGCCGGCCGAAATCTCAAAAGCCTCGGCCGGGTCCATGGTGATGATATCGTCAAACGCAAATGCCACCACCAGCGTGTCCTTCGGCGTGGCGGCCAGGGCGGGTGCCATGCCGTAGCCCAGGACCAGGGTAGAAGCCACCGCCGCCGCCATCGCGCGGCGCGAAAATACAGGTGTCGAAAAACGCATCAGGAAATCCTTAGAGTTAAATAGACAAAGCAGAAACAGCATACCAAGCGGTTCACATTGCAAGATCCATGCTAACCCTCCTGTCTAGGCAGGTGCGGTATGCGCTTATGACTTTTCCAGCCGATGCCCGCTTCGTCTCTGCTGCGCCCTACCCACCTATACAGCTGGACGCATCGGGCTCAGATCGCCCAGCACAGCGCTGTCGATCAGGCCATAGTGGCCGGGCAGCGCGTAGTGCCACCATTCGTGGGGCAAGTGTTCAAAACCGGCATCCTCCATTACCTGCAGCAGCAGCAGGCGGTTGGCCTGCGCTGGGGCCGACACCTGTTCACTGAAATGGTGCGATGCGTCGGTCATATCGTCAAAACCCGTGCCCATGTCCAGCTCGGCGCCCTGCGCGTCGACCAGGGTCAAGTCCACCGCCGTGCCGCGCGTGTGGTTGGAGCCGATGGCGGGGTCGGCCACATAGGCCTGGTCTGGGGCGGTTTCCCACAGCAGTACCTGCGCCTCATGGGGGCGGAAAGCATCAAAAATCTTTAGCCGCAACCCCGACTTCGCCGCCAGCAGCACGGCCTTGCGCAGGCAAGCCTCGGCATCGCGGTGCAACAGGCAGTGGGCACGGTCGTAAATCGGGCGGCCTGCAACGTTGTTGGCGGTGGCGTAGGCCAAGTCAAGCACGATGCCATGGGTTTCCGGATGGACTTGTACAAGAGGGTGGGGCATGGAGAGTTAGGGTTAAAAAGAGGTTCTTGCGTAATTTCTGCCTGCACTTATAGCTACTTATTTTATAGCAAATAGCCTAAGGCGTACCCAATAAAAATTCGGATTAAATTGAGCGCATAAAAAAATATAAAGAATTTTGTATGCAAAATACCCGGTGGCCAATAAAGCCGCTCACCTATAAGGATATCCGTGAAGCGCTTTGTATTCTCCCTGGCCCTGGGGATGTGCACCACCGTGCACTGCCAGGCCGCAACCGATGCCGGATTGATCCGCCTGGCCACCCTGGAGTGGCCGCCCTACAACGGCCAGCTACTGCCCCATGGCGGCTTGTCGGGCTACATCACCTCGGTGGTAGCCAAGGCAGCCGGTTACCGCCTGCTGACCACGTCGTTCGAATGGGGCACCACGGTTCGCAAGGGCAAGCAAGACCCCTTTTTTGATGGCTATTTTCCCGAGTACTACAGCAAGGAACGGGCGCTGGCCTGCTACCTGTCGCAATCCATCGGCAACAGCGTTCTGGGGCTGGCCACCCTGCGGACCGCGCCCATTTACTGGACCGCCATCACCGACCTGGCACCCTACCGGCTGGGGGTTGTCGATGGCTACCTCAACGGCGAGGTCTTGGACCAGGCCATCCAGGACAGACGCCAGGCGGTGGAAACCGGGGCCAGCGATGCCGTGAATATCCAGAAGCTGCGCACGGGCAAGCTCCGCGGCATCGTGGTGGATAAAAACGTGTTCAGGTACACCTTGCAGCATGCAGGTGGCTCCGGGACCATGGTGCTCAATACCCGGCCGATTGCGCAGCTGAGCCTGCATGTGTGCTTTAGGCGCACCGCCACCGGTTTGCTGATGCGCAATACCTTTGACACCGCCCTCCAACAGCAGAATCTGGTGCAGCTGGAAAACACCTATTTCAAGATGTTCCCGGCGCTTCGCTGAACGCCGCCCAGCTACTGCGCCGCCGGGGCGGAGGTCGCGGCCATCGGTGCGGGTAGAGCCGTCTGTAGCAAGACGGGCTGGACCACCGGTTCCGCAAAGCGCTGCCCCGCAGGCAATGGCAGGTAGGCCGAGGCATCCGCTGACCCCATGCCCCAGGTGAATGCGGCCGGGCCCTGCTCGGTGGCACCCGATCCAAAGCCACGCATCGCCTCTGTGGCGGTAAACGCCATACGCAATTGCACGCCGCCATCGCAATGCAGACTGAGGCGGCCTGCTGCCGTAGCGGTGTAGCGCAGGTCACCCACGCAGGTCAGGGCTGGCTGGCTGGCCGTGAGCTTCAAGGTGCCGCCGGAGCGGTCGTTGAAAATGGTGGCCCGGCCTTCCAGTAGTACGCCGTTGACCACGGCGTAGGCCGGCACGCTGCTGGCCATCCAGCCCTGCATGTGGGCATCCATCTTGGCGCAGCCCAGCAAGGCCAGGGTGGCCGCAAGCGCAGGAAAAATTGCTTTCATCGCGCGATGGTAGCCCCGCGGGCCAGGGACTTAAGCTCGGGCAAGCGGGTGCAAACCCGGCTATTTGTGCGCTTAGTGCTGGTTCAAATGCTCAATCGTCATCCGCCAGGCCCAGCGCGGGGAACAGCACCTCGGTGTAACCCAGTTGCGTCAGGTCCCGCATGCGCGTGGGGTACAGCCTGCCGATCAGGTGGTCGCACTCGTGCTGCACCACGCGGGCATGGAAGCCGTCCACCGTGCGGTCTATCAGGTCACCATATTGGTCAAAACCGGTGTAACGGATGCGCGACCAGCGCGGCACCAGACCCCGCAGGCCGGGTACCGACAGGCAGCCCTCCCAATCGTCCTCTTCCGCATCGCCCAGGGGCGTGATCACCGGGTTGATCAGCACCGTGGGCGGCACGACGGGCCGGTCCGGATAGCGCGGATTCACCTCCGCCGTGCCAAACACCACCAGCTGTAAATCCACCCCGATCTGCGGCGCCGCCAGCCCCGCGCCGTTGACCGAGCGCATGGTGTCCAGCATGTCGGAGATCAACAGGTGGAGTTCGTCGGTGTCGAATTCGGTCACCGGCTGGGCCGTGCGCAGCAGGCGCGGGTCGCCCATTTTGAGGATGGTGTGGAGGGTCATGTGTCTGCTTCCGGTGATAACAATGCCAACATCCCCGCCTCGTCCAGCACGGTGATGCCCAGCGCCTGCGCCTTGTCCAGCTTGCTGCCGGCCTCTACGCCCGCGACCACGTAGCTGGTTTTCTTGCTCACCGAACCGGCCACTTTGGCACCGGCGGCTTCGAGCAAATCCTTGGCTTCGTCGCGGCTCAGGGTGGGGAAGGTGCCGGTGAGGACGAAGGTCTGGCCTGCCAGGGGTTTGGGGGTTTGCTGGGCGGGTTCGCCCTCCTCCCAGTGGATGCCACAGGCGCGGAGTTGCTCGACCACTTCGCGGTTGTGCGGTTGGTCGAAGAAGGTGCGGATGGCCAGGGCGACGATGGGGCCGACATCGGCGACTTCCAGCAGTTGCTCGGGCGTGGCATCCATCACGGAGTCGAGCTTGCCGAAATGCCGGGCCAGCGCCTTGGCGGTGGCCTCGCCCACGTGGCGAATCCCCAAGCCGAACAGAAAGCGCGGCAAGGTGGTGTTCTTGGACTTTTCCAGGGCGTCCAGGATGTTCTGCGCCGACTTGTCGGCCATGCGGTCCAGCGCAGACAAGGCGGTAAAGCCGAGCTTGTACAGATCGGGCAAGGTACGGATCACCCCCGTGTCCACCAACTGCTCCACCAGCTTGTCGCCCAGGCCTTCGACCTCCACGGCGCGGCGGTGGGCGAAATGCAATATCGCCTCTTTGCGCTGCGCGGGGCAAAACAGGCCGCCACTGCATCGGTGGTTCATCTCGGTTTTTTCGCGCACTACCTTACTGCCGCAAATGGGGCAGGCACGCGGCATGCGGAAGTTGGGCACGTACTGGGCGCGCGGCTTGCCGATGATGCCCACCACTTCGGGAATCACATCGCCCGCCCGCCGCACGATGGCGGTGTCGCCCACCCGCACGCGCTTGCGGCGCAGCTCGAACAGGTTGTGCAGCGTGGCGTTAGTTACCGTGACACCGCCCACAAAGATCGGGGCCAGCCGCGCCACGGGCGTGAGCTTGCCGGTGCGGCCCACCTGCACGTCAATGGCGGTGATGGTGGTGAGTTGCTCTTGCGCCGGGTATTTGTGCGCCACGGCCCAGCGCGGCTCACGCGACACAAAGCCGAGCTGGCGTTGCAGGGCCAGGGCATTGAGCTTGTAGACCACGCCGTCGATGTCATACGCCAGGCTGTCGCGGGCGGCACCGATTCTTTGGTGGTACGCTACCAATTCCGTAGCGCCGTGTGCAATCGCCACCTGCGCTGCGACCGGAAAACCCCATTTTTTTAAGGTTTGCAGCAGCCCATAGTGCGTCTCGAACACCGGGCCGCCCTGCTCCGGCGCGGTCACCTCGCCCAGGCCGTAGGCGAAGAAGCTCAAGGGGCGCTGGGCTGCGATGCCGGGGTCGAGCTGGCGGACAGCTCCGGCGGCGGCATTGCGCGGGTTGACGAAGGTTTTGTCGCCCTTTTCGCGCTGGCGCTCGTTGAGCGCGTCGAAGTCGGCCAGGCGCATGTAGACCTCGCCGCGCACTTCCAGCACCGGCGGGGCATCGCCGATCAGACGCAGCGGAATCTGCCGCATGGTGCGGATGTTTTGCGTCACGTCTTCGCCGTATTCGCCATCGCCCCGGGTGGCGGCTTGCACCAGCACGCCATTTTCATAGCGCAGGCTCATGGCCAGGCCGTCGAACTTGGGCTCGGCCACGTATTCCACGGGCGGGTCGGTCTCGGTCAGCGCCAGCTCCTTGCGGATGCGGGTGTCGAAATTTTGCGCACCGCTGGGTTCGGTGTCGGTCTCGGTTCGGATGCTGAGCATGGGCACAGCGTGGCGCACCGAGGTGAACTCTGGCAGCGGCTTGCCGCCCACGCGCTGGGTGGGCGAATCTGCCGTCAGCAGTGCGGGGTGGGCGGTTTCCAGCGCCTGCAGGGTGCGGAACACGCGGTCGTACTCGGCATCCGGCACGGTGGGCGCGTCCAGCACGTAGTAGCTGTGGCCCCAGGCATTCAGTTGGGTGCGCAGCGCTTCTATTTCTATAGCTTCTGGCGTAGGCGGAATCTGCGCTAGAGAGCTAAAAAGGTCTGAATTTTCCATCACAATCAACTGAACAACCTTCGCGCCAAAACCGAGCCCGCAGCCAACTCCCGCGAGTCCAGCGTGTCGTACAGCTGCTCCAGCGAGGCACCGATGCCGTCCAGCGCGTCACGCTGCAGCGGGTAGCCGCGGTCGTCGGTCAGGCTGCCGTCCATGGCTTCGGCCAAAACGGCGGCGGTGTCGCGCAGGCGCACAAAGGGTTGCTCGGCGCGGTCTACCTGCGGCACATCCAAGCTCAGGGTGACTTCCCGCAAGGCCGACTGGTCTAGGTCTTCGGCCAGGGCGGCTTGCGCGTCGAACGCCAGTCCCAGGATGGGCGGCATACCAGGCGTGCTGCTGGGCAGCAGCATGCGGCCAGGAATCAGGCTCGGCACGAAACCCAGGCGGGCGGCGTGCTGCTGCACGTAGCCGGGACTCCAGGCGGCGTGCACGGCGCGCAGGGTGAAGCCGAGCTGGGCATCGTGGTCGTTGGCAAACTGGTCCAGCTCGCGGCCGCGGGCCACTTCTTCGCGCATCTCGGGGAATTCGGGCAGGCCGCTCACCGTGTCAGCGTAGGCCTGGGTTTTGATGACGAATTCAGAATATTCGATCTCGTTGAGCGCACCGGTGCGGTTGGCCAGTTGCACACCGGCCTGCAGCTGGCTGTAGCGCTGGCCGGCCACCGGGGTTTCCCACTGCTGGCTGGCCACGTTCAGACCCTCGATGGCAAAGGGTTTGCTGCCGACGCGGCGGGTCGGTGGCATCGCCGCCAGGGCCGCATCGCCAGACACCGGGTGCTCCAGCGCGATAGGTGCCAGCACGTCGATCAGCGCGTCCATGCCGGGCTTGCGCTCAGGCGTGGGCAGCGGCGGCAGTTCTTCGCCGTCAAAGGCCGGGTCGCGGCGTTCCGCATCCGGCGCGCTGGGCTCTACGGGGGTGGGTACGGGGTCGGGCTGCTTGGGGGCATTTTTACGTGCCGACCAGGTGTTGTAGGCCACGACGGTGACGAGCACAAGCCCGCCGCCGATGGCCAAACCGAGTTGTAGAGTGGTGGTCATGTTGTTTCGGCCATGGATAAGGCCGACTCCATATCGACTGCCACGATGCGTGAAACGCCCTGCTCCTGCATGGTCACACCAATCAGTTGCTGGGCCATTTCCATGGCGATCTTGTTGTGGCTGATGAAAAGAAACTGGGTTTCGCGGCTCATGCTGGCAACCAGTTTGGCATAGCGTTCGGTGTTGGCGTCGTCCAGCGGCGCGTCCACTTCGTCCAGCAGGCAAAACGGTGCCGGGTTCAGCATGAAAATTGCGAACACCAGGGCGATGGCGGTCAGGGCTTTTTCTCCGCCCGACAGCAGGTGGATAGTCTGGTTCTTTTTGCCCGGCGGTTGGGCGATCACCTGCACACCGGAGTCCAGAATTTCGTCCCCGGTAATAACCAGGCGCGCATTGCCGCCGCCAAACAGCTCGGGGAACATCTTGCCGAAGTGGCCGTTGACGACGTTGAAGGTGCCCGACAACAGCTCGCGGGTTTCGCCGTCGATCTTCTTGATGGCGTCTTCCAGCGTGGTCATGGCTTCGACCAGATCGGCGGTCTGGGCATCCAGGAATTGCTTGCGCTCACGGGCCACGTTCAGCTCGTCCAGCGCGGCCAGATTCACGGCACCCAGCGCGGTGATTTCGCGGTTCAGGCGGTCGATTTCGCTTTGCATGCCCGGGATGCGTACATTGCCCTGGACTATGGACGTAGCGATGGCTTCCAGATCGGCGTTGGCTTCCGTCAACAACTGGCTGAACTGCTCAGAACCCAGGCGCGCGGCCTGCTCTTTCAGCTGGAATTCGGTGATGCGCTGACGCAGCGGGTCCAGGGCGCGCTCGTTCTGCATGCGGGCCTCGTCGCTGGCGCGCAGGCGGGCGGTCAGGTCGTCGTACTGGCTGCGCTGGGCGGCCATTTCGGCCTCGCGCTCCAGCTTCTGCGCCAAGGCGGTTTGCAGGCCACCCTGGGCGGCAGCGTCGTTCAGGCGGGCCAACTCGTCTACCGCGCGCTGCTGCTCATCCATCAGGGCCACGGTTTGCTGCTGCGCCATGTCCAGCGAACGGGTCAGTTCTGCCCGGCGGGCGCCCAGGCTGCGCTGGGCGAAAGTGGCTTCTTGCGCTTGCCGCTCCAGGCTGCGCTGCTGCTCGCGGCATTCGGCCAGCTTGCGCTGCACTTCGATAACGCGCTCGTCCAGCTGGGCGTGGCGCTCCTGGCTGTCGGCGAGCTGCATGTCGAGTTCTTCAAACCGGCCTTCCGCGTTGACGCGGCGCTCTTGCAGCTCGTCCAGCTGGGCTTCGACCTCGGCCAGATCGCCTTCCAGCTGCTGGCTGCGCACCCGGGCCTGCTCGGCCAGCTGGCCCAGTCTCAGGGTTTCGACCTGCAGGGCGTGGGCCTGGGTTTGCGCCTCGGTGGCTTCGCGCCGGGCGCTGACCAAGCGGCTGGAGGACTCGTTGTAGGCGGCTTCGGCCCGCACCAGGGCGTAGCGGGTTTCCTCATTGATGAGGGTCTGGGCGCGCAGTTGTTTTTCTAAATTCTCAATCTCTTGCGCCCGCGCCAGCAGCCCGGCCTGCTCGGAATCAGGCGCGTAGAACGACACGCTGTGCAGGCCCACGGCGTGGCCGCTTTGCACGTAAATCACCTCGCCCGGCCGCAACTGGCTGCGCTGGAGCAGGGCATCTTCAAAACTGGGCGCGGTGTAGCAACCGTGCAGCCAGTCGGCCAGCAAGGCGGCCAGACCGGCATCGTTAAGGCGCAGCAGATCCGCCAGGCGCGGCAGGCTGTTCGAGGGGAGCGCGGGGCTAGCGGGCGGCGGGCTGTAGAAGGCCAGCTTGGCGGGCGGCACATCGCGGCCATCCAGCCCGGCAAACGCCCGCACCATCTCTAGCCGGGACACGGCCAGCGCGCCCATGCGCTCACGCAGCGCGCCTTCCAACGCGTTTTCCCAGCCCTGCTCAATGTGGAGCTGGGTCCAGATGCCTTGCAAGCCGTCCAGGCCGTGGCGGGTCAGCCAGGGCTTGAGCTTGCCATCGGTTTTAACTTTTTCTTGCAGGGCCTTGAGGGCTTCCATGCGGGCCGACACATCGGCCTGGCGGGCGGATTCGGTGTTGACGGCGGCCTGTTTGGCGCGGCGGTCTTCGTCGAGTTGGGGCAGAAATTCTTGCAGGTCGTGCAGTCGCGCATCGGCGACGCTGGCGGCCTCGGTGGCTTCCTCCAACTGGGCTTGTAGTTGCGATAAGCGGGCTTCGTCGGGGGCCGCCAGGGCTTTTTTGTCGGCTAGCAGACGTTCACGGCGCTGATCGAACTGGCGGCTTTGCTCTTCGATGCTGCGCTGATCGGCTGCCAGCACCTGGATCTGCTGCTGCACCTGCACCACGCCCGTGCGCTGTTCGTTGGCGGCGCGGCTGGCGCTTTGCAGGGCATCTTCCAGGTCGGGGATTTGCCCGGCCTGCTCTTCCACCTGGGCGGCCAGCAGCTCGGCTTTCTCCTCGGCTTCGATGCCGGTGGCTTCCAAGTTTTCCAATTCGTACTGGGCATCTTCTTGCCGCGTGGCCCATTGCTGGATCTGCTCTTTCAGGGTGGCCATGCGCAGCTCGACGCGCTGGCGGCCTTCCACCACAAAGCGGATTTCGCCCTCCAGCCGCCCTACTTCGGCGCTGGCCTCGTACAGCTTGCCCTGGGCGCGGTTGACGGCATCGCCCGCGTCGTAGTGCGCCTGGCGGATGGTTTCCAGCTCGGCTTCGACATGGCGCAGGTCGGCGATGCGCGACTCCAGGTCGTTCACCGCCTGGGCGGCATCGGCTTGGACCTTGCTTTGGTCGGATTCGCTATCGACCTTCTTCAAGAACCAGAGCTGGTGTTGCTTCAGCGTGGCGCTGGCGTGCAGGGTGTTGTACTTGTGCGCCACCTCGGCCTGCTTTTCCAGCCGCTCCAGGTTCGCGTTGAGCTCGCGCAGGATGTCTTCCACGCGGATCAGGTTTTCGCGGGTGTCGCTAAGGCGGTTTTCGGTTTCGCGGCGGCGCTCTTTGTATTTGGAGACCCCGGCGGCTTCTTCGAGGAACAGGCGCAGCTCTTCAGGGCGCGACTCGATGATGCGGCTGATGGTGCCCTGGCCAATGATGGCGTAGGCGCGCGGGCCCAGGCCGGTGCCCAAAAACACATCCTGCACGTCGCGGCGGCGCACCGACTGGTTGTTGATGTAGTAGCTGCTGGTGCCGTCGCGGGTGAGCACGCGCTTGACGGCGATTTCGGCAAACTGGCCCCACTGGCCACCTGCGCGGTGGTCGTTGTTCTCGAACACCAGCTCCACACTGGCGCGGCTGGCCGGTTTGCGGGTGGTGGTGCCGTTGAAGATCACGTCCTGCATGGACTCGCCGCGCAACTCGCTGGCCTTGCTTTCGCCCAGCACCCAGCGCACCGCGTCCATGATGTTGGATTTGCCGCAGCCGTTCGGCCCCACCACGCCGACCAACTGCCCGGGCAGGTGGAAGGTGGTGGGTTCGGCGAAGGACTTGAAGCCCGCGAGCTTGATGGATTGGAGGCGCACCGGTAAGTGGGGCTTTTGGCGTGGTCTGGAAGTGGGTTTACGTGCGCCCGCAGACGGCACAGAGAAAAGTCAGTTTACCCGAGGCCTCCAAGGCACTGGCGCAGACCTGGGGAAAACAGCTATATTTTACGTAGCTGCTCGCGTTCGCTGCATAAGCACAGAATGCCTATTTTATGCGCCATCGTGACCCCCAACTCTACCCGGCGGTTACGGCTTTTATGGTTTTATTATTTTGACAGGCATAAAATTACCCCATCACGAATAATTTGACCCTAAAACCTGGGAGCCCCATGGCTGACATCTTTACCTACCGCCGTACCGCCCTGGCCGCCAGCTACTGTGATGCGCTGGAAGGCCGCGGCATTCTGGACGCGACCTCGGGCCTGTTTCTGGCCGCACCCCGGCGCACCGGCAAATCCACCTTCCTGCGCGAAGACATGGTTCCCGAAATGCGCGCGCGCGGCTGGCAAACCCTGTATGTCGATTTGTGGTCCGACCGCAGCCGCGATCCGGCGGAGCTGATCATCGCCGTGGTGCGCGACACCCTGGCCCAGCTGGACGGCCCGGTGCTCAAGGCCGCCAAAAGCGTGGGCCTGGACAAGCTCAACGTGCTGGGGGCGCTGAGCCTGGATCTGAGCAAGATCGGCCAGCCCGGCGGGGCCACCCTGTCCGACGCGTTGGAGCGGCTGCACGCCAAAAGCGGCAAACCCCTGGTTTTGCTGGTGGACGAAGCCCAGCACGCCCTGTCCACCGAGGCCGGCACGCGGGCCATGTTTGCGCTGAAGGCGGCCCGCGACCGGCTCAACCAGGGCCGGGCCGTGCGCGGCCTGCACCTGGTGATGACCGGATCGAACCGCGACAAGCTCACCCACCTGGTGCTGCGCCGCAGCGAACCGTTTTACGGTGCCGGGGTGACGCGCTTTCCGCTGCTGGACCGCGGTTTCGTGGAGGCCTATGCCGAATGGCTCAAACCCCAGTTTGCCGACGGCAAAGCCTTCAGCGCCGACACGCTAGAGCGGGCCTTCACCCTGGTGGGCCGCAGGCCGGAAATGCTCAAACGGGTGGTGGGCGAAGCCGTGGCCGACTGGGGCGGTGCGCAAGCGCTGGACGCGCTGATCGAGCGCAATGCCCAACTGATACAGCACCGGGCCTGGCAGGAATTTGCCTCGACCTACAACGCCCTGCCCGACGCGCAAAAAGCCGTGCTGGACGCTATTGCCCGCCTGTCGCCCGACTACACCCCGTTTGCCGAAGCCGCGCTGTCCGCCTACCAGGCGGTGGTGGGCAAGCCGCTGAACAACTCGGCCATCCAGGGCGCGCTGGACGCGCTGCGCGACAAGGAGCTGATCTGGCGCGCGGGACGCGGCGACTACGCGTTCGAGGACGACGGGCTGCGCGCCTGGTACCTGGAACAGCACCCGCAGCCACAGTTGCTGGGAACTTGAGCGAAACGGTTTTGCTATTTATTTAATAGCTACTAACGTATGTAGAACATACACTAGAGGCATTTTTTCTATAAATTTTAAAACCAGTCTACCGCGCTACGCCCAGCAGCTTGTCCAGCAGCTCCGGCTGCTCCTGCAGGCTGCGCGCCGTGCCGGTGTAGACCACAGTGCCGCGGTCCAGCACGGCAGCGGTGTCGGAGATGGCCAGAATCGCCTGCGGGTGCTGCTCCACCAAAATGGCCGACAAACCTTCTTCGCGGGTGATGCGGCGGATGGCGCGCAGCAGCTCCTGCACGATGATGGGTGCCAACCCCTCACAGGGCTCGTCCAGCAGCAGCAGCGTGGGGTTGAGCACCAGGGCCCGGCCCATGGCCAGCATTTGCTGCTCGCCGCCCGAAAGCTGGGTGCCCAGGTTGGTCTTGCGCTCGGCCAGCCGGGGAAACAGGCTGTAGACCCGCTCGGGTGTCCAGGGGCTGGCGCTGCGACCGGCGCGGGCTGGCCGGGCCACGGCAGTCAGGTTCTCGTGCACCGTCAGCGATTTGAAGATGTTGCGCTCTTGCGGCACCCAGCCAATGCCCGCAGCGGCACGCTCGTGCGAGGGCAGGCGGTGCAGTGCCACACCGCCCAGCGTCATGCTGCCCGCGTGTTGGCGCGTGGCCCCGGCCAGGGTGTTGATCAGCGTGGTTTTGCCGGTGCCGTTGCGGCCCAGCAAGGCCAGGGTCTGGCCCGCGTGCAGGGCCAGCGACACGCCGTGCAACACCACGGCCTCGCCGTACCCGGCACTCAAACCTTCGATGTTCAAGAGTTCAGCCATGGACTTCCTCGCTGTGTCCCAAATAGACGGCCTTGACCTGCGGGTCGTTGGCGATGGTTTGCGGGTCGCCCTCGGTGAGCACCGTGCCGTTGACTAGCACCGTCATGCGATTGGCAAAGCTGAACACCAGGTCCATGTCGTGCTCGATCAGCAAAATCGACACTTCGGGCGGCAGCGCGGCCACGGTGTGCAGCAGCTCCTCGCGTTCGCCTGCGGGCACACCGGCCACCGGTTCGTCCAGCAGCAGCACACGGGGTTCGCAGGCCAGGGCGATGGCGATTTCCAGCAGGCGGCGCTTGCCGTAGGCCAGCACCCGGGTTTCCTGGGCCATCACGGCGGTCAGGTGGAACTGCTCCAGCAATTCTTCGCAGCGCTGGGTCACATCGCGGCGCGCCCCCAGGGCCTGCCACCAGGAGCCGCCCAGGCCCCGATGCTGCGACACCACCATGGCCAGGGTTTCCAGCGGGGTCAGCGAGTCAAACAACTGGTTGATCTGGAAGGTGCGCACCAGGCCACGGTGCACGCGCTGGTGCGGCGGCAGCTGGGTGATGTCCTGCCCCTCCAGCACGATGCGGCCCGCGGTGGGCTGCAGCACGCCGGTCAGCAGGTTGATCAGCGTGGTCTTGCCCGCGCCGTTGGGGCCAATCAGCGCGTGGCGCGCACCCTGGTGCAGGTCCAGCGTGACGTTGTTGGTGGCGGTGATGCCGCCAAACTGCATCACCAGGCCCTGGGCCGAAAGTACCGTCTTGGCGCTCATGGTGTGCTCCCATGCTTGCGCGGTAAGCGCCAGGTCCAGGGGCGCAGCAGGCGCTCGCGGCCCACCAGCACCAGCACCACCAGGAACAGGCCGATCCAGAAGGTCCAGTACTGCGGCGTGATGCTGGACAAGGCATCTTGCATCAGCTTGAACACAATTGCGCCCAGCACGCCGCCGTACAGCCAGCCCACGCCGCCCACCACCAAAATCAGCATCACGTCGGCCGAGCGGTGGAACTCAAAAAGGTCCAGCGACGCAAAACCCGAGGTCTGCGCCAGCAAGGCCCCCGCCGCACCCGCCATGCCAGCAGCCAGGGTGTACACCACCACCAAGCGGCGGTGCACCGGGATGCCGATGGCCATGGCCCGCAGCCGGTTGTCGCGGATAGCCTTGAGCGTGGCCCCAAACGGCGAGTGCACCAGCCGCCGCGCCAGCACAAACAGCACCAGCAGCACCAGCAGCGAATAGCAGGCCGAGGTCTGCCCCGCCAGATCGAACTCAAACCGACCCAGCACTGGCCCCAGCACCACGCTTTGCAGGCCATCGGCACCGCCGGTCAGCCAGTCCAGTTTGTTAGCCAGCTCCATCAGGATGAGGCCCACGCCCAGGGTCACCATCAGCCGTGTCAGGTCGGTGCCGCGCAAAATCGTGGCACTGCAGGCAGCGCCCAGCAGCGTGGCCGTGGCGATGCCCACCGCCAGGCCCACCAGCGGGTCGGGCATGACCAGCTTGGCAAACAGCGCGGCCGAGTAGGCCCCCATGCCAAAAAACGCCGCGTGGCCCAGCGAGACGATGCCGGTGTAGCCCAGAATCAAGTCCAGCGACAAGGCAAACAGCGCCACGATGGCGATCTCGTTGACGATCAGCGCATGCCGCGGCAGTACCCAGGGCGCGGCCAGGGCCAGCAGCCACAGGGCGAACTCCCAGGATTTCCAGCGGCCCGCTTTGAGCAAGAGGTTTTGGGTAGTCATCACTTGCCCCCCTGGCGCACAAACAAGCCCTGGGGCCGCCAGATCAGAATCGCAATCATCAGGCTGTAGACGATGAAGGCGCCCAGCTTGGGGATGTAGTACTTGCCCGCCACGTCGGCAATGCCCAGCAGCAAGGCGGCCAGCAGGGGCCCAGTGATGCTGGAGGTGCCGCCCACGGCCACCACAATCAAAAAGTACACCATGAACTTGAGCGGAAAGGTCGGGTCCAGGCCCAGCACCTCGGCACCCAGTGCGCCGCCCAGCCCGGCTAGGCCGGAGCCCACGGCAAAGGTGCCCAAAAACACCACGTTCACATTGATGCCCAGGCCTGCGGCCACCCGCTGGTCGTCCACCGAAGCGCGCAAGCGGGTGCCAATCCGGGTGCGGGCCAGCACGTACTGCAAGGCCACGGTCAGCGCCGCGCATACCGCGATGATGAACAAACGGTAGTGCCCCATGCCGAGCATGAAAGCGCCCTCGCCCAGCTCGGTGCGGCCCTTGAGCCACGCGGGCAACTGAATGATTTGCGGACTGGAGCCAATGAAGTAATCGGCACTGGCCACGGCCATGAAGGTCAGGCCGATGGAAAACAGCACCTGGTCCAGGTGCGGCTTGCGGTACAGCGGCCGGTACAGCGTGCGCTCCAGCACCGCGCCCAGCACGGCCGAGATGGCAAACGCCAGCGGCAGGCACAGCAAAAACGGCACGCCGCCGCGCTGCATCAGCAGCACCGTGGCATAGCCGCCCACCATGGCGAATGCGCCGTGGGCCAGGTTGATGAAGTTCATCAGCCCCATGGTCACGGCCAAGCCCACGGCCAGAATGAACAGCAGCATGCCGTAGGCGATGCCGTCAAAAAGAATGGTCAACATGCGGTATTGAATCTCTCAAACAATGAGAACACTTCGACTGGCCACAGCGCTGTCATCGGACGCGCCGACCTCATCCCAGAACATTCGCGGAACCGGCTTTGCCGAGCCGCTGAATGTGCCCCCTGCAAGGGGGTTGGCGGAAAGTGCGCAGCACTGTGGCCTGGGGGTGTTACTTTGCTTTCCCTGGGTCTTTCACGTCCTTTATGACCGCGAACTCCACGTTGTAGAGCTGGCCATTCTTGCGCTCCACTTTGCGCAGGTAGACGTTTTGCACGATGTCCCGGGTTTGCGCGTCGATGAAGATCGGGCCGCGCGGGCTCTCGAAAATCTGGCCTTTCATGGCCGCCAGCAGCGCATCGCCATCGCCCTGCCCTTTGCTAACGCGCAGGGCCTCGTAGATCACGCGCATGCCGTCATAACCGCCCACGGCCATGAAATTGGGGCGCAGTCCCTTGTTGGCCTTGGTGAAGGCCTCGACAAACTTGGTGTTCAGCGGCGACGGGTGGTCGGTGGAATAGTGGTGCGAGGTGACCACGCCCAAAGCGCCGTCGCCCATGTCGTTGAGCTGGTCGTCATCGGTCACGTCGCCGGTGCCGATCAGCTTGATGCCGGCCTTGTCCATGCCGCGTTCCAGAAACTGCTTCATCACCGCTGCGCCCGCACCCGAAGGCACAAACACAAACAGCGCATCGGGCTTCAAATCGCGCACTTTTTGCAGAAACGGCGCAAAGTCTGGGCCGCGCAAAGGCACGCGCAGCGACTCGGGTACCTGGCCGCCGTTGAACAGAAAGCGCTCCTTGAAATACTTCTCGGCATCCAGACCGGGGCCGTAGTCGCTGACCAGGGTGACCACGGTTTTGATGCCATTTTTGGGTGCCCAGTCGGCCATGGTGACCGCCACCTGGGGCAGCGTGAAGCTGGTGCGCACGATGTAAGGCGATGCCTGGGTGATGCTGCTGGTGGCCGCAGCCATCACTACCAGGGGGGTTTTGGACTGGGTGGCGATGGGTGCGGTGGCCAGGGCCGAAGGCGTGATACCAAAGCCCGCCAGCACGTTGACCTTGTCGTTGACTACCAGTTCCTGGGCCAGGCGCTTGGTCACGTCGGGCACGCTGGTGTCGTCTTTGACGATCAGCTGGATCTTTTTGCCCGCCACGGTGTCGCCGTTTTGCGCCATGTAGAGCCGGGCCGCTGCTTCGATCTGCCGCCCGGTGGAGGCCTGCTGGCCGGTCATGGGCAGGATCAGACCAATTTTGAAAGTGTTGTCTTGCGCTATGGAATAAGTAGCTACCAACGCAGTGACGGCAAGCGCCGATGACCGTAGAAAGTATCTTTTTTGCATGTTTTGTCTCCTGGTTTAATTCTGGCGTTGGCCTGCTCAAGCACCTAACTGGAGCAGACCATAGCCACTTATCTCAACAAGTGTAAGTCGGTGAAACAGCTAACTGTTAGTGTAAAAAATCATACCGGGCGTAGGACGACAACTACATGCATTAGCGGTTTCGTCTGCTAGGTGTCGCGCAGCACGTTTTCCATACTGGAGGCATATGTCACACCACAAGGAAACCACCATGAACTCCCTTCGCCACTATGCAAGTACTGCAACCATCGCCGCCATTGCGGCCGCCGTGCTCACCCTCAGCGGCTGCGCCGGCATGACCCGCCAAGAAAAAGGCACTGCCACCGGTGCAGCCATCGGCGGCGTAGCCGGTGCCGTAATGGGTGGGGGCGCACTGGGCACGGCCGCCGGTGCCGCCGTCGGCGGTGTCATCGGCCACGAAACCACCAAGTAAACACCAAGTAAGGCCACTACCCTGCGGCCAAGCCTCTGGTCTTGGCCGCAGGAATTTGCTACGTTATCCATAGCTGATAGTGCAGTGAATATATGTGCTAACTACCTATTTGGATGATTTTTAAAAGACCATCCAAACTGCATTATTCGAATATCGTATGTTGGTATCGTTCTATATCCACGTACCCATCTAACTCTAAGATTCCGTTCAAGGTCGCCAGTTGCTGCGGCCGAACTGTTCCAAGGAGTTAGACACATGGCATTCGTTAAAAAACTACTCATCACCGCCGCGGTGGGCGCGTTGGCTTTGGCCGCCGCCAGCATCGGCTACGCGGCTGACAAAAAAGTGGTGGTGGGCTACCAGACCGATGCCCTGCCCTCGTCGGTGGGCATTGCCAACGGTGACTACGCCAAGGCCACCGGTTACGACATCGACTTTCGCCGCTTCAACTCGGGTGCGGACATCTTTGCCGCCATCGCCTCGGGTGACGTGCAGATCGGCTACGTGGGCTCTAGCCCCTACGCGGCCGCCACCTCGCGCGGGCTGGACGTGAAGGCGTTCTATGTGGCATCCATCTCTGGCACCGACGAGGCGCTGGTGGTGCGCAATGGCTCGGGCATCAACACCGTGGCCGACCTGAAGGGCAAAAAGCTGGCCGCCGCGCCCGTGTCCACCGACCACTACCAGTTGCTGGCGTTGATCAAAAGCCAGGGCCTGACCGAAAAAGACGTGCAGGTCTTCACCATCCCGCAGCCCGAAATCGTGGCGGCCTTCAACCGCGGCGATATCGACGGCGGCTTTGTCTGGGACCCCGCGCTGACCGAGCTGAAGAAGACCGGCAAGGTGCTGGTCACCTCCAAGGACGTGGCCGACAAGGGTGCACCGACCTTCTCTGCCTGGGTAGCCACTGCCGCCTTCGCCAAGGACCACCCTGAATTCCTGAAGTCCTTCTCGGGTGTGATCGACAAGTACTCCAGCTCGTTTGCCAACAACAAGGCGGCCTGGACGGCGGACAGCGACAACACCAAGGCACTGGCCAAACTGCTGGGCGGTACCTCGGCCGACCAAGCGGCTGCGCTGCAAAACCTGTCGCTGCTGAGCCTGAACACCCAGGCATCCGATGCCTGGCTGGGTGGCGGCGAGAAATCCGGCGTGGCCCGCATTCTGAAGGAAACCTCGGTTTTCCTAAAGGAGCAAAAGAAGATTTCCGAAGTGCTGCCCAGCTACGCAGCCTTCGTGACCCCCACCGCCGTGGTCGCCCTGAAGAAATAACCCCGCTCCCCCCGTAAAGCCGCGCCAACCGGGACAGCCCGTGGCGCGGCATCGTTGTATCCCGATAGAAAGATTCCCATGCTGCGAGTTGACAATGCCAGCGTATTTTTTGCGGCCCGCGACGGCCGAGCCGTGCAGGCCCTGGACCGCGTTTCGCTGGACATTCCCCAAGGCGGCTTCGTGGTCGCGCTGGGCACCTCCGGCTGCGGCAAGTCCACGTTGCTCAACGCCATGGCCGGTTTTTTACCGCTGTCCAGCGGCTCCATCACCCTGGACGGCCGTCCGGTTGAGGGCCCCGGTGCCGACCGCGGCGTGGTGTTTCAGAAAGACACCTTGTTGCCCTGGAAGTCGGTGATCGACAACGTCGCCCTGGGACTGAAGTTTGCGGGCGTGGGCCGCAGCGAGCGCCGTGAACGCGCACAGGAGTTGCTGCGCCTGGTGGGCCTGCAGGACTTTGTCGATGCCGCACCCTACGAGCTGTCGGGCGGCATGCGCCAGCGTGTGGGCCTGGCCCGGGCCCTGGCACCCGACCCCGATATCTTGCTGATGGACGAGCCCTTTGGCGCGCTCGACAGCATGACCCGCGAGCAGATGCAAGAGTTACTAGTGTCGGTTTGGGCGCGCACCGGCAAGCGGGTGTTTTTCATCACCCATTCGATCGAAGAAGCGCTGTTTCTGGGTACCGAGCTGATTGTGATGTCGCCCCGGCCCGGCCGCATCGTTGCCCGCTTCGACCTGGACTTTGTACGCACCTACGCCCGCGATGGCGACGCCCGGGCCATCAAGACATCCCCCGCATTTGCGCACCTGCGCGAAGAAATCCGCGCCATCGTGCACCAATCAGAAACGCTGGAAGAAACCACCGTATGACCGAACTCACCGCCTCTTCCCTGGGCGCTGCGCGACAAGCCGCAGCCGAAGCCCCACCGCAGCCCGCAGCGCCACGCCTGGTACAGATGCGCAGCTTCGGCATCGGCGCGCATTCCACAGTACCCACCAGCCTGGCCACCGGCGCGGTGATTTTGCTGCTGTGGTGGGCCGTGGCGCAGACCGGCGTAGTGCCACACCTGTTCCTGCCCACCCCGGCCGAGGTGCTGTCGGTGGCGCAGTCCATCTGGGCCGACGGCTATGCCAACGCCACGCTGTGGGAGCACGTATCGGCCAGCCTGCTGCGCATTCTGTCGGCGGCGGCCATCGCGGTGGTGCTGGGCATCCCCACCGGGTTGGCCATGGGGCTGAACCGCTGGGCCAAGGGCATTCTGGACACGCCCATCGAGTTCTACTGGCCGCTGCCGCCACTGGCCTACTTGCCGCTGATGGTGATCTGGCTAGGGATTGGCGAAACCTCCAAGATCGTGCTGCTGACGTTGGCTATGTTTGCGCCCATCGTGCTATCGGCCCAGGCGGGTGTGCGTACACTGCCGCAGGAGCGGGTGAATGCCGCGCTGTCGCTGGGTGCCAGCCGCTGGCAGTTGTTCAGCGAAGTCGTGCTGCCGTCGGCTCTGCCCGAGATATTGACCGGCATCCGCATTGCGCTGGGCGTGGGCTGGGGCACGCTGGTGGCGGCCGAGCTGATTGCATCGACGCGCGGCATTGGCTTCATGGTGATGTCGGCGTCGCACTTCTTGGCGACCGATGCGGTGTTTGTCGGCATTGCCGTCATCGCCGCCTGCGCATTCGGGTTCTCGATCGCCATGCGCCTGCTTGAAGGCTGGCTGGTGCCCTGGAAGGGCAAACACTGAAATCGGCAGACAGCCTGCATTTACTATAAAAAAAGTAGCACATAGCGTATATACAACTTGCGCTAGATGCCTTTTCTTCTTAAAAATCACACCGCCCTGCGCCACGGCGGTGTGATGGACTGCATCACCACCGCAGTTACCGCGCTACTAGTAGCGCCAAGCGACGCATGCGCTTTCTTCTAATAGCGCATCTAAATATAGCCACTGTTACAAATACACGGGAGCCCGGCGGGTATAACCTGCACGCGAGTCTGCTCGCTACTACAGTGCGCGTAACCCCGACTGAAGGCCGCAATATTTACATTCGCGTGGCTGAATCCACCCAGATTGGCACGGTTATTGTTACGCTTACTTACTAAAAAGCCTGAGCCTTTGCCCTTTGACCTCTCGTGTAACCAAGACCCCCCTATGAACCCGCTCAACCGCTTCTCGATCCGTTTCCGCTTGTATTTCAGCACCGCATTTTCATTGCTGCTGCTGGTCATCATTGGTCTGGTGGGCTACTGGGCGCTGGACTCCACCCGGGGCACGGTAAAAGTGCTGGTCGAGCAAAAGGTGCAAACCCTGACCGACATGAACGAGCTGCGCATCACCCTGGCCCAGGTGCGCCGCAATGAGAAAGACATCATCATCAGCTTCAACAACGCCGTCGAAGTGGCCGTGTTGCGCGAATCCTGGCAAAAGTCGCTGCAAAGCTTTGGCAAGGGGCTGGCTGCATTGCGCACCAGCCAGGGCAGCGACACCACCTACCTGAAGATGCTGGACACCTCGCAGGCCGAAATCAAGGCCTACACCGACGGTATGTCCCCGGTGCTGGCGCAGATCGAGGCGGCGCAAATCGACGGCTCGGTGGGCGGGGCCTATGCCGAAAAGCAAAAGTCCCACGTCGATGCCATCGACAGCCTGCTGCAGCAAGCCGCCACCACCTCGCGCGAAGACATGCAGGCCGCGCAGGCCGGTATTGACCGCCGCACCCTGGTGTTGTCGGGCATCCAGATGGGCATTCTGGTGCTGGCCTTGCTGGTGCTGATTCCGCTGACCTTCTTCAGCGTGCGCAGCCTGACCCGGTCGCTGACCCAGGCCTGCAACATCGCCGAAGAGATCGCCCAGGGCCATTTGTTTGTGCCGGTGCAGGCGCAGCAAAACGACGAAATTGGCCAACTGGTCAACGCCATGGGGCGCATGCAAGTATTTTTGCGTGAACTGGTGTCGCAGGTGCAACTGGCCGCCCGTACCATCCACGCGTCCAGCACCGAAATCGCCGCGGGCAACCAGGACCTGAGCCACCGCACCGAGCACACCGCTGCCAACCTGGAAGAAACCGTGGCCGCCATGGCCGAACTCACTGGCAACGTGCAAGAGAGCGCCAGCGCCGCCGCCCAGGCCAACCAGATGGCCCAGTCGGCCGCCGAAGTGGCCACGCGCGGTGGCGAAGTGGTGTCGCAGGTGGTGGTGACCATGCGCGAGATCAACGCCAGCTCCAAAAAGATCGCCGACATCACCAGCGTGATCGACAGCATCGCCTTCCAGACCAACATCCTGGCGCTCAATGCCGCCGTGGAAGCCGCCCGCGCTGGCGAGCAAGGCCGTGGCTTTGCCGTGGTGGCCAGCGAAGTGCGCCTGCTGGCCCAGCGCTCCGCCCAGGCAGCCAAGGAAATCAGCACCTTGATCAACACCTCGGTCGCCAAGGCCGACGAAGGTGCCAAGCTGGTAGCCCGCGCAGGCACCACCATGGACGACATCGTGGGCAGCGTGCAGCAGGTCACCACCATCATCCGCACCCTGTCCAGCCAGGCCAGCGGCCAAAGCAGCAGCATCGCCCAGATCAGCGAGTCGGTGGGCCAGGTGGACCAGGTGACGCAGCAAAACTCGGCCCTAGTAGAAGAATCCGCCGCCGCGTCAGAGTCGCTGCGCGAACAGGCGGATGCGCTGACCGAGGCGGTGAGCCGGTTCCGGCTGGAGGCTTAAGGCTCTCAGACAAAGCCGCAGGCGAGCCGACTTTTCCAGAGGTGCCGCGGAACCGGCTTTGCCGGGCCGCAGGCATCGCCCCCTGCATGTCGTATCGATTTTTCAAATCGATACGAGGGGGGGTGGCGGAAAGCGCTTGCGCTGTAGCCTGGGGGTGTGCCTAGCCTATCCAACGCCGCGCGTTGTGCCAGAGCTGCATCCAGGGGCTGAAATCACTCTGGTCGCCGCTGGTCCAGCTCATCTGCACGTTGCGGAACACGCGCTCGGGGTGCGGCATCATGGCGGTGAAGCGGCCGTCGGCCGTGGTCACGGCGGTCAGGCCACCGGCGCTGCCGTTCGGGTTGAACGGGTAAGCCTCGGTGGCTGCACCGAAGTTGTCGACGAAACGCATGGCGGCAATCGCTTTGGACGCGTCGCCACGGTAGGCGAAGTTGGCGTAGCCCTCGCCGTGTGCCACCGCGATCGGCAGACGGCTACCGGCCATGCCTTGCAGGAACACGCTGGGGGATTCCAGCACTTCGACCATAGACAGGCGGGCTTCAAAGCGTTCGCTGCGGTTGGTAGTGAAGCGCGGCCAGGCCTGCGCGCCGGGGATGATGTCGGCCAGCTCGGCAAACATCTGGCAGCCATTGCACACGCCCAGAGCCAGGGTGTCCTGGCGGGCGAAGAAGGCCTTGAACTCTGCGGCCAGCACCGGATTGAAGGTGATGCTGCGCGCCCAGCCGATGCCGGCGCCCAGGGTGTCGCCGTAGCTGAAGCCGCCACAAGCCACCACGGCCTGGAAGTCTTGCAGTTTGGCGCGACCGGTTTGCAAATCGGTCATGTGCACGTCAAAGGCATCGAAACCGGCCAGACCGAAGGCGTAGGCCATCTCGGTGTGGGAGTTCACGCCCTGCTCGCGCAGCACGGCCACCTTGGGGCGGGTCAGCATCAAAGCGGGTGCCGCTACATCTTTGCTAGCTGCTTGTACTGATCCAGCAAGCACGGGCGTGCTATTTGGCATAAACACATGCATACCCGGATCAGCAACGGCACCGGAGACCGCGTGCTCTGCATCGGCACCGGCGGGGTTGTCGCGCTGCTGGCAGATCTTCCAGCTCACGCTGTCCCAGACCTGGTGCAGGTCTTCCAGCTTGGCGCTGAACACGGCCTTGGCATCGCGCCAGACCTGCACTTCACCCACGCCAGCCGTGATGGTGCTGCTGGCAGGACGGGTTTTGCCGACGATGTGGCTGTGCTTGGCCAGGCCGTGCGTGCGCAGGGTCTGGATGGCGGCATCGCGGTCGGCAGTGCGCACTTGCAGCAGCACGCCCAACTCCTCGGTGAACAGGGCTTTGAGCGTCAGCTCTTCGCGGCGCGGGCCGACCTGGCCTGCCCAGTTTTTGCTGTCGCCCACGTCCATGCGGCTATCGCTGATGCCGTCGCCTTCGGTGACCAGCAGGTCCACATTCAGCG
The DNA here is from genome assembly GCF_025354435.1 of Rhodoferax sp. Taxonomy (GTDB): domain Bacteria; phylum Pseudomonadota; class Gammaproteobacteria; order Burkholderiales; family Burkholderiaceae_C; genus Rhodoferax_B. The sequence goes on from NZ_JANXMU010000032.1 coordinate 67,763, forward strand.
CCACGCCAACGTGTCCGGCAAAGGCCATTTCGCAGGCTGCCGCGAACAGGCCGCCATCGCTACGGTCATGGTAGGCCAGCAATTTGGTGCGCAGCGCGTTGACGGCATTGACCAGGTTCACCAGGTCTTGCGGGTCGTCCAGATCGGGCACGGTGTCACCGACCTGGTTCAGGGTTTGTGCCAGGATGCTGCCGCCCATGCGGTTTTGGCCCTTCCCCAGGTCCACCAGGATCAGCGTGGTGTCTGCCTCGGTGGCGTTGAGCTGCGGGGTCAGCGTGCCGCGCACATCGGCCAGGGTGGCGAAGGCGGTGACGATCAGGCTGACGGGGGACGTGACCTTCTTTTTGTCGTCTGCATCTGTCCACTGCGTGCGCATCGACAGGCTGTCTTTGCCCACGGGGATGGAGATACCCAGCGCCGGGCACAGCTCCATGCCGACGGCCTTCACCGTGGCGTACAGGGCGGCATCTTCGCCGGGCTCGCCGCAGGCGGCCATCCAGTTGGCGGAGAGCTTGACGCGGGGCAGATCGAACGGTGCGGCCAGCAGGTTGGTGATGGCCTCGGCCACCGCCATGCGGCCGGATGCGGGGGCGTTGACTGCGGCCAGCGGCGTGCGCTCGCCCAGGGCCATGGCCTCGCCCGCGAAGCCTTGGTAATCGGCCAGGGTCACGGCGCAGTCGGCCACCGGTACTTGCCAGGGACCGACCATCTGGTCACGGTGGCTCATGCCGCCGACGGTGCGGTCGCCGATGGTGATCAGGAAGCGCTTGCTGGCCACCGTGGGGTGGGCCAGCACGTCGATGGTGGCTTTTTGCAGGCTCACACCGGTCAGGTCCACGGGCGCAAAGGTGCGGGCAACCGTCTTCACATCGCGGTGCATCTTGGGCGGCTTGCCCAGCAACACGTTCATAGGCATATCGACTGGGCTCTGAGCCTCAGCGTCCGCCACAATGAGCTGGCGCTCTTCGGTGGCCACACCCACCACCGAGAACGGGCAGCGCTCGCGTTCGCACAGCGCGGTAAACGCCGCCAGCGACTCGGGTGCGATGGCCATCACGTAGCGTTCCTGGCTTTCGTTGCACCAGATTTCTTTCGGGCTCATGCCACTTTCTTCCAGCGGCACGGCGCGCAGGTCGAAGCGCGCGCCCCGGCCTGCGTCGTTGGTCAGCTCGGGGAAGGCATTGCTCAGGCCGCCTGCGCCCACGTCGTGGATGGCCAGAATCGGATTGGCCGCGCCTTGCATCCAGCACTGGTTGATGACTTCCTGCGCCCGGCGTTCGATCTCGGGGTTGCCGCGCTGCACCGAGTCAAAGTCCAGCGAGGCGGCATTCGCGCCCGTGGCCATGGAGCTGGCCGCACTGCCGCCCATGCCGATGCGCATGCCGGGGCCGCCCAACTGGATGAGCAGCGAACCGGCGGGGAATTCGATCTTGTGCGTTTGCGTGGCATCGATCGTGCCCAGGCCACCGGCCAGCATGATGGGCTTGTGGTAGCCGCGGCGGATGCTGTCCACGTCGGAGGTGACGGTCTGCTCGTATTCGCGGAAATAGCCAAGCAGGTTGGGCCGGCCGAATTCGTTGTTGAAAGCCGCGCCGCCCAGTGGGCCTTCGGTCATGATGCTCAGCGGGCTGGCAATGTGCTCGGGCTTGCCGATAGACACATCGCCCTCTTGCGGCCAAAGTTTGGACACCGTGAAACCGGTCAGGCCCGCCTTAGGCTTGGAGCCACGGCCCGTGGCACCCTCGTCACGGATTTCGCCGCCCGCGCCGGTGGACGCGCCGGGGAACGGCGAGATGGCGGTGGGGTGGTTATGGGTTTCGACCTTCATCAGCACATGGTGCAAAGCGCTACTTTTTTCGTAGCTGCTTGCGCTTATTCCATAAGCACCAGAGGCTGATTTCGCTAAAAATCGCTCAATCTCGTAACCTTCCATCACGGAAGCATTGTCCGAGTACGCCACCACGCTGTGCTGCGGGGCCAGCTGGTGGGTGTTGCGGATCATGCCGAACAGACTTTTAGTCTGGGCTACGCCGTCGATGGTGAACTCGGCGTTGAAGATTTTGTGGCGGCAGTGCTCGCTGTTGGCCTGGGCGAACATCATCAACTCCACGTCGCTAGGGTTGCGCTTGAGCGTGGTGAAGGCGTTGACCAGGTAGTCGACCTCGTCGTCGGCCAGGGCCAGGCCGAATTCGGTGTTGGCGGCCAGCAGCGCGGCGCGGCCACCGCCAAGCACGTCCACCTGGGCCAGCGGCGCGGCTTCCAGTGCGGTGAACAGTTCTTGGGCCTGGCTGCGGTCCAGCATGGCACTTTCGGTCATGCGGTCATGCAGCAGGTCCGCCACCTGGGCCAGTTGCGCGGCGGTCAGCACGGTTTTGCCCAGCAAAGGCTGCTTGACTGTCAAACGGTATTCGACGAAACGCTCAACCCGGTGCACCGCCAGGCCGCAGTTGTGGGCGATGTCGGTGGCCTTAGAGGCCCAGGGCGACACGGTGCCGAAACGCGGTGTCACCACCAGCAAGGGGCCTTCGGTAGGGCCTGCATACGGGTCGCCGTAGGTGAGCAATCCCGCCAGTTGCGCGCGCGCAGTGTCCGCAGGCGCGGCATCGCTGGCCACCAAATGCACAAAGCGTGCAGACACGCCGGTGATCTTGTCATGGATGGCTTGCAGCCGGGGCAGGAGTTGCTGAACGCGGAAATCGCTAAGGGCGTTGCCGCCTTCAAACAGAGAGATATGCAAGGTCACGGTGGCGGCCTGGTTGGGGAAGAATGGGGACTGGGTGGCCCGGTAGCCCAGCGCAGACACTGCTGGTACGGGCAAACCCTAGAGCGCGGAATTTTAACGGCTGTGCGGGCAGCGGCAGCAGGCGCTGCAACGCATCGCGGCATCTAGGATAATTAGGGGCTATGACTATCACCTACAAAGACGCAGACGGCATCGCAGGGATGCGCGTCGCGGGCCGCCTGGCTTCCGAAGTGCTCGACTACCTGACCCCCCACGTAGTGCCCGGCGTGACCACCAACCAGCTCGACAAGCTGGCGCACGACTACATCACCCAAGTGCAAGGCGGCATTCCGGCCCCTTTGAACTACACCGGTGGCGGCAATATCCCCTACCCCAAGTCGATCTGCACCTCGGTGAACCACCAGGTTTGCCACGGTATTCCCAACGACAAACCGCTGAAAAAAGGCGACAGCGTCAACATCGACGTAACCGTCATCAAGGACGGCTGGCATGGCGATACCAGCCGCATGTTCATTGCGGGCGAAGGCAGCATTCTGGCCAAACGGCTGGCGGCTTTGACGTATGATGCCATGTGGCACGGCATCAAAATGGTCAAGCCCGGCATCCACTTGGGCGATATTGGCCATGCCATCCAGCGATTTGCCGAAAGCAACGGTTTCAGCGTGGTGCGCGAGTTCTGTGGCCACGGCATCGGCCGCATCTTCCACGAAGAGCCGCAGGTGCTGCACTATGGCCGCCCCGGCACGCTGGAGATGCTGAAAACCGGCATGACCTTCACCATCGAACCAATGATCAACGCCGGTAAAAAAGACATCAAGGAAGGCCCGGAAAAAGACGGCTGGACCATCGTCACCAAAGACCATTCGCTATCGGCCCAGTGGGAGCACACGATTCTGGTGACCGAGACGGGCTATGAGGTGCTGACACTGTCTGCGGGCAGCCCGCCCACGCCCGCTTTCGTGCCCGTGCAAGTGCCTGTGCAAGCGGTCGCCACCGCGTGAAGCGCGATGCAGGTCTGATGACCGACGTTCCCACGCTGCGGGCACATTACCTGCATGAAAAATCACTGCTGCTCGAAGCCGTACGCGACAGCGGCGCCAGCACCCGAGGCGTACGCACCACCCTGCAAAACCTGTCGGCCCTGAGCGACGATATCCTGCGCGGCCTGTGGGCGATTACCGGATTCACCCCATCGTTTGCGCTGGTGGCTGTGGGTGGCTTTGGCCGGGGTGAGCTATTTCCCTGTTCCGATATCGACGTGCTGATGCTGCTGCCCGACGGTGTATCGCCCGAGGCCGACCCGGCGCTCAAGGCCCGTATCGAAGGCTTTATTGGCAGCTGCTGGGATGCCCGGCTGGAGATCGGCTCCAGCGTGCGCACCTTGGACGAATGCCTGGCCGAGTCCGCCAAGGACGTGACGGTGCAGACCTCGCTGCTCGAATCGCGCCTGATCACCGGCGACCCCAAGCTGTTCAACCAGTTCCGCAAGCGCCTTTCGGACGCGCTGGACCCACGTGCATTTTTCGTGGCCAAAACCCTGGAAATGCGCCAGCGGCACAACAAGTTTGAAAACACGCCGTTTTCGCTGGAGCCCAACTGCAAAGAGTCGCCCGGTGGCCTGCGCGACTTGCAGACGATTCTGTGGGTGGCCAAAGCCGCCAAACTGGGCAAGACCTGGGACGAGTTGGTGCGCAGCGGCATTGCCACTCCACACGAAGCCAAGCAGCTCAAACGCAACGAAGCCTTGCTGTGCCTGATCCGCGCCCGCCTGCACCTCACCGCAGGCCGCCGAGAAGACCGGCTGGTGTTCGACCTGCAAACCGCCGTAGCCGAGTCGTTTGGCTACACCACGGTGTCGGACGACGATACCGGCCTGCCGGTGCGCTCCAGCGAGGCGCTGATGCGCCGCTACTACTGGACCGCCAAGGCCGTGAGCCAGTTGAACCAGATCGTGCTGCTCAACATCGAGGAGCGGCTCAACCCCTCCACCCACGCGCTGCGCCCGATCAACGAACGTTTTTTTGAAAAAGCCGGGATGATCGAGGTGGCCAGCGACGACCTGTACACCCGGCACCCGCACGCGATTCTGGAAACCTTTTTGCTGTATGAGACCGCCGTGGGCATCCACGGCCTGTCGGCCCGCACGCTGCGCGCCCTGTACAACGCCCGTGGCCTGATGACCGCCAAGTTCCGCAGTGACCCGGTGAACCGGGCTACGTTTCTGGCGATTCTGCAAGCGCCCTCGGGAATCACCCACGCGCTGCGGTTGATGAACGACACCTCGGTGCTGGGCCGCTATCTGTGGGTGTTCAGGCGCATCGTGGGGCAGATGCAGCACGACCTCTTCCACGTCTACACGGTCGACCAGCACATCATGATGGTGCTGCGCAATATGCGCCGCTTCTTCATGGCCGAGCATGCCCATGAATACCCGGCCTGCTCGCAGCTGGGCGCGGGCTGGGACAAGCCCTGGATTTTGTACGTGGCGGCACTGTTCCACGACATTGCCAAAGGCCGGGGCGGTGACCATTCTGACCTGGGTGCCCGCGAAGTACGGCGTTTTTGCACCCAGCACAATATTGCCGCCGAAGACAGCCAGTTGATCGAATTTTTGGTCACCGAGCATCTGACCATGAGCCGCGTGGCCCAAAAGGCCGACCTGAGCGACCCCGACGTAATTGCCGCGTTCGCCAAGCGCATGGGCAACGAACGCTACCTGACTGCCCTGTACTTGCTCACCGTGGCCGACATCCGCGGCACCAGCCCCAAGGTCTGGAACGCCTGGAAGGGCAAGCTGCTGGAAGACCTGTTTCGTTACACCATCCGCGTGCTGGGGGGCCGCGCGCCCGACCCGGATGCCGAAATCGAAGCCCGCAAGCGCGAGGCGCTGGTGATGCTGGCCCTGCACGCCCAGCCCTTCGAGTCGCACAAGGTGCTGTGGGAGACGCTGGACGTGGGCTACTTTATGCGCCACGACGCAGCCGACATCGCCTGGCACACACGCCAGTTGTCACGCCACATCGCCAAAACCCCGGCGGCACTGGACGGGGTCGACAAAGCCATCGTCCGGGCCCGCCTGTCACCGGTGGGCGAAGGCCTGCAGGTGATGGTCTACACGCCGGACCAGCCCGATCTATTCGCCCGCATCTGCGGCTTTTTTGACCAGGCCGGTTTCAGCATCGTCGATGCCAAGGTGCACACTGCTCGCAACGGCTACGCGCTGGACACCTTCCAGGTGGTCACCGCCATGCTGCCCGAGCACTACCGTGAGCTCACCAGTATGGTCGAAAACGACCTGGACATGACGCTGACACGCCAAGGTCCGCTGCCCCCGCCCAGCAAGGGTGGCCGGGTGTCGCGCCGGGTGAAGAGCTTCCCCATCGCGCCGCGGGTTGAATTGCGGCCCGATGAAAAAGCCCAGCGCTGGCTGCTGTTCATCTCGGCCAGTGACCGCGCCGGTCTGCTCTACCTGGTGGCCCGAGTGCTGGCCAAGCACAACCTCAGCGTGCAACTGGCCAAGGTGTCCACCCTGGGCGAGCGGGTGGAAGATAGCTTTTTGATCCAAGGCCCTGAGCTGCAGTACAACCGTAACCAGATCGAAATCGAAACCGAGTTGCTGCAGGCGCTGGCGGCTTAAGAACCTAGGTTTTGTTCTCGGATAAACCGGTCTGGCGCGGCAAAAAACTGCAGCCACCGGTCCACCACGAACTGGGTGCCAAACAAGGGGTTGGCTTGCACCGACGGGCCACCGTTGCGCACCCAGTCCAACAAGGTTTCTACCACAGCCGTCTGACTGGTATCCATCGGCGGATTGCGCTTGCTTAGTATCTCTGCCGCTGCGCCAAAATCATGCGCCAGCACTGGTGTTCCAACCGCATTGGCCTCGGCGTACACCAAGCCAAAGGTTTCCGGCCGTTTGCGTTGGGGATAAAACACACACAAAGCTTCGCGTACATGCTTGAGAACTTCGCGCTGGGGCAAAGAGCCCAGCGTAGTGATGCCCGGTGTATCCAGCAAAGTCGGATCACATTTTTTAATGTAGCCCGGATCGGCAATATACAAACGCAAACGCGGTTCGCGCAGATGGGCTTCGCGGAATGCCGAGACCACGTGTTCTATGCCTTTGTACGGCGAGCTGAAAAAAACCAGTTTAAACGGATCCCGCAAGACCAGCGGGTCGGGAGCCAGAACTTCGTCAATCGGGTTGTGCTGGTAGAGCAGTCCGCCACGCCCCATAAGCCCCGCCGTGGCCCAATACCCCACCAGGCTGCGCATATGGCGCAGCGTATGGGCGGCATGGGTCTGTGAAACGCACACAATGCCCAGTTTGTAACGCAGATGGTCTTGCCAGAAAAACGGCACCTCGTCTTTCAGAAAATTGTGCAGCCACAGCCACAAGCGCGCAGAACCCGCGCGAACCACCGTGTCGATGTACTGCGCCTTCTGGATGAAAACCACATGGTCGGCACCACGCACGGCGGTATCCAGAGCGCTGATCGGTAAAAACTCCAGGTTCTCGTTCTCGACCCGCGGCTCGGTGCGGTTGTGTTGCAATACCTTGACGGTGTGCCGGGCCGACAAGCCCAGCGCAACACGGATCACCGATGCCTCCGTTCCCCCCAAACTACGTGTCCGCAAAACCTCACTGTCATACGGTGTAGGACACTTCGGGTCGATAAAAACAATCAACATGGTTTCCTTGAGCAATTGAATGCTTTCCAGGCTACCGGCCTGTGCCTGGGTGGTATCGATGGTGGGGATGCTACCCGGCTTTTTCGCCTTCACCCGGTGCGGGTTGGAGCGGTACTTCGCGCAGCACCATGGTCGATGGATTCGACATCGGCAGCTTGGCCTCGCGCAGGCGCCTGAGCACTTCAAACAGCACATCGCTGCGCACGCCGTACGACATGCGCGGCGAGCCGACGTAGGCCGTGGCGTTGAAGACCAATTTGCCGTTGTCGATGCCGTCCAGCGCCACGCTGGGCGCAGGGCTGGCTTGCACCTCGGTGTGGTCTTGGAAAGCGGCCAGCATCAGAGCACGCACCTGCTCTACATCGGTATCCAGCGGCATGGGCAGCTTGATCTGCACCAAGCCCAAGGGGCTGGCGTGGGTGATGTTGCGCACGGTTTTGGTGATGAACTCGGAGTTGGGCACGATCACGGTGGAGCGGTCGCTCATCTGGATCTCTGTGGCGCGCACGTTGATGCGGCGGATATCGCCCTCTACCGTGCCCAGCACCACCCAGTCACCCACCTTCACCGGCCGCTCGGCCAGCAGAATCAGGCCTGACACAAAGTTCTGCACCACCGCTTGCAAGCCAAAACCAATACCCACCGACAAAGCGCTGGCCACCCAGGCCACCCGCTCCAGCCCGATACCCACGGCAGACAAGGCCAGCGCCACCACCAGCACCCCGCCCGCATAGCCAAACAGCGAACTGGTGGACATCTGCATGCCCGCGTCCAGGTTCGTGGTGGGCAGCAACTGGTCTACCAGCCAGCGCTTGAGCAGGCGCACACACGACAGGCCCACCACCAGCACCACAATGGCCAGTAGCAGCGCCGTTGGCCGCACCTGCACCTCGCCAATCGCAAGGCCATCGCTGAACTGGGTGGCACGGTTCAGCAGCTCGGGCGGCCCATCGCCAAACGGCGACAGCACCGAGGTCAGCGCGACCAAGGCCACCAGGGCGCGGCCCACGCCCGACACCAGCACAGCGGCCTGGTCGCGCATGCGCCAGGCACCGGCCGGCATGCTGGCCGGGTTGTTGGCGGCCAGCCAGCCCATGCATACGTCGTCTATCAGCACCAGCAGCAAATAGGTGGTGCTGGCCACAATCGCCGTCCAGGCCAGTTGCCGCACCATGAAGCCACCCAGCGCCACATAGCCCAGCAGCAAAGCCACCACACTACCCACCAGCACCAGCCACACCAAGGCCGCCAGCACGGCCAGCCACAGTGGACGCGGGGGTACGCGGTCGGCATCGGGGCCGCGGTCAAGCAGTCGGCGCAAACGCTCGCCCCGGCCCACGGCAATCACCATGCTGATGCCCAGCAGCAGGGCCAAGATGCAGTTCAAAGCCACGGTGGTCGCCAGGCTGGCGTTGACCAGCGCATACAGGCGCTCTACCAGCCAGCCAGCCGTGGTGATGATGGCAAACACCAGCGGAAACCAGGCCAGGCCTGTGGCCACCGTGTCGGGCAAAGCCGGTAAACGCCAGCTGTGCCGGTCGGCCGCCAGCAGCGCGCGCCCCAGGCCCACCACATAACCACCAAAGCAGGCCAGGCCCAGGCTGCGCACCAGCAAGGCATGCGGCAAGGGCGACAAATCGGCGCGCCATTCCAGCCCGCTGCGCACAATCACCGCCACCAAGCCCCAGGCCAGCACCGACAACACAATACGCACCACGGCAAACAGCGAACGCCGCAAACGGCCATGCGGTATGCGGGTAGTGGCTACGTGTAACAGCAGGGCTTCGGCTTTGCGGCGCAACAGCACCAGCAGTACCAAAGCGGCAGCCATGCCGCCCCACACACCCACCGATGCCGCGCGCAGTGCCTGCAGCAGTTCCCCGGCCAGCGCACCCAAACGGCCCGCATCGGCTGCGTAGTTGTCGCGCAATTCACTCCAAAATGCCGGGGCCAGAATCGAGGCGGTGCGGTGGCCCAGCTCGGTCTGGAACTGGGCGCGGCGTTGTACCGATATCTGATCGGCCAGTTGCTCGGCCTCTACCGCCACCAAGCCCGCCAGCTTGACCTGAGCATCCAACGCATTACTGTTTTTGTCGAGTTGGCTGCGCAGGGTGGCGATGTCGGGGGTTTCTTTTTTGTCGGTAGGTGGCTTGCCCAGCTCGGCCAGGCGTGCCTGCACACTGCTGCGCTTGGGTTCCAGATCGTCGGCCATCTTTTGGGCCTGCGTCTGCGCCGCCAGGGCGCTGCTGCGCCAGGCCAGTAAATCTGCCTCGGGGTCGGGGTTGGCCAAACCCTTTTGCATGGTCTCAACCTGCTGGCGCAACTGGTCCAGCGTGACCTCCGGGTCCGGTGCCTGCGCCCACCCGGGTAGCGCCCACAGCAGCAACACCAAAATAAACAAGCCAAATAGGCCTCTAGCGTATATATTACCTACGCGTGCAGCTATCAATTGCATAGTATTTTATTCCTCACTAGCTTGCCTGGACTTGGGTGCAGAGTAGCCAAGCACAGGCAAGTTGCTTCACGTTAGAGACGAAAAAAAGCCACCAGGAGAAACCTCTTGGTGGCTTTATCTTCATTCAATGGTCGGGGCGAAAGGATTCGAACCTTCGACCCTCTGGTCCCAAACCAGATGCGCTACCAGGCTGCGCTACGCCCCGACAAGCCTCGTATTTTACAACGAGTTTTCAGGGGTTCTGGCCACCTTGTTGATTAAATCGTAAATAGCTTGAATTACCATGGTGGCTCCACTTCACCTTGCCCCACCCTGCCCATGACACTGTCTACCTACTTCCTGTATCTGGCCGCCGTATCCGTGCTGGTGCTGTCGCCCGGCCCCACCATGCTGATGTGCATTACCCGGGCCTTGCAGCACGGCTGGGCGCGCGGCATTGTGTCGGGCCTGGGCAGTGTGACAGCGGCGCTGGGCATCATGCTGCTGTCGGCCCTGGGGCTGGGCGCGGTGCTGGCGGCATCCGAGACGGCGTTTACCGTGCTCAAGGTGGTGGGTGCCGCGTACCTGATCTACCTGGGCATCAAGACCTGGCGCAGCCCGGCGGTGGCTTTCAACCCCGCCAGCGGTGATGCAGCAGCCCTACCCACTCTTGGCACCTGCTACGCCCAAGGCTTGATGGTGGGGGCCAGCAACCCCAAGGCCTTGCTGTTCTTTGCCGCGTTCTTTCCGCAGTTTCTGGACCCGGCTGCCGCCTGGGGCCCACAAATGGGCATTCTGGCTGCCACCTTCATGGCCATGGAAATGTCGGTGCTGACGTTGTGCTCGCTGGGCACGGCACGCATCGCCCCGTTTTTGGCCTCTAGCGCGCACGTGCGCTGGATCAACCGGGTCTGCGGTGGCCTGTTTGCGGCCATGGGCGGCATCCTGCTAACAGTCCGCCGCCACGCCTGAGCTATTTATTTGATAGCAACTTACGCATATTCCATCTGCGCTAAAGGCCTTAAATACCTGTAGGTTTGCGCATGGTGCTCATGCGGTCTACCGCCTTGAGCACAATGGTCTTGATGTCGGCACCCTGCAGCACGGTGAGCTCGATGTCCACCTCGGCCTGGGCGTGGTCCCAGAGCTTTTTGTAAAAGCCCTCCAGCGTGCTGACCTTGGCACCGTCCACCGCCAGTACCACGTCACCGGGCTCCAGGCCCGCCAGCGCGGCAGGGCTTTCCTTGCTGACACGCACAATTTGCACCCGCCCAGCCTGCTCGCTGGAGGTCAAACCCACCCAGGGCCGGTGGCTTTGCTGGCTACTGCCGGTCGTCTGTAGCTCCGCCAGAATGGGTTTGAGCAAATCCACCGGTACAAACATATTGCCGGCAATGCGCGGACTGCGGCCCAGGGCATCGCCCACCAGCAGGCTGCCAATGCCCATCAGTTCGCCGCGCTGGTTGAACACCGCTGCGCCCGAATGGTTGCCCACCGGCGGACTGGTGAAAATGGCGCTGTCGATGTGGTATTCCCAATAGCCGGAAAATGGCCGCTGGCTGACCACCTGGACCATGTTCACATCGGCATCTTCACCGCCGAGTTGCGGGCCGGTGGAAGCCATCAACGGTTCGCCGGTGCGCAATTCCTGCAGACTACCCAGCTGCACCGGCTGGATGCCACGCAAAGGCAAAATTGGTCGAATCAAACCAAAACCTGTCGCCAGGTCATAGGCCACGGCCTGGGCGGGCAGGGTTTTGTGGTCTTGCGTAACGACTTCGATGCTCTGCGCATCCACCATCAGGTAGCCGATGATCAAAATCAGGCCATCTGGCCCGATCACCACGCCCGAGCCGCTGCGCCGCTGGCCCAAAGTTTCGGCCGAGCGTGCGCCCTCTTCCACGCTGACCTGCACGCCCACCACGGCAGCGTTGGCCTTGGCAAGTATCTCGATGGTGGTCTGCACCGCCGGAGCCGCCGTGGCAGCAGCCAGCGCCAGGCAAGCCGAACCCCAAAAAGCCCACAAGCCCACGCCCAGAGAACGCAAACGGTAACGCCATAAACCGGTGTGCATGGTGAACTCCTTGGGCGGAACAGAGGTCCGCAAACCAAGAATGCGCCTAATTCAAACCATACACAACAGCGGGGATATTGGCGTATTCAGCCCTTCACACGGCTTAACGCATCGGCCCAGCGCCAGGCCATCGCAGGGGAATTCATGCAGGTGGTGCGCTCACTGGCGCTGCAGACGGCGCGCTCCATCAGCTGGATGTCAGCCTCGTGCTGGCGGGCCACATGCGGGTCTTCAAAAAATATGACCTTGTGGCAGGTGCCATCCAGCACGCGCTCGGCAATTTGCGCGTCGCCACCCAGCGGGCCGCTACGATAGGGAGTGACCCAGGGCGTGCCAACGGGCCAGCCCCGGCTCCAGGCCATATCATTGAGCAAGCCGCCGGTGGTGCCAGTGGCCACCCGCTCGGAAAAGCGCGACAGCAAGTCAAACTGGGTGCCCGCAAACTCCACCATCTGGGTTTTCAAGGCGTCGTGGGCGATCAGCGCCACCACCTGCTCGGGCATGGCCTGCAGCAGTGCCGCACCAGGGGCCTGGGCGGCCTCCAGCCCGGCATGCAGGCTCTCTACTTTCAGCCACTCCAGTGCTGCCGCTTCGGTGGCCATAAAGGGCTTACCGTGGATCACGCACTGCCGCTTCAAGGCCTGCGCCTCGGGGAACAGCGAGGACGGATCGACCGGGTCGATCAAAAAAATCACCCCGTCCAGCGCCTGCCCCGGCTGCACGCCGCCCACGATATGCGACACCAGCCGCGTCAGCCCGCCCGAATGCCCGTTCGGATAGCGCACCAGCCCCGGGAATTGGTCTAACAAGCCATAGCGCTCCACCGCGTCATAGGTGCCGCCGACAGCGTGCAAACCCAGCTTGAGGGCGCGCACGGCGGGTTCTGCGGCCTGCAGCCAGCGCAGCAAGCTGCTGTCCGAGCCCTGGCGGTGCAGGCGGTGGGCGATGAGTCCAAAGCGCATGGTGTCTCCTCAAATATTTTTTTGTAATTTACGCCAACACGCGTCCCTGTGCATCTTTGCGCAGCCGCGCAAACGGCGGCAGGCCTTGCAGCAAGCGCTGGCCGTAGCTGGTGTCGCTCAAACGGCGGTCGTAGCAGTAAACGAAGGATTTGTCCGTCTCGGTGCGGATGGCGCGGCCCGCCCATTGGGCCAGCTTGATAGCGGTAGCGGGCACGACCAGCTCGCTGAACGGGTCGCGGCCCACACCACGCAACCACTCGGCACGCGACTCACCCACCGGGTCATCGGGCGAGGCAAAGGGCAGCTTGGCAATGAACACGGTTTCGCACAGCTGGCCGGGCAAATCCAGGCCCTCGCCAAAGCTTTGCATGCCGAAAATGATGGACACCCCGCCCGCGCCCACCCGCTCGCGGTGCTGCTGCATCAGGCGGATGCGCGGCAGGTCGCCCTGCACCAGCACCTTGGGGCGCAGCGCGTCCGGCAGGGCCAGCACGGCTTGGCGCATCTGGTCGCGCGAAGTGAACAGGCACAGCGCGCCATGCTGCACCTCGGCCAGGTCGCGCACCAGGGCCAGCACCATCTCGGCCACAAAAGCGCTGGCGTTGCGCGGGTCGGCCAGGGTTTGCACGGTGACAAACTGGCCCTGGGTGGCGTAATCGAAGGGGCTGACTACTTCCAGGGTGGTGGTGGCCTCGTCGTCTTTCAGGCCGGTCTCGCGCAGGAAAAAGTCGAACTCGCCACAGCTGGTGAGCGTGGCGGAGGTGACCACTGCCGCCCGCACATTCGCCCACAGCTGGTGGCGCAGGGTCGAGCCCGGCAGGATGGGGCTGGCGCAGGCCTTGATCTGCACCCGGCCATCAGTCTCGGCCAGGGTGAACCATTTGGCGACCGGCGCGCGGGGAGGTTCAGACTCTTGCAGCAGCAGTTGGGCCGTGGCGTGCACCGACTCCAGCCGCGGCGACAGCATGCCCAGTTGCGCGTACAGCACCGACAGGCGGCGCGCCTCGTTGGGCGCGTCCTTCATCTCGGTGCGCAGGGCTTTGGCGATGTCGTTCAACACACCCAAAAAGCTCTCGGCCATCACGCTGACCATGCCCAGCGGCTCCACCAGCTCGGGCGGCAGCTCGCCCTTGGGCAGGCGCACGCGGGCCGGGCCGAAGGCACTGGGCGGCTCGCGCAAGGCATCGGCGTACAGCGTGGCCACGGTTTTGGCGATGTCTTCCAGGGTTTGCTTGAGCTGCGAGGCATAACGGCCCACGTCGGCCACCTCGGACACGCCCATCAGGCTGCCGATGCGCTTGGCGCGGCCCGCCAGGGTGTCGATCCAGCCCAGGCGGCTCAGGTCCATGGCGGTGGAGAACTTGTCCAGCGCCACGGCGGGCAGGTGGTGGCCTTCGTCCAGGATCAGCAGGCAGTTGTCCAGCTCGGGCAGGGTGCGCGTGCCCAGGGTGGACAGCAGCAGGTCGTGGTTGGCCACAATCACCTGCGCGCCGACCAGCTCCTTGCGCTTCTCGAAATAGGTGCAGCCATTGAAGGCCGGGCAGTGCTTGCCGGTGCAGCTGCTGGCCTCGGCGGCAATGGGCTGCCAAATGTCTGCATCAGGCTGCTGGGCCAGGTTGTCACGGTCGCCGTCCCAGGCGGCGGTAGACAAGTCGCGGGCCAGGCTGGCGTACTGCAGCATGCGGGCTTCTTCGTCGTGGCGCACAAAGCTGGCGGCGGCCAGCTCATCAGCAAACATGTCATCGTCGTCTGCCCCGCCCTCCCCGGCCAAGCGCGACAGCTTGAGCTTGCACACATAGCGCCCGCGCCCCTTGGCCAGGCCGAAGCGAAACGGCTCGTCCATCAGCGCCGCCAGCGCGGGCAGGTCTTTGGTCACCAACTGCTCTTGCAAAGCCACGGTGGCGGTAGAGATCAGCACGCGCGTCTTGCGCGCCAGGGCCACGGCGATGGCCGGGGCGCAGTAGGCCAGCGACTTGCCCACGCCGGTACCGGCCTGGATCACGGCGATGGAGCGCAACGGCGTGTCGTCTTCGTTCTCCATCTTGCCCAGCGTGGCTTCGCTGAAAGTCTGCGCCACCCGCTGCGCCATCAGCCGCTGGCCGGGCCGGCTGCGGAAGTCGCCCGCGGCACTGACAACTTTGTCAAACGCGGCAAGGGCGGACTGGGCGGTGTGTTCGGGGGACATGGGCAAGGCGCAATAGACTGGATGGGCTTACAGTTTAACGGAGAGCTGAGATTTATAAAAAATAAGGCTCTAGCGCATATAGACTCTACGCTAGTAGCTATTTAAATAGTAGCAGGCAGAAAAAAACCCGCCGGAGCGGGTTTTTTTCAAGCGGGCTAAAGAATTACTTCTTAGCTGGCTTTTTGCTGTGTTTTTTCTTGGACATGGTGTTCTTTCGCGGGTGGAAAAATAAAACGTCTGACATTCAATTTACATTTACCTGCAGACACCTCTAGAACGTGGCGCTGACGCTGGGGTTGACAGCTTTTCAAAACTTAACACTCCCGGCCAGCGCCGTCTCCTTCTATTGGGTCGGGATTCTAAAGACGCAATGCAACGCAAACGGAGCCACCGCCGTCTTTACAAAGGCCTTACTCGGTGTAACCCACAGAACCCATTCCGCATCCGCAGCCACCATGTTCCGCCTCGACCACCTTGCCGACATCACCGTTTTTGCCCGCATCGCGGCCCTGGGCAGCCTGTCTGCCGCAGGGCGCGACCTGGACCTGTCGCTGGCGGTGGTGTCCAAACGCTTACAGCGACTGGAATCGGCGCTGGGCGCGCGGCTGGTGCAGCGCAATTCGCGCCAACTGAGCCTGACCGCCGAGGGCCGCGAATTTCTGCCCCACGCGCAGGCGCTACTGGAACAAGTACAGCGTGCCGAAGATGCCGTGGCCCTGCGGCGCGGCGGTGCATCTGGCCTGCTGCGCATCACCGCGTCCAACGCCTTCGCCCGCCGCCAGATTGCGCCGCGCCTGGGCCGTTTTCTAGACCTGTACCCGCAGGTACAAGTGGAACTGGTGGGCACGGATGACACGCTGGACCTGGTGAAAGACGGCATCGACATCGCCATCCGCCAGGGCGCACTGCCAGACTCGGACCTGGTGGCCCGCACCATCGCCATGGACCGCCGCGTGCTGTGTGCCGCGCCCAGCTACATCGCCCGGCACGGCCTGCCGCTGCAACCCGAAGACTTGGCCCAGCACCGCTGCATCGTGTTTGGCGACCCGGCCATCAAAACCTGGGCGCTGGTGTGCGGCGATGAAAGCCGTAGCCTGCAGATCAGCCCCGCCGTGCACACCCACGCGGGCGACGCGGCGCACGGGGCGGCGCTGGGCGGCGCGGGCGTGGTGTTCAAGTCGGAATGGGAGGTGGCCGAAGACATCGCCGCCGGGCGGCTGGTGGCGCTGCTGCCGGGCTGGGGCTCGGTGGCGCGGCCCATCCATGCGGTCTACCCGTCGGCCCGCAACCCAGCTCCCAAGGTGCGCTGCCTTATCGACTTCATGGTGGATGCGCTGAAAACACCCTGATCCTCAACGATCGGTTGAGGCTGCATCCGTTTCTCAGGCATTGGCATGAGCGCTGTGCCTGCACAGAATCAGCGCTCTTACCAGGAGCCCACTTTGTCCCCACTCGATGCCCTTCTCCAACAAGAAGATACGCTGGTCTTGCCCGCCTTTGACGAAACCACCGCCTACGCCATCGGCACCGCCCTGCGCGCCGCCGCACTGGAGCGCGAAGCCCCAGTGGTGATCGATATCCGCAGCGGCACGCGCCAGCTGTATTTCAGCGCCCTGCCCGGCTCGCACCCCGACAACGCCGACTGGGCGCGGCGCAAAGCCAATCTGACCCTGCACTGCCACGCCTCCAGCCTGCGGGTGAAGCTGCAGCTGGAAGCCGAGCAGCGCAGCGCCTGGCCGGATGCCGCGCTGAACACCGCCGACTACGCCGCCCACGGCGGGGCGTTCCCGGTACGGGTGCGGGGCGTGGGCGTGGTGGCAGCCATCGGCGTGTCCGGCCTGCCATCCCGCGACGACCACGCCATCATCGTCGCCGCCCTGGCGGCGCACCTGGGCTTTTCGAACATCGTGGAGACCCCATGACTCCCTTCAACATCGGCGTACTCGGCATCGGCGACATCAGCGATGTGTATATCCAGAACCTGCAAAAGTATGGCGTCGTCCACGTACTCGCCTGCGCAGGCCGCGACCTGGCCAAGGTCCAAGCCAAGGCCGCCCAGCACGGTATTGCCCGCGCCTACGCCACGGCGCAAGAGCTGATAGCTGACCCCGACATCCACATCGTGCTCAACTTGACCCTGCCTGCCGTGCACGCCGAGCTGACCCTGGCCGCGCTGCGGGCGGGCAAGCACGTCTACACCGAAAAACCCCTGGCCACCAACGTTGCCCAGTGCGCAGAAATCCTGGCGCTGGCCGCCGAACGCGGCCTGGTGGTGGCCTGCGCACCCGACACCATCCTGGGCAGCCGCCTGCAAACCTGCCGCCAGTTGATCGACGAAGGCCGCATCGGCGAAGTCACCGGGGCCAGCGCCTTTGTGGTCAGCCATGGGCACGAATGGTTCCACCCCAACCCCGCCTTCTTCTACCAGCCCGGCGGCGGCCCGCTGCTGGACATTGGCCCCTACTACATCGCCGCGCTGCTGTCGCTGCTGGGCCCGGCCACGCGCTGCTGCGCCATGGGCAAGCGCACCATCCACAGCGAACCGCTGCGCGGCACCGAGATCGCGGTCGAGGTGGATACGCACATCAGCGGCAATATCGAATTTGCCAACGGCGCGATCGCCACCGTGCTGGCCAGCTTTGACGTGTGGGATTCCGAGCTGCCCCGGCTGGAGATCTACGGCACGAAAGGCACGATTTGCCTGCGCGACATCGACCCGGTGGACGGCCCCAACCTGTTTGGCGGCGAGGTGCTGCTGCGCACGGTGGACGAATACCGCTGGAAAAGCCTGCCGCGCCCCGCGGTACAGCCGGATTGGATCCGCGTGCCCGCACAGCACCGCTTTGGCGAGACCAGCCACCGCGTCAACAGCCGGGGCATCGGCCTGATAGACATGGCCTACGCCATCCGCCAGCGGCGCGCCGCCCGGGCCAGCGGGGCCATGGGCCTGCACTGCCTGGAAGTGATGGAGGCCATGCTGACCTCGGCCGCCGAGGGCCGCTTCGTCAGCCTGCAGACCACCTGCGAACGGCCTGCGCCGCTGCCGGTGGACTTCCCCGACCGCGAAGCCTAACGTGCCATGGAGGGCATGTACCATCGCCCTCCTCTATGCACCGCCCCCATACCCACCACACGGCCTACCGCCACCGCGACTTCCTGCGCTTTCTGGTCTGCCGCCCGTTCGTCTGGATGCTGCTGTGCCTGGTGGCCGAGGCCGGGCTGGCGGCCAGCACCACCTGGCTGATCATTGAGGCCGGGCGCGACATGGTGGACAAGGTGTTTCTGGTGTCCGACTTTGCCTGGATCGTGGGCGTGCAGTCGGCCTCGTACGTGGTGGGCGCCAGCAGTTGGATTTTTGCCGAGCGCGCCGGGTTTGGGGCCTTTGGCCGCTACATGCTGCGCTTTGCCCGCGACAACCAGGGCCAGCCCGCGCTGCTGGGCGACAAAGACCAGCGCGAACTGGCCGAGCCGTTTTTGACCAACGAGGCCTTCCACATCTTCTTTGAGCTGGTCTACGAGCTGGAGGCGGACTTGAAGCTGCTGTTCGGCCTGCTGTTCAACGCCGCCGTGCTGGGCGTGGCCATCGACGCGGGCCTGCCCATCGTCTACGCCGGCGTGTTTGCCGTACTGCTGCTGTTGCAGTGGCTGGTGCGCAAGCCGGTGGCTGCCGCCTACCTGGCCCACCAGCGCAGCACCAACCGCATGACGGCCCACACCTACAGCGCCTGGGAAAACATCTTTAGCGGCAATCGCTACAACTTTCGCCTCTGGCATAGCGGCTTCAAAACCCGGCTGCGCGACGCGCTGGCGGCGCAGATCAAAGCTATTTTGGCCCGCGAGGGGCTGGCCACCATCAACGGCATCGTCTCGCTGGTAGCCTTGTTTGCCTACCTGGCCTGGGTGGCGGGCGAAAACGTGGGCAACACCAGCCTGCTGGTGGCCCTGGCCGCCACCCTGCCGCGGCAAATCGCCTTGTCTGGCGACATGCACGGCCTAGCGTCGGGCTGGAACGACCTGGCCGCCGTGTGGACGCGCATCGGCGGTGCCTGCAACGCCATGCGGCCCGCGCCGGATGCAGGTTTTGTGCAGCGCATCGGCTTTGACCACCTGCGCCTGCAGTGGAGCAGCGGCGAGGCGCAGGCCTGCAGCAGCCTGGACCAGGCCCTGGCCGTGGTCAACGCCCGGCCCTTTGGTTGGCTGCAGGTGCGCGGCGGCAATGGATCGGGTAAATCCACCCTGCTGGCCGCGCTGAAAACCCAGCTCGGCCAACAGGCGTTTTACTGGCCGACGCACGACAAGCTGGCGTTTGCCTTTGCCGCCGGGCTGCCTACCGACGATGAGGACGAAGATGCCCCCGCCGCCAGCGGCTTCTCGTCCGGCGAACGCCAACTGCGCGCGCTGCAGGAAATCACCCAGAAAACCCAGGCCCGCGTCTACCTGCTGGACGAATGGGATGCCAACCTGGATGCCCGCAACCGGGCGGCAGCCGAAGCTTTGGTGCAGCAGCTGAGCGCACGGGCAGTTGTGGTCGAAATTTCGCACCGTAGCTGAATACGGAAATTGCTATATTTTCCGTAGCTACTAGCGTAGGTAGTGATTACGCTAGAGCCTCTTTTTATATAAATTTATCACAGTAGCGGACGCAGTTCCCGTGCCGCCTCCAGCAGCAGCGGCAGCAAGTCACGGCGCAGCACCTCCTGCTCCAGCCGCTGCGGCGTGGTCACCACGTTCAGGGCGGCCACGGTCTTGCCTTGCAGATTGCGCAGGGGGATGGCCAGGGCGTGCACGCCGGGTTCGTGCTCTTCGCTGGCCACGCAAAAGTCATCGGCCCGGACTTGGACGATGGCGGCGCGGAAGGCTTTGGGGTCGGTGGTGGTGTGGGCGGTCAGGCGCGGCAGGCTGCGGTTTTTCATCCAGGCGTTGAAAGCCAACTTGGTTTCATTGGCCAGCAGCACCCGGCCGGTGGAGGTGGCGTGGGCGGGTAAGCGTGCGCCCAGGTGCAGGCCATCGGCCAACACGCGCAACGGGCCCCCGCTGCGGTCGTTGCCGCTTCTTGCCACGATAACCACCTCGTCGCCATCGCGCACCACCGCCGAAAACGACTCCAACGTCTGCGCCGCCAGCCGGTTCAGGGTGGGCTGCAGCACACGCGGCAGCTGGGCCGATGCCAGGTAGCTGCCCGAAAACCGCAACACCTTGGCCGCCAGCCAGAAGTAGCTGCCGTCAGTGTCCAGGTAGCCCAGGTGCGCCAGGGTGAGCAGATGGCGGCGGGCCGCGGCGCGGGTCAGCCCGGCACGCTGGGCGGCCAGGGTGGCGTTGAGGCGCTGGCGTTCGGTGTCAAAGCTCTCCAGCACCGCCATGCCCTTGGCCATGCCTTCGATCAAATCGGCTTTCTGAATGGTCATTGCACACCCCCAGGCTGCAGTGCTTCGCATCTTTCGCCAACCCCCTTGCAGGGGGCAACACCAGCAGCCTGGCAAAGCCAGTTCTGCGGTGTTTCTGGAAGGCTCATCTTTTGCATGGGCTCCACCCTTTTTGCGCGGCAATCGCACATCAAGGCCGATCATCGCACATTGTCGCGTTGGACGACTGGCAAATGTACGGACTAAAAACTAAGCTTGCGGCAACAAATTCAGGAGACATTCAATGCGTACCCAGGTTGCCATCATCGGTGCAGGCCCTTCAGGCTTGCTGCTCGGCCAGTTGCTACACAAAGCCGGCATTGCCAACATCATCATCGAGCGGCAAAGCCCCGACTACGTGCTGGGCCGCATCCGCGCGGGCATCCTGGAGCAGACCACCGTGGACATGCTGCACGAAGCGGGCATGGGCGATCGCGTGCAGGCCGAGGGCGTGGTGCACCACAGCATCGACCTGGTGTTCTCGGGCGTGCGCCATGCCATCGACGTGCATGGCCTGACCGGCGGCAAGGTCGTTACGGCCTACGGCCAGACCGAAGTGACGCGCGATCTGATGGATGCGCGCAGCGCCGCAGGCCTGACCACCGTGTACCAGGCCGCCCAGGTAAGCGTGCACGACTTCGACAGCGCCACGCCCCGGGTGCGCTACCAGAAAGACGGGCAAAACTACGAACTGGAGTGCGACTTCATCGCCGGCTGCGACGGCTTCCACGGTGTCTGCCGCGCCAGCGTACCCGAGGGTGCGGTCACCGAGTACGAGAAGGTGTACCCGTTTGGCTGGCTGGGCGTGCTGGCCGATGTGCCGCCGGTGTCGCCCCACTCCATCGTCTACGGCAACAGCGAGCGCGGGTTTTCGCTGTGCTCGATGCGCAGCCTGTCGCGCAGCCGCTACTACGTGCAATGCCCGCTGGACGACAAGGTCGAGGCCTGGAGCGACCAGCGCTTTTGGGACGAGCTGCGCAGCCGCCTAGACCCCGAGTTGGCCGAGCGCATCGTCACCGGCCCCACGCTGGAGAAAAGCATTGCCCCACTGCGCAGCTTTGTGGCCGAACCGATGCGCTTTGGCCGCATGTTTCTGGCGGGTGATGCCGCCCACATCGTGCCACCCACCGGGGCCAAGGGCCTGAACCTGGCGGCCAGCGATGTGAAATACCTGTCCGGCGCGTTGATCGAGTTTTATACCGAGAAAAGCGCTGCTGGCATCGACACCTACTCGCAGCGCGCCCTGGCGCGCATCTGGAAGGCCGAGCGCTTTTCGTGGTGGCTGACCTCGCTGATGCACAAGTTTCCCGACACCGGAGCCTTTGGACAGCGCATGCAGGAGGCCGAGCTGGAGTACCTGGTGCACTCCACCGCCGCATCCACCGTTCTGGCCGAAAACTACGTGGGGCTGCCACTCTATACAGGCCGGTAAAACAATGTAACCAACCGTATACACGGAGGTGTACAGGATCAGAATTCCTTCTCGGTACACATTGGAGTGACGAGAATGAAAAAAAAAGGGAAGATCCACCACTGGAATACCTCGCGCGGTATGGGGTTCATCCGCAGCCCAAAAACCGGTTACGACATCTTTTTCCACCTCAAGGACTACCGCGGCTCGGCCTTGCCGCGCGAAGGTGAAACGGTGTGGTTTGACGAAATCACCTCCAGCCACACCAAACCCCGCGCCATCGAGGTCAGCACGGCCAGCGGCAACGCCGACGTGCATTCCCACCGGCCTCGCCACTACATCGGCCGCAAATCGGGTGCCCGCTCCTTTGTGCTGCTGCTCTTTCTATGGGGCGTGCTGGGGGTGTGGGGGGTGTGGAGCTACCGCCTGTCGCTTTGGGCCGTGGCCGCGGTGCTGGTGGTCAACCTGCTCACCGTACTGGCCTACGCCAGAGACCCGCGTGCCGTACGCAACCACTACTGGCGACCTCCGGAGCCCGCCCTGCATCTGTTCAGCCTGCTAGGCGGCTGGCCCGGCGCAGGCTTGGCCCAAAGCATCCTGCGCTACCGGTCGCGCAAAGCATCGTTTGTCAGCCTGTACTGGGGCACGGTGGCGCTGCATTTCGGGATATTGCTGGGCTGGCTGTTTTGGCTCCAACCCAGGCTCGCCGCCCATTGATCTGCTGTGGCCACATGCGGGAACTACTCCTGCTGCTCAAATAACAGGCAGCGCAAGCTTTCCCCTTTAAAAACAAAGACTTACCCTTGTCATACAAATAAAGTACAGAGTTACCCCCAAAGTTATCCAGTGCGGACGGGGAGAACTTTGCCAGCTACTGCTTGCACAGCAGCTAACGGCTTGACACCTTAACTGCTGTAAAAATAATAGCTACTAGCGTAGACAGCCTCTACGCTAGAGCCCTATTCTTATACTTTGGCCTTGTAGATCGGCTTGGCGGACTTGGCTGGCTTACCCGATCCATTGTCGCGCGGCGGCAGGCCGGTATGCTGGGTCAGCAAGCGGCCCTTGGTCACCGGTGAAGACTTGGTAGTCACCGTGGTGGAGTTTTTCTTGCGCGCGCTCTCATAGCCGCCATCCGTCATCGGCTGGTAGGTGGGGATGAGGTGGTGCTTGCCGTTGCCGATCAGGTCGGCGCGGCCCATGGTTTTCAGGGCTTCGCGCAGCAGCGGCCAGTTGTTGGCATCGTGGTAACGCAAAAAAGCCTTGTGCAGCCTACGGCGGCGGTCGCCTCGGACGATGTCCACGGTTTCGCTATCGCGGGTGACCTTGCGCAGCGGGTTCTTGCCGCTGTGGTACATGGTGGTGGCGGTGGCCATCGGCGACGGGTAGAAGGTCTGCACTTGGTCGGCGCGGAAGCCGTTTTTCTTCAGCCATAACGCCAGGTTCATCATGTCTTCGTCGCTGGTGCCAGGGTGGGCGGCGATGAAGTACGGAATCAGGTACTGCTTCTTGCCGGCTTCCAGG
This sequence comes from Rhodoferax sp., assembly GCF_025354435.1. Lineage (GTDB taxonomy): Bacteria > Pseudomonadota > Gammaproteobacteria > Burkholderiales > Burkholderiaceae_C > Rhodoferax_B. The sequence goes on from NZ_JANXMU010000032.1 coordinate 91,190, forward strand.
CTGAACTTCTCGAACAAGGTTTTGAACTTGTCGTAGCTGCCGATGCCGGGCTTCATCATCTTGGTCAGCGGGCCCTGCTCGGTGTGCTCGGGCGCAATCTTTAGATAGCCGCCGACGTGGTGGGTCACCAACTCTTTCACGTACTCGGGGCTTTGCACGGCCAGGTCGTAGCGCAGGCCGGAGCCGATCAAAATCTTCTTGATGCCCTTGAGTGCGCGGGCGCGGCGGTAGATCTTGATCAGCGGGTCGTGGTTGGTACCCAGGTTGGAGCAAATGCCGGGGTAGACGCAGCTGGGCTTGCGGCAGGCGGCCTCGATCTCTGGGCTCTTGCAGCCGAGGCGGTACATATTCGCCGTGGGGCCGCCCAGGTCGGAGATGGTGCCGGTGAAGCCTTTCACCTTGTCGCGAATGTCTTCGACTTCCTTGATGATGGATTCTTCGGAGCGGCTCTGGATGATGCGGCCCTCGTGCTCGGTGATGGAGCAAAAGGTGCAGCCGCCGAAGCAGCCGCGCATGATGTTCACGCTGAAGCGGATCATTTCCCAGGCGGGGATCTTGGTGGTGCCGTCGTGGCTGCCGTTCTCATCGGCGTAGGCCGGGTGCGGGCTGCGGGCGTACGGCAGGTCGAACACGGTGTCCATCTCGGCCGTGGTCAGAGGGATGGGCGGCGGGTTGATCCACACGTCGCGGGCGGTCACGCCCTCGCCGTGGGCCTGCACCAGCGCGCGGGCGTTGCCGGGGTTGGTTTCCAGATGCAGCACGCGGTTGGCGTGGGCGTATAGCACGGGGTCGGCCTTGACCTGCTCGTACGACGGCAGGCGGATAACCGAGCGGTCGCGCGCGGGCACCTTGATTTTGGCCAGTTCGCGGGCTTGCGAACGGGCCAAGGCATCGCCCAGTGACGGACTCATCTTGACTACGGCCTCTGCGGGCACGCCTTGCGGATTGGCATCGTCCTTGGAGCAGCTGGAGCCCTGCTCTGCCGCCTGCTCGGAGGTGGTCTGATAAGGGTTGATGTGCGATTCCACGCGGCCCGGCGCATCGACCGAGGTGGAGTTGATCTCAATCCAGTCGCGCCCGGTCGGGTCGTCGCTGCGACGAATAAACGCTGTGCCGCGCACATCGGTAATGCTTTGCACGGGTTCTTTGGCGGCCAGGCGGTGGGCCACTTCGACGATGGCGCGCTCGGCGTTGCCGTACAGCAGCAGGTCGCACTTGGCATCCACCACCACGCTGCGGCGGACTTTGTCGGACCAATAATCGTAGTGCGCAATGCGGCGCAGCGAGCCTTCTATGCCGCCCAAGACGATGGGCACGTCTTTATAAGCTTCGCGGCAGCGCTGGCTGTAGACGATGGCGGCGCGGTCGGGGCGCTTGCCGCCGATGTCGCCGGCGGTGTAGGCATCGTCACTGCGGATCTTGCGATCGGCGGTGTAGCGGTTGATCATCGAATCCATGTTGCCCGAGGTCACCCCGAAGAACAGATTCGGCTTGCCCAGCGCCTTGAACGGGTCGGCGCTCTGCCAATCCGGCTGGGCGATGATGCCGACGCGAAAGCCCTGCATCTCCAGCATGCGGCCGATCACCGACATGCCGAAACTGGGGTGGTCCACATAGGCGTCGCCGGTGACGATGATCACGTCGCAACTGTCCCAGCCCAGTTTGTCCATCTCGGCGCGGCTCATCGGCAAAAATTTGGATGTACCAAAGCGAGCCGCCCAGTACTTGCGGTAACTGGTCAGCGGCTTGGCAGCGCGCGCGAAAAAAGAAACGTCAACCGGGGCGTTCATTAGGGGGCTTTGTTGGGAGTAACCCGCGATTTTAAGGGCTGGGGCGGTTTTGCGCACTTTGTTGTGGCAAACGGCCCCAAAAACAGGCCAATCGGGCCTCCTTGTGTAGACAAGTTCAGGCCATTTCACCCCTTTCCACACCCGCCCAACACGCATGGCTCGATATAGCCCCGGTTCAGGGTGTTTATACGGCTTTCACCCAGCGCAGAATCCCGTCTTTACAAGCAGGATAAAAGTCGCCTGTGTTACAAACATAGACATGCCTGATGCCGTGACCGAATCCCAATATTTTGCCAAGGCGGTATCGCAACTGGGCAGCGAACGGGGCATGCAGACCAACCGCCCGGTGATGGGTGCGAACGGCATCAAGATCCTGGACAAAGGTGCCCGGGTTACCCCCAGGCTGTACGAACGCCTGGTGCAACACCACCCCACCACGCCGCTGCAAGATGCCATCGAGATTGATGCCGCCGTCAGCGGCAAAAACCTGCGCGCTATTGGCGAAGAGCTGCTCGACAGCAACCTGGTCTTCTCGCGCATGGCCGAAAAGCCCGAAGACCGCAAGCTGCTGCTCGACTGCCTGGAGGCCGTGCCGCTGCCGACCGCCATCGTCTTCCAGCTGACCGTGGTGCGGGATGTGCACCCCGGCCAGTTCCGCTACTTTGTGGCGACCGCGCTGACCGCCGTATGGCTGGGCAACCGCCCGCAGGCGATGCGCAATGACCTGGTCATGCTGGCCGCCGCCGGGCTGCTACACGACCTGGGCATGATGCACATCGACCCGGTTTTGCTGGAGCCCAGCGCCGAGATCAGCCCCGAGCAGCGCCGCCAACTCTATTCGCACCCGCTGGTATCGGTGCTGCTGCTAGAGCGCCATTCCGAATACCGCAACGAGATGCTGCGCGCCGTGCGCGAACACCACGAGGTGCTGGACGGCTCGGGCTACCCTGCCGGGCTGGCGGCCACAGCCATCGGGCCCTGGGGCCGGATTGTGTCGCTGGCGCAGGTAGTGGCATCGCTGGTGCGCCCTGGCCGCAGCCATGCGCTGCTGCGTTTGTCGGTGCTGCTGCGCACCAACCGGCACCGTTACGACAACGCGCTGATCAACCGCATGCTGCCGCTGCTGCAACTGCGACCAGGCGTAGACACCGAGCCCACGGACACCATCGACAACCCGGTCGCCGACCCGGTACGCCACCTCAAGGCAATTCACCACGCGTTGCGGGGCTGGCCCGATGCCCTGGCGCAAGACATGCGTTTGTCGGCGGCGCGGCGCAGTGGGCTGGTATCCATAGGCGAGCGCTGCGCGCGTATCCACCGCACCATCATCGAATCGGGCGTGGCACCCGACCAGTTGCAAAGCCTGGATGCCGACTCCATCACCGGGCTGCTGGCGGACGAGCTGTCACTGATCACCCGCGAGCTGGCCTGGCAACTGCGCGCCGTGGAGCGCGAGGCCCGCAGGCGCTGGGCCGCCACCGCCGGTGAGAAGCTGCCCGAGAACCTGGCGGTGTGGGCCAACGAAGTGGAAACCGTCTGCGCGGACCTGGTAGACCGCAGCACCTCAGCCGTGGTGCAGAGCGAGAAAATTTAAACGAAATCGGCTTCTAGCGTATATTTCACCTACGCAGTTAGCTACTTTTATAATAGCATCTAGCTACCCAACCCCATGGCCCGGGTAATCACTTCTTTCATGATTTCGTTGGTGCCGCCGTAGATGCGCTGCACCCGGGCATCGGCGTAGGCACGGGTGATGGGGTATTCCCACACATAGCCGTAGCCGCCGAAAAGCTGCACGCATTCGTCCATCACTTTGCACTGCAGGTCGGTGGTCCAGTACTTGGCCATGCTGGCGGTGGCGGTGTCCAGCCGGTCCTGCAGCAGCAACTCGGTACAGCGATCGATGAACACCTGGGCCACCTGCACCTCGGTTTGCAGCTCGGCCAGGGTGAAGCGGGTGTTTTGGAAGCTGGATACCGGCTGGCCGAACACCTTGCGCTCTTTCACGTAGGCCACGGTCCAGTCGATGGCCGCCTGGGCCGCCGCCACGGCGGTGATGGCGATTTGCAGGCGCTCCCAGGGCAACTGCTCCATCAGGCAGATGAAACCCTTGTTTTCATGCAGGCTGCCGCCCAACAATTGCTCCGGGGCCAGATGCACATTGTCAAAAAACAGCTCGGCCGTGTCTTGCGCCTTCATGCCCAGCTTTTTGAGACGCTTGCCCACGCTAAAGCCAGGCATACCGCGCTCGACCAAAAACAAACTGGTGCCCTTGGCCCCGGCCGCCGGATTGGTCTTGGCCACCACCACCACCAGGTCGGCGTGCCAGCCGTTCGTGATGAAAGTCTTGCTGCCGTTGAGCCGGTAGCTGCCGTCAGGCTGTTGGATCGCGGTGGACTGGATGCCTTGCAGGTCCGACCCGGCGGCCGGTTCGCTCATGGCAATCGCGCCCACCATGGCCCCGCTGGACATCTGCGGCAGGTACTTGGCTTTTTGCGCGGGCGTGGCGTAGTGCAGCAGGTAAGGGGCCACGATTTCGCTGTGCAGGCTGTAGCCGATGCCGGTGATGCCCGCCCGGGCCAGCTCTTCCATCTGCACCACTGAATACAGCTTGTCGGCCCCCGAGCCGCCAAACTCTTCGGGCATGGAGGTGCATAAAAACCCGTTGGTCCCGGCCTTGTGCCATACGGCCCGGTCCACATAACCCTGCTCTTCCCAGGCGGCATGGAAAGGGACGATTTCTTTGTCGACAAAGCGGCGAAAGCTGTCGCGAAATGCGGCGTGGTCGGGGCTGAAAAGGGTGCGTTCAATCATGCGGAGGGGTGGTGGTTTTAAGACCAAATCAATGTACCGCAGCACCCCACAGGGCTGCCACCACGTTTCCCCCCATCACCCGCCCACATCCTCCTTTTAGAGGATAAATACGGTGGCTTAATTGCGGTGTTCCCGCGCTGCCCGCACGCCACGCGCCAACACCACCGACGCCAGCAGCAGTCCGTACATGCTGAGTATTTGCACCCGCAGGTTCTGCAAAGACTCGGCCCGCGCGCCATCGGCGGCTTCGTTGCCAAGCTGGGGCAAAGGGGCCTGCGGCAGCAAGGCACCCACCTCTTGCGCCATGTGCAAAAAACCGGCGGCGGCCAGGCAGGGCAACAGCAGCGCCGCGGCCGCCCAGGACCAACGCCAGCGGTGGTAACCCGGCCGTTTGCGCAAGGCCATGTGCAAACCCATGCAGCCATGCAACCAGCCGGGTGCCAGCAGCGCCAGTTGGCGGCCCTCAGAGCCGGTATGTAGCAGGGCTGTGACCACCCGCTGGTACTGCGGCACCAGGCCATACCACTCGTACGCCATGCGGGTCGCCACCGCGTGGCCCACCAGCAGCATGGGAATGGCCAGGCCCGCGCCAATCCGCAGCAGCTCCACCGCGGGCAGTCGCAGCGTGGGCCGCTGGTACAGCCCCAGCATGGCCAGCACCAGGTGCACCGCAAATGCGCTGTACAACATCAAGGTACCCAGTGCGCTGTGCCACACCACCAGCGCCACCCGCAGACCCTGCTCTGCCGCATCCAGCGACACCAGGCCCAGAGCATGGTTGAGCAGGTGCGAAGCCACATACACCCACAGCACCACACCCGAACCCAGGCGCAGGGCACGTGAAGTCGGCATGGGAAGGGTGGGCGTGCGCATAAATAACGAGTGGATGGAAGATGGTATCGGCAAGCCGCGCAACCTGCAGCGCGGGCCGTGGCGATAATCCAGCCATGAGCTCTTTGCCTTCTGCGCCCCCCTCCTCCGCACCCGCATCTGCGCTGCACCAGCCCCAGTCCCCTACCGACTTGTTCATGTCCTTTACCTGGCTGGCCCTGCAGGGCTTTGGCGGCGTGCTGGGCGTGGTGCAACGCGAATTGGTCGAGAGAAAACGCTGGATGACCAACGAAGAATTCCTCGAAGACTGGGCCGTGGCGCAGATCATGCCCGGCCCCAACGTGCTGAACCTGGGGGTAATGATCGGTGACCGCCACTTCGGCCTGCGCGGGGCCCTGGCGGCATCGGCAGGCTTGCTGGCCGTGCCGCTGCTGGTGGTGTTGGCCCTTGCCCTGGCCTATGCCCAGTACGCCGACCACCCGGCCGTAGGCGGTGCCTTGCGCGGCATGGGCGCAGTGGCGGCGGGCCTGATTTGCGCGACCGGCCTGCGCCTGCTGCGGGCCGTGCGCCGCCACGTGATGGGCATCGCGCTGTGTGCCGTGCTGGGGGTGCTGACCTTTGTGCCCATCGCCCTGCTGCACTGGCCGCTGATCTACGTGCTGCTGTCCATCGGCGGCGCGGCCTGCGTGCAAACCTACCGCAAGCTGGCACCATGAACGCCCTGCACCAGATCACCATGCAGGCGCTGGACTGGCTGAGCCTGTGGTGGCACTTCAGCGCGCTGTCGCTGCTGGCCGTGGGTGGCGCGATCACGGCGGCACCGGACATGCACCGCTTTCTGGTGGAACAACAGCATTGGCTGACCAACGAGCAGTTCAACGCATCCATCGCTATCGCCCAGGCCGCGCCGGGGCCGAATATTCTGTTTGTCGCCCTGATGGGCTGGAACGTGGGGCTCAATGCCGGTAGCTACGCCACCGCCCTGCTGGGCATGGCCTGCACCATGCTGGGCCTCTTGCTTCCCAGTACCACGCTGATGTGGTTCTCGGCCCGCTGGGGCCACCGCAACCGCGAACTGCGCGCCGTGCGGGCCTTCAAACAGGGCATGGCCCCGATCGTAATTGCGCTGATGCTGGCCACTGGCTGGCTGCTGTCCAGCGCCCAACACGGACCGAACCGCGACTGGCCCCTGTGGCTGATGACCGCCCTCAGTGCCCTGATCGTCTGGCGCACCAAAATCCACATTCTGTGGCTACTGGCAATCGGTGCCTTTTTAGGGGCGATGGGCTGGGTGTGACGCTATTTTTTCAATAGCTCCCCCCGCTTGCCTCATAAGCGCTAGCGGCCTAAAAAGCATATAAATATGGAATAAAAAACCCTTCCATAAACAGCATGGAACTGGCTCCGCCAAGCCGCTGCTGCTGCCCCCTGCAAGGGGGTTAGCGAAAACACGAAGTGTGTAGCCTGGGGGTGTGCTACTTACTTTCAGCTTTGGTATCGGTGAACCGGCCGTAGCTTTGCAGGCGGTCGTAGCGGCGGTCCAGCAGCTCCTTGACCTTCAAATCGCCAACCTGGCGGTAGGCATCGTTCAGGGCGCGCTTCAAGAAGGCAGCCATTTGCTTGTGGTCGCGGTGTGCGCCGCCCACGGGTTCGTTAACGATCTTGTCGATCACGCCCAGCGCCTTGAGGCGGTGGGCGGTGATACCCAGAGCTTCGGCAGCTTCGGAGGCTTTGTCGGAAGTCTTCCACAAAATCGACGCGCAGCCTTCTGGGCTGATCACCGAATAGATCGAATATTGCAGCATCATCACCTGGTCGGCCACCGAGATCGCCAGCGCGCCGCCGGAGCCGCCTTCGCCGATGATGGTGGTGATGATGGGCACTTCCAGCTGCGCCATCTCGAAGATGTTGCGGCCGATGGCCTCGGACTGGCCGCGCTCTTCCGCGTCAATGCCAGGGTAGGCACCGGGCGTATCCACAAAGGTAAACACCGGCAGGCCGAATTTTTCGGCTGTTTTCATCAGGCGCAGGGCTTTGCGGTAGCCCTCGGGCTTGGTCATGCCGAAGTTACGCAGGCCGCGCTCTTTGGTGTCGCGGCCTTTTTGGTGGCCCAGCACCATGCAGGCGATACCGTTGAAACGGGCCAGGCCGCCGACGATGCTCAGGTCGTCCGAGAAATGGCGGTCGCCGTGCAGTTCCACGAAATCGGTGAAGATTTCATTCACGTAGTCCAGCGTGTAGGGGCGCTCGGCGTGGCGGGCAATCTTGGTGATCTGCCAAGGCGTGAGCACGCTGTAGATGTCTTTGGTGAGCTGCTGGCTTTTTTTGCTGAGCTGGTCGATTTCTTCAGAAATATCGACGGCCGACTCGGTCTGCACGTAGCGCAGCTCTTCGATTTTGGTTTCCAGGTCCGAGATGGGTTGCTCGAAGTCGAGAAATGTTCTTTTAGCCAAGGCTTAACTCCTGTGTGACTTGGCACTGGGCCAAGTCGTGTCCTAATTATTTCGGTACATCGGTAGCTGGCACCGGTGCCAAAGACCGCCAAATATACCAAGTTGCCACGCTGCAAAACGGTGCCCAGGCGGCGGCCACTTCGCGGGCCTCGCTGCGGCTCACCGGGTCGCCGGAAAAGTAGTTTTGGCTAATGCCATTAATCAGGCCCACATCGTCCAGCGGCAGCACATTGGGCCGCATCATGTGGAAGATGAGGAACATCTCAGCCGTCCAGCGGCCAATGCCGCGAATGGCCACCAGCTCGGCAATGATGGCCTCGTCGTCCATCTCTTCCCAGGCCTGCACGTGCAGCTTGCCGGCGTCGAAATGCAGAGCCAGATCGACCAGATATTCAACCTTGCGGGCGCTCAGGCCCGCGGCGCGCATGTCGTCCACCTTGAGCTTGAGCACGTTTTGCGGGGACATCTGCTCGGGCAGTTGGACGAACTTGCCCCACACGGTTTGCGCGGCTTTCACCGAAATCTGCTGGCCCACCACGCTGCGCGCCAGGGTGGTGAACGCGTCGCCGCGGGTTTCCAGGCACACATCGCCAAACTGCGGGATCAGCCGCTTCATCACCCGGTCTTTTTTGACCAGGTGTTTGCGCGCTTCGGTCCAGTAGGCGGGGGTAAAAACTGCGGAATTGGCAACAGGCTCAGTTGCTACTTTTTTAAGAGCTACCACCGCATGTTCCACCTGGGCTGGAGACCTAAAACCTTTAAATTTTCCATCATGCCGCTTCCCAGGTCGTGCCGCCGGCTGCGTCCTTGAGGGCGATGCCATGGGCCAGCAGGTGCTGGCGAATGCGGTCGGCCTCGGCAAAGTTGCGGGTGGCTTTGGCCTCGGCGCGCTGGCCGATGAGGGCCAGGATGGCCGCATCGTCGAGCCCGGCACCGGCTTGCAAAAACGCCTTGGCGCTGCCTTGCAGCAAACCCAGCGTGTTGCCCAAGGCTTGCAACAGCCCCGCCAAATCGGCCGACTGGGTACGGTTGACTTCAGAAGCCAGGTCAAACAGCACGGCCAGCGCTTCGGGCGTACCAAAGTCTTCGTCCATCGCGGCTTTAAAGCGGGCTGCAAAGGGCTGGGTCCAGTCGATGGCGGCGGGCACGAGCGGCTCCAACAGGCTCAGCGCGGTGTACAGACGCTTCAAGGCGGTACGGGCATCAATCAGATGCGCATCGCTGTAGTTCAGCGGGCTGCGGTAATGGGTGCGTACCAGGAAGAAGCGCAGGGTTTCCGCGTCAAATTTCTGCAGCACGTCGCGGATGGTGAAGAAGTTGCCCAGACTTTTGGACATCTTTTCGTTGTCTACCCGCACAAAGCCGTTGTGCACCCAGAAGCGCGCCAGCGGCTTGCCGGACGCGCCTTCGCTCTGGGCGATTTCGTTCTCGTGGTGCGGAAACTGCAGATCGGCACCGCCGCCGTGGATGTCAAAGCTCTCGCCCAAAGTCTGGCAGGACATGGCCGAGCACTCGATGTGCCAGCCGGGGCGGCCCGGGCCGAAGTCGCTGGGCCAGATGGCATCGGCGGGCTCGGTGGGTTTGGCGGCTTTCCACAGCACAAAGTCCAGTGGGTCGTCCTTGCCATCCAGCACCGCCACGCGCTCACCGGCGTGCAGCTCGTCCAGCGATTTGCCCGACAACTGGCCATAGCCGGAGAATTTGCGCACAGCAAAGTTCACATCACCCTGCGGTGTGCGGTAGGCCAGGCCTTTGTGCTCCAGCATGCCGATCAGGTTCAGCATCTGCGGCACGTAATCGGTGGCGCGGGGCTCCAGCGTGGGCGGCTGGATACCCAGCAAGGCGATGTCCTGGTGCATGGCCAGAGTCATCTCGTTGGTCAGGGCGCGGATGGTGATGCCACGCTGCACGGCGCGGGCAATGATCTTGTCGTCGATGTCGGTGATGTTGCGCACATAGGTGACGCGCAGGCCACTGACCTTGAGCCAGCGCTGCACCACATCAAACGCCATCATCATGCGGGCGTGGCCGATGTGGCACAGATCGTAGATCGTCATGCCACACACGTACATGCGCACATGGCCGGGCTCGATGGGGGAAAACTCTTCGGTGGCACGCGACAGCGTGTTGTAAATGCGCAAACTCATGGAATCTAATAATGCCGCAGAACGCCAAGTGGCTCAACGGGTGGTGTCAGTGGGTGGGGGCGGTAGCCGGATGCAAAACCGGGGTGCGATAAGCGGCATCAGACCCCTCGGCTACAATCCTGAGCAGTATATCGCCCCGCGTTTGGGCATGGGATCCACCCTGTTTGCACCTTGTTGTAGAGGCTTTATGTCACATTCCTTGCCGCGTTTGTCTGTTGTTTTGCGCCTTCTTGCGGCTACGGCGCTTGTCGCCTCGGCGGCAGTCCACGCCGATGACTATGGCGATGTCAGCCAGTTGCTGAAGACAGGCAAGTTGGCCGAAGCCCAGGCCAAAGCCGATCTGTACCTGACTGTCAAACCCAAAGACCCGCAAATGCGCTTCCTGAAGTCGGCTGTGCAGTCGGCCGCAGGCCAGCCCGCCGAAGCCATTACCACGCTGACCGCGTTGACCCAAGAATTCCCCGAGTTACCCGAGCCGTACAACAACCTGGCCGTGCTCTATGCCAGCCAGAACCAGTATGACAAGGCCCGCACCACGCTGGAAATGGCCGTGCGCATCAACCCCACCTACGCCACCGCCTACGAGAACCTGGGCGATGTGTATGCCAAGATGGCCAGCCAGTCGTACAGCAAATCGTTGCAGCTCAACGCTACCAACACCCAGGCCTCACAAAAAGTAGCTTTGCTGAAGACCGTTCTGGCGCCTGCCGCACCGGCAACACCGGTAGCACCCGCCAAGACCAAGTAAACCTGCGCGGCGCATCGACAGGGCAGCGCAACAGCTGCCCTTTTTGCCTTTTTAATCCCTCTTTAGCGCTCTCTGCCATGACCTTCTCTCTCTCCAAACGCGCCCTGGTGCTCGCCTGCGCCCTGTGGGCATCCCACGGCGCTTTTGCCGCCGATGCACCAAAGCTCAAGTTCGCCACCTCGCTGGGCGACTTTGTGGTCGAGGTCTACCCCGACAAAGCGCCCAAAACGGTAGAAAACTTCTTGCAGTATGCCAAAGACAAACACTATGAAGGCACCGTATTCCACCGCGTGATGGACGGCTTCATGGTGCAAGGCGGAGGCTTCACCGCTGACATGAAAGAAAAGTCCACCCGGCCCCCAGTGCCTTTGGAAGCCAGCAACGGCCTGAAAAACGACCGCGGTACCATCTCCATGGCGCGTACCAACAACCCGAATTCGGCCACCGCGCAGTTCTTCATCAACGTGCAAAACAACGCCAGCCTGAACGCGCCCTCCCCTGACGGCTATGGCTACACCGTGTTTGGCAAAGTTGTCAGCGGCATGGACGTGGTGGACAAAATCCGCGTTGTGCCCACCGGCAACAAAGGCCCGTTCCAAAACGTCCCGCTGACCCCGGTCAGCATCCAATCCGTCACCCTCGTTAAATAAAAAAGGAATCCTTGCCATGAGCAACCCTAAAGTCGAACTCCACATTGCCAACCGCGGCGTGATCACCCTGGAACTGGACGCTGAAAAGGCCCCTAAGTCGGTCGCCAACTTCCTGGCCTACGTGGCCAAGGGCCATTACGACAACACCGTATTCCACCGTGTCATCCCCGGCTTCATGGTCCAAGGCGGCGGTTTTGAGCCCGGCATGAAGCAAAAAGGCAGCGACAAGCCGATCGACAACGAAGCCAACAACGGCTTGAAGAACGACAACTACACCGTCGCCATGGCCCGCACGAATGATCCGCACTCGGCCACCGCCCAGTTCTTTATCAACGTGGCCAATAACGGCTTCCTGAACCACACCGCCATCTCGTCGTCGGGCTGGGGCTATGCCGTATTCGGCAAGGTTGTCTCGGGCGCCGAAGTGGTCGATGGCATCAAGGCCGTCAAGACTGGCAACAAGGGTGGCCACGGCGATGTGCCTTTGGAAGACGTGATCATCGAAAAAGCCGTAGCCATCTAAACGGACTTCAGCGTGACCCCGACCGTGCCCCCGGTGGCGGAGCTCATCGCTCCCACCCACTGGCGCACGGTCGCTTGCATTTCAGACCTGCATTTGCAGGCCAGCGAACCCACTACCTTTGCCGCCTGGCAGCACAGCATGGCGAGCACGACGGCAGATGCTGTATTCATTCTGGGCGATTTGTTTGAGGTTTGGGTGGGCGACGACGCGCTGGATGCCGACCCGGCCGGTTTCGATGCCGCCTTCGTGCAGGTGCTGCGCGACACCGCCCGCCAACGCCCGGTTTTCTTCATGCACGGCAACCGCGACTTCTTGGTGGGCCGCGCCTGCCTGGATGCCTGCGGTGTCACCCTGCTCGGCGACCCCACGGTATTGCAGTTTGCCGGGCGGCGCTGGCTGCTGAGCCATGGCGACGCGCTGTGCCTGGACGATGTGGACTACCTGCAGTTCCGCGCTGTGGTGCGCAGCCCGCAGTGGCAACAAGATTTTTTAGCTAAGCCACTGGCCGAGCGCCAGCAAATCGCCCGTGGCATCCGCAGCCAGAGCGAAAGCCGCAAACGCAGCGGCGTGGTGTACGCCGATGTCGACACCGTCGCAGCCACCGAATGGCTGCACGCGGCCCGTGCCACGGTGCTGGTCCACGGCCACACACACCGTCCGGCGCGGCACGACCTGGGAGAGAGTTTGCAGCGCTGGGTCCTCAGCGACTGGGATGCCGCCGCCCATCCACCGCGTGGTGAACTGCTGTGCCTGTCGGCCACAGGTGTACAGCGCGTGCCACTGGATGCGCACGGATTTTATACATAAAATTAGCCTCTAGCGTATATCAAATATACACATACAGCTATATTTTACATAGCATTATCCCAGGCTGGCTCTGGACCCCATTGCGCAGCCAAAAAGTCCAGCAAGGTACGCAGCGTAGCCGGTTGGTGGCGGTGCGATACATACATGCCATAGATCCCCAGCGCGGCCGGTTGCCAGTCGGGCAATACGGCCACCAGCGCGCCGCTGCGCGGCATGGGGGTCACCATGAAGGTGGGCAACATCGCCATGCCTCCGCCCGCCAGCACCGCCTGCAGCAGGGTCGATGCCTCGTTGGCGCTGAGGTTGCCGCTGACTTGCACGGCGGTATCCACCCCGTCACGGCCCAGATTCCACTGGCTTTTGGCAAACCGCGAGTAGGTCAGGCAATTGTGTTCGGCCAGGTCCTCCAGGGTTTGCGGCGTACCAACGCGGGCCAGGTAGTCCGGCGCAGCGCACACCACCGACCGGCATACCGACAGCTTGTGGGCAATCAGGCCGGGGTCGACCTCATTGGTGATGCGTACGGCCAGGTCAACCCGGTCTTCGACCATATTGGGTATATGGTCGCCGAGCTGCAAATCCACCCGGGTCCGCGGATAGCGGGCCAGGTAGGCAACCAGTGCCGGTGCTAAATGGGTCTGGCCCAAAGCCACGCTGGCTACCACGCGGATCGGGCCGTGCGGCTCGGTATCGCGCTGGCCCACCACCTGCTCTACATCGTTTACCAGTTCTAACAATTGGCGACTGCGGGCGACACAGGCCTCGCCCGCTTCCGTGAGCGAAAGGCGGCGGGTAGAGCGTTGCAGCAAACGCGTGCCTAACCATCGCTCCAGCTCTGCGATGTGGCGTGTCACCATGGCCCGGGACATGCCCAGTGTTTCGGCGGCGGCGGTGAAGCTGCCACGCGTGACCACCTCGCTAAATACGCGCATGGCGGAAATTCGGTCCATACCCAATCCTTGTGGTCTATTTTTTACACAACCAATGGGTCGTTCTGGCCACGATTGAATCACGAAACAAGGCGAATTCGATTGAAATTCGTATGCAACAAATTATACCGACACATCTATGTACGATTTAATTTTCAATTAAATCTATGAAGACCTGCGTGTAATTCGCCATCTATCGCAGAAGTGCATGGCAAAGTGAGGCTTATTGGCCTCGTTGAAAGGCTCACCTCACGTAATGTCGAGCCGCCAAAGAACCGGGATTTATTCGTTGACCTTGCCGCGCAGCGCCTTGGTGCTGGCGCGCTGGTTTTTACCTTCTAGCCGCCGCTGCTTGGAGCCGTAGGTGGGTTTGGTGGCACGGCGTACCAGCGGGGCCTGGGCGACGCTGTTGACCAGCGCCTCCAGCCGCTGCAGTGCGTCGGCACGGTTTTGGTCTTGGCTGCGGTGTTGCTGGGCTTTGAGCACCACCACGCCGAGCTGCGTGATGCGGCTGTCACGCAGTATCAGCAGCCGCTCTTTCACGTCTGGCGGCAGGCTGGACGCGCCAATGTCAAAGCGCAGATGCACTGCGCTGGACACCTTATTGACGTTTTGTCCGCCGGCACCCTGCGCCCGAATGGCGGTCATTTCGACCTCCTCCGGGTCAATGCTCAGCGGGCGAAAGTAAATCATTTCAGCTGCACTGCACCAGACACCATAACCTGCACGGTGCTTTTGCCCGCTTCCACCGGTACGGCCATGTCGCTGGATGCCATCTTGGCCTCCATCGCCATCATGCGCGGGCGCGGCATGCCGCCCGTATCGGACGCGTTGACGGAGACCTCGCGCAGGCTGTAGCTGGCAAAGCCGAAGCCTTTGGCGATCTCGCCCGCCTTGGCCTTGAACTGCTCAATCGCCATCGCCTGCGCCTGGCCTTCGACCTGGGTGCGCTGGCTGCGGCTTAGGCCAAAACTGACATTGCCCATGGTCAGCGTGCTGATTTTGCCTGCGGTGCTGGCGATCCGGGCAAAGTCGCGGCCCTCCAGCACCAGCTCGGTACTGCCCTGCCAGCCCACGATTTTGCTGTCTTTGCCGTAGCGCGGGAACAGGCTGAAGTTGCCCGTACGCGCATCCAGCTGGCCGGGTTGCACGGCTTTTTTGGCTTCGTTCAACGCCGCCTCCAGCGCGACTTTGAGCTGGGTTTGCACCACGCCCGCGTCGGTGCCGTCGCGGCTGGTGCTCAGCACCATGGTCAGCAGGTCTTGCTGCACCTCGACGGCTCCGCTGGCCGACAACTGCACCACGTTATGCGGCACCTGGCCAGGACCACTTTCTTGAGAAAAAACGCTTCCAGCGCACACCAGCAATGCAGTAGCAGCTATCGATTTGGTAACGGAATTCAAAACCATGGACATGCGGTACTTTCAAAAAATTAAAGGATGAACACAGGTAACGGGTGCGGCACAGATTGCGCAGACCTAGACCTCTAATAAAAACAGTATTTACCGTAAAAAACTACCGCACAAAGCACACTGGACCGTATGCAAAATTTGTAACATACTGTCAATGCAAGGTCTAATCGTCGGTTTTTGGCAGTTACACACTGCAAAATCGCCCTGTTACATATTACCGGTACACAGACTATGAACCAGACTGCCAACCGCCCAGACAAGATTTTGGTGGTCGATGACGACTCCCGCATCCGCGATCTGTTGCGCCGCTATTTGATGCAAGAAGGCTTTGAAGTCATGCTGGCCGAAGACGGCAAAGCACTCAGCCGCATCATGTTGCGCGACACCGCCGACCTGATCGTGCTGGACCTGATGATGCCCGGAGAAGACGGCTTGAGCATTTGCCGCCGCCTGCGCGCCGCCAACGACCGCACCCCCATCATCATGCTCACCGCCAAGGGCGAGGACATCGACCGCATTGTCGGTCTGGAAGTGGGTGCCGACGACTACCTGGGCAAACCGTTCAACCCGCGTGAACTGCTGGCCCGCATCCATGCCGTGCTGCGCCGCCGCCCAGTCAAAGAGGCACCCGGCGCGCCGTCCATCGACAACGAAATCATCACTTTTGGCCCGTTCTCGTTCGACCTCGGCTCCCGCACCCTGAACCGCAACGGCGAAGAACTGCCGCTGACCACCGGTGAATTTGCCATGCTCAAGGCCCTGGTGCGCCACCCGCGCCAGCCGTTGTCGCGCGAAAAACTGGCCCTGCTGGCCCGCGGCCGCGAGTTCGAACCGTTCGACCGCAGCTTGGACGTGCAGGTATCACGCCTGCGCAAGCTGGTGGAGGTAGATGCCGCCGCCCCCCGCTTCATCCAGACCGTGTGGGGAGTGGGTTATGTGTTTGTACCAGACGGCGCGGGTTGATCGCTTTTGAGTAAATCCCCCTCTCGCCGCCTGTCAGACTATCAGCTGAACGACGCGGCAGACCTTTCCGATGGCACCAGTCCAGCTCCGCTGGAGATGCTGCCAAGCAAATCGCACCTGTCCCGCCAGATGGTGGTGGTCAGCCTGTTCTGGCGCACCTTCTTTTTGCTTGCAACCCTGCTCATGGGCAGCATGCTGGCCTGGCTGGCGACACTGCGGGCTCTGGACTTCACGCCCCGCGCCGTCCAGACAGCGCAACAAATCGCCTCCCAGGTCAACCTGAGCCGCGCCGCCCTGATGCATGTGGATGCCATCGCCCGCGTCTCGCTGATCAAAACCATGGCCGACACCGAGGGTGTGCGCATCGTGCCGCGCGAACCCAAAGACCAGTTTCTGCCCTTCGACAACGATGCCCTGAGCGAACGCGTCGCCCAGGAACTCAAAAGCATCCTCGGCCCGGCCACCGTGGTGGCGCGCAGCGTCAACGGCATCAACGGCCTGTGGGTGGGTTTTGACATCAACGGCGATGCCAACTGGCTGCAGCTGGACCGCGAACGCTTCAACCCCGGCAGCAACAAAACCTGGCTGATCTGGCTGTTGACCATCGGCGGGCTGTCGCTCACAGGCGCGGCGCTGATTGCCCGCCTGATCAACCGCCCGCTCAAACAACTGTCATTTGCCACCAGCCGGGTGCGCGAGGGCGACTTCGATGCCAGCCACCTGGACGAACGCGGCGTGACCGGCGAGGTGCGCGAGGTCAACATCGGCTTCAACCGCATGGCGCAAAAGCTGGCCAAGATCGAACAGGACCGCGTGGTCATGCTGGCCGGTATCTCGCACGACTTGCGCACGCCGCTGGCCCGCCTGCGGCTGGAAACCGAGATGAGCGTGGCCGACGACGATGCCCGCGACCACATGGTGGCCGACATCGAACAGCTCGATGCCATCATCGACAAATTTCTGGACTATGCCCGGCCCGGCCACGCCAAGCTGAGTCCCGTGTCGCTGAACCAGGTGCTGGAATCCAGCCTGTACGCCGTGCTGGAGTACGAAGACATGCGCATCCAACTCAATGTCGATGCGCCGCTGATGGTGCTGGCCGACGAGGTAGAACTCGGCCGCGTCATCGCCAACTTGCTGGAAAATGCCCGCCGCTACGGCAAATCGCCCGACACTGGCATTGCCGTGGTGGATATCGCCGCCAAGGCCCGGGACGACTGGGTGCTGCTGAAAGTGCGCGACCACGGCCAAGGGGTCAATCCCGAACAGCTCAGCAGCCTGTCCAAGCCCTTCTTCCGGGGCGATACCGCCCGCACCGAAGCCACGGGCGCAGGCCTGGGCCTGTCGATTGTGGACAAAGCCATCCAGCGCATGGGCGGCGAGTTTGAGCTGACCAACACCGCATCGGGCGGCCTGGCAGCGCACATCAAGCTCCAGCGCGCCCCCAAAACCTGATTTATAAGAAATAGGCCTCATGTGCTTATTGCACCTACACGAGCAGCTATTTTTTATATAGCAAAACTACCGCCCGCGCCTCGATGCTCTGGCCTAGGCCGACCGGGCCCATCTTCTCCGCCGTCTTGGCCTTGATGTTGATCTGCTCCAACACCAAGCCCAAACCGCTGGCGATGCGCGCGCGCATGGCCGGGATGTGCGGCATCATTTTGGGGGCCTGGGCGATGATGGTGCTGTCGATGTTGCCGATCTGGTAGCCCTGGGCCGCCACCCGGCGCAGCGCCTCCACCAACAGCACCATGGAATCCGCACCTTTGAACTGCGGGTCGGTGTCAGAGAAATGCGTGCCGATATCACCCAGCGCGGCCGCGCCCAGCAGGGCATCGGTGATGGCGTGCAACAGCGCGTCGGCATCCGAATGGCCGAGCAGGCCCATGCTGTGGGGAATCTCCACGCCGCCCAAAATCAGCTTGCGGCCCGCCACCAGGACGTGTACATCCCAACCTTCTCCAATACGAAACGGCATCAATCTGTCCTCTTTAAATAGCGGCTCTGCAATACGGCCTCGGCCAGTGCGAAATCTTCGGGATAAGTTACTTTGAAATTCTGGGCACTGCCCAGCACTAATTTAGGTTGCAAACCTAGAGCTTCGATGGCGCTGGACTCGTCAGTCACCTCGGCCCCGGCCGATTCCAGCGCCCTGGACAGCATGCCAATGCGGAACATCTGCGGGGTTTGCGCCAGCCATTTGTCGGCCCGCGGCACGGTGGCGGCCACCCGGCCTTGGACCTCGGCTTTCAGCGTGTCGGGCAGTTTGTGGGCCAGCAGGCCACCAACGGCATCAAACTGGCAGGCATCGATCAGCGTGTTGATCTGCGCCGGAGTGATCAGGCAGCGGGCGGCATCGTGCACCAGCACCCAGTCGTCGGCCAGCGCGCCTTGCTCGAACAAATCGTGCAGCCCGTTGGCCACCGATGCGGCCCGGCTGGTGCCGCCGCAGTCAGACACCACGCAGGGCGCGCTTTGGTGCTCAAAAAAATCATCGCCCACCGCTACTACCACCAGCACATCGGCTATGCGCGGCACGCTGGCGAAGGCGGCCAGGGTGTGCATCACCATAGCCTGCCCTGCCACGGTTTGGTATTGCTTGGGCAGATCCGGGCTGCCCGCGGCGATGGCGCGGCTGCCCACACCGGCGCAGGGAATCAGGGCGAAAAAGCGGGGTATCGGGGGCTTGGGTTCGATAGACATTGCCTGCATTCTAAAATCACGCTCATCCACACCCCCCGCCCTCGTGCCGGGGGGTGTTTTTGCATTCCTGAATCAGCCCAACCGCAACCACCGCCCATGGACCTCCCCAAACTCACCCCCGGCAAACGCTTCACCCTACCCCGCCCCCAAGGTTCGGCCGATGCGGTGCTGCTGGCCCAGCTGGCCCTGCGGGAAAAGGCCAAGGGTTCGCTGACAGCGATCGTCACCTCGGATGCCAGCGACGCACAGCGGCTGATGGACGAAATGGTATTTTTTGCGCCCAGCCTGCGCTGCGCCCTGTTTCCCGACTGGGAGACCCTGCCCTACGACACGTTTTCGCCGCACCAGGACCTGATCAGCGAGCGCCTGGCCACCCTATGGCGCATTTCCCAACGCGACAAGACCACCGGGGCTGACGTGGTGATCGTGCCAGCCACCACCGCGCTGTACCGCCTGGCCCCGCCCAGCTTCATGGCGGGCTACACCTTCCAGTTCAAGACCAAGCAAAAACTCAACGAGGCCAAGCTCAAGGCCCAGTTGACCCTGGCGGGCTACAGCCACGTGACCCAGGTGGTCAGCCCTGGTGAATATGCCGTACGCGGCGGCCTGATCGACCTGTTCCCCATGGGCAGCGCCGTGCCTTACCGGGTAGATTTGTTCGATGACGAGATCGACAGCATCCGCACCTTCGACCCCGACACCCAGCGCAGCCTGTACCCGGTGCCCGAAGTGCGCCTGCTGCCTGGGCGCGAATTTCCCATGGACGACGAGGCCCGCGCCAAGTTCCGCAGCCGCTGGCGTGAATTATTGGAAGGCGACCCGACCAAGAGCCGCATCTACAAAGACATGGGCAACGGCGTGGCCACCGCCGGTATCGAGTACTACCTGCCGCTGTTCTTTGAAGACACGGCCACCGTGTTTGACTACATCGGTACAGACGCCACCGTGGTGCTGCATGGCGACCTCGAGCCCTCGCTGCAGCGCTTCTGGCAAGACACCAAGGAGCGCTACCGCCTGGTGCAGGGCGACCTGGACCGCCCGGCCCTGCCGCCCGAATCGCTGTTTCTAGGCACCGAGCAGTTCTACGCCCTGACCAACCAGCACGCGCAACTTGCCCTGCGTAATGTGGATGTGACCAGCGACACCGGGTTTGAGGCCCTGCCCCTGCTGTCGGTGGCGCGCGGTGCCGAAGACCCGCTGACCCAGCTGAAGATGCACATCCAGCGCACGCCCCACCGGGTGCTGCTGCTGGCCGAAAGCGATGGCCGCCGCGAGAGCCTGCTGGACCTGCTGCGCGCCAGCCAGGTCAGCCCGCCTGCGTTCGACTCGCTGGAAGACTTCCAGACCAGTACCGAGAAAGTCGGCATCGCCACCGCCGCACTCAACAGCGGTTTCAGCTGGATGGCCGAAGGCATCGACTTCGTCACCGAGACCGAGCTGTTTGCCGCCGGGCCCACCACCCGCCGCCGCAAGAAGCAGGAGCAGGTCAGCGATGTCGAAGCTCTGATCAAAGATTTGAGCGAGTTGACACTGGGCGACCCTGTCGTGCACTCGGCCCACGGCATTGGCCGCTACAAAGGCCTGGTGCACCTGGACCTGGGCCAGGGCAAAAATGCCGACGGCACACCGGTATTGCAGGAATTTTTATTTCTGGAGTACGCCGACAAGGCCACGCTGTACGTGCCGGTCAGCCAGCTACAGCACATCAGCCGCTACACCGGCGTGAGCGCCGACGAAGCGCCCTTGCACCGTCTGGGCTCGGGCCAGTGGGAAAAAGCCAAGCGCCGCGCCGCCGAGCAGGTGCGCGACTCGGCCGCCGAGCTGCTCAACATCTACGCCCGCCGGGCCGCCCGCGAAGGCCACGCCTTCCGCTACTCGCCTAACGACTACGAGGTGTTTGCCAACGACTTCGGCTTTGAGGAAACCCCCGACCAGGCGGCCGCCATCCACGCGGTGATCCAGGACATGATCAGCCCGCGCCCCATGGACCGCCTGGTCTGCGGCGATGTGGGCTTTGGCAAGACCGAGGTGGCCCTGCGCGCCGCCTTCATCGCCATCACCGGCGGCAAACAGGTGGCCCTGCTGGCCCCCACCACCTTGCTGGCCGAGCAGCACTACCAGACCCTGGTGGACCGCTTCGCCAAGTGGCCGGTCAAGGTGGCCGAGGTGTCGCGCTTCCGCTCGGGCAAGGAAATCACCGCCGCTCTGAAAGGAATAGCCGAAGGCGGCGTGGACATTGTGGTGGGCACGCACAAGCTACTCAGCGAATCGACCAAGTTCGCGAATCTGGGCCTGCTGATCATCGACGAGGAGCATCGCTTTGGCGTGCGCCACAAGGAGCAGATGAAATCACTGCGCGCCGAGGTCGATGTGCTGACCCTCACCGCCACACCGATTCCCCGCACCTTGGGGATGGCGCTGGAAGGCCTGCGCGACCTGAGCGTGATCGCCACCGCGCCGCAGCGCCGCCTGGCCATCAAGACCTTTGTGCGCACCGAGGGTAATGGCGTGATCCGCGAAGCCGTGCTGCGCGAGCTGAAGCGTGGCGGCCAGGTGTACTTTTTGCACAACGAAGTCGAAACCATCGAAAACCGCCGCCAAAAGCTGGAAGAACTGCTGCCCGAAGCCCGTATTGCCGTGGCCCACGGCCAGATGCCCGAGCGCCAACTCGAATCGGTGATGCGCGACTTTGTGGCCCAGCGCTTCAACGTGCTGCTGTGCTCCACCATCATTGAAACCGGCATCGACGTGCCCAGCGCCAACACCATCGTGATGAGCCGTGCCGACAAGTTCGGCCTAGCCCAGTTGCACCAACTGCGCGGCCGCGTGGGCCGCAGCCACCACCAAGCCTACGCCTATTTGATGGTGCCCGACCTGGAAGGACTCACCAAGCAGGCCAGCCAACGCCTGGACGCAATCCAGAAAATGGAAGAGCTCGGATCCGGCTTCTACCTGGCCATGCACGATCTGGAAATCCGCGGCGCGGGCGAGGTGCTGGGCGAAAACCAGAGCGGCAATATGCTGGAGGTGGGTTTCCAGCTCTACAACGAGATGCTGAACGAAGCCGTGCGCTGCCTGAAAGCGGGCATCGAGCCGGATCTGATGAACCCGATGAACGTCACCACCGAGATCAACCTACACGCCCCAGCCCTGCTGCCCAACGACTACTGTGGCGATGTACACCTGCGCCTCAGCTTCTATAAGAAACTGGCCACCGCCAAAACCACCGACCAGATCGACGCGCTGCTGGAAGAAATCGTGGACCGCTTCGGCAAGCTGCCCACCCAGGCCCAAACCCTCATCGACGGCCACCGCCTGCGGGTGCTGGCGCGCCCCTACGGCGTGGTCAAGGTAGATGCCGCGCCGGGCGTGATCAACATTACCTTCAAGGTCAACCCACCCATCGAGCCGATGCGCATCATCGAGCTGATTCAGAAGAACCGGCATATCAAGCTGGCGGGCAACGAGAAGCTGCGGATTGAGCGCGAACTGCCGGAGCCTAAAGACCGTGCGCAAATGGTGCGCGATGTGCTGCGCAGCCTAGGGCAGCCAATCGCCGAGGCCGTTGCCGCCTAGCCTGTAGTCCGGACCGGCGCACTGTCTTTGTCCACCAAAATGGCGCACGAAGACGGTGTACCGCACCAAAATCCAGCGCTTGCGCGGGGTGCGCGCCGCAAACGGGCGGATTTACGGCGATTTTTGGCTGGCACGGGTTTCGCTTTGGTGCATGTATCCACATAACATCAAGGACATGCACCATGGCGGGATTCCGCAGTTTCCTCAAGAGCGGGCACTCCCCCACGCTCTTCGCTTCGTTTTTGTATTTCGCGTTTTCCTGCTGCATCTGGGTGCTCAACGGGGCCATGGCGCCGTTCATCTCCGAGACCTTCAGCCTCAGCCCGGCGCAAAAGGGCCTGATGCTGTCCATCCCCATCATGGCCGGGGCGCTGATGCGCTTTCCGCTAGGCCTGCTGTCGCAATACATTGGCCGCAAGAAAGCCACGCTGGTCGAGATGGGCATGATCATGGTGGCCATGCTGTTTGGGTTTTTCTTTGTGAAAAGCTTCAACGACCTGCTGGCCATGGGCGTGCTGCTGGGCATTGCCGGGGCCAGCTTTGGTGTGGCCTTGTCGCTGGGCTCGGGCTCGTTCCCGCCCAAGCACAAGGGCCTGGCCATGGGCCTGGTGGGCGCGGGCAATGTCGGCACCGCGGTCTGCGTGCTGGTGGCACCGCCCCTGGCCCAGGCGTTTGGCTGGGTCACGGTATACGGCTTTGCGGCGGCGGCGATTGCCATCCCGATGGGGGTGATGGTGGTGTTTGCCCAGGAGCCGCCCGATTTGGACCCCCACGCCAGCTTCAAGGAACACATTGCCTGCTTGTTTGAAAAAGACGGCTGGGCCTTCAGCCTGATCTACGCCGTGACCTTTGGCGGCTTCATCGGCTTGATCACTTTCCTGCCCACCTATTACTACGACCAGTTTGGTGTGAGCAAGGTGCAGGCCGGGCAGCTGACCATGCTGGCGGCTTTCATGGGCGCGGCACTGCGGGTGTTTGGCGGTTGGATTTCCGACCGCTGGGGCGGTGTCAACACCCTGAACATCGTGCTGATGACCGTGGCCGTGACACTGGTGGCCTGCGGCCTGGCCAGCGGTTCGCTGGTGCTGACAACGCTACTGATGATTCTGTGCTTTGCCGCCCTGGGCGCAGGCAATGGCGCGTTGTTCCAGCTGGTTCCTTTGCGCTGGCCTTTAGCTACCGCCGTGGCCGGTTCGATGATTGGTGAAATCGGTGCCCTCGGCGGCGGCTTGGTGCCCAACGCCATGGGCCTGTCCAAGCAATACGCGGGCAGCTACATGTGGGGTTTCATTTTGTTCGCCGGTCTGGCGGTGGTGATGCTGTTCATGCTGCGCATCATGCAAGTGCGCTGGACAAGAACGTGGGCTGAGAAGGGTGGACGGGCGCGCAGCGCCTGAAAGCTACGCAGCACAGCACCGAACTTTTAGCGGCTATTACAGCCTGACACCAAGCGATGCGCTAGGTGTTTGATAATCCAAGAATGAATATGTCGTTCTTGTGCGCCTTGGCTCTACCTTCTCTGTGGGCCAGCGCAAACCTTTTGTCTTGTTTTTGACATGGTGAGAGCATCCACTACGTCCTTGCCAGACCACCAGAAGCCACCTGAAGCCGTGCCATCCCAACCCATCCGACGGCGCACCACGGTCTTGCGCATGCCACAAGACGCGGTGCCTGCGTACCTGAAGCCGTCAAGTCGCACCACGGTGGCCCCCCTTCCCAAAGCACCACCGCCTCCACCGGCAGAACCCCTGCCCCTGTTGTCAGTAGACGCTTTGCGCGCCCGCATGGGCCCTGGCGCGCGCGACGAAACCATGCCGCCGCACACCATGAGCTACACGCCGATGGGAGCGCGGGCCTTCGTCAGTGCAGGCACGGGCGGGCCGACCGTGTTGTTTGAAGCAGGTTTGGGCCATGGCAAAAATGCCTGGGGCCGCATCTTCAACGAAATCAGCGCCATCAGCCATACCGTCGCTTACGACCGGGCGGGCTATGGCCAGAGCGAGCTCTCCAAGCAGCCCCGCGACGGCTTGCAGATCCTGCGCGAACTGCGCGCCTTGCTGCAAACCGAAGAAATCAAACCACCCTACGTGCTGGTGGGCCATTCACTGGGCGGCACCATTGTCAAGCTGTTTGCCAAAACCTACCCCCTTGAGGTCGCCGGGGTGGTGCTGGTGGACGCGCGCCACGCAGAGTTTTCCAAGCGCTGCAAGCAACTCGGCGTACACCGCATGTGGTATGAGCCGCCCGCGTTGTTGTTTGCCATGGCCTCCAGTGCAACAAGGGCGGAGATGGCCTCTGCGGCACTCACCGCCCGCCAGGTCCGACGGGCCGGAGAATTCCCCCCTGTGCCGCTAATCGTGCTCAGCCAAGACCGCACCACCAGCCGCTGGCCCGAGCGCATTGGCAAAGTGTGGGATGCCAGCCAGCGCAACATGGCCAAAATGTCGCGCCTGGGCCGCATGAAGATAGTGGGCGACAGCGGCCACAACATCCACCACGACCAACCCGACATGGTCACCACCGCCATCCTCAGCGTGATTGCAGCAGCCCGCTACGCGCAAGCCAAAAACAAAAGCTGATTGCTACAAATTTAATAGCTACTAGTGCAGAAGGAATATACGCTAGAGGCCTATTTTCCTTAAAATTCAGGCTCCACGCCGATGCTGGGACAATAGCGGCGTGACCATTCCCCATACCTTCATCCAGGAACTCATCGCACGCGCCGACGTGGTCGAGATCGTGGGCCGCTATGTGCAGCTCAAAAAAGGCGGGGCCAATTTCATGGGCCTGTGCCCATTCCACTCGGAGAAGTCGCCCTCCTTCTCGGTCAGCCCGACCAAGCAGTTCTACCACTGCTTTGGCTGCGGCAAGAGCGGTGACGCGCTGCGCTTTTTGATGGACCACGCGGGCATGACCTTCATCGAGGCTGTGCAAGACCTGGCCCAACAGTTCGGCATGCAGGTGCCCGAAGACGATGCCTCGCCCCAGGACCGCGCCCGCGCCGCCGAGCAAAAGCAGAAGCAGGCCACGCTGACCGACGTGCTGGAGCAAGCCTGCACCGCCTACAAGAAACACCTGCGCGACTCGCCCCGCGCCATCGATTACTTCAAGGGCCGCGGCCTGTCGGGTGAGATCGCCAAGCAGTTCGACCTGGGTTATGCGCCCGAGGGCTGGCGCAGCTTGGCCGGGGTGTTTCCGCGCTACGACGATCCGCTGCTAGCCGAGAGCGGCCTGGTCATCACCAGCGAAGAAGACCCCGAAAAGCGCTACGACCGCTTCCGCGACCGGGTGATGTTCCCGATCCGCAACGTCAAGGGCGAATGCATTGGCTTTGGCGGCCGGGTGCTGGGCGACGACAAACCCAAATACCTCAACTCTCCCGAAACCCCGGTCTTCAGCAAGGGCCGCGAGCTCTACGGCCTGTTCGAGGCCCGCAATGCCCTGCGCGATGCCGGTTACGCCCTGGTCACCGAAGGCTACATGGACGTGGTCGCCCTGGCCCAACTGGGCTTTCCCAACGCCGTGGCCACCCTGGGCACCGCCTGCACGGCCGACCATCTGCACAAGCTGTTTCGCTTCACCGATGCGGTGGTGTTCAGCTTCGACGGCGATGCCGCGGGCCGCCGCGCTGCCCGCAAGGCGCTGGACGGCGCACTGCCGCTGGCCACCGACGTGCGCAGTTGCAAGTTTCTGTTTCTGCCCGCCGAGCACGACCCCGACAGCTTCATCCGCGCCTATGGCCGCGACGCGTTTGCGCGCTACATCTCCGAAGCCACGCCGCTGAGCCGCTTTTTGATCGAATCTATCCGCGAAGGCTGCGAACTGCACACTGCCGAAGGCCGCTCCCTGCTGGCCAGCAACGCCAAACCGCTGTGGAGCCAGTTGCCCGAAGGCGCGCTCAAACGCCAGTTGCTGGGCGAAATCGCCGATCTGGTGCAGCTCAGCAGCAGCGAACTCACCGACGTGTGGAGCGGCAAAGCCATCGGCAGCCGCCCAGAGGCCAAAGGCGGCAAAAAATATAGCACCCCGTATACACCCGGCAAGCGCTACGAGCCCAAACCGCCCCCTATCGGTTCCGACAGCGCAGGGCGCCGCAAACCCGCCAGCCGCGCCGACCACGCGGCCCGCCTGCTGCTGTCCAACGCCACCGGCTGGGACAGCCTGACCCACGAAGACCACGCCCTGTTGTGCGCCCTGCCCGAGCCGCACGCAGCGCTGTTTGTCTGGCTGGAAGCCCAGCAGCACGAGCACGGCCCGCAAACCTGGGAGCTGCTGCGCCCCGGCGTACGCGGCCAGCCATTTGAAGACCTAGCGCTGCGACTGATGTCGGGGCCAGTGCCCAGCAATGCCCCCGAGGCTGCCGAGGCCACCGAAACCGTGATTGACCGCGAAGCCCTGCAAGAGCTGCGCGGCCTGCTCAACCTGATGCTGATCGATCTGCTCAAGCAGCAGGAAACCGAGGCCTTGGAAGCCGCCAAATCGGACCCAACTGCCCTGGAACGCTACCGCGCCCTGAACCGCCGCCGCTTGGAACTTACCGCTATCAAAATCGGTTAAAAGGTTTGAGAAAAGACTTGAATTTCGGGCCGCAGGCTATAATCTAAGGCTAACTGCTCGGCAAGAGCGACAGCAACACCTCCGGATACGGCCAATAGCCGCCACAGCGCGCACCGGCCACCCCACCGCAAGGACTGCCTGCAGGGATTTCAAAAAAATCTCTGTAAATGATCGCCCTCCCATCTTGCCAACGAGAAATCTTTTCTATCCCTACGCGTCCGCGCCGGTGGCCTGTGGCTTCCGGGTTTATTTCGTTTTTTTGTTGTCCTGAGGTTCTTTGCCCATGCCTGCTCCAAAGTCCAATAAGCCCGCTACACCTGCAGTACCCGCCACAACGGCTGCCAAAACCAGCGCCAAAGTAGCTGCTCCAGCAGCGACCGAGGCCGTGGTCAAGCCCGCTTTGAAAGTCAAACCCGTGTCCGCATCGAAGTCCCCCGCCGCCCCCGAAGTTACCACCGCCGCCGATGATGCCGCGAAGAAAAAGCCCGGCCGTCCCTCCAAGGTCGTGACGCTGCCTGCTGCCAAGCCCGCCACCAAAGCCGCCGCGCCTGCTAAAGCGGCCGCTGCTGCCGCACCCGCCAAGGTCAAGCCCGCTGGTGCCAAACGCGGCCCCAAGCCCAAGGGTTCGATCTCCACCGAGATCAACCTCGATGACCTGATCGAGATCGAGGAAGATCCGGTCGAGGAAGTGCCGGTCCAGCTCAGCCCCACTGGCGAGAAGATCAAGCCGCTGCGCATGAAGATCAGCAAGGCCAAAGAGCGCGCGCTGATGAAGGAGTTCGGCCTGGACGAAACGGTGCTGTCCGAAGAAGACCTAGCCAAGCGCCGCCAGCGCCTGAAGGCCCTGATCAAGCTGGGCAAGACCCGCGGCTACCTGACGCACGGCGAAATCTCCGACCACCTGCCCGACAAGCTGGTCGATGCGGAAACGCTGGAAGTCGTGGTCAACATGCTCAACGACATGGGCGTGGCGGTGTACGAGCAAACGCCCGATGCCGAAACCCTGCTGCTGAACAACACCGCCCCCACGGCAGCGACCGAAGAAGAAGCCGAAGAAGAAGCCGAAGCTGCGCTCTCCACCGTGGACAGCGAGTTTGGCCGTACCACCGACCCGGTGCGCATGTACATGCGTGAAATGGGCACGGTCGAGCTGCTGACCCGAGAAGGCGAAATTGAAATCGCCAAGCGCATCGAAGGCGGCCTGATGCGCATGATGGAAGCCATCAGCGCCAGCCCTGCCACGCTGGCCGAAGTGTTCAACATGGGCGAGCTGATCCGTGACGGCAAGGTGGTGATCTCCACCATCGTCGACGGCTTCTCCAACCCCAACGAAGCCGACGACTACGTAGCCGAAGAAGATTTCGACGAGTTCGATGCCGCCGATGACGACGATGGCAAGGGCGGCTCCAAGGCCCTGACCAAGAAGCTTGAAGAGTTGAAAAAAGAAGCCCTGACCCGCTTCGACACCCTGCGCGACCTGTTCGAGAAGGTGCACAAGATCTACGACAAGGAAGGCTACGGCACGCCGCACTACGTCAAGGCCCAGGTAGCTTTGAGCGAAGAGCTGATGACCATCCGCTTTACCGCCAAGACCATTGAAAAGTTGTGCGATTTGCTGCGCAGCCAGGTGGACGACGTACGCAAAAAAGAGCGCGAACTGCGCCGCATCATTGTGGACAAATGCGGCTACCCACAAGAAAACTTCATTGCCGACTTTAGTGGCCGCGACAAGATGGGCAACAAAGTACCGTCGCACCTGCTAGACCTGAAATGGATTGAAAAGCAAACCGCTGCGGGCAAGCCCTGGAGCTCCATCATGGGTCGCAACATTCCGCCGGTGCAAGATCTGCAGCAAAAGCTGACCGATCTGCAGTCGCGGGTGGTGGTACCACTGGACGAGCTCAAAGGCATCAACAAGCGCATGAACGAAGGCGAAGCCTCGTCGCGCAATGCCAAGAAGGAAATGATCGAGGCCAATTTGCGCCTGGTGATCTCCATCGCCAAAAAGTACACCAACCGTGGCCTGCAGTTCCTGGATTTGATCCAGGAAGGCAACATCGGTCTGATGAAGGCGGTAGACAAGTTCGAATACCGCCGAGGCTATAAATTCTCGACCTATGCCACGTGGTGGATTCGCCAGGCGATCACCCGGTCGATTGCCGACCAGGCGCGCACCATCCGCATTCCGGTGCACATGATCGAAACCATCAACAAGATGAACCGCATCAGCCGCCAGCACTTGCAAGAGTTTGGTTTTGAGCCCGATGCGTCCATCCTGGCCGAAAAGATGGAGATCCCGGAAGACAAGATCCGCAAGATCATGAAGATCGCCAAGGAGCCCATTTCGATGGAAACCCCGATCGGCGACGACGACGACAGCCACCTGGGCGATTTCATCGAAGACGGTGCCAACACCGCACCTATCGAAGCCGCCATGCAGGCCGGCCTGCGCGATGTCGTCAAGGACATCCTGGACAGCCTGACCCCGCGCGAAGCTAAAGTGCTGCGCATGCGCTTCGGTATCGAAATGAGCACCGACCACACGCTGGAAGAAGTGGGCAAACAGTTCGACGTGACCCGCGAGCGCATCCGCCAAATAGAAGCCAAGGCGCTGCGCAAGCTCAAGCACCCCAGCCGCAGCGACAAATTGCGCAGCTTTATCGATACGCTGTAAGCAACCCCGCTCCAAGGCCCCCGCTTGCCAACGCAGACGGGGGCTTTTTTATGCATAAAATCGGCCTCTACCGCATATTCCAATTACGTAAGTAGCTATGAAAAAAGTAGCAAATCTATCGCCTCCTACCCCCGCACTCTGGGTGGCCTGCCTGTGCGCCGACTGGTGTGGGAGTTGCCGCGACTACCAGGAACGGTTTGAACAGGTGGCGCGCGCGTTTCCCGGGGCGGAGTTTGTCTGGGTGGATATTGAAGACCAGGCCGACGTGGTGGATCCCATCGAGGTGGACAACTTCCCGACGGTGCTGGTGGTGGTGGACGGCTCGGTGCGCTTCTTTGGCAGCATCACGCCGCAAATGGAGACCTTGCAGCGGCTGGTGCAGGCGCAACTGGAGGCACCGGGCGCTGTAGGCAACCCCGAGGTGACGGCCCTGGCCCAGCGCTTACGGCGCTAGCGGCGCTTTCGGCTTGTCGGGCACTGGAGGTGCCAGCGCTTCACCGTCCGGCTCTTCCATGTCTTGCGCCAGGTAGTGCTGGACCAGCGCAAAGAAGCGGTCGTAAAACCGCTCGCTGGAGACGGTTTCGCTGCCCACCTTGACCATCGCGTCGTTGCTAGAGCTAACCGGCACCGACACCGAACCCAGCACACCCACGCCCAGGCTGGCCGAGGTGTTGCTCTTCTTCAAGGCGTAGCGGTCTTGCAGCGCCGTCACAAAGCCCAGGCTGAGCTTGCCGTCCTTGCTCTCGGACGCGCAAACCACGCGGATGTCCATTTGCACATGGATTTCGTTTTCGGGCTGGAAGTTCTTTTGCCCCTGCACCAGCTCTTTGGCCGCGTTGGAAATCACGTAACCCTGGCTAAGCAGGGCCCGCCGAGCGGCTTCGCAGGTGTCGGCAGGCGTGGCATCGAACATGCGCGAATACTTGCCCGAAGAATCGAATTCTTCTTGCTGGGCAATCGGCTTCATGGGGCTGGCACAACCGGCCAAGCACATGGCCACCAGCAGACAACACAGGGGAATGCACATCGTCAATCTTCGGGAATGTCGTAGACCGTGTCCGATCCGGACAGCACCGACAAGTTCAGCGGCCGTACCGCCCCCATCCATATCGCAAAATCACTGTGGTCGATCAAATCGTTGCCGGTGATGGGGCGGATGAACACCACCAAACCGCGCCGGTGCATTGCCAGCCAGGGCACCAGCTCGGCAAATACCGAGGGCGCAAAGGCCAACTGGCAGCTGCCGTCCGGGTGCGGGCCGACCGGGCCCGGGTGGACCCGGCCCATGGCCAACTTGAAGCGGCTGGCGGCCTCCAGGCATAGCGTACGGCCCTGCTCCTGCGTGGCCGCATCAAAGTACACATGGGCGTGGAAGCCCTTGATGCGAGCGTCGCTCATGGTGCCCGGTGCAGGCGCGGGCTGGCCAGGGCCACCACCTGCTCGTTGATGGCGGTGTCCACATTGGGATGCCGCGCCGGGGCGCTGGGCAACTGCAGCAAGGCGCGCAGTTGGGCGACGTCCTTGGCGCTGGGGGCGGCCTTGATCTGGGCAATGGCGGCCTGGGCGTTGCCGGTGCGGATCACCGCCAGCATCTTGGTGACCCAATCACTGGGCCCGGATTTGTGTTTGGACATGGTGTTTTGTCTGCGTAAACAACAACGCCGCGTAGGCAGCCCGGTAGGGCCCGCCTACGCGGCGTTGTGGCGTGCAAAAACGGCTTAGCCTTGGCGCGCGCGCTTGCCAGGGTTCTTTTTGCTACGCGTAGCAACACCACGCTCCAAGCTACGCTTTTGGCCGCGGCTAACCGGGCTGGTGTAGCCAGGCAGTGGGGTGGGACGGGGGGTAGCCAGACGCTCGGCTTCGGTACGGGGTTCTCTTGCCATTATGTTTACTCCATAGAAAATGTGACAACCCACGATTAGGCCACAACCGCGCGGGCGATTTGCCCACACAGCCAGCTAAACGGGGTTTAAATTGAATTTAGCCTGCTGCGGCTTCGTCCATAGCCTGGCACGAAGGTGCGCACACGGCTTGCGACTTGCCCAGCACCTTGCGGGTGCCCATCAGCGAACGGGTGCGGTGCTTACCGCACAAAAAGCACGACATGGTGGCTCCGCCAAACGACGCCGCAGCGGCGAAGGGGGAACCGGAGGCTTTGGATTTGTAACGCAGGCCGTCGGCCAGCATGGCAGTTTTGGAATCAGCTTTCGCCATGGATAGAGCCTTAGTTGGGTGCCAATCGCAGGGATTTGGCAAGGAAATAATACGGCGTATCGCCGGATCGAAGGCTGCATTATCCTCTTGATTGGCAAGCTGCCTGAGCGCACAGGTGTATACCGTGCAATAGTCGGGGTTGATTTATCCTCAATTTGAAGGATGTTTTGCAACCGAAGCACTTGACAGTGGCATAGACGCATTTGCCAATTGCTACTATTTTGATAGCTACTAGCATAGACAAAATATACGCCAGAGCCCTATTTCATCCCAAATTCTTCCAAGACAGCACCCCGGCGCGGTTAGCGTAGCGCACGCGGGCATCCAGTGCCTCGACCTGCACCTTGGCGGCACGGCCGCGGTAGACCTCGGTGGCCAGCCAATCGCACTCTAGCTGCAGACTGGCCTCGTCGCTAAGCCAGGTGTGCCAGACCTTGTTGGCCGCATCCCAGCGGTAGCCGCGTTCCTTGAGTGCGTCTTTGGCATCGAAAGCTGCGCCGGTGGCCTGCAAACGGTAGCGGGTGCCCTCGGCGGCAGTCAGCAGGTGCGCCAGGCCGGTGTGGCCCGCTACGGGCAACGGGGCCTGCAGCACGGCCAGCAGAGCGTGGCAGTCCATTTCGGCCCGGTGCGCGTCATAAAACAGGCCCAGGTCCAGCGCCAAGGCGGTGAGCTTGGCCGAATCTCGGCCCTGTTTCTTCCAGTCGATATCGGCAAATGAGCAAGCCCAGGCCTTGGCGGCGAATGCGGGCAGGCGGGCTTCAACAAACGGGCGGTCAAACCCGGCGTTGTGCGCCACCACCAGATCCACGCCTTCCAGTAGTTCGGCAATGCGGGCTTCGTCCAGGGCCTGGCCCGCCACCATGCTGTCGTCGATACCGGTGATCTTGCGGGCGATGTCGGGGATGGGCTGGCCGGGGTCTTCCAGGCCGTCGTAGACCTGCACGCTGCCGCAGGCCAGGCCGGTGGCGGTGTCGATGTCGACGCGCAGCAGGGCCAGCTCGATGATCTTGTCGCGGCTGTGCTCCAGGCCGGTGGTTTCGGTGTCCAGCACCAGCAGGCGCTTCACGCCCTGGGCGGGTGCGGCGGCAAATTCCCGTTGCGGCACCAGGCGGCGCAGCACACGGTAGTCGGGGTGTTGTTCGAGTTGCAAAGCCAAGGCTTCGGCATTGTCGGCAGGCGGGGCAAGCACGACAGCCACAGCGGCAACGGCAGGGGCTGGAGCCGGTGCGGTCACCGTCTCAGGGGCCTCGTTGAACAGCAGGCTGAGTTGCTGCTGTGGGTCGGCCGCCGGGGACTTGCGGGTGCGGGGCTGCTTGGCCGGGGAAGAAGGCATCGGATGGCGCACAAGAGAGGAAGGGCCGCGAGTGTAGCCGCCCTGCCCTCTGTGTCTGGCCGTCAGCCCCTTAGCTGCGTCACGCCAGCACGATGGCTTCGCGCGACAGGCCGTCGATCTTGCCGGTAATGCCGGTCAGCACGTTGGCCACCACCGCAAACTCACGGCCAAAATTACCGGCGCGGGCAGCGATGACCAGGGCGTTGAAACTTACCACCTTGGCTTCGCGGGCGACGTTCTGGATGTCGTTGACGATGCCGCTGAGCTCGCGCTTCATGCTGTCGGATTGGGTTTTGCTGATGTCGTCGAACACGGTGGTGGCCTTGTTCAGGGCCTCCAGCACCGCGTCGGTGTGCTCCACCACCTGGGCCACCGAGGCGGCTTGGCGCGGGTCGCGCTGGGCGATGTGGTCCAGGGCTGTACGCACCAGTTTGGTGAACGTCTGGATGTTGCCACCCACGCCCTGTACGTCGTGGTACACGGCTTCGACCTTGCGGGCGCTGGCTTCGTCGAGCTTTTTGAGCATTTGCAGCAGCGTGGCCTGGCTGTCGGAAAACAGGCTCAGCGTGCGCTCGGCCGCCTGCAGCTGGGCCTTGTCGCCCTGCGCTGCCAGCACGGTTTGCAGCACCATGCGCTGCGACAACATGCGTTGGCGGGCCGCGAGGTTGACGGTGGACAGACCCGTGTTATCGGGCATGGTGGTGGCCAAGGACCGGGCACTGGAATACATAAAGACTTTCGCAAAGAGCGGCAGGAGGATTCCCGTCGCTCTTGTCACGCAAAGCCCATGCCACCGTTACATCAGCTTACGCAAACTCCTCGGTATCCACCTCGGACTGCGACTGCGCGTTGTAGCGGCCTGCGGTAATGGCGCGGGGGGCCATGAGCGCGTCCAGCCGGGCCAGCACCTGGGGCGAGAGCTGCACATCGGCGGCGGCTAGGTCTTCATCCAGGTGGTCGATACGGGTAGTGCCGGGGATGGGGATGATGTGCTCGCCCTGCTGCAGCAGCCAGGCAATCGCCAACTGGGCCAGGGTGCAACCGGCATCCTGGGCGATGGCCTTCAAACCACCCAGCAAACCCAAGTTGACGGCGTAGTTCTCAGGGGTAAAGCGGGGCATGGTGCGGCGGATGTCTTTGGCATTCAGCGTGGAAACGTCGGTCAGCGCGCCGGTCAAAAATCCGCGCGCCACCGGGCTAAAGGCCACAAAGGCGGTGCCCAGTTCCTTGCAGGCTTGCAGCACCGCGATTTCGGGGTTGCGCGTCCACAGCGAATACTCGGTTTGCAGCGCGATGATGGGGTGCACGGCATGCGCTTTGCGCAGGGTACTGGCCGACACCTCAGACAGACCGATAGTCTGGATCTTGCCCTGGCGGACCAGGTCCGACAGCGCACCCACACTGTCTTCGATGGGCACGGTTTTGTCCCAGCGGTGCAGGTAGTACAGGTCGATCACATCGGTACGCAGGCGACGCAGCGCGTCTTCGCAGGTGCGCTGGATGGTGGCCGGGCGGCCATCGATGACGCGCTTGCCGTCCACGCCGGTCATGCCACATTTGCTGGCCAGGGTGAAGCGGCGGCGGTGCTTGGACAGCACTTTGCCGACCAGGTCTTCGTTCGCGCCAAAGCCGTACAGGGCGGCGGTGTCGAACAAGGTCACGCCGCGGTCCAGGGCGTGCAGCAGCACGGCTTCGCCCTGCTCTGCCGAAACCGGCGCACCGTATGCGTGGCTGAGGTTCATGCAGCCCAGGCCGATGGCGGCGACGTTAAAGGGGCCGAGTTGTCTGTTTTTCATAGTAAAAAGTCCTTCTGGCGCTTGTATTACATGCACGAGTAGCTATAAATTAAGTAGCAAATCAGGCTTCCACCACTTCCGGTGTCGTGACCGGGCCGGTGCCGCTGAAGCGCTCCAGGGTCAAATAAATCACCGGGGTGATGAACAGCGTGATGGCCTGCGAAAACACCAGGCCGCCCACCACCGCCAAGCCCAGAGGCTGGCGCAGCTCGGCACCGGCACCCAGGCCCAGTGCGATAGGCAGTGCACCCATCAGCGCGGCCATGGTGGTCATCATGATGGGCCGGAACCGCAGGATGCACGCAGTGCGGATGGCTTCGGCCGGGGTCATGCCCTGGTGGCGCTGGGCCTCCAGCGCAAAGTCGATCATCATGATGGCGTTCTTTTTGACGATACCGATCAGCAGCACGATGCCGATGGTGGCGATCAGGGTCAGATCCTGGCCAAAAATCATCAGCGTAGCCAGCGCCCCCACCGCCGCCGACGGCAGGCCCGCCAGAATGGTCAGGGGGTGGATGTAGCTCTCGTACAGCACGCCCAGCAGCACGTAGATCACCAGCAAGGCGGCGATGACCAGGATGGTCTGGCTGCCCTGCGAGCTTTGGAACACTGCCGCGTCACCGCCGTAGCTGGTGATGATGCTGCTGGGCAGCGCAATCGCCAGCCGGGCCGCGTCGATCTTGGCCGTGGCATCGCCCAGGGCCGCGCCGGGTGCCAGATTGAACGACACCGTGACCGCCTGCAACTGGCCTACGTGGTTGATGGCGGTAGCGCCCACCGTGCGGGTGACGGTGGTGAAGCTGGTCATGGGCACCAAGGCACCGGTGTTGGAGCGCACATAAATGCCATTCAGGGCGCGCTCGTCCTCCTTGGCATCGGGGGCCACTTCCATGATGACTTGGTAGCTGTCGGTGGGCAGGTAGATGGTGGACACTTGGCGCTCGCCAAACGCACTGAACAGCGCGGTGCGGATGGTGTCGATGGACACGCCCAGGGTATTGGCGGCATCGCGGTCGATCTTCAGCTGGGCGATCAGGCCGCGCATCTGCGCATCGCTGGTGACATCGCGGAACAGCGGGTCGCCGCGCAACTGGTCTTGCAGCTTGGTGGCCCATACATTGAGCTCATCGGCCTTGATGCTCTGCATGATGTACTGGTACTGGGCCTTGCTCTGGCGCCCGCCCAGCTGCAGGTTTTGCACCGGCCGCATGAACACATTGATGCCCGCCACGGTGCGCAGCTTCTTGCGCAGACCTTCCACCACCACTTTCATCTTGGGCCGCTCATTCTGGGGCTTCAAGTTGATGAACATGCGCCCGGTGTTTTGCGAGCCGTTGCCGCCGTTGAACGAGCTGACGGTCAGCACATTCGGGTCGGCGCGGACGATGGCCGCTGCAGCCTCTTGCAGCTTAACCATGGCGGGGAAGGAGATGTCTTCGGCGGACTCGGTGGTCACCTGGATCTGGCCAATGTCTTCTTCGGGGAAAAAGCCCTTGGGGATGACCATCACCAGCCAGACGGTGGCCACCAGGGTCACTGCCGCCAAACCCAGCACGATGTTGCGGTGGCGCAGTGCTGCGTCCAGCCAGCGGGTGTAGCCGGCCAGAAACTTGTTGAAACCGACTTCGAACGCATGGACGATGCGGCCTGGTGGCTTTTTGTGGGTTTCGTCGCTCAGGAAACGGCTGGCCATCATGGGCACCAGGGTCAGCGACACAAAGGCCGACACCACGATGGACAAGCCCACCACCACCGCAAATTCGTGGAACAGCAGGCCAATCACGCCAGGCATGAAGAAGATCGGGATGAACACCGCAATCAGCGAGGTGGACATGGAAATAATCGTAAAACCCACCGCCCGCGAGCCGCGCAGGGCCGCCTGGAAGGGGGGCACGCCCTCCTCCACCAGCCGGATGATTTCCTCCAGCACCACGATGGCATCGTCCACCACCAGACCAACGGCCAGCGTCAGGCCCAGCAAAGAGATGTTGTCCAGGCTGTAGTTCATGCCCCACAGCAGCGCCACCGCACCGACCAGCGACACCGGCAGCGACAACGCAGGAATCACCGTGGCCACAAAGCGGCGCAGAAACAAGAAGATCACCAGCACCACCAGCACGATGGTGCCCACCAGGGTCAGCGATACGTCGTGCAAGGCCTCGCGCACCGACTTGGAACGGTCGTTCACCGGGGTCATCTTCACCGACTGGGGCATTTGCGCCTGCAAATTGGGCAAGGCGGCCAGCAGCGAATCCACCACCTTCACGGTGTTGGCTCCTGGCTGGCGTTGCACGGCCAGGGTGATGGAGGCTTCGCCATTCAGCGTGGCCCAGCTTTTCAGGGTTTCCAGGCTATCTTCAACGCTAGCCACATCTTTCAAGCGCACCGTGTTGCCGCCCTTGCTGCTGACGATCAGGTTGGAAAAGTCGGCGGCGTTGCGCAGTTGCCGGTTGGCTTGCAACACCAGGGTTTGCTGCGGGCCATCCAGCGTGCCCACGGGGGTGTTGACGTTGGCGGACTTGAGCACGCTGCTCAGGTCGTCCAGGCCCAGGTTGCGAACCGCCAGGGCCTGCGGATTCACCCGCACCCGCACGGCATAGCGCTTGGCACCAAAAATATTCACCTGCGCTACGCCGTCGATGGTGGAGAAGGTGGGCGAGATCAGGTGCTCGGCAAAGTCTTGCAGGTCCGACGGGGTGAGTGACGGCGAGGTCATGGCCACCAGCAGAATCGGCGCATCCGCCGGATTCACCTTGCGGTACGACGGCGGATTGGTCATGTCGGTGGGCAGCGAGCGCTGGGCCCGCAGCAAGGCGGCCTGCACATCCACCGCCGCCGCGTCGATATTGCGGCCTTCGTCAAATTCGAGGGTCAGCGAGGTGCTGCCCAGGGTGCTGGTGGAGCTGATGGTTTTCAGGCCCGGCACGGTCTGGAACTGCTTCTCCAAGATCAGCGCCACCGAGCTGGCCATGGTCTCGGGGCTGGCGCCGGGCAGACTGGCAGACACGTTGATCACCGGTGTGTCGTAGCTGGGCAAGGCCGCCACCGGAATGCTGCGGTAGCCAATCACCCCGGCCAACACGATGGCCAGGTTCAGCAGTACCGTCATCACCGGACGGCGGATAAAGAGTTCAGAGAAGTTCATGGTGCATTCACGGTGCGGTAGGCTTGGAAGCGTCCGTGGCAGGGGCGCTGGCGGCCGGTTTGGGGTCAGCTGCCCGTTCCACCAAGCGCGCGCCGGGGCGCACGTTTTGCTTGCCCTCTACCACCACTCTGTCGTTGGCCTGCAGGCCGGTCACCGCTGCGTCCAGGCCTTGGGCGTAAACCAGTTGCACGGGTTTGGACACTGCCTTGCCGTCTTCCAGGGTGTAGACGACGGTGCCGCGTGCGCCCTGGATCAAGGCCGCCTGGGGCACTACCACCGCGCCCTTGAGCACGTTGACGGTTTGCGATACCTCGACAAACGCGCCGGGCCAGAGCTTGCCTTCCTTGTTGTCAAACACCGCTTTGGCCTTGAGCGAGCCCGAGCTGGCATCCACCAGGTTGTCGACAAACTGCAACCGCCCTTTGAACACGCCGCCGTTGTCGGTCAGGGTGGCCGTCACCGGTGCGCCTTCGCCCTTCAAGGCGGCCAGGGCATCGCCCAGGTTGCGCTGGGGCAGGCTGAACGCCACGCCCATCGGGTCAAGCTGGGTAATCGTCACCAGGGTGGTCACGTTGGCCTGCACAGCGCTGCCTGCCGACACCGGCACCAGCCCCGCGCGCCCGGCGTGGGGGGCGGTAATGCGGTCAAACGACAGCGCCACCTTGGCCGCGTCGATGGCGGCCTGGTCGGCGGCCAGGGTGGCAGTAAGGCCATCAACCCCGGCTTGCGAGGTGTCCAGCGCACCTTGCGAAATAAAGTTTTGCGCCAGCAGATCCTTGCTGCGGGCCAATTGGCGCTTGGCATCGGCCAGCGCAGCCGTGTCCTTGGCCAACTGGGCGCGGGCCTTGGCCAGGTTGGCCTCATCGGCGCGCGCGTCCAGGGTGAACATCAACTGGTCGGCCTTGACGAACTGGCCCTCTTGGATATGCACCTTGGCCACCACGCTGGTCACCTGGGCCTTCACGTCCACGCTGGTCAGCGCCGTCACCGTGCCGGTGGCTTTGAGCACCACAGGCAGATCGCGCTGCTGGGCCAAGGCGGTGGTTACCGTGACGGGAGCACCCGCCGCGGAGGCCGCTCCCGCAGGCGCAGATGCCGTCGCGGCAGCCGAGGCACCGGCCGCGGGCGCAGCCACGTCGGACTTGCCGGAGCAACCCCACAAGCCCAGGGCCACCAGGCCGCAGACGGTATTCAAAACAAGAGGAGCAGTCTTCATGGTGCGTGAATGGGTTCGGTGGATTCGGATAGGGGTCGGAAAATACGCCAAAGTACGGCCAGCCCGGCTTGCAATGTCTGTTGCTCCTGCGGTGTACAGACTGCCAAAACCGCTTTAAGTTCACCCTGCGCCCGGTTCTGTATCGCCGCCAACTGCGCCACACCGGCCGTGGTGGTTTCCAGCCGGGAGCAGCGGCGGTCACCCGTAGCGGTTTGCGGCTGCACCAACCCGGCCTGCACCAGGCGGTCCGCCATGGCCGAGGCGGTAGGCATGGTCACCCCCAAAAACACCGCAATATCGCCCATGGCACAGCCGGGGCGGCGGGAGATGAAGTTGAGGCAGCGGAACTGCGGAACCGACAAACTACCTTCGACTCCATGGCGCATCGACGTACGGATCGCATCCATCACGGCAGGGACCACGTCCATCACCTTGGCGGCTGAATCTTGGGCAGTTAAACAGGTTTTCAAGGAAGTAACAGAAAGTAAATCAAATGGATGGGCACCGGTTTATAAACGCAAAAGAACAGAAATACTTAGCCCAACTAACTTAAATGCTAAAACCAGCCGTATCGGCCTGCTTGGCCGTGCATCTCTGGCTTACTTATTCCGCATAAGACCCAGCAGTTAACCCAGAGTTTTTAAGCTTTTTAGGCCTCTAGCCCATATTGCGCCTGCACAAGCCGCTCTATTATTGATAGTAAACCCAAGGAAGCCATGCTTACCGTCCACCATCTGAACAATTCCCGCTCGCAGCGCGTGCTGTGGCTGCTGGAAGAACTGGAACTGCCCTACCAGCTGGAGAAATACCAGCGCGATGCCACCACCATGCTCGCCCCGCCCAGCCTGCGCAAAGTGCACCCGCTGGGCAAATCGCCGGTGGTGACGGATGGCGATATGGTGCTGGCCGAATCCGGCGCCATCATCGAGACGCTGATCGAGCACTACGGCCAGGGTCGCCTCGCGCCCGCCCTGGGCACGCCCGAACGGCTGCGTTACCGCTACTGGCTGCACTACGCCGAAGGCTCGGCCATGCCGCCGCTGCTGCTCAAGCTGGTGTTCGACAAGATCGAATCCACGCCCATGCCTTTCTTCGTGAAACCCATCGCCAAAGCCATCAGCGGCAAGGTTAAAAGCAGCTTCATCCTGCCGCAAATCACCACCCACCTGGACTTCATGGAAGCCGAGCTGGGCAAAAGCCTGTGGTTTGCCGGCGAGGAATTCAGCGGGGCCGACATCCAGCTCAGCTTCCCCCTGGAAGCCGCCGCTGCCCGCGGAGGCCTGGATGCCAGCCGCCCCCGGTTGATAGCCTATCTGGCCCGCATCCACGCCCGGCCTGCGTACCAGCGGGCGCTGGCCAAGGGCGGGCCGTTTACCTTGGGTTGATTACCCCGCAGCGTTGAGCTGCTGCTCCAACTGGTGCAGCACGCGGTAGCACGGCAGCACCTTGGCGACGCTGCTGTTGGGTTCGCGGCCTTCGCGGATGGCGGCGAAGAATTCGCGGTCTTGCAGCTCGATGCCGTTCATCGACACCGCCACCTGGCTCACGTCGATTTTTTCGTCCTTGCCGGTAAACAGGTCGTCGTAGCGGGCCAGGTAGGTCGCCGTGTCGCCTATGTAGCGGAAGTAGGTGCCCAACGGGCCGTCGTTGTTGAAGCTCAGACTCAGCGTGCAGATCGCGCCGTTGGCGGCCTTGAGCTGGATGCTCATGTCCATCGCAATGCCCAGGGCCGGGTGGATCGGGCCTTGCACGGCGTGGGCCTGCACGATGGGGCTACCCGCCTGGTAGGCAAACAAATCGACCGTGTGGGCTGCGTGGTGCCACAGCAGATGGTCGGTCCAGCTACGGGCCTGGCCCAGCGCGTTGGTGTTGGTGCGGCGGAAGAAATAGGTTTGCACATCCATTTGCTGGATGTTGAAAGCACCCGCCTTGATTTGGTTGTGCACGTACTGGTGGCTGGGGTTGAAGCGGCGGGTGTGGCCCACCATGGCCACCAGGCCCGACGTAGCGGCAAAGGCGGCCACCTCCTCGGCACCGGCCAAGCTATCGGCCAGTGGAATCTCTACCTGCACATGTTTGCCTGCCTGCAGGCACTGCAGGGTTTGCTCAGCATGGATTTGCGTGGGCGTACACAAAATCACGGCATCCACCTCGGGCAGCGCCAAGCTTTCGGCCAGGTCGTTGGTGATGTGTTTAATGCCGTATTTATCGGCCACTTCGCGGGTTTTCTCCATGTCGCGGCCAATCACCGACACGGCTTCCACGCCGTCGATCAACGCAATTGCGTCCAGGTGTTTGGTGCCGAAAGCGCCTGCGCCCGCCAGGGCGACTTTGATCGTTTTAGCCATTTAGTTGTTCTCCAGAATCAGGTGGCCGACGGCCGTGTTGGATGCGGGTACATGGTAGAAGCGGTGTTTGAGCGTGGGTGCGGCACCACCGGCCACATCGGCCATCGCGCCGCGGGCGATCAGCCACATCACCAGCTCAATGCCCTCGGAACCGGCTTCGCGCACGTAGTCGATGTGCGGCTGGCTGGCCAGGCCATCGGGGTCGGCAATTAGCCGGTCCAGGAAGGCGTTGTCCCACTCCTTGTTGATCAAGCCTGCACGCGCGCCCTGGAGCTGGTGGCTCATGCCGCCGGTGCCCCAGATTTGCACGTTCAGCGGCTGGTCGAACGACTCGATGGCCTTGCGAATGGCCTTGCCCAGCTCGAAGCAGCGGCGGCCCGACGGCACGGGGTACTGCACCACGTTGACGGCGAACGGAATCACCGGGCAGGGCCAGGCGTCGGGTTGGCCGCACATCATGCTCAAGGGCACGGTCAGGCCATGGTCCACGTCCATCTTGTTGACG
Source organism: Rhodoferax sp. (assembly GCF_025354435.1). Classification (GTDB taxonomy): domain Bacteria; phylum Pseudomonadota; class Gammaproteobacteria; order Burkholderiales; family Burkholderiaceae_C; genus Rhodoferax_B. Next base: position 133,327 of record NZ_JANXMU010000032.1, read on the forward strand.
ATGGTCAGGTCAAAGTCCTGCTGGATCACCGACTGCGCAATGTGCGCGGCCAGCTCGGGGTGGCCAAAGACCTTGGGCACGGGGCGCGGGCCCCAGCCTTCGTCGGCGGGCTGGTATTCGGCCGCGGTACCGATGGCGAAGGTCGGAATCATGTCTAGGCTAAACGCGGTCGCGTGGTCGTTAAAGACCAGGAAGATCACGTCGGGCTTGTTGTCCTTGAGCCACTGTTTGGAGTAGTCGTAGCCCGCAAACAGGGGCTGCCAATACGGCTCGGCGGTCTTGCCCAAGTCGATGGCTGCGCCGATGGCGGGGACGTGGGAGGTGTAAACGCTGGCGGTGATTTTGGCCATATTAAATTGTCGCTTTCTTGCCTGCAGAGCCTTGGGGTTGGCGATTGGGCTGGGCATCGCCGCCCTCGCCCAGCACCCGGTTGCCATTGGCCGAACGGCCACCGGACACCATCATGTTGCGGTATTCCTCTTCGGTCATGCCGGTCATGCTGCCCGCCATTTGCTGGAAGCTCATGCCGTGGGTGGCACCGATCTTGGCCAAAAAGTAGATGTTGCCGCCCTGGGCGATGCAGCGGTTCAGGTCCATGTCGAGCACGGCCTGTTTCTGGCCTTCGGTCATGGGCCAGGTGTCCAGGTAGGCGCGCTGGTCGGCCTTGAACTTTTCACGGTTCTCGGCCTTCATCAGCGACATGCAGAACTGGTTCAGGTGGTAGCCCATACGGCTTTGCTCGGCATCAAAGATGGTGGTGCCGGGCACGTCCAGGTACGGTTTCTCTAAGGACATTATTTCTCCTCCGGCCAGTAAAGGCGGTTGGGGTTGTCGACCAACAGCTTTTGCTGCAATTCGGCGGTGGGGGCAATGTGCGGGATGAAGTCCACCAGCAGGCCGTCGTCGGGCATGTGGTCCTTCAGGTTGGGGTGGGGCCAGTCGGTACCCCAGAGCACGCGGTCGGGAAACTGCTCGACGATGCGCTTGGCAAACGGGATCACGTCCAAGTAGGCATTTTGTTCGCCGTTCAAGGCCTTGGGGCCGGTCACGCTCAGGCGTTCGGGGCAGGTCACCTTGCTCCACACATTGCTATGCTCGCGCATGAACTTCTCGAACAGCGCGAACTGCGGGCCGTCTACCGGCAGCGCCACGTCGGGGCGGCCCATGTGGTCCACCACCACGGTAGTGGGCAGCGCAGTAAAGAAGTCCCACAGCTCGGGCAGGTCTACCGCCTCAAAGTAGATCACCACATGCCAGCCCCAGGCATGGATGCGGGTGACGATTTCCAGCAGCTCGTCCTTGGGGGTAAAGTCCACCAGCCGCTTGACGAAGTTAAAGCGCACGCCGCGCACACCGGCATCGTGCATAGCCTGAATTTCTGCATCGCTGATGCTGCGTTTGACGGTGGCCACGCCACGCGCCTTGCCATTCGCGGCCTTCAGCGCATCGACCATGGCGCTGTTGTCCGAGCCGTGGCAGGTGGCCTGCACCACCACGTTCTTGGCAAACCCCAGATGGTCGCGCAGGGCGAACAGCTGGGCTTTGGAGGCATCGCAGGGGGTGTACTTGCGCTCGGGGGCGAACGGGAACTCCGCGCCAGGGCCGAACACGTGGCAGTGCGCATCCACAGCGCCTGCGGGCAGCACAAAGCGGGGTTTGCTGGGGCCGGTGTACCAGTCCATCCAGCCGGGGGTCTTGGTAAATTCCATCAAAGTCACCTCCATCAATTGCTATTAACTTGATAGCTACTAGCGTAGGTACAACATACGCCAGAGGCCGATTTTCTTTAAATTTAGTCGATGTACTTCAAACCGGCTTTTTCCAGCGGCTCGCGCATCTTGTACATGTCCAGGCCCAGCACACCGGCCGCCAGCTTGGCGCGCTTTTCGCCTTCGAAGCTTTCGCGGTGCTCGGCCGTCTCGGCCACCTGCATGGCGATGGCTGCGGGCACCACCACGATGCCGTCCACGTCGGCAATCACCACGTCACCGGGGTTGACGATGGCACCAGCGCAGATGATCTGCACGTTGACCGAACCCAGCGTAGCCTTGATCGTGCCCTTGGCGTGGATGGCTTTGCTAAACACCGGGAAGCCCATTTTTTGCAGCTCGTCCACGTCACGCACACCACCGTCGATGATCAGGCCCTTGGCACCGCGGGCCTGGAAGCTGGTGGCCAGCAGGTCGCCGAAGAAGCCGTCTTCGTTCTCGGTGGTGCAGGCGGCCACGGCCACGTCACCGGGCTGCAACTGCTCTGCAGCCACGTGCATCATCCAGTTGTCGCCGGGCTGCAGCAGCACGGTGACTGCGGTGCCGCAGATGCGCGCGCCCTGGTAGACGGGGCGCATGTAAGGCTTCATCAGGCCGACGCGGCCCATGGCCTCGTGGATGGTGGCCACGCCGAGTTTGGACAGGCGCTCTACGGCGGCCGGGTCGGCGCGGACGATGTTGCGTTTGACGATGCCGAGGTTGTTCATGCTCATAGGGATCTCCTGAATGGTTTAACGGCCTTGGGCCTTCAATGCAGCGTCAAGACGCGGGAAGACACGGCGGGCGTTGCCCTCGTAGATCTGGGCGCGGTCGGCATCGCTCAAAATCTTGCTGGCTTCGATGTAGCGCTTGGTGTCGTCGTAGTAGTTGCCGGTTTCGGGGTCGATGCCGCGCACCGCGCCGATCATTTCGCTGGCAAACAGCACGTTTTTCACCGGGATCACGGTGTTCAGCAGGTCAATGCCGGGCTGGTGGTACACGCAGGTATCGAAGTAGATGTTGTTGAGCAGGTGCTCGCTCAGCAGTGGCTTCTTCAGCTCTTGCGCCAGGCCCCGGAAACGGCCCCAGTGGTAAGGCACCGCGCCGCCGCCGTGCGGAATCAAAAAGCGCAGCGTGGGGAATTCCTTGAACAGGTCGCTGGTCAGGCACTGCATGAAGGCGGTGGTGTCGGCGTTCAGGTAGTGCGCGCCGGTGGTGTGGAAGCAGGCGTTGCAGCTGGTGCTGACGTGGATCATGGCGGGGATGTCGTACTCCACCATCTTCTCGTAGATGGGGTACCAGGCCTTGTCGCTCAAGGGGGGCGAATTCCAGTGGCCGCCGCTCGGGTCAGGGTTCAGGTTGATACCGACGTTGCCGTATTCCTTGACGCATTTTTCCAGCTCGGGGATGCAGGTGGCCGGATCCACGCCGGGGCTTTGCGGCAGCATGGCCGCGCCGATGAAATGCTGGGGGAACAACTGGGCGACCCGGTAGCAAAGTTCGTTGCAAATGGCCGCCCAGGTGCTGGACACGTTGAAGTCGCCAATGTGGTGGGCCATGAAGCTGGCGCGCGGGCTGAAGATGGTGAGGTCGGAGCCGCGCTCTTTCATCAAGCGCAGCTGGTTGGATTCGATGGTTTCGATCAGCTCGTCGTCGCTGATCTTCAGGTCGGACACCTTGGGCATCATGGCCGGGTCTTTGATGCCGGCGATCTGCTGGTTGCGCCAGTTTTCCAGCGATTTGGGGGCCGTGGTGTAGTGGCCGTGGCAGTCGATGATCAGGGGTTTTGTCATGGTGTGCGTCTCCTTGGTTTGAATTTAGTCGGCAGGCAGGGTCTTAAACAGGGTCCATACCCTGAGCGCGTTTGGCTTCGGCCACTTCAGGGGAATTCATGTAGTCGAGCAGGGCGCGTACGGCATCGGGCTGTACGCTGTTGGTAGCCACCCCGGCTGAAAAAATGGTGGTGACCTGGATGGCCGGTGGCAGTGGCCCCAGGATGGTGATGCCGTCCAGCGGCAGCAGTTCGCTCAGTTGCTGGAAACCCAGCTCCACCTCACCGCGCGCCACCAGTGCCCCCACGGGCACGCCGGGCGGGGCCTGGACAATGCGGCTCTGGATGCTGGCGGCAATACCCCAGCGCTCAAACAGCTTGGCCAGTGCCACGCCGCTCGGGCCGGTGGAGTAGCTGATGCTGCGGGCGGCCAGCACCGCGGCGCGCACAGCATCTTCGCTGGAAATATCGGGCCGTGCCGCCCCAGCTTGCACCGCCACTGCCACGCCGGAGCGGACCAAGTCCACCCGGGAACCCGCCCGCAAATGGCCTGCAGCGGTCAGTTTGTCGATGGCATCCGATGCCAGCACCACCACGTCGAACGTTTCACCCGCCTGTACGCGCTTGGCCGCGTCGACACCACCCACGGATGCCATATCGACGCGCAATCCAGAACGTTGCTGGAACCCGGCCACCAATTCAGCCAGCAGCAGGCGCGTAGCCATCGAAGAAATACCCTTGATTACAGTCGTCATGGCAGGCCGTTTGCAGAGTGGGACATTGCCACCATTGTGGCTACGGTGCTGCGCAAAGCCAAGCCGGAAGACTCTCTATCAGATATTGCAATTCGGCATAATAGAGATAGAGGTATAGCCAAATATGGATCTTAAACAAATCGAATATTTCGTCAGGGTGGCCGAACTTGGCAGTTTCACCCGCGCCGCCGTGGCGCTGGACATGGCCCAGCCCGCCCTGAGCCGCCAAGTGCGCCTGCTGGAGGTGGAGCTGCGGCAAAACCTGCTGGTGCGCAATGGCCGGGGGGCCACACCCACCGAGGCGGGCAAGCTGCTGCTGGAACACGGCCGGGGCATCCTGCACCAGGTGGAACGCGCCCGCGAAGAGCTGGGCCGGGTGCGCGGTGGGCTGGCGGGCCGGGTGGCAATTGGCCTGCCCAGCAGCCTGGCGCGCGTACTCACCGTACCGCTGACGCGGGCCTTTCGCCAGCAAATGCCGGATGCATCCCTGTCGATCCGCGAAGGCCTGTCGGTGGATCTGCAGCAGTCGCTGGTCAGCGGGCGGCTCGACATTGCCGTGCTCTACAACGCCCAAAGCAGCTTAGAGACCGACATCAGCCCGCTGATGGAAGAAGAGCTACTGTTGGTGCAGGCCCGGCCGCCCGGCCTGCCCGAAGACCCACCGCCCGCGCCGATTGCGCTGAAAGCCGTGGCCCTGCTGCCGCTGGTCATCCCCAGCCGCCCCAACGCCATCCGCATGCATGTCGAAGCCGAGATGGCCAAGATCGGCTGCCGCCCGCTGGTGGCGCTGGAGATCGACGGCGTGGCCGCCATCCTGGACCTGGTGGCCGACGGTGCGGGCAGCGCCCTGCTGTCGCGCCACGCCGTGGCCAGCTCGATCCGCCCGTCAGCCTTCACCACCCGCGCCATCCAGCAACCGGCCCTGCGCACCAAGGTGGCCCTGGCCACCAGTTCGCTGCGCCCCAGCACCTTGACCCAGCAGGCCACGCTGGAGCTGATCCGCAGCACGGTGGCGCAGTGGGCGGGGTGATGCAGCCCCGCATAATCCAGCCTTGTCTAAAACTTACCCGCCGCATTACGCCGCACTTTCCATGACTTTCAAACGCCAATTCCTCCAGTCCGTAGCCGCCCTGTCCGTGGGCCTGTTCCTCAGCGCTTGCGGCAAAGCGCCACCGGCCTCCGTGGCAGCCGAGCCTGCTGCATCGGCCCCTGCGGCACCCGCCCCCACACCGGCAGCCAAAGTGATTACCGTGGGCACCGACCCGACCTACGCACCGTTTGAGTTCCAGAACGAAAAAGGTGAAATCGTCGGTTTCGACATTGACGTGCTGAGCGCCGCCGCCCACAAGGCCGGGCTGGAAGTGAAGTTTGTCAGCACCCCGTGGGAAGGCGCGTTCACCGCGCTGGCCCAGGGCGACCGCGATGTGCTGGTGTCGGCCGTCACCATCACCGACGAACGCAAGCAGACCATGGACTTCTCCGACCCCTACTTTGAGGCCAGCCAGCTGATCGCCGTGCCCGCCAAGTCCGCCGTCACCAAACTGGACGACCTGAAGAAGAAGAAAATCGGCGTGCAAACCGGCACCACCGGCGAAGAGGTGGTGGTCAAGTTGCAAGGCAAAACCAGCACCAACATCAAACGCTTTGAATCCACCCCATTGGCCCTGGCCGAGCTGGCTGCAGGCGGCGTGGATGCCGTGGTGGCCGACAACGGCGTGGTCATCCACTACCTGGCCAACAACCCCACGGCAGGCTTCAAATCCATCAGCGATGCGGGCTTTGCCCCCGAGTTCTACGGCGTGGCCGTGAAAAAGGGCAACGCCGAGCTGCTGGCCCAGATCAACAAGGGCCTGGCCGACATCAAGGCCGATGGCAGCTACCAGAAGATCCACGACAACTACTTCAAATCCACCAAATAGTGGCACACCCCCAGGCTGCAGTGCTTCGCAACTTTCGCCAACCCCCCTCGCATCTGTTTGCAAAAACAGATGCGACATGCAGGGGGCAACACCAGCAGCCTGGCAAAGCCAGTTCTGCGGTGTTCCTGGAAAACGCGGGTGCAGGCTGTCAAGGTTTGCCAGGTAGTCACTCGGCCTCATAAAAATCGGAGCACGCAATGGTCTGGCGTTGGGACATTCTGGCCGGGTACGGCCCCCTGTTTGCACAGGGTTTGTGGATGACGGTGCAGCTCACGGTGATCGCCACCGGGGCGGGCATGCTGCTGGGCGCGGCGGTGGGGCTGGTCAACACCAGCAGCCTGGCACCGCCCTCCCCGCCCTGGCCGGTAGCCTGGGGCCTGAAGCTGCTGCGCGCGCTGGCCACGGCCTACGTGACCTTTTTTCGCGGCACGCCGCTATTTGTGCAGATTTTGCTGGTCCACTTTGCGCTGATGCCGCTGCTGATCCACCCCGACGGCGGCTGGCTGCTGCAGGGTGACATGGCCCGCGAATTCCGCCAGGAGCATGGGGCCTTTTTCTCCGGCGCGGTGGCGCTGACGCTGAACGCCGGGGCTTACATCTCGGAAATCTTCCGCGCAGGCATCCAGAGCATCCACTCCGGCCAGAATGCCGCCGCCCAAAGCCTGGGGATGAGCCCCTGGCTGAGCATGCGCTACATCGTGCTACCGCAGGCCTTTCGGCGCATGGTGCCCGCGCTGGTGAACGAAATGGTGGCCCTGGTCAAAGATACCTCGCTGGTCTCGGCCATCGGCCTGCTGGAGCTGGCCATGGCCGCCCGCACCGTGGCCGGGGCCTACTCGCGCTACTGGGAACCCTACCTGGCCATCTCGGCCATGTACCTGGTGCTGACCTGGACCCTGTCGCAACTGGCCAAAAAGCTCGAAGTGCCGGAACACGCACGCGGGCGTTAATTTTTATCTCTCCAACATGCCACTTTCTTCACCTCTCTCCCCTTTAACCGCTTTCTTCGCCCAGCGGCCACTGGTGATTTTGGACGGAGCACTGGCCACCGAACTGGAGCGCCGGGGTGCCGATCTGAACGACCCACTGTGGTCCGCCAAGCTGCTGATCGAGCAGCCCGCGCTGATCTACCAGGTGCACCTGGACTACTTCCAGGCCGGGGCCGACGTGGCCACCACCGCCAGCTACCAGGCCACTTTTGAGGGCTTTGCCAAGCGCGGCTTCGATGCCGCCACCGCCGCCCAGCTGATGCGCAACGCCGTGCGGCTGGCGGTGGAAGCCCGCGACACCTTTTGGGCCGAGCCCGCGCATCGCGTGGGCCGCATCCAGCCGCTGGTGGCCGCGTCGGTGGGCCCGTATGGCGCGATGCTGGCCAACGGCTCGGAGTACCGCGGCCACTACGGCCTGAGCGAAGAAGCCCTGATGGACTTCCACCGCCCCCGCCTGGCCGTGCTGGTGGATGCCGGGGCCGACCTGCTGGCCTGCGAAACCATTCCCTGCCTAGCCGAGGCCCGCGCCCTCGCCCGCCTGCTGCCTGAATTTCCCGGCGCGGCGGCGTGGATCAGCTTCTCGTGCCGCGACGGCCTGCACACCAGCGAAGGTGAGCTGCTGGGCGACTGCGTGGCCGCGTTGGACGGTTACGCCCAGGTGGTGGCCGTGGGCGTGAACTGCACCGCGCCCGAGTACATTGCCTCGCTGGTGGACCAGATGCATGCGCGCACCACCAAGCCGCTGCTGGTCTACCCCAATTCGGGCGAGCACTATGACGCCACCCACAAGCAGTGGCACGGCAATCCCAGCGCCTCGCACTTTGCCGACCAGGCCCGTGGCTGGCACGCACGCGGGGCCCGGCTCATCGGCGGCTGCTGCCGCACATCGCCCGACGACATTGCCGCCGTACACCAGTGGGCCAGCGCATCGCTGCCACTGCATCTCCCCGCATGAAGTGGCTTGCCGCCGCGCTGCTTTGGGCCTGCCTGGGCGCAGCCCAAGCCACCAGCTTTGCCGACATCCAGCGCATCAAGTCCACTGAAGGCATTCCCCGCTGGCGGGAAGCCGCGGAGAGGACGCGGGCGCTGCGGGCCGCCCCGCCCACAGACGCAGCGGCCGCCGCCTGGACAAGCTTGGACGCGGAAACCGACCCCCAGGTGGGCAAGGCCCCGCTGGACCAAACCACCGGCGCGCTCAACAGCGCCGACCTGCTGGTCAACGCCAGTTGGCTGCGCTGGCGCGTGCTGTCGGAAAACGCCGACGCGCGCTACTCGTTTGCCTACGCCATGGACCTGGCCCGCATGCGCAGCGGCACCAACAACCTCGACAACTACGACGATGAAGCCGTCATCTTCTTCTTCCATGCCAAGCTGGCGCTGACCCTGGACGGCATGCGCTGCACCGACCGCAGCAAGGCCGAGCACCTGCAAACCTGGTACGGCGGGCTGGACCGGCTGCAACCGCTGCTGCAAAAAGCCGCCCGTATGCCGCTGCCCGACAAGTCCGCCGCCATCCTGGAGGCCATTACCATGGAAGAAATGCTGGGCGAGCGCCCCGCCATGGGTTGGCTGTGCCCACGCCGCAGTGCCGAGGCCCCGTCCAGCACCGCACCGCCGCGCTACCTGTCCATTGACGCCTGGCGCAAGTACCGCAAAGACCTGCTGGAGCAATTGACCCGCAATGCGCTCAAGAATCTGTAGCCCTAGATTTATAAGAAATCGGCCTCTAGCGTATATTCCACCTACACTATAAGCTACTATTTTTATAGCAAACCTACTTTGGAGCCACGCACTATGCCGCCGTCCACACCGCTCCTCCAAACCGCTGCCGGTCTGCTTTTGGCCGTGGCCAGCGCCCAGGCCCAAACCCAGACAGCGCCCAGCATCCAGCCGCACGGCGGCGTGTGGCCGGTGCAGGCCGGGTTCGACTTCGACCTGGGCAAAAAGAAGGAGCTGAAAACCCGCCAGTCGGTCAGCGGCATCGCCTGCAGCCTGGATACCAAAAATCAGCGCGTATGCCTGCTGGCGTTTGACGAGGGCGTGGAAGCCCGCTGGGCCACGCTGCACGACGCGGCGCTGGTGGCAGAGCCCGCCCCGCTGCTGTTGCGCGACAACACCGGTGAGCTGGATGCCGAGGGCGCAGCCACCGACGGGCGCAATTTTTACGTCACCGGCTCGCATTCGGCCAAGCGCAACAGCTGCGAAAGCAACCCGCACAGCCGCCACGTGATCCGCTTCCAACGCGACCCGGCCACGGGCCGCGCCCTGCGCAGTGCCGACGGCAAGCTGGTGGGCTATGCCGACACCGGGCGTTTGTGGAGCGTGATGCAAGCCCAGCCCGCGCTGCAGTCCTTTGCCCAGGAGCGCGCCTGCCTGGGCGCGGATGCCGGGGTCAACATCGAAGGCCTGGCCGTGCGCGATGGGCGCCTATACTTTGGCCTGCGCAGCATGGGGGCTGTGCTGGCGGTAGATGCCGATGCACTCTTCAGCCCCGCTGCTGCCGTGCAGGCCACGGTGACCCCGCTGGTCCTGGGCGCCGGGCGCGGCATCCGCGACATGGAAACCGTAGACAAAGGCTTTCTGCTGCTGGCCGGGCCGGACGATGTGGAAGCCCACCAAGGCGTGGGCTGGACCCTGGCCTGGTGGGACGGCAAACCCAGCCCCACCCCGGTCACGCCCAAGGTGTTGGCATCGCTGGATCTGGGCAAAGTAAAGCTGCGCGACTGCGACAAAGAAATCAAGCTCGAGGCTCTGACCGTGCTAAAAGAAACGCCCAGCAGCTACGAGGTGCTGGTGCTGTCCGACGGGATGTGCGACGGCGGGCCGCTAGCGTTTACGGTGCCGAAGTAGCCAGCGTCAGCAGCGATAAAGCCCGCGCTGCATCCAGCAGATAAGCCCGCGCGTCGTCTTCGGTGGGCCCGGCATGCCGGTCGATGCGGCGGATGTACGGGCACGTCAGCGCCGCCAGGGCGTTGCCGTCCACGCCCAAAATCGGGTATGAAATATCCACCACGCCAAAAGACTGCAAGCTATTGCCCTGGCGGTAGCCGAGCCGCCGCACGGTGTCCAGCACGACCGCCAGGTCGGCACTGTCCATGGGCACTTCGCCGTCCAGCGTCGTGTGCTCGGCCAGCATGCGCGCGGTGCGTTCGGCATCGCTGAAGGCCAGCAGCACGTGGCCCGAGGCCGAATCCACCAGACCCACGCGTGCGCCTAGCCGGGTGGACATGCCCCAGGCGCTGGGGCCGTTGACCTGGGCGGTGATCAACACGCTGCCCCGGTCGTACACACCCATGTGGCAAGACTGCTCGGCCCGCTGGGCAAACACATCCATCAGCGGCAGCGCCTGCGAGACCAGGCGGTTCAGCGGTGGGTGCATGTGGGCCAGGGCAAACAGCTTCAGGCTCAGCGCATAGCGGTCGCCCGAGACCGATCGCATTACGTACTGGCGCATCACCAGCCGCTCCAGCATGCGGTAGATCTCGCTGGCACCGCGGTCCATGGCTTTGACGATTTCGGCCCGGGTCAGGCCCTGGGGTTGGCTGGCCAGCAGCTCCAGAATGTCCAAGCCTTTGTCGAGTGCGGGGGCGCGGTAGCGGTCGTCCGGTGCCACCTTGTCTGCTTTAGTCATAAATGTAATTAGTTGTTGAGGGAAAGTACCGAGACGCGCGGCCTGCTTCACGCCATAGTATTGCGCCAATGTTCATCCATGAACACTTTGTTTGCATATAAATACAAACCCCTATACCTCCTCTATAGGACCGCATGGCAGCACTCATAAGCATCACCCATCTGAGCAAGTCGTTCCCCGGCGTGAAGGCGCTGAACGATTGCCAGTTTGAACTGGCCCCCGGCGAGGTGCATGCGCTGATGGGGGAAAACGGCGCAGGCAAATCCACGCTGATGAAGGTGCTGGCAGGCGTGTACACCAAGGACGCAGGCGAGATCCAGATGGACGGGAAAGCCGTGGACATCCCCACGCCGCGCGCAGCGCAGGCTTTAGGGATCGGCATCATCCACCAGGAGCTGAACCTGATGAACCACCTCAGCGCCGCGCAAAACATCTTCATCGGGCGCGAACCCATGGGGCGCTTTGGCCTGTTTGTGGACCAGCAAAAGATGGTGGATGACACCCAAACCATCTTCGACCGCCTGCACCTGCAACTGGACCCGCGCGTCGAGGTAGGCGAGCTCACCGTGGCCAAGCAGCAGATGGTGGAGATTGCCAAGGCGCTGTCATTCGACTCCCGCGTGCTGATCATGGACGAGCCCACCGCCGCGCTGAACAACGCCGAGATCGACGACCTGTTTCGCATCATCCGCCAGCTGAAAAGCCAGGGCGTGGGCATTGTCTATATCTCGCACAAGATGGACGAGCTCAAGGTCATCAGCGACCGCGTCACCGTGATGCGCGACGGCGAATACATCGGCACCGTACCCACCGCCACCACCAGTATGGACACCATCATCGGCATGATGGTGGGCCGCGCCTTGGAAGTGCACCAGCCGGTGGCCTACGCCCATACAGGCGACAGCGATGCCGTGATGCTGGAAGTCAAGGGCTTGAACCGGGGCCGCAGCATCAAGGACGTGAGCTTTAGCGTGCGCAAGGGCGAGATTCTGGGCTTTGCCGGGCTGATGGGCGCGGGCCGCACCGAGGTGGCGCGGGCCATCTTTGGGGCCGATGCGCGCGACGCGGGCGAGATCCGGGTCAAAGGCCAGGTGGTGGACATCAAAGCCCCCAGCGACGCGGTCAGGTTCGGCATTGGCTATTTATCCGAAGACCGCAAACGCTACGGTCTGGCCACCGGCATGGACGTGCAGTCCAACATCCTGCTGGCCAACTTGAAAAGTTTTGTGTCTATGGGCTTCTGGCTCAAGCGCAATGACATTGAAGCCGTGACGCAGAAATACGTGGGCCAGTTGGGTATCAAAACCCCGTCCATCTTCCAGCGCGCCGGGCTGCTGTCGGGCGGCAACCAGCAAAAAATTGTGATTGCCAAATGGCTGCTGCGCGACTGCGAGGTGCTGTTTTTTGACGAGCCCACGCGCGGCATCGACGTAGGGGCCAAGGCTGAAATCTACAAGCTGCTGCACGCCTTGGCCGAGCAGGGCCGCGCCATTGTGATGATCTCCAGCGAGCTGCCCGAGGTGCTGCGCATGAGCCACCGCATTGTAGTGATGTGCGAGGGCCGCATCACCGGCGAGCTGTCTGCGGCCGAAGCCACCCAAGAAAAAATCATGCAACTCGCCACACAGCGCGAAGTGCCCGCACATTGAAAACAAAGAGCCGCTACATGTCCAACCTGTCCCCCGCCCAACGCCTCAAAGCCGCCCTGTTCAGCCAAAGCACCCGGCAAAAGCTGCTGGCCTTTACCAGCCTGGTGGGGCTGATGGTATTTTTCAGCGCCGCCTCGCCCAACTTCTTGCAAACCGACAACCTGGTCGGCATCCTGCAGGCCACGGCGGTCAACGGCGTGCTGGCGATTGCCTGCACCTTCGTCATCATCACCTCGGGAATCGACCTGTCGGTGGGCACGCTGATGACGTTTTGCGCGGTGATGGCCGGGGTCTTCATGACCTACTGGGGCCTGCCCATGTACCTGGGCGTGGCGGCGGCAATTGTGTTTGGCGCGCTGGCGGGCTGGGTGTCGGGTTTTTTGATCGCCAAGCTGAAGATCCCGCCTTTTATTGCCACGCTGGGCATGATGATGCTGCTCAAAGGTTTGTCATTGGTGATCTCGGGCACCAAGCCGATTTACTTCAACGACACGCCGAATTTCTCGTATATCTCGCAAGAGTCGCTGATCGGCTATTTCTTCCCCAGCCTGCCGATTCCCAACGCGGTGCTAATTCTGTTCGTGGTAGCGATTGTTTCTAGCCTGATTTTGAATAAAACTATTTTGGGCAGCTACACCTTTGCATTAGGCAGTAACGAAGAAGCTGTGCGTTTATCCGGTGTAAATGTAGACCGCTGGAAAATAATTATCTATTCGCTTAACGGCGCCATTTGCGGTATTGCCGGTTTGCTGATTGCCTCGCGCCTTAACTCCGCCCAGCCCGCTTTGGGGCAAGGCTACGAGCTGGATGCGATCGCGGCGGTGGTGATTGGAGGCACTTCACTTAGCGGCGGTGCGGGCACGATATTGGGAACCATTATTGGAGCCTTCATCATGAGCGTATTGACCAACGGGCTGCGTATTATGTCGGTAGCACAGGAATGGCAAACCGTGATTACCGGGATCATCATTATTTTGGCGGTGTATGCCGATATTTTAAGGAGGCGCAAATAACCCACGAGTACTTCACGCACCCCATAGCAGTTTCGATACCTATAATATTTGGAGATACGACATGATTTTTAAAAAACAACTGATTTGCCTTGCCGTTGGTTTTAGCTTGACTTCTTTATTCACCGGCAAAAGCTTTGCAGCCGATGAAATTTACATTCCGCTGGTGTCCAAGGGCTTCCAGCACCAGTTCTGGCAGGCCGTAAAGCAAGGTGCCGACCAGGCCGGTAAAGACCTGAAGGTCAAAGTCACCTTTGAAGGCCCAGAGACCGAAGCCATGGTGGACAAGCAAATCGACATGCTGTCCTCGGCCCTGGCCAAGAAGCCCTCCGCCATCGGCTTTGCCGCGCTGGACAGCCAGGCCGCCATTCCGCTGCTGAAAAAAGCCCAGGCCGCGCACATCCCGGTCGTGGCCTTTGACTCGGGCGTGGACAGCGACATTCCTGTGACCACCGCCACCACCGACAACAAGGCCGCTGCCGCCCTGGCTGCCGACAAGATGGCCGGCCTGATCGGTAAAGCCGGTGAAGTGGCCCTGGTGGTGCACGACCAGACCAGCCGTACCGGTGTAGACCGGCGCGACGGCTTTGTGGAGCGCATCAAATCGACCTATCCCAACATCAAGATTGTCAGCGTGCAATACGGCGGCGGCGACCAGTTGAAGTCCACCGAAATCACCAAGTCCATCCTGCAAGCCAACCCCAACATCAAAGGCATTTTTGGTGCCAATGAAGGTTCGGCCATCGGCGTGCTGAATGGTGCCAAAGAGATGAAGCGCAACATCGTCATCATCGGCTACGACTCGGGCAAGCAGCAAAAAGAAGCCGTGCGCAGCGGTGCCATGGCCGGTGCCATCACCCAAAACCCAGTGGGCATTGGCTACAAAACCGTTGAAGCCGCCGTGAAGGCACTCAAGGGCGAAAAACTGCCCAAGATCATCGACACCGGCTTCTACTTCTACGACAAGTCCAACATCGACGATCCCAAGATCGCCGCCGTGTTGTACGACTAAAGCCTGACGGTTTTTCGAGGCTCCTGCGGGAGCCTCCTCCTTTTTTTCTTCATTCTTAAGAGCCCCCGCATGCCTGTCATCCAATCCCTGCGCGCCATCGACCTGCGCTTCCCCACCTCGCAGCACCTGGACGGCTCGGATGCGATGAACCCGGACCCCGACTATTCCGCCGCCTACGTCATCCTGGAAACCGACCAGCCCGGCCTGAATGGCCACGGCCTGACCTTCACCATCGGCCGCGGCAACGACATCTGCTGCGCCGCCATCCACGCCATGCAGCACCTGGTGGTAGGCCTGGACCTGGACTGGATAGTGGCCGACATGGGCCGTTTCTGGCGCCACATCACCTCCGACAGCCAACTGCGTTGGATCGGCCCCGACAAAGGCGCGATCCACCTGGCCACCGGCGCGGTGGTCAACGCCGTGTGGGACCTGTGGGCCAAATCGGTGGGCAAGCCGGTGTGGCAACTGGTGGGCGAAATGAGCCCCGAAGAGCTGGTGCGCTGCATCGACTTTCGCTACATCACCGACTGCATCACCCCCGATGAAGCCCTGGCCCTGCTGACCGAGCGCGCCGTAGGCAAGGCCGAGCGCCTGGCCACCTTGCAGCGCGAAGGCTACCCCTGCTACACCACCTCCGCCGGCTGGTTGGGCTATGGCGATGAAAAGCTGCGCCGCCTGTGCCAGGAAGCGGTAGACGCGGGCTTCAACCACGTCAAGCTCAAGGTAGGCCGCGACAAGGCCGACGACATCCGCCGCCTGCGCATCGCCCGCGAAGTGCTGGGCCCGGACCGGCATTTGATGATCGATGCCAACCAGGTCTGGGACGTGGGCCAGGCGGTGGACTGGCTGAAAGACCTGGCCTTTGCCAAACCCTGGTTCATCGAAGAACCCACCAGCCCCGACGATATCGAAGGCCACCGCGTGATCCGCGAAAGCATCGCACCGATGCAGGTCGCCACTGGCGAAATGTGCCAAAACCGCATCATGTTCAAGCAGTTCATCATGCGCGGCGCGATTGACGTGGTGCAGATCGACTCCTGCCGCCTCGGCGGTGTCAACGAAATCCTGGCCGTCATGCTGATGGCCGCCAAATACAACCTGCCGGTGTGCCCGCACGCGGGCGGCGTGGGCCTGTGCGAGTACGTGCAGCACCTGTCGATGATCGACTTTCTCAGCATCGCCGGCACCCGTGAAGGCCGCGTCATCGAGTACGTGGACCATCTGCACGAACATTTCAAAGAGCCCTGCGTCATCCAGAACGCGGCTTACATGCCACCCACTGCGGCAGGCTTCTCCATCGAAATGCTGCCCGAGACCTTGGTGCAGTACGCCTTCAAAAAGTAATGCAAAAAATCGACAGCCACCAGCACTACTGGCGTTTTGAGCCCGCGGCTTTTCCGTGGATTAGCCCCGGCATGGCAGTACTGGCGCAGGACCGATCGCCCAGCGATTGCCCCATGCACCGCAGCGGAGTCACCGGCTCCATCGCCGTGCAAGCCCGTACCGAGGCGGCAGAGACCGACTTTCTGCTCGACCTGGCCGCACACAACCCCAGCATCCTGGGCATAGTGGGCTGGGCCGACCTGGCCAGCCCTGTACTGGAAGCACAGCTCGACGGCTGGGCGCAGCAACCGAAGCTGCGCGGCTTTCGCCATATCCTGCAAGACGAGCCCGATGTGGCGCAAGTCGTCAACAACCCGCTGTTTCGGCGCGGCGTGGCTCTGCTGCAAAGCAAAGAGCTGAGCTACGACGTACTGGTGTTTGCCCACCAGATGCCCCTGGTCATCGACTTCTGCGCCACGCACGATGCCCACTGGTTGGTGCTGGACCACCTGGGCAAGCCGCCGCTCAAGAATCCCGAGTACATGCCGCAATGGACCCAGTCGCTCAAGACGCTGGCCGCCTTGCCCCACGTGGTGTGCAAGCTGTCGGGCCTGGTGACCGAAGCCGCCTGGCCTTTTGCCAATGTTGCCGATGGCCTGCCCACTGCCGTGCAGCAAACCGTGTGGGACTGCTTTGACACCGCACTGGAAGCCTTTGGCCCGGCGCGCCTGCTGTTTGGCTCCGACTGGCCTGTGTGCGAGCTGGCCGCGCCCTACCCCGCCGTGCACCAGTTGGCGCAGACCTGGGCGGCACGGCGCCTGTCTGATTCCGAACAAACTGCCTTCTGGTCCGGCAACGCCATCCGTTGCTACAACCTCAACTTAAAGTAAACCCCATGGATCTGCATCTCAAAGACAAAGTCATCCTCGTCACCGGTGGCGGCAGCGGCATTGGCGGCGCGATTTCGCTGGCGCTGGCGCAAGAAGGCGCGATTCCCGTCATCCTGGGCAAAAGCGCCTTGAACAGCGACTTTGCGGCCCAGCTCGGGGCTCTGCAACCCCAATTCCTTTTCATCCAGCTCAACCTGCAAGACGATGCCGCTTGCGGTGCCGCCGTGGCGCAGACCATGGCCACATTCCAACGTATCGATGGCCTGGTCAACAACGCGGGCATCAACGACAGCGTGGGCCTGGACGCGGGGCGCGACGCGTTTGTGGCCTCGCTGGACAAAAACCTCATCCACTATTACGTGATGGCCCACTACTGCGTGCCACACCTGAAGGCCTCGCGCGGCTCAATAGTCAACATCTCATCCAAAACCGCCCTCACCGGCCAAGGCGACACCAGCGGCTACACGGCCTCCAAGGGCGCGCAACTGTCCTTGACCCGCGAGTGGGCGGCCTCGCTGTTGAAGGATGGCGTGCGCGTCAACGCGGTGATCCCCGCCGAGGTCATGACCCCGCTGTACGAGCGCTGGATCAGCAGCTTTGACAACGCCGAAGAAAAGCTGCGCAGTATTACCAGCAAAATCCCGCTGGGCCAGCGCATGACCACCTCGGAAGAGATCGCCCGCACCACCGTGTTCCTGCTGTCCGATGCCGCCAGCCACACCACCGGGCAGTGGCTGTTTGTGGACGGTGGCTACACGCATTTAGACCGTGCCCTGCCCTGAAGCAGAATTTATAAGAAATAGGCCGCTAGCGCATGTTCCACCTACGCTAGTAGCTATTATTTTAGGAGTTACGCCTGTGGAGGGCGTTTTTCAGGCAGCGGGATAAATTCCGCATCGCCCGGCACCTGGCCCAGGCGCTGGGCTTGCCAGTCGCCCTCGGCTTGCAGGATGCGTTCCTTGCGGCTGGAAACGAAGTTCCAGCTGATGAAGCGGTGGCCGTCCAGCGCATCGCCGCCGATCACCAGCAGCCGGGTCGCGGCGGTGGCTCGGATCTGCGTGGTCACACCGGGCTGCAGCAGCGCCAGGGTGCGGGCGGCCAGCACCGCGCCATCCACCTCTACATCGCCATCCACCGGGTACACGGCCAGCTCCTGCGCCAGCGGCGGCAGGTCCAGCAGGCCACCGGCGGGCAGCGTGATGTCAAGGTACAAAGTGGGCGCAAAGGTGGCCACTGGAGACGTTTTGCCCCAGGCCTGGCCGATCAGCACGCGCACCTGGGCATCGCCCACGGCCAGCTCGGGAATGTCGGCGGCGGGGGTGTGGGTGAAGCTGGGCTCCACCTCTTCGAATGCTTGCGGCAACGCGGCCCAGAGCTGGATGCCGTGGTTGGTGTAGGCACTGGCGGCTAGCGCAGGCGGTGGCCGCTCGGAATGGACGATGCCGCGCCCGGCGGTCATCCAGTTGATGGCACCCGGGGCGATTTGTTGCACATAGCCCAGGCTGTCACTGTGCAGCATCGCGCCTTCGAATAAATAGGTGACCGTGGCCAGCCCGATGTGCGGGTGCGGGCGCACCGCGTGGCCGCCGCCGGGATGCACGGTCACCGGACCGAAGTGGTCAAAAAACAAAAACGGACCGACCGACTGCCGCGCCGCGGCGGGCAGCACTCGGCGCACCACAAAACCGCCCCCCAAGTCTTTGGCATGGCCGGTGAGTTGCAGGGTGATGGGCATGGTCGGGCTCCTAGGGGGTCAACAGTTAACGTGAAACAACTTTCATGGCTCAGGGTGCTCAGCACCCCGAGCCATGAAAGTTAGGCCAGAAATTTAGCAGTGATATCCGCAACACGTTTGCCGTAGAGCTTAGCGGTGTCCAGGTCGCCTTGCGACATTTCTGCGGGGCTGCTGTCTGAAGGGGACTGCACCAGCACGCCCACCGAACCGCCCAGGTTGTTGATGTCGTTGCGGGTCGCGGCCTTGGTGTTGCTGGGCATGTGGCCCAGGCTGACCCAGATGCCGCCTTGCTGCGAAGCCAGGGTTTGCAGATAGATCAAGGTGACTTGCTTGTCGCCGCTGAAGCTGGCGCTGTTGGTGAAGCCGCCAAACACTTTGTCTTTCCAGGCGCTGGTGAACCAGGCCTTGCTGGTGGCATCGGCAAATTTCTTGAACTGCCAGCTCGGGCCACCCATGTAGGTGGGGGTGCCGAAGATGATGGCATCGGCGGCGTTGAGCGATGCCCAACCGGCTTCGGACAGATTGCCCTCGGCATCGATGGCGATCAGCTCAGCGCTGGCGCCTTCGGCCACGGCCTGGGCTACGCGCTGGGTGTGGCCGTAGCCAGAGTGGTACACAACAACAGTTTTGGTCATACAGACTTTCTAGGGTGGGTTAAAACAACGAACGGGAAATACTTTAAACGAGACGGCTATTCACCAGAAACACCGCAGAACTGGCTTTGCCAGGCTGCTGGTGTTGCCCCCTGCGAGGGGGTTGGCGAAAGATGCGAAGCACTGCAGTCTGGGGGTGTGCCTTATCGCTTGGCGTCCAGGCTCCAGGCACCGGCACCCCAGGCGGCCAGGGTCAACAGGCCACCTACGACGGCGATGTTCTTGATGAACAGCAGCTGCGTCACCATCACGGCCTCGGCAGGCACCGCCCAGTAGGCGTGAAAGAAGAAGCTGGCTACCAGGGTGAAACCGGCCAGAATCAGCGCCGCCCAGCGGGTGCCCAGGCCGAAAATCAGCGCCAGGCCGCCCAGCACTTCGACCGGAATCGCGGCCAGCGCGCCTAACGTGGGGAACGGCAGGCCTACCGAGGCGATGTAGCCCACGGTGCCCGCAAAGCCAGTGATTTTGCTGATACCGGCAGGCAGAAACAGGGCGGCCAGCAGCAGGCGGCCTACGAAGCTCAGGGGGTTTTGGAGGGTTTTGAACATGGTTTTCTTTCAGAGTGAGGTGAATAGGACTTACGCAGCGCCCCTGTATCGCCCTTCGGACTTACAGGGGGAACTTGCGTAAGTCCCGGTTAAAAAATTCAAGCAGCCAGGTCAAAGACCAGGACTTCGGCGTTTGCGGCCTTGCCCAGGGTGAGCAGGGCTTCGTTTTCAATCAACAGCGCATCGCCGGTGGAAAGCGCGACGCCATTCACTTCCAGCGCGCCGCTGATCAGGTGCACATAGCTCTTGCGGGCCGGGTTCAGCGCCAGCGTAGCCGACTCCGTACCGTCCAGCAGCCCGGCGTACAGGTGCGCATCGGCATGGATGGTCACCGAGCCCTGGGCACCGTCGGGCGAGGCCACCAGGCGCAGCTCACCGCGCTTTTCGCTCTCGGCAAAGGTCTTTTGCTCGTAGCTCGGCGCAATGCCTTTCACATTCGGCTCGATCCAGATTTGCAGAAAGTGCGTGGTCTGGTCGTCGGCATGGTTGAACTCGCTGTGCTGCACACCGCGCCCGGCACTCATGCGCTGCACGTCGCCGGGCGGGATGCCCTTGACGTTGCCCATGGTGTCGCGGTGCGCCAGCTCGCCTTGCAGCACGTAGCTGATGATTTCCATGTCGCGGTGGCCGTGGGTGCCAAAGCCTGCGCCGGGGGTGATGGTGTCTTCGTTGATGACGCGCAGATTGCCCCAGCCCATGTGCTTGGGGTCCATGTAACCGGCAAACGAAAAGCTGTGGTGCGACTTGAGCCAGCCATGGTCGGCGTGGCCACGGTCTTGGGATTTACGGAGAGTGAGCATGTGTGAACTCCTTGAATGTTAGAACTTCCGCTAGCCCCCTGTACTCCCGAAGGGAGCTACAGGTGCGCTGCGTAAGTTCTGTGATGAAGATCCGCGTATCGAATCCATGGCCTGAATTTTGGGCCTGTACACGGTGTTGGCAGTCCACCGCATTTGATGGCATCATTTTATAAATTTGAACGGAACCAGGCCGACCATGCAAACCGCCCGCGATGTGCTCACCCCCGATGCCCTGTCCATGCTGGTAACCATCCACGCCCAGGGCAGTTTTGCCGCTGCCGCCCGCAGCCTGGGCATGGTGCCCAGCGCCCTGACCTACCGGGTACGCAATATCGAGGACGCGCTGGACGTGCTGCTGTTCGACCGCAGCTCGCGCCAGGCCAAGCTCACCGTGGCCGGGTCCGAGCTGCTGCGCGAAGGCCAGCGCCTGCTGGAGGACATCGATGCCGTGGCCAACCGGGTCAAGCGCGTGGCCACCGGCTGGGAGCCGCAGCTCACGATTGCGGTAGACAGCGTGATTTCGCGCTCCACGGTGATGGAGCTGTGCGAGTCGTTTTTTGCGCTGAACCCGCCCACGCGGGTGAAGATCCGCGAAGAGGTGCTGTACGGCACGCTGGACGCGCTGGTCACCGGCCAGGCCGATGTGGCGATTGGCGTGGCGATGGAAAACATCTCCAACAGCAACATCGTGGGTGCCCTGCTGGGCGAAATGAGCTTCATCTTTGTGGTGGCACCGCACCACCCGCTGGCCAGCATGCCCGAGCCGCTGAGCGACAGCCTGATCCAGCAGTACCGCGCCGTGGCCGTGGCCGACTCCACCCAGCGCGGCAATGCGCTGACCTTTGGTCTGTTGGGCGGGCAAGACGTGTTTACCGTGCCCAGCATGCGTGCCAAGCTAGAGGCCCAGCTGCGCGGACTGGGCTGCGGCTTCTTGCCCGAAGGCCTGGCCCGTCCCTACCTGGAAACCGGCCGCCTGGTGAGCCGCAGCGTCGAGCGGCCATCGCGCCTGCTGCACATCAGCTACGCATGGCGTACCGAGTCGGGTGGCGGCACGCACGGGCGGGCGTTGCAATGGTGGCTGCAACAGCTCAAAAGCCCGGCCACCCGTGCCGCATTGCTAGAGCGGCAACAAAGCAATTGAACCCGCGGGGAGTCCCCGAGGAAAGCGGCTGCGCACTACGTGTAGAGTGTGCTTGGTCGCCACTCCGTAGCCACTCCAAAGAAAACCAACACACATGACAAACAAACCCAGTGCTACAGCCCCCCGCCAGATCGCCGTCATTGGTGCAGGCATGGCCGGTATCGCCTGCGCACGCACGCTGGTGCAGGCCGGTCACAACGTTTCGGTGTTCGACAAAAGCCGCAGCGCAGGCGGGCGCATGTCCACCCGGAGCACCTCGTTTGGCACGTTTGACCACGGTGCGCAGTATTTCACCGTGCGCGACCCCCGCTTTGCACTGGCCCTGGAAACCGCCAAAGGCATCTGCAAACCCTGGAGCGCCAACTCGGTGCGCGTGCTCGATACCTTTGGCCGCGTGGCCTCGGCCGCCCTGCCCTCGCGCGACCCGCACTGGGTGCCGGTGCCCGGTATGAGCGGCCTGGTCAAGCACTGGGCCAAGCCGCTGGCCGACGATGGCCGCCTGGAACTGGAAACCCAGGTCACCCGCATCGAGCGCGACCCGATGAACAAAAAGCAGTGGCAACTGCGTACCACCGGCATGCCAGGCGCAGCCGACGCACAGCACGTGTTCTCCGGCTTTGATGCCGTGGTGCTGGCCATGCCGAATCCGCAAACCGTGGACCTGCTGCAAAACTCGGCCCAGGCCGCCCGCTTGGTGCGCGACATCCACCCGGTACAAGTAGCCCCCTGCTGGACGCTGATGCTGGCCTTCCCCCAGGCCATGCAGCCCACCATGGCCCACCTGGGCCCGCAGTGGAACGCAGCACGCAGCAACCACCACCGCATCGCTTGGCTATCGCGTGAATCCAGCAAGCCTGGGCGCGGCAGTATCGAGCGCTGGACGGTGCAGGCCAGTGCCGCCTGGTCGCTGGAGCACCTGGAAGACGATGCCCCCCGCATCCAGGCCAAGCTGCTCAAAGCCTTTACCGAAGTCACCGGAATCCGTGCCGAACCCTCCCATGCTGCCGTGCACCGCTGGCGCTACGCCCAGACCGTGCAGCCCTTGGGCCGCAGCCACCTGTGGGACGAAAAATCCAGCATCGGAGCCTGTGGCGACTGGTGCATCGGCCACCGGGTGGAAGACGCCTTTATCTCCGGCCTGGAGATGGCGCTGGCGATTGCTTAGAAGTAGCTTGGTACAAGGTTACACCGGACGGTTCGCGCCGTCCCCCACGGGCCCGCTGCATGCGGGCTCTTTGGTTGCGGCCCTGGCCAGTTGGCTCGATGCCCGCGCCGTTGGTGGCACTTGGCTGGTACGCATCGAAGACGTGGACACTCCGCGCTGCCTGCCCGGCATGGACGCGCTGATTCTGCAACAGCTCGCCGCCTGCGGCCTGCAGCCCGACGCACCGCCCACCTACCAATCGCACCGCAGCCCCCTGTACCAGCAGGCGCTGGACCAGTTGGTGGCCAGCGGCTGGGCTTACCCCTGCGCCTGCTCGCGCAAAGAAATTGAAGTGGCCTGCGCCGCGCAGGGCCAGGTACGCAGCCGCAACGCCGAGCTGGTCTACCCCGGCACCTGCCGCTCCGGCTTGCACGGCCGCCCTGCACGGGCCTGGCGGTTGCGTACCGACAAATTTAAGGAAAATAGGCCTCTAGCGCATATTCCACCTACGTCAGTAGCTATTAATTTAATAGTAAACGGCATTTTGACGTGGAACGACCGCCTGCTCGGCCCCCAGCAGCAAAACCTGGCCGCCGAGGTAGGCGACTTCGTGCTGCGCCGCGCCGATGGCCTGTGGGCCTACCAGCTCGCCGTGGTGGTTGACGATGCGGCCCGAGGCATCACCCACGTGGTGCGCGGCCAGGACCTGGCCGACAACACCCCGCGCCAGATCTGGCTGCAACAGGCCCTGGGTCTGCCCACACCGCAGTACCTGCACACCCCCCTGGTGCTTGGCCCAAATGGCGAAAAGCTCTCCAAACAAAACGGTGCCCAGGCGCTGGACCTGGCGCAACCGCTAGCGGCGTTGAATGCGGCGGCGGGCGTGCTGGGCTTGCCAGCCGCTGGCGGGGATGTCGCTAGCGCACTGGCGCAGTGGGTGGTCCAGTGGAACAGCTAGTCGGCAGCGAACTGCAGCAGCTAGCCTTCACCGCGCTAGACCGCCACCAGCGCAGGGTGGCCACCATCGACCCCCAGCGCCAGAAAATCATCCTCATCCAGCCCCGCGACCGCTGGCTGTACGCCTCGGGCCTGCGCGAGAAGCGACTGCCGGGCTACCTGTGCATCTTTGCCCACGCCACGCCGCACAGCGTGCAAGGCATTGCCGACGGCGCGGCGCTGGCGGCACTGGTACGCGAGTGCGGGATATGGCATGGCGAGCCGATTCTGGTCGATGCCTGTAATGCCGGAGCTATTCCCCAGGGTATCGCCAGCCAATTGGCACGGGCCTTGGCCACACCAGTGACGGCTGCGACCACGCCAACCTGGAACTTCCCGCTGGGCGGGCGTGCCGTGGGGCAAGGGGCGTTTGCCAAGCTGCCCGGCGTGCTCGGCAGGCTGCCAATTCCGCATCTGCTGAAGCCCGGTAGATGGCGCACCTGGGACGCACAAGGCCAGTGGGTGGAAGAACGGGCCCACTCCCCGCGCAAGGGCAGCCCGTGGTTTGGTATGGTGTAGCCCTGTTGGACTGGTGGGCAGTGCGGTTTTACGCCGCCCTGCCACCAAATCCAGATTAATGAATTGATGCCATGCACACCGAACTCCCTCCCGAAATCGCCCCCACCCCTAGCCTTGCTAGCCCCGCCCACCACAAAACCATCAAAAGCTTCGTGCTGCGCACGGGCCGCACCACCAGTGGCCAAGCCAAGGCGTTTGAAAGCCTGGGGCCGCAGTTTTTGCTGCCCTACCGCAGCGCGCCGCTGGACCTGGAGACCACCTTTGGCCGCGGCGCCCCCACCATTCTGGAAATCGGCTTTGGCATGGGCGAGGCCACGGCCAGCATTGCCGCGCTACTGCCCGAGAAGAACTTTCTGTGCTGCGAAGTGCACACGCCAGGCATCGGCGCACTGCTCAAACGCATAGGCGAAGAGGGACAAACCAATATCCGCATCTGCCAGCACGATGCCGTCGAGGTGCTGGACCACATGCTGCCGCCCGGCTGCCTAGACGGTGTCCACGTGTTCTTCCCCGACCCCTGGCACAAGAAGAAGCACAACAAGCGCCGCCTGCTGCAAGCCCCGCTGGTGGCCAAGCTGGCCGCCCGGCTCAAACCCGGCGGCTATCTGCACTGCGCCACCGACTGGCAAAACTACGCCGAGCAGATCCTGGAAGTACTCAGCGCCGAGCCGCTGCTGAAAAACACCGCCGCCGACTACGCCCCCAAGCCGGACTACCGCCCCCTCACCAAGTTCGAGAACCGGGGTATCAAGCTGGGCCACGGCGTGTGGGACGTCGTATTCACCAAGGTGTGAATCTCCCCACCCGTGACGGTGTCGGCCCCAGCACCGTCGGCCTGCCTGGTGGCAATTGGCCCACCGTTATCGACTTCTTTGCAGAGCGCTTTCCCACCGTGGAGCGCGCTGTGTGGCTGCAGCGCATGCGCGACGGGCTGGTGCTGGACGAACAGGCGCTGCCCGTGCCGCCCGATGCCGCCTACCGCCCCCACACCCGGCTGTACTACTACCGCCACCTGCCGGTGGAGCCGCGCATTCCGTTCGAGGCGCAGGTTTTGTTCCAGGATGCGCATCTGGTCGTGGTGGATAAACCGCATTTCCTGCCGACCATGCCCGCCGGGCGCTATGTACAAGAAACGCTGCTGGTGCGGCTGAAGCAATCGCTGGGCCTAGCCACTTTGGCCCCGCTGCACCGGCTAGACCGTGAAACCGCCGGGGTCACCTTGTTTGCCATCCAGACCACCGAACGGGCGGCCTACCACGCGCTGTTTGCGCAGCGCGAAGTGCACAAACACTATGAGGCGATTGCCCCCTGGCACGCCGATCTTCCACCGGTCTACCGCAGCCAGATCGTGCCCGGCGAGCCGTTCTTTCGCTACAAGGAGACGGCGGGCGAACCCAATTCTGAAACCCACATCGCCGTGCTGGAACGTCTGGGTGCGTGGGCGCGGTACCAGCTCTCGCCCGTGACCGGCCGCACCCACCAACTGCGGGTGCACATGGCGGCACTGGGCGTGCCCATTCGCAACGACCGCTTCTACCCCGAGGTGGTCAATATTGCCGACGACGACTACGCCGCACCCTTGCAGTTGCTAGCGCGGTCTATCGCTTTTACCGACCCGGTGACCGGCCAGGCGCGGTTTTTTGAAAGCGCCAGAAGCCTTAGTGTTTAACCACCGCAACCGCTTCATTCGGGTACAGCACGGTGGCGGCCATGGACACTGCGTGCCCGTCGTCGGTGCTGGCCAGTGTGGGGGCGGCGACCTCGTCCGGTATGGTCAAGTCGTCCGATGCGTAGGCCGCGCCGATCCGCGGGGTTAAAAACAGGGCCACCGCCACCATGGCGGCACAGAACAACAGCCACACCACGGCGGACACCCACCGTTCACGGCTGGGCTTGGGGATGGGCATGGGTTTGGGGCGCGCCGATGTCACTCGCATAAAAACTCCTTTTTTGAAAACTGAAAAATCATGGGGATGGCATGGACAGGGACTGCCGGTCACCGGCAGAACCCATGGCCACGATCTGGATGTCTTGTTCGCTGACAACTTCCAGGTTGTCGCCCCGCGCATGGGCGGCCAGCTTGCGGTAGATCTTTTTCACATGGGCCAATACACCCAACTGCGGGCTGGAGGCCAATGTGCCGATCTGTTCCAGGCTCATGCCGCGGGCGATCCAACGCAAAATGCCGGCCTCGCAGGCAGTCAGCGGATGGGTAGATTCGCGCAGCGGAAAAGCCCAGGCCGAGCCGGTACCCGTGCCCAGCCGCAGGCGAAAGCGCCCCAACACCCGGCGCGCCATGCCGGGGCTGATGGGGGCACTGCCCTTGCGCCACAGGTGGATGCTCTGCGCCAGGCATTCGGCAGCGCTGTCTTTGAACAAATAGGCGGTGGCTCCGGCTTCTATGCACTGCAGAACCTGCTCGTCGTTGCCAAACTGGGTCAGTACCACGATGTCGGCCTGCGGAAAATGCCAGGCCGCATGGCGGATAACCGCAATGGCGGGCACATCTTGCAACTGCACGTCGACCACCACCACATCGGGGACGCACTGGTCCATCATGGCGATGGCAGCGGCCCCGGTGGACACGGCCGCGGCCAAGCTGAGCTGCCCATCTGCTTGCACGGCCTCAGCGCAGCGCAGCAAGGTGTCAGAGTGGCTCTCGGCAATCAGCACGCGGGTGGCAACACGGGTGAATGATGGGCTCAGCATGATTTTTTTCCTCCACTCCCTTACGGAAGCGCTTAATGGGTGAGATAAGCGCTGCAAAGACTGCAGCAAATGGGGTACGAGACCGTGGGAAGGTGCCGGCTTAGGCAAGGCCAAACACGGGCGGGCTCGGGCAACATCGACGTGCAGGGGTTTGCGCCCCGTAACACCAAACATCTTAGGGAGGCGTGCCATAGCGCGCATCCTCAAAATTGACGAAGAACTGCGGACACCAAGGGCCCAGCTTCTTGCTTGGCCTGCGTGGCTCGTGTAGGCTGAGACGGGTTTGCGCCCTGTGGCGGCAGGCTGGCCACAGTGGTGGTGTGGGTCGCTTTGGTGGTTTCGGCGGTTTCGACCGGGCGGGCAGATGCCACACCCAGCGCTACCAGGGTATTGCGTACGCCGTCGGGTTCGGCCAACTTGGGCAATAGCTGCCCGGCCGAGGTGGCAAACAGCACGCACGCCACGATCCACACAAGCCCGACCCGGTCGAAATAATGGGCTTTCGGCACGCTGGATTTGACGACAGCCGGCGGCACCAGCGGTTCAGAAGGCTCAAAAGGCATAAAAGGTTCAAAGTTCATACAACATGTCCTTGACAATCGGGCAACTGGGAAGGTCGCCACCACAGAGACGGACTTTCCTCTGCTTGACCCGCTGCGTACTTAGCCCACCTGAAGCCGACCTGAAAACTTCTGAAACCGTGAGAAATTGCGCAAAACGCCAGAATCCACGGCGTGCAATACATTTGGAAATTGACACCGATAGGAGCTTTGTTGTTAAACAGTTATCGATTTGGCCGCTTTGAAGTGCGTCCTTCCCAGCGCGTGGTGCTGGTAGACGGAGCCGCAACCAGCCCCGGCGCGCGGGCCTTTGACGTACTGATGGCCTTGGTGCACCACCGTGACCGCGTGGTGTCCAAAGACGAACTGCTGGACTTGGCCTGGCCCGGCCTGGTGGTGGAAGAAAACAACCTACAGGCCCAGGTGTCGGCGCTGCGCAAGCTGCTGGGGCCACAGGCCATCGTGACCATTCCCGGCCGAGGCTACCGGTTTGCGCTGGAAGCCAGCGATGCCCCGCCCGCCGCCGCTGCGGCCGCGCTTCCCTCCCCGGCACCAGCCACGGATGCCCACCCCAACCTGACCCACCTGCCGCTGGTACTCACCCCGCTGATCGGCCGCACGCTGGACGTATCCAACCTGGACACCCTGCTAGGCCAGCACCGCCTGCTGACCATCGTGGGGGCCGGCGGCATTGGCAAATCGCTGCTGGCGCAGTGGCTGCTACACGCCCGGCGCAGCGCCCACCAGCACGGTGTCGCCTGGGTCGATCTGGCATCGCAAACCGCGCCCGAATTTGTGGCTAGCACCGTGGCCGGGGCTCTGGGCCTGCAGTCGGGCCACGGCGACCCGCTCAAGGGTTTAATGGAGGCCGTACGCCCCTTGTCGATGCTGATCGCCATCGACAACGCCGAGCATTTGCTCGACGAAGTTGCCCGCATCCTGCAAGCCCTGCACCAGGCAGCGCCGCAGTTGCAGGTGCTGGTGACCAGCCAGGCCCCGCTCAAGCTGGCCAACGAATGGGTCTACCGGCTGGATGCGCTGGCCCTGCCCGAACACAGCGCGCCGCTGGACGTGGCCCGCCACTTTGGTGCGGTGGCCTTGTTTGCCGAGCGCGCCCAGGCGGCCGACCGGCGCTTTGAACTCGGCCCACAGAACCTGGCCACGGTGGTGGAAATTTGCCGCCGCCTGGACGGCCTGCCGCTGGCCATCGAGCTGGCCGCCGCCCGCGTGCCGTTGCTGGGCCTGGTGCCGTTAGCCAACTCGCTCAACGAACGCCTGCGCCTGCTCAACGGCGGTGGCCGGGGCGCGCCTGCCCGGCAAAAAACCCTGCGTGCCGCGCTGGAATGGAGCTACGGCCTGCTGGATGCCACCGAGCAAACCGTATTCCGCCGCCTGGGCGTGTTTGTGGGCGGTTTTTCGCTCGAAATGGCCCGCCAGGTGGTGGCCGACACCGCCAATGGTGCAACGCTGGATGCCTGGGCCGTGGTGGACGTGTTGGGCGCACTGGTAGACCGCTCGCTGGTCATCGCCGATGGGGGCGACACGCCGCGCTACCGCCTGCTAGACACACCGCGCAGCTACGCGCTGGAGCAGCTCACCGCCGCGCATGAAGAGCCTGCTTTGCGCCAACGCCACGCGCTGGCCATGCGGCAGCTCTTTGAGCAGGCCGACACCGCTTTTTTCAGCGGCCAGCAGCGCATCGACGACTGGTACAAGGCCCTGGCACCCGACCTGGGCAATGGCCGCGAAGCCCTGGCCTGGGCCATCCAGTTTGATCCGCAAACTGCCGTGGCCATCGCCCCTGGCCTGGCCGAGGCCCTGACCAGCGACCGCCGCCGCGAGCGCCGCTACATCTGGCAGGCCACGGCCTTGCTGGTCACCGACCAACTACCTTCCGGTTTGCAGGCCCGCTGGTCCAGCCGCGCCGCCTATTTTTGGGCCTACCGCCAGCCCGCCCTGGCCTGTCGCCTGGCGCGCCGCGCTGCCAGCCTGTACCGCGCCCAGCCCGGAGAAAAACGCAACTTGTACCACGCCCTGGCGGCCCTGGTCTACGCCCTCACCTACGGGCCCACCCCCAACCTGGAGCAGCGCCCGGAGCAGCGCGAGGTGCTGGCCGAAATGTGGGCCATCGAAGACCCGGCCTGGCCGCCCATCGTGCGCAGCTACGGCCTGTTTGCCTCGCTGACCTGCAATTTCGTCGAAGGCGCGTTCGACCAGGCCATCGAGCAACTACTGCAAAAAGCCTCGCTGGACGCGCTGGCCGGCCATTCCGAAGCCCTGCTGCGCGGCGAAGACATCATTGCCTACATGGAGCTGGCCGCGGGCCGGGTGGATGCATCCATCGCCCGCTACCTGGCCCTGCAGGCCCGGCTGGCCAACACCCGCCACATGGCCACCCTGCTGCTGGTGCAACTGCACCTGACCGGCGCCTGGCTGGCCAAGGGAGACACCGTGCAAGCCCGCGCGCTGATGGAGTCCTGCTGGCCGCAGGTGCTGCACTTTGATGCCCAGGTCTACGCCGCCGACAACCTGGCCCTGCTGGCCGCGCTGGAAAACCGCCCGCACACCGCCGTACGTCTGCTGGGCTACGCCGACACCGTGCACGCCGCCCACGGCAAGGCCCGCGAGGTCAACGAAGCCCGCTGCGCCCAGTGCGCCGAACACCTGACCCGCGCAACCCTCGACAACGCCACTTTCGACCGCCTCAAAACCCTGGGCCATGGCCTGCGCCATGACGACATAGCGCAACTCGGCTTGGGTTTGGATGATGCTGCATAAATTTATAAAAAATAAGGCTCTAGCGTAGATAGCACCTACGCTAGTAGCTACATATTTTGTAGCAGATACATTTATTGACAGTTTGCTGTAAGCCGGGTCCGATAGAAGCCTATCTGTGCCCCCTATAACAAGCGAGACAAGCGCATGATTTTCCAAACCGTGTTTTCACCCGGCCTGTGGCTGATGCGGCGCTTGCGCCTGGGCGGCAAGATTTTTCTGCTGGCGGCGGTACTGCTGGTCACGCCGGTAACAGTGCTGCTGCAGTTCGCCCTGGGTAACACCGGCGGCGTGGGCATGGCCTGGCTCAGCGGCCTGTGCGTGCTGCTGTCCATCTACCTGCTGCTGGCCTTCTACGCCAGCTTCACCCAGGACCTGGCCCAGGTGCGCCAGGCCATGGACCAGGTGGTCAAAGGCGATTTACGCCTGCGTCTGGTGCAGCGCGGTACGGATGAACTGGCGGCACTGGCTGCAGCTACCCAGCAGATCGGGGCCACGGTATCGGCCATGGTGGCCAACGTGCGCAGCAACGCGGCCTTTGTGGCGCATTCGGGCAAAAGCCTGGCCAGCGGCAACCGCGCCCTATCGGACCGCACCGAGCAGCAAGCCGCCAACCTGGAGCAAACCGCCGCCAGCGTAGAACAACTCTCCAGCACCGTACAAGACACCGCACAAACCGCCAGCCAGGCCAACGCCCAGGCCGCCCGCGTGCGCGATGCCGCCAACCTGGGTGCTACCACGATGGCCGAAGCCATTGCCTCGGTGGAAGCCATCCAGGGCAGCGCCAAGCGCATGGACGAAATCGTTGGCGTGATCGACGGCCTGGCCTTCCAGACCAACATCCTGGCGCTGAACGCCGCGGTAGAAGCCGCCCGCGCAGGCGAATCGGGCCGCGGCTTTGCCGTGGTGGCCAGCGAAGTGCGCTCCCTGGCACAGCGCTCGGCCGAGGCCTCCAAAGAAATCCGCCAGCTTATCGGTGCCTCCAGCACCCAGGTGGGCAGCAGCGTGCAAAAGATCCGCACCGCGGGCAGCAGCATCACCGCCATCGTCAGCGGCATCCGCGACGTGGCGGCCAACATGGCGCAAATCTCCACCTCCAGCGCCGAGCAAAGCACCGGCCTGAGCGAAATTACCTCCGCCGTGCGCCAGTTGGATGAGATCACACAGCAAAACGCCCAGATGGTGGAGCACGCCGTGACCCAGGCCTCGACCCTGGAAAACCGCGCCTCCACCCTGGTCGAAGCCGTGGCCCTGTTCAAGCTGCAGCAAGGTTCGGCCGAAGAAGCCATCGCCCTGGTAGACCGGGCCCTGGCGCACCGCCGCCGGGGTGGCTCGCGCGACAGCTTCTTGCGCGACCTGACCCAACCTACCCAGGGCTTTTTTGACCGCGACATGTACGTGTTTGTGTTGGACCGCAGCGGCAGCTACGTGGCCTTTGGTGGCAACCCGGCCAAGGTTGGCACCCGCGTGCAGGACATTGCCGGTATCGACGGCGCAGGCCTGCTGCACGCCATCTACGCCCAGGCCGAGCACGAGCCCGGCTGGGTGGAATACGACATCACCAACCCCACCACCGGCCGGGTGCAGACCAAGATGTCGTTTGTGCTGCTGGTGGATGATTTGGCGGTGGGCTGCGGGGTCTACAAGAACTTGGTTGTGGCATAGCGCGTAGACACCGCAGTCACACGCAAAAAGAGCTATCCGTGCTGGTTACACCAGCACGGATAGCTCTTTTTTTGATAGTAAAAAAGACGGCGACCCAGTTTCTAGCGCAAAGTAAAAAGCAAGCCTTCCAGAAACACCGCAGAACTGGCTTTGCCAGGCTGCTGGTGTTACCCCCTGCAAGGGGGTTGGCGAAAGATGCGAAGCACTGCCGCCTGGGGGGGGCCAAATTACACGCGTTCTGCCACCCAGGCCTGCACGGAAGCCAGCGCCGCTGGCAGTTTGCCCGGCTCGGTGCCACCGGCCATGGCCATGTCGGGCTTGCCGCCGCCTTTGCCGCCGAGTTGGCTGGCGACGAAGTTGGCCAGGGCACCGGCTTGGACCTTACCGACGCTGTCCTTGGTCACGCCGACGGCGATCTGCACCTTGTCGCCGTCTACAGCGGCCAGCACGATGACGGCAGTTTTCAGCTTGTCTTTGAGCTTGTCCATGGTGTCGCGCAGGGTCTTGGTGTCGGCGCCTTCGAGCTTGGCGGCCAGCAGCTTGATGCCGTTGATGTCGATAGCGCTGTTGACCAGCTCATCGCCCTGGCTGGAAGCCAGTTTGCCCTTGAGCTGGGCGACTTCTTTTTCCAGCGCCTTGATGCTGTCCAGGGCCAGCGTGACGCGGGCTTGCAGCTCGGTGGGCTGGACCTTGAAGCTGCCTGCAGCCTGGGTCACGGTGCGTTCCAGCTCTTGCAGATAGGCCAAAGCGCCTTCGCCGGTGATGGCTTCGATACGGCGGATACCTGCGGCCACGCCGCCCTCGCCCACCACCTTGAACAGACCGATGTCACCGGTGCGCTGCACGTGGGTGCCGCCGCAGAGTTCGCGGGTGGTGCCGATATCCAGCACGCGCACGACTTCGCCGTACTTTTCACCAAACAGCATCATCGCGCCGGTCTTTTGGGCCGATTCGATATCCATCAGCTCGGCCTTGGTGGCGACATTGGCCAGGATTTCGGCGTTGACTATTTGCTCGATCTGCAGGATTTGCGCGTCGGTCACCGGGGCGTTGTGGGTGAAGTCGAAGCGGGTACGTTCGGCATTCACCAGGCTGCCCTTTTGGTGCACATGCGTGCCCAGCACTGCGCGCAAGGCGGCGTGCATCAAATGGGTGACGGAGTGGTTGCGCTGGGTGGCGGCGCGCAAGGCAGTGTTGACCTGGGCGGTGACGGTGTCGCCCACGTTCAGCGTGCCCTGGGCCAGCGTGCCCTGGTGGCCAAACACGTCGGCCTTGATTTTTTGCGTGTCGCCGACCTCGAAGCGGGCGGTTGCGGACACCAGCTTGCCCTCGTCGCCCACCTGGCCGCCAGACTCGGCGTAGAACGGCGTGGTGTCCAGCACCACGGTGCCGGTTTGACCTTCTTTTAGGCTTGTAGCGTTGGTACCGTCTACATAGATAGCTACAACTTTCGCAGCAGACTCCAAAGCGGTGTAGCCCACGAACTGGTTGTCGGCACCGGTGTACTCCAGCGCGCGGTCCATCTTGAACTTGCCTGCGGCGCGGCCCTTGGCTTTTTGCGCCTCCATGGCGGCGGTGAAACCAGCTTCGTCCACCGACAGGCCGCGCTCGCGGCACACGTCCGCCGACAAGTCGAGCGGGAAGCCGTAGGTGTCGTGCAGCTTGAAAGCCACGTCGCCGGGCAGCACTTGCACGCCATCGGCCAGCGCGGCATTCAGAATTTCCATGCCCATCGCCAGGGTTTCAAAGAAACGCTCTTCTTCGACCTTCAGTACTTCGACGATGCGCTCTTGCTGCGCGGCCATGTGCGGGTACGCCGCGCCCATCAGCGCCACCAGGTCGGGCACCAGCTTGTGGAAGAACGGTTGGGTCTGGCCCAGCAGGTAGCCGTGGCGGACCGCGCGGCGGATGATGCGGCGCTGCACGTAGCCGCGGCCTTCGTTGCCGGGGATTACGCCGTCGCTGACGAGGAAGGAGGTGGCGCGGATGTGGTCGGCGATGACGCGCAGGCTCTTGTGGCCCAGATCTTGTTCACCGGTTTCGCGCGATGCGGCCTTGATCAGTGCGTCAAAAATGTCGATTTCGTAGTTGCTGTGCACGTGCTGCAAGATGGCGGCCAGGCGCTCCAGGCCCATGCCGGTGTCCACGCAGGGGGCGGGCAGCGGGCTGACCGAGCCATCTTCGGCCATGTTGAACTGCATGAACACGTTGTTCCAGATCTCGATGAAGCGGTCGCCGTCTTCACCGGGGCTGCCTGGGGGGCCGCCGGGGATGTGGTCGCCGTGGTCGTAGAAGATCTCGCTGCAGGGGCCGCAGGGGCCGGTGTCGGCCATCATCCAGAAGTTGTCGGACTTGTAGCGGCCGCCCTTGTTGTCACCGATGCGGATTACACGCTCGGGCGGCAGGCCGATTTCTTTGGTCCAGATGTCATAGGCTTCGTCGTCTTCTTCGTAGACCGTGGCCAGCAGGCGGTCGGCGGGGAGCTTGTAGACCTGGGTCAGCAGTTCCCAGGCCCAGTTCAGCGACTCGCGCTTGAAGTAGTCGCCAAAGCTCCAGTTGCCCATCATCTCGAAGAAGGTGTGGTGGCGCGCGGTGTAGCCCACGTTTTCCAAGTCGTTGTGCTTGCCACCGGCGCGCAGGCAGGCCTGGACCGACGCGGCGCGCACGTAGGGGCGCTTGTCGGTGCCCAGGAACACGTCCTTGAACTGCACCATGCCGGAGTTGGTGAACATCAGCGTGGGGTCGTTGCCCGGCACCAACGAGCTGCTGGCCACCACGGTGTGGCCCTTGGAGGCAAAGAAGTCGAGAAAGGTCTTGCGGATGTCGGCAACGGTAAAAACGGGTGCCAGTGCGGGTGCGGGGGTGCTCATAAGCGTGGAGTCTCGTAGAAAATCGTTACGCCAGCCGGGGCCGTGGCGCTGGTAAAAGGCAGGGGCTGGGCCCCAACCAAAGGGCGGAATTTTACCAGCCGGGTGCCTCCAGCTCCGGCGCACGCCGGCTCCGCCGAATGCTATGCAAATAAGAGCTACTAGCGTATACAGACCATGCACCAACGGCCTTTTTGGCTTAAATTTTCAACGGCACGCCCGCAAGCCAGCACCACCCCACGCGGGGCTCCTATAATCCAGTGACTTCAACGTGATGTTAAGCGGGTGTAGTTCAATGGTAGAACGCTAGCTTCCCAAGCTCGATACGAGGGTTCGATCCCCTTCACCCGCTCCAAGTCCCTCCTTGCATCTCTGGCCCCGCGCCAATGCCTGCGCAGCCTCTCTCGGGAGTTCGCAGCATGTTTTTCACCCCCGCCCCCTGTATGTTGTTAACCGCTGCTCTGGCCCTGGTGGCCTGTGGCGGTGGTGGAAGTAGCGCAGCCACTCCGCCAGCAGCCGTGGTGGCCCCCACCATCACCACGCTGAACAGCAGTCTGTCCAGCCCCTGGGGCATGGCGGTGTTGCCATCGGGTGAATTGCTGGTCACCCAGAAGAGCGGTAGCCTGCTGCGGCTCAGTGCCAATGGTGCCAGTAGCACGCCCATCAGCGGCATCTTGCCCGTGAACGACAGCGGCCAGGGCGGCTTGCTGGGCCTGGCACTGGACCCAGACTTTGCCACTGCGCCGTGGGTCTATTGGGCATATTCAGAGCCTGGCAGCGGCAGCGAGGCCGGGTTGACCGGCACCGCCGTGGCGCGGGGTCGGCTGGTAGGCAATGCGCTGCTGGACGTGGCCGTGCTGTTTCGCCAGCAGCCCAAAACCACGGGTTCGGGCCACTTCGGGTCGCGGCTGGTGTTTGCCCGCGACAAAACCCTGTTCATCACGCTGGGCGAGCGGCAAAAGTTCAGCCCGGCCCAAGACCTGGCGCAGACCCTGGGCAAGGTGGTGCGCATCGCCCGCGATGGCAGCATCCCTGCGGACAACCCGGCGCTGGGGGCCAGCGCCCTGCCCGGCATCTGGAGCCTGGGGCACCGCAATCCGCAGGGTGCCGCCCTGCACCCGGATACCGGCGAGCTGTGGGTCAGCGAGCACGGGCCCCAAGGCGGTGACGAGATCAACATTGCCCGCGCCGGGGCCAACTACGGCTGGCCGGTCAAAAGCTATGGCTGCAACTACGGCGACCCGGTGGGCGATGCCTGCCGCATTGGTGGCGGCGTGCACGCCCCGGCATTTGTGGAGCCGTTAACCTATTGGGTGCCCACATCGGTGGCCCCGGCAGGGCTCATGTTCTACACCGGCAATCTGATACCGCAGTGGAAGGGGAATTTATTCTCGGGTTCATTGGCGGGCCAGGCGCTGTGGCGCATGGCCATTGGCCCCAACGCCGTACTGACCCGCGAAGCACTCCTCACAGACCGCAAAGAACGCTTTCGCGACGTGGCACAGGCCCAGGACGGGTCCATTTTGCTGCTGACCGACAGCGGAAAACTACTGCGGCTGGCCCCTTAACCCCCTGCAGTGCTCTCGTAAAGACCCTACCCGCGGCGACACAAGTTACCCGTAGAAACCACGTCTGTCACGTAAAGTTCATTCGGCCTGGGTATGCTAGCAAAGTGACTTCACCCACAAGGACTTTGCGTTGAAAACTCTGCCCCACTCCCTCTACTTCAAAACGCGCCACTCTGCATGGGCCCTGTGGGGTGGCATGGCGCTCAGCGCCCTGGTGCTAGCTGGCTGTGCTGGCGACGGCGATAGCAACGGTGTCAACATCCAGGGCGTTGCCGCCACCGGTGCGGCCATGGCCAACGCCAGCGTGGTCGCCAAATGCACAGCGGGAACGGCATCGGGCAAAACAGCGGTCAACGGCAGCTATGCGCTGTTTGTGCCCAACGGTGCTTTCCCGTGTGCCATCGAAGTGTCGGATGGCAGCCGCAAGCTGCATTCGGTGGCGAACAGCAGCACACTCAGTGCGGTAGCCCATGCCACACCACTGACCGAGCAACTGGTGGGTCAACTGTCTGCCGACACGGCGGCATTTTTTGACGGCTACAGCGCCACTACCGCGGCCAGCCTGAGCCCCAGCACTCTCAAGGCAGCGCAGGATGCCGTGTTTGCGTCGCTGGCCGCCAATGGGCTGGCGGTGCCCAGCAGCCTGACCAATCTGCTGGAGGGCGCTCTGGTCGCCAAAACGAGTGCCCAAGCGGGCAACGACTACGACCAATTTCTGGACACCGTGGCCGCCAAGCCGGTCAACGTGAAAATGATTGCGCTGAACGATTTCCACGGCAACATCGAACCCACGTCAGAAACCAATGGCGGCTCGGTGGTACTGCCCAATGGCGGCTCGGGTCAGCGGGTGGCGGTGGGCGGAGCCGCCTACCTGGCCACCGTGGTGAAGAACCTGAAGGCCAAGAACCCCAACAACATCATGGTGGGCGCGGGCGACATGGTGGGTGCATCCCCATTTGCCTCCAGCATCACCCACGACGAAGCCAGCATCGACGTGCTGAACCAGATCGGGCTGGAAGTGACATCGGTGGGCAACCACGAGTTTGACCACGGCATCGCCGAGCTCAAGCGCCAACAAAACGGCGGCTGCTACCCGGCATCGGGCAGCGTGGGTGTGGTGGGCAAAGACACCTGCCTGATCGACGGCAAGTTCCCCGGAGCCAAGTTCAAATACCTGACGGCCAACGTGGTGGACACCGCCACCGGCAAGCCCATCTTGGCGGCCACTTACATCAAGCGCTTTGGTACCGTCAGCGTGGGATTCATTGGTCTGACGCTACAAGGCACATCGGCCCTGGTGGGCTCCACCGGCGTGGCCGGGCTGCGGTTTGACGAAGAATCGGCCACCATCAACCAGTACGCAGCCCAGCTCAAGGCCAACGGCATCACTGCCGTGGTGGTGCTGATCCACCAGGGTGGCCAAACCACCGCCACCACGGTCAACGACAAGACCTGCCCCGGCCTGAGCGGCGATATTCTGCCCATCATGGACAAGCTGAGCAGCAATGTGGACGTGGTGGTCAGCGGCCACACCCACCAGGAATATGTGTGCAACTACGCCGCCAAAGCCGCGGGTAAAAACATTTTGCTCACCTCCACCGGCTTTTACGGCGGTGCCGTGAGCGAAATCGACCTGACCCTGCAGCCCAGCAAGGGCATGGTGGCCTCGGTGGCCAACACGGTGCCGGTGATCCGTGCTGCCGGCAGCTACACGGTGGCGACCTCGAACAACACGGTCATCCCGACCGGGTTCACCGCCGTGGCCCGTGACACGGCCATCGACGCGCTGGTCACCAAGTACGTGGCCATCTCCAAGATTGCCGGTTCGCAAGCCGTGGGCAGCATCACTGCCAGCATTACCCGCGCTTTCTTGCCCAATAGCACCACCCGCGACGAAACCACCGAAGGTGCCATGGGCGACCTGCTGGCCGACACCTATCTGGCCGGTGTGCCCGGCGGCGCAGACTTTGCGCTGATGAACCCGGGCAGCGTGCGAGCCGATCTGGTCTATACCGGCACCGGTACCGTCACCTTCAGCGACCTGGCCACCATCGAACCCTTTGGCAACACGCTGGTGACGCTGAACCTGACCGGCGCGCAGATCGTGCGGCTGCTAGAGCAGCAATGGGAATCGCCCAACCACACCGCCAAAACCAACACCGCCACCGGTGCGGTAGGCCGCTTGCTGCTGCCGTCGCAGGGGCTGACCTATACCTACGACAACAACCAGCCCGCCGGTGCCGCCTCGGGCCAGGGCAACCGCATCGTGGCGGGCACCCTCAAGCTCCGTGGCGTGGCGATCGACCCGGCCAAGACCTACAAGATCGCGACCAACAGCTTCCTGGGCACTGGCACCGGTGGTGACAACTTCACGGTGATGGCCACCCAGGGCAGCAACATCCTGGACACCAAAGTGTTGGACCTGGATGCCTTCATTGCCTACATGGGAGCCCACTCGCCCGTAAGCCCGCCTGCCGCACGGATTACCCGGCTTAACTAGCAGGCCCTGCGGAATGCCCCGTCAAAAGCTTCTTGTGTGCGCCCTGCTGTGGGCCCTGCCCTGCCACGCCCTGTGGGCCCACGCTCTGACCGAAAAAGAGCGCCAAACCGTGGCCGACGGGGCCCAGCAAGCGCAAACCAGTTGCTACAAAACCATCTACCGCGACACCAACGCCTACAGCCAGTGCATGCGTGACCTGGTGGAGCCGGAAAAGCGCAGCTCCTACAAACGCCTGGGCGCGGAGTACTTTGCCTATGTGGGCGCAATGGCC
The DNA here is from genome assembly GCF_025354435.1 of Rhodoferax sp. Classification (GTDB taxonomy): domain Bacteria; phylum Pseudomonadota; class Gammaproteobacteria; order Burkholderiales; family Burkholderiaceae_C; genus Rhodoferax_B. The sequence continues at coordinate 172,478 of NZ_JANXMU010000032.1, forward strand.
TATGTACGGGTGAGCCAAGCGGGTGCCGAGCAGGCGGCGGTCGAGTTCTTGCAAAAATACCGCAGCACCCAAAAACGCTTGGGCGTGGAAGACGAGGCCTTGTGCGCCACCGTGCCGGGCAACTGCACGGTGCGCATCGCGCAAAGCAAGGCGATGGAGGCCGCACCGCCCAAGGCACCGGCCATGGGTGTGCAATGCCTGGGCGGCGTGTGCCGCATTGCGCCCAAAGAATAAGCGCCATGCTCTTGTTATAAAAAGCATAGCGCTATGTGTAGGCAGTACCTACGCTAGATGGCAATTTAATGCCTTAAATCAGCTTGACGCCGGTTTGGGCTTGCAGGTCTTCCAGGGTGACGCCGGGGGCCATTTCCACCACTTTCAGGCCAGCGGGAGTGACGTCCATCACGGCCAGGTCGGTGATGATGCGGTCCACCACGCCCACGCCGGTCAGCGGCAAGGTGCAGTTGGGCAGAATTTTCAGGTCGGTGGTGCCATCGCGCTTCTTGGCAACGTGCTCCATCAGCACGATGACGCGCTTCACACCCGCCACCAGGTCCATCGCGCCGCCCATGCCCTTAACCATCTTGCCGGGAATCATCCAGTTGGCCAGGTCGCCTTTTTCGCTGACCTGCATGGCTCCCAGAATGCTCAGGTTGACCTTGCCGCCACGGATCATGGCAAAGCTGTCGTGGCTGCCAAAAATGGACGAGCCAGGCAGCGTGGTCACGGTTTGCTTGCCCGCGTTGATCAGGTCGGCATCGACCTGGTCTTCGGTAGGGAACGGGCCGATGCCGAGCATGCCGTTTTCGCTTTGCAGCCACACCTCTTTGTCGGCGGGCACATGGTTGGCCACCAGCGTGGGGATGCCGATGCCCAGGTTCACATAAAAGCCGTCTTCCAGCTCCAGGGCCGCGCGGGCCGCCATTTGGTCTTGGTTCCAGGCCATATCAGGCTCCTTTCACGGGTTGGGTTGGGGATGCGGCCGACACGTCCACCTTGGGGACGGCCAACTCTTCGGTGCTAACTGCAGCAGCCAGTGCAATCACCGCCTGGGCTTCCACCTTGGCGGCAATCGGATCCACTGCAGCCGAGGCCGACAGGGTGCGCTTTTCAATCCGCTTTTCGGGGTTGGCATTGAGCACGATGCGGTGCACGTAAATGCCGGGCAGGTGCACCTGGTCGGGCACCATGCTGCCGGTCTCCACGATTTCTTCCACTTCCACAATACAGATCTTGCCCGCCATGGCGACGGCAGGGTTGAAGTTGCGGGCCGTCAGGCGGAACTGCAGGTTGCCGGACTTGTCGGCGCGGAAGGCTTTGACCAGCGACACCTCGGGCACCAAAGAGCGCTCCATCACATAGGTTTGGCCGTCGAATTCGCGCAGTTCCTTGCCCTCGGCCACCAGGGTGCCGACACCGGTTTTGGTGAAAAAGGCCGGAATGCCCGCGCCACCGGCGCGCAGCTTTTCGGCCAGCGTGCCCTGGGGGGTGAATTCGAGTTGCAGTTCACCCGCCAGGTACTGGCGCTCGAATTCTTTGTTTTCACCGACGTAGCTGGAGATCATTTTCTTGATCTGCCGCGTCTCCAGCAGCTTGCCCAGGCCAAAGCCGTCGACACCTGCATTGTTGGAGATCACCGTCAGGTCTTTCACGCCGGAATCGCGCAGTGCGTCGATCAGCGCTTCAGGGATGCCGCACAGGCCGAAACCGCCCACGGCCATGAGTTGGCCGTCTTGCACAACGCCTTCGAGTGCCTCGGCGGCAGAGGGGAAAATTTTGTTCACACAGTTCTCCGGTTAAAAGATCAAGCGCAACGATACTACCTATTCAGCTACGTAGTTTTTCGTAAAGGGTTTTTCCGATGGCAACCGCAACCGGGGTGGATTACGCACTGGCGTTTGCATTGGCGCCGGTGGGCCTGGTGGTGTCGCGCAACCGCGCCATTGTGGACTGCAACCAGCACCTGTGCGAGATGTTTGGGGCCGACCGCGACCAGCTCATCGGCCAGTCTTTCCAGGTGCTGTACCCCACCGCCGTGGAGTTTGAGCGCACGGGGGCCCGCATCGCGCTGACCATGGATGCCAAGGGCCATTACGCCGATGACCGCATCATGCAGCGCGTGGGCGGGCGGCTCCAGGGCGAGGCTTTCTGGTGCCACGTGATGGGCCGCGCCTTTGACCGCAACGCGCCACACGCCGCCGGGGTGTGGAGCTTTGAAGACCTGTCTTCGCGCCGCCCGGTGCAGGCCGCCTTGACCCCGCGCGAGCGCGAGGTGGCCGCCCACGTGATGACCGGCCTGACCTCGAAAGAAATCGCCAAACTGCTGGGCATCAGCCACCGCACGGTGGAAATCTACCGGGCGGGGCTGATGCGCAAGTACAAAGCCTCTACCACCGCCGATTTGGCGCAGCGCTTGCTGGGTGGGTAGATTTAAGAAAAATCGGCCTCTAGCGTATATTCCACCTGTGCAAGCAGCTATACAATACATAGCAAATCAATCTCTGAGATTTTTATGAGCAGCCTGGGCCTGACGCGCGACAAGATCTATAAAACCGTGGCCCGCCAGCTGCATGGCGTGGTGCCCTGCTGGGTGTGCGGTGAACACGTGCTGCCCGCCGCGGCCACGCTAGAGCACATCCAGCCCCTGAGCGAGGGCGGCAACAGCCACGTGAAGAACCTGGCCATCAGCCACGATGTGTGCAACAACCAGCGCCATGCCACGGGCGTGGTGCCGGTATCGACCGCGCTGCCCGGAAAGGTGCAGCGGGGCTAGCGTACGCCGCCAAACACCCCGCGCGCCACGGATTTGCGGCCCAGCTTGACTTGTTCCATGGCGGCATCGGCGGCCTGGATGATCTGGTCTACGCTGCCGTTGCCGCCCAGCCGCAGCTGGATGCCAATGCTGGCCGTGCAGCGCACATGCAGCGCACCCACCGGGTAATCGCGCTCCAGCATGTCCCAGATTTTGTCGGCCACGGCGTTCACGTGGTGGGCCGCAGAGGGCTCCTTGCCGCCCAAGTCTTCCAGCAGCACCACGAATTCATCGCCACGCACCCGGGCCACGGTGTCGTTTTGCCGGATGGCGGCCATCAGCCGCACCGACACTTCTACCAGCACCTGGTCGCCCACCGTGCGGCCATGCACGCTGTTAACGGCTTTGAAGTTGTCCAGATCAACGTACAGCACCGCAAAGTAAGTGCGCTGCCGACCACTGTTGAGCTGTGCCCGCCAAATCCGGTCGCGCAGCAGCCGCCAGTTGGGCAGGCCGGTCAGGGCATCGTTGAACGCCATGGACTGGATCAGTTCGGCCGACACCTGCTGGCGCGTGGTGTCGCGCACTACCCGCGCCACGCCGGTCCGCCGCCCCTTGGCATCCACCAGGGCCACCAGGGCGATGGATACCGGCACCAGGTTGCCATTCTGGTGCAGGCGCACGGTATCCAGGGTCTGCACGGCGGTGCCCAAAGCCTCCAGCAGTGCGTCTTCCTCCCATTGGCGGTCGGGGGGGATGAGGCGCTGCAGCGTCTGCCCCAGCATTTGCTGGGCGGTGTAGCCAAACATGGCCTCGGCTTTGGGGCTCCAGCTGCGCACCGTACCGTCTGGGGCTTCAAAGCTGATGGCATCTGTGGAGGCCAGAAGCAGCGCATCCAGACGCTGCTGCAGGTGGCCGATGCGTCTGCGGTAGACGGCGTACAGGCCGCCCCCCACCAGCAAGGCGGTCAACAAAACCAGGGCTATGACAGAAGGCTGCAACTGCATGGAACCATCTTAGTGCCGATGCCGCCGTTTTGCCTACCGGCAGGGAATTACACCCAGTGCGGTTCACAGGCATCCCCGAATGGGTGCGCGGGGTGCCGAATCGACACCGAATAGGTGCACGGATCTTGTATATCAGTTGGCACAGTTTCTGCGTAATCCGTGGCAATGACCACCGCCGCCGACATCAGTACCCGCATCATCGAAGCCGTGATGGCGCAAAAACTCGCCCCCGGTGCGCGCCTGGGCGAGCAGCCGCTGGCCATGCTGTTCGACTGCAGCCGCACCATCGTGCGCGAGGCACTCACCCGGCTGGCCGCACGCGGCATCGTCACAGTCAGCGCGCGCCGCGGCTGGTACGTGATTGAGCCCTCGCAAGACGAAGCCCGCGAGGCATTTGAGGCCCGCCGGGTGATCGAAACCGGCCTGATCCGTAGCCTGCAAGGTATTGAAAAGCCCGCCCTGAAGCGTCTCAAACAACACCTGAAGGAAGAGCAGGCGGCCATCAAGGGCAATGACGTGGGCACGCGCAGCTTCCTGCTGGGCGACTTCCATGTGTGCCTGGCCGAATGCCTGGGCAACAGCCTGCTGGCCGACACGCTGCGCGACTTCACCGCCCGCACCACGCTGATCGCCATGCTCTACCAGTACTCGCACAACGCCGAACAGTCCTGCGAAGACCACGTGCAGATCGTCGCCGCCCTGGAAAAAGGCGACACCGCCCTGGCCGAAAAGCTCATGGCCGCCCACATTGGCACGGTGCAGCAGGCGCTGAGATTGCCGGTGGCCACCGACCCGCTGGCCCAACTGCGCGATGCCCTGGCCCCGGTAGGTGCCTCGGCCAAGGCAGCATCTGCGGCACAAGACTTGCGTACAAGATCCCGAAAAGCCAAGCCCTTATTGGGCACTGACACGGGCGCTGGCATTGAATCGCCCCCCGACGACCCATCCACTTACCTAGGAGCCCTGCTATGACACTCTCGTCCACACCGACCCGCCGCCACTTCCAATCTGGCCTGGCCGCCATCGCCCTGCTCGCCAGCCTGGGTGCCCACGCCCAGACTGCCTTGGACGACGTGCTGAAGGCCAAAAAGATCACCATCGCCATCCTCACCGACTTCCCTCCCTACGGCTTTGTCGGTACCGACCTGAAGCCCCAGGGCCTGGACATCGACATGGCCAACTACATCGCCACCAAGCTCGGCGTGGCGGTAGAACTGGCCCCCGTGACCAGCGCCAACCGCGTGGCCTACCTGCAGTCCAAAAAGGCCGACCTGGTGATCTCGTCGATAGGCAAAAACGCCGAACGCGAAAAAGTCATCGACTTCACTGTTGCCTACTCGCCCTTCTTCCAGGCGGTGTTTGCCGCCAAGACCATGAGCATCAAAAGCTTTGCCGATCTGGCAGGCAAGTCGGTGGGCGTGACCCGCGGCGCGATCGAAGACCAGGAGCTGACCAAGCTGGCCCCGTCGGGCACCGACATCAAGCGCTTTGAAGACAACAACGTCACCGTCTCGTCCTTCGTCTCCGGCCAGGTGCAGGTGATTGCCACCGGCGCGTCGGTGGCGGGCAACCTGATGGCCAAGAACCCGCAATTGGGTGCCGAATACAAGCTGCTGCTGAAAGATTCGCCCAACTTCATCGGCGTGGCCAAGGGCGAAGACGCACTGCGCGCCAAGGTCAACGAAATCATCATCGCCGCCAAAAAATCCGGCGATATCGACAAGATGGCCGTCCGCTGGCTGGGCCGCCCCGCTGGCAATTTGCCTGAATAAACCCACCGCCCACCGGAGCTGAGCCATGCGCATCGCATTCGACTTCTACGCCGTACTGGAGCAGTGGCCGCTGCTGGCCAAGGGCATTGTCTGGACGCTGGGCCTGACGCTGATCGCCACGGTGATCGGCGCGGTGCTGGGTATCTCCTGCGCCTGGGTGCGCAGCCAGAATACGCGGGCTCCGCTGTGGCTGCAGGCGCTGGTGGGCGCGTGTGTGGAGCTGATCCGCAACACGCCGTTCATCGTGCAACTGTTCTTCATCTTCTTCGGCCTGCCCGCACTGGGCTTCAAGCTGTCGCCCGAGGTGGCCTCCATCCTGGCCATGGTGATCAACCTGGGGGCCTATGCCACCGAGATCATCCGCGCCGGCATCGATGCCACGCCCAAGGGCCAGATCGAAGCCGCCTCCAGCCTGGCGCTGAGCCAGATGCAGATCTTCACCCGGGTGGTGCTGCCGCCCGCCTTGAAGAAGGTCTGGCCCGCGCTGGTCAGCCAGATCATCATCGTCATGCTGGGCTCGGCGGTGTGCGGGCAAATCTCTACCGAAGAGCTGAGCTACGCCGCCAACCTGATCCAAAGCTGCAATTTCCGCGCGTTCGAGGCCTTCATCATCGCCACCGGCATTTACCTGGCGCTGTCGATGTCGGTGCGCAAGCTGCTGAACTGGCTGGGTCCGCGTTTTGTCTACGGTCGCTAAGGACGCACACCATGGTTGATTTCGCCATTTGGGATATTTTTCGCAACCTGCTGCTGGCGGCACGCTGGACGATAGGCTTGTCGCTGATGGCATTCATCGGCGGCGGCATCGTCGGCGTACTGCTGCTGGTGGCTCGTCTGAGCCAGGTGCGCGGCACCGAGACGTTTGTGGTCGCCTACGTGCAGGTGTTCCAGGGCACGCCGCTGCTGATGCAGTTATTTTTGGCGTACTTTGGCATTGCGCTATTCGGCATCAACACCAGCGCCTGGGTGGCGGCGGCTGCCGCGCTCACGCTGTACACCAGCGCGTTTTTGACCGAGATCTGGCGCGGCTGCGTGGCCTCCATCCCCAAGGGGCAGTGGGAGGCCTCGGAAAGCCTGGCGCTGAACTTCGGTGAGCGGCTGCGCTACGTGGTGCTGCCCCAGGCCGTCAAGATCGCCATCGCGCCCACCGTAGTCTTCCTAGTGTAGGTAATCAAGGGCACGGCGCTGGCCTCGGTGATCGGTTTCATCGAGCTCACCAAGGCCGGCACCATGATCGCCAACGCAACTTTCAAGCCCTTCGTGGTCTATAGCTGCGTTGCTTTGATGTACTTCGCCCTGTGTTTCCCGGTCAGTTTTTACGCCAAATTGTTAGAGAGGAAGATGCATGCAGCCCGCCGCTAAACCCACTATGTCGCCCAGTACAGCACCCGCGATCGTCGAGATCAAAGGCCTGCGCAAGTCCTTCGGTACGAACGAGGTGCTCAAAGGCATCGACCTGCAGGTGCAGGCCGGTGAGGTCATTGCCATCATCGGCAAAAACGGCTCGGGCAAGAGCACGCTGCTGCGCTGCATCAACGGGCTGGAAGTGTTCCAGAGCGGCAGCCTCACGGTGGACAGCAAGCCACTGCTGCACGACAACGCCTTGGCCATGCGGGCGCTGCGCCAGCGCGTGGGCATGATTTTTCAGGGTTTCGACCTGTTCCCGCACCTGACGGTAGGCAAGAACGTGATGCTGGCCCCGCGCCTGGTCAAGCAGCAAGCCGACGATGCAGGCACGGCCCAGGCCAAGAAACTGCTGGCCCGCGTGGGTCTGGCCGAAAAATTTGATGCCTGGCCCGACCAGCTCTCGGGCGGGCAGTAGCAGCGGGTGGCGATTGCCCGCGCGCTAGCCATGGAGCCGGCCGTGCTGCTATGCGACGAAATCACCTCGGCACTCGACCCGGAACTGGTCGGCGAAGTGCTGCGCGTGGTGGAGGGCCTGGCCGACGAGGGCATGACCTTGCTGATGGTGACGCACGAAATGAGCTTTGCCCGCAAGGTGAGCAACCGTGTGATCTTTATGCATCAGGGCCGCGTGCACGAGATGGGCCCGCCGAACGAGCTGTTTGGCAACCCGCAAACGCCGGAACTCAAGCAATTCTTGTCTTCACTGACCGATTAAGCGATTGCTCTTTTATTGATAGCTACTAGCGTAGGCGCTGCCTGCACTAGTAGCTATTTTTACTTAAAAATGCTTAGGCGTATTCGCGCTGAGGTTCGCGCTTGACTTCCAGTTTTGCGTCGTCTTCCTTCTGGATTTGCAGCATCGCGGCTTCCAGCTTGCGGTAAGTGGCCACAAACAAATCCTGGCAGGTGACACGGTGGCCGGTGGAGCTGCGGTCGGCTTCGGTAGAGATCAAGGCCGCGACGATGGTAGCGGTGGGTTGCATAAGTTCGATTCTCATGGCGGATCCTTTCAAAATTAATAATTACATTTAACGCACAAGCCATTTCAATCCTATTTGGGGCGCATGGCAATCGGGTACACACTAGGGTGGCGGCCATCCGCCGTTTCTTTACCTCTGCGACACACCGAAATTGCTACACGATATCTTCACCCGGCAGTGGATTACGCTGCACAGTGCGCTGGTCTTGCTCGGCCTAGGCATCTACATCACCGGCTCCCACACACTCAAGCAGCGCCGCCACCCATCGGCCGCCATCGCCTGGACGATTTCCCTGGTGCTGCTGCCGTACATCGCCCTACCGTTGTACCTGGTGTTTGGCCGCCGCAAGCTGGCCAGCACCCGCCGGGTGCTGAAACCGGTGACCCACACCAGCCCGCAACCAGCTACGGCCCAGGAGCATCTGGCCACCGCCCTGGGCCTGGGTGCGGCCGCCACATTCGAATCACTGGCAATCCACCAGAACGGCCATGAGGCCCGGCACAGCCTGCAAAAGCTGATTGCCGAAGCCCGGCACACATTGGACATCTGCACCTTTATTTTGGGACGGGATGTGCTGGGTGATGCCATCACGGCGCAGCTGCTGCAGCGTACCCGCCAGGGCCTGAAAATTCGCCTGCTACTGGACGGCATCGGCATCTATCTCGGCGGCCACCCGAACCTGAAACGCCTGCGCGCTGCAGGCATCCAGGTGACCTTGTTCGTACCGCCCTTCCGCTCGCCCCTGCGGGGCCGTACCAATCTGCGCAACCACCGCAAAATGGCCGTGGCCGACGGCATCTGGCTCTGGTGCGGCGGCCGCAACCTGGCCGCCGAATACTTTGAAGGCGACACGGTGTCGGTGTTGAAAAAGCCGGTCTGGATCGACCTGAGTTTTGACCTGCAAGGCGACTTGGCTCGGCACGCCCAGCAGCGATTCGAGCAGGATTGGACCTTTGCCACCACCGGCAAAGCCGCCATCGCCCCACCTTGGGTCGCGCCCGACAGCCCCACCGCGGGCCAGCGCGCCCGGCTGGTGCCCAGCGGCCCGGACCAGGCCGACGACACCTTCTACACCCTGCTGGTGTCGGGCTGCTTCACCGCGCAGACCCGCATCCTGGCCGTTACGCCTTACTTTGTGCCCGACCAAAGCCTGCTGATGGCCCTGACCCTGGCGGCACGGCGCGGTGTGGCGGTAAATCTGGTGCTACCGCGCCAGTCCAACCACCGCCTGGCCGACATCGCCCGCCATGCCGCCCTGCGCGAGCTGGTGACTGCCGGAGCCCACATCTGGCTGCTGCCCACCATGGTCCACGCCAAAGCAGTGCTGATCGACCATGACCTGGCGTTGGTGGGCTCGGCCAACCTGGATGAGCGCAGCCTGTTCTTGAACTACGAGCTGATGGTGGCCTTCTACGACCGGCCGGTGGTGCAGCAATTTGCCGACTGGATCGGGCAACTCCAAAGCCGCGCCCTGCCCTACCAACCCAAGCCGCCCAGCCTGCGGCGGGAGCTGGTCGAGGGCTTGGTGCGGTGGGTGGCTTTTCAGCTGTGATCCAAAATGTGCTAGGGCTGCAAGAGACTTGTCAACTGCTTAAATAACAAGCAGCGCAAGGTTTACCCTTATAGATCAAGGGTTTACCCTCTCTATTCTGGCCAATTACAGAGTTATCCCCAAAGTTATCCAGTGCAACCGGGGAGAACTTTTACAGCCAGTTACAGGCGTTGGCGCAGTGCTTCGTACAGGCACACGCCACTGGCCACCGATACGTTCAAGCTCTCTACCGCGCCGTGCATGGGAATGCCGACCAGCTCGTCGCAGGTCTTGCGGGTGAGTTGGCGCATGCCGTCGCCTTCGTTGCCCAGCACCAGCGCCACCGGGACCTTCAGGTCCACCTGGTACAGGGTTTTGGGAGCGTTGTCGCTGGTGCCTATGCACCAGATGCTTCGTTCTTTGAGTTCACCCAGGGTGCGCGCCAGGTTGGTGACCATGAAGTACGGCACCGTCTCGGCCGCGCCGCTGGCCACTTTGGCTACCGTAGCGTTGATGCCTGCGGCATGGTCCTTGGGGGCAATCACCGCGTGGGCACCGGCACCGTCGGCCACGCGCAGGCAGGCACCCAGGTTGTGCGGGTCGGTCACGCCATCGAGTACCAGCAGCAGTGCGGGTTCGGTCAAGCTGTCGAGCAGATCGTCGAGCGAATGCACTTGCGGAATGTGCTCCACCCGCGCCGCCACGCCCTGGTGGCCATGGCTGCCGCACAGCTTGGCCAGGCGCATGCTGTCGCCCTCGATCAGGCGGGCACCGGCCTCGTTGGCTTTTTCCAGGAACTGGCGCATACGCGCATCGCGCCGGGTGGGCTCGTAATAGATTTCGATGATGGATTGCGGCGCGGTTTTCAGGCGCACGCCCACGGCATGGAAGCCGAAGAGAACTTTAGGGGAAGACATGGGGAGATTATCGACGCTGGCGCGCCCCCTGCGTCACACTATTCTTTTGATAGCTCTTGGTGTAGGCAGTACATGCGCTAGAAGCCTATTTCTTATAAATTTCAGGCGTGGGCGATCTGGCCTGCTTCGATGGTGATGCGGCGTTCGCACTGGGCGGCAATGCCACGGTCGTGGGTCACCAACACCAAAGTTGTGCCCTGTTCGCGGTTCAGCTCGAACATCAACTCCATCACCTTTTCGCCGGTGGCAAAGTCCAGGCTGCCGGTGGGCTCGTCGGCCAGCAGCACAGCGGGCTGAACCACGAAGGCCCGCGCCAGAGCCACACGCTGCTGCTCGCCGCCGCTGAGCAGCTTGGGGTAGTGGCCCAGGCGTGCCCCCAGGCCCACGCGCTCTAGCATCTCTGTGGCGGCTTTGCGGGCATCCTTGCGGGCGGCCAGCTCCAGCGGCAGCATCACGTTCTCCAGCGCGGTCAGGTTGCCCATCAGCTGGAAGCTCTGGAACACAAAGCCCATCTTTTGCGCCCGTACTGCGGCACGCTGGTCTTCGGTCAAAGCAAAAATATCCTGCCCGGCCACGCGCACCGTGCCCTGGGTGGGCGTGTCCAGCCCGGCAATGATGGACAGCAGCGTGCTTTTGCCCGAACCCGACGCGCCAACGATGGCCACAGTCTCCCTGGGCGCGAGTGAGAAATCGATATCGCGCAAAATAGCCAGAGACCCGGTGGAATCCGTGACGGATTTGGAGATGTGTTCAACCGCAATGACGGCACCGGTGGACAGAGTTGGCATGAAAGGCTTTGAGTTTTGAAACGTAGACACTTTATCGCGCTAGCGACCCTGGTCCTGGCCGTAGGGGCATCGGCCGCCCAAACACCCTCCATTTTGGTGGTGGGCGACAGCCTGAGCGCCGAATACGGCCTGGCCCGCGGCACCGGCTGGGTGGCCTTATTAGAAAAACGCCTGGCCGACGAAAAAATCACCGCCACGGTGCATAACGCCAGCATCAGCGGCGATACCACGCCCGGTGGCCGCGCGCGCCTGCCCGCCCTGCTGACCAGCGTGAAGCCCAGCGTGGTGGTGATTGAGTTGGGCGGCAACGATGCCTTGCGCGGCCTGCCCTTGCAGGGCACCGAAGACAATTTGCGCACCATGACCGAAGCAGCCCAAAAAGCCGGGGCCAAGGTGCTGCTGGTGGGCATGCAGGTGCCGCCCAATTACGGACGCGACTATGCCGACCGCTTCAGTGGCCTGTTTGCCAAGGTTGCCAAGGGGGAGAAAGCCGCGCTGGTGCCGTTTCTGCTGAAAGGCGTTGCGGATGTGCCGGATGCGGTAAACCTGTTCCAGCCGGACCGCATCCACCCCAAGGCGGAAGCGCATCCTACGTTGCTGAACAACGTGTGGCCGGAGCTGAAGAAGCTGTTGAAGTAATCAGGATCCCGGTGATCAGGATTCGGTAGGTGCCTCGGGCGGTTGGCCGTCTACAGGGGTGCTGCCATCCTCGGGCGCATGCTCGTCGTGCTTGCGTTCGCTTTTGGATTTGAGCTTATCCTCTTTCTTCTTCTTCTTGGCCAGCTCTTTTTGGCGCTTTTCGTATCCGTAATTAGGTGTTGCCAAGGTCTTCTTCTTTCAAATAATGAAGAGACACTTTAACAGCTTGCAACCATCTGTTGAAGCGCTTGCGCCAAGTCGGCTTGCAGATCCACCACCGACTCCAATCCCACCGCAAAGCGCACCAAGGTACCTTGCGCAATGCCCGATGGCCACTTCTTGCGCATGCTGGCCAGCTCGTACGGCACTACCAGGCTCATGGGGCCGCCCCAGCTGTAGCCGATCTTGAAAAGCTGCAGGGCATCGCAAAACGCATCGACCTGCGCCACCGTGTACTTGGCATCCAGCACCACACTGAACAAGCCTGCCGCCGCATCCGTACGGCACAGCGTGCGCCAGTGGGCGTGCCCCGGCGAGTCAGGCAAAGCCGGGTGCAGCACCTGCGCAAATGCGGGTTGTTGCATACACCACTGCGCCAACGTACGGGTGGCGGCATCGTGCGCGTGGTAGCGCAGCGCCATGCTGGACAGGGAGCGTAGAACCAGCTCTGCATCATTGGCCCCCACGGCCAGCCCGAGGTGCATGTGGGTGCGCTGGATCTTGCGGTGCAAGGCCGGGTCGCGGGTGATGACGCTGCCCATCAGCACGTCACCGCCGCCACTGGGGTATTTGGTCAGGGCGTGGGCCGAAATATCTACGCCTAACGCCGGGCTGGTGCCGGGCAGCAGATCGAACGGGTTAAAGGCCAGGCCTGCGCCCCAGGTATTGTCGAGTGCGCAGACCACACCGCGGTCGTGGCAGATGCGCACCAGGGCGGGCAAATCAGGGAACTCCAGCGTGACCGAACCGGCGGCTTCAACCCAGACCAGCCGCGTGGTATCGGTGATTTTGGCGGCCAGATCGGCCGGATCCATCGCGTCGTACACCTGGGTGGTGATACCCCAGCGCGCCAACTGCCCATCGGCAAACGATTTGTTGGGGCCATAGACGTTGTCGGGCACCAGCATGCTGTCGCCGGTCTTGAGCAGGGCCAGGGCCACATTGGCAATCGCCGAGAGCCCGCTGGGCACCAGAACGCAGTATTTTCCGCCCTCTATGGTGCACAGGCGCTCTTCCAGCTGGTAGGTGGTGGGCGTGCCGTGCAGGCCGTAGGTATAAGCGGATTTGTCCTTCCAGTCGCGTTCGCGCATGGCGGCAACGCTAGGGAAAATGACGGTAGAGGCTTTGAACACCCCCGGCTGCGGGGCCGCAAAATCAGCCGGTGGTTGGTACGGGTGATGGATGAGTTGGGTGGTCAGGTCAGGCAAGCTACATCTCCGTCAAACGTGCATCAAAGCTTCCACTTTTCCATCAATTGTTCTGGGCGCAAGGCATCGTAGCCTTCGAAAGGCTGGTGGATCCACGGGTTGGTAGGCAAAAACTCCACCGAGTAGTCGGGGGTGAATACCGATACTGCCTTGGTCCAGACCACGGCGCTGCGCAGCTCGGTGATGGGCGGGTAGTTGGTTTTGAGCTGCTCAATCACCGAACGCAGGGTGTGGCCGGTATCGGCCAGATCGTCCACCAGCAGCACTTTGCCGGCAATCTCTCCCTTGGGCGTGGTGATGAAACGGGCGATGTCCAGCGTGCCCTGCTGCTTGCCGGCATCTGCGCGGTAAGAGCTGGTGGACATGATGGCCAGCGGCTTGTCGAAGATGCGCGACAGCACGTCGCCAGGGCGCAAACCACCACGCGCCAGGCACAGGATGGTGTCGAACTGCCAACCTGACTGGTGCACTTTGAGCGCCAGTTTTTCGATCAGGTTGTGGTACTCGTCATAACTCACGTACAGGTGCTTACCGTCTTCTGTCAACATGGGAACTACTCCTGAAACTATAGCTACTCGCATAGGCACTAATTGCGGTGAGTGCCTATTTTTTATAAATTTAACTTACGCTTGGTAAGGGTGCTTCAGCAGGATCGTGTGGTCACGGTCCGGGCTGGTGGACACCATCGCGATGGGCACGCCGGTCACCTGCTCGATGCGGCTGAGGTAGCGCTTGGCGTTAACCGGCAGCTTCTCGTAATCCGTCACACCAACCGTGGAGTCGGTCCAGCCGTCGATGGCTTCGTACACCGGCACGCAGCGGGCAATGTCGTCCGCGCCCATGGGCAGGATGTCGATGAGTTCGCCGTCCAGCATGTAGCCGGTGCAGAGTTGCAGCACGTCAATGCCGTCCAGCACGTCCAGCTTGGTGATGCACAGACCGCTCAGGCCATTGACCTGGGCGCTGCGCTTGAGCAAGGCCGCATCGAACCAGCCACAACGGCGACTGCGGCCGGTGGTCACACCTTTTTCTGCGCCGATGGTGCTCATGTGGTAGCCAGGGGTGCCGGGCTTTTCCCATTCAAGTTCGGTGGGAAACGGGCCGCCGCCAACGCGGGTGCAGTAGGCCTTGGTGATACCCAGGATGTAGTGCAGCATGCCCGGGCCCACGCCGGAGCCTGCCGCCGCGTTACCGGCCACGCAGTTGCTGGAGGTGACGTACGGGTAGGTGCCATGGTCCACGTCGAGCAACGTACCCTGCGCGCCTTCAAACAACAGGTTGGCACCGGCGGCATGGGCATCGTTGAGCTCACGCGACACGTCGGCCATCATGGGCTTGAGCAGCTCGGCGTGGCGCATGGACTCGGCGTAGACCGTGTCGAAGTCGATAGCCGGGGCGTGCAGGAACTGGGTCAGCACGAAGTTGTGCAGCTCCAGCAGTTCGCGCAGCTTGTTGGCAAAGCGCTCGGGGTATTTCAAATCTTGCACGCGCAGTGCGCGGCGGGCGATTTTGTCCTCATAAGCCGGGCCAATGCCGCGGCCAGTGGTGCCGATCTTCTCGGTGCCACCCTTTTCGCGCAGGCATTCCCGGGCTATGTCGATGGCCGCGTGGAACGGCAAAATCAACGGGCAGGCTTCGCTGATGCGCAGGCGCGAGCGCACTTCCACACCGGCTTTTTCCAGGCCTTCGATTTCTTCGAACAGCTTGGCCGCCGACAGCACCACGCCGTTGCCGATGTAGCACTTCACACCCGCACGCATGATGCCGCTGGGGATCAGGTGCAAAGCCGTTTTCACGCCGTTGATGACCAGCGTGTGGCCGGCATTGTGGCCGCCCTGGAAGCGCACCACGCCCTGGGCGCTCTCGGTGAGCCAATCGACCAGCTTGCCTTTGCCTTCATCGCCCCACTGCGTGCCAACGACGACGACATTGCGACCTTTGGTCACTGCGGCTAAATTGTTTTGGGTGTTCATCTCAGAAATTTTCTTAAATAGCTTGCACGATCCACTGGCCCGCAGCTGGGATCAGCATGCGGTCGCAATGGAATTCATCAACTTCACTTTCGTGGCCAGGCAGTATGCAGACCACGGTTTCGCCCTGCGCCCGCAGCGCGGCAATGGCACCACGCAAATCTGCCGCATGGCCCCAGGGTGCACGGATCGCCGCACGCAGCGGGCGTGCGCCCACCGCGCCCACGACCTGCTTCAGGTCCAGACTAAAACCCACTGCCGGGCGGTTGCGGCCAAATACCGCACCCACTTCGTCATAACGGCCGCCGCGGACCAGGGCGTCGCTGGCACCTTGCGCATAAATCGCAAAGCGGGCACCGCTGTAGTAGGCATACCCACGCAGATCAGCCAAATCAAATGTGACCGGTGTGTCCTCTAGCTGCGCCGACAACCATTGCAGGTCGCGCAGAGCATCCTGGATGGCCGGCAAGGCAGGCAGCACGCGCTGAGCGGTCTGCAAGATGCTGGCATCGCCATAGAGCTGCACCAAAGCCAGCACGCCATCGCGCGAAGCTTTGGGAAAATCCTGGCACAGGCTGGCGAGTTCGGTCGCATCCTTGTTGGCCAGCGCGGCATGCACGCGGGCCAAATGTTCGGGTGAGAGCGCCAGATCGGCCAGCAGCGCCCGCGCTATACGGGCATCGCCCATATCCACAGCCAGACCCTGCACATTGGCGGCCCGCAGGCAATCCAGCGACAGCTGCAGGATTTCCAGGTCGGCTTCCAGCCCAGCATGGCCGTAAATTTCGGCCCCCAGTTGCAACGGCTCGCGAGTAGCATGCGGACGGTCGGGCCGGGTGTGCACCACCGGGCCGCAGTAGCACAGGCGCGTGACACCCCGACGGTTCAACAAATGGGCATCGATGCGGGCCACCTGCGGTGTGGTGTCGGCCCGCAAGCCCATCATGCGACCCGAAAGCTGGTCTACCAATTTGAAAGTTTGCAGGTCCAGCGCTTCGCCGGTGCCAGTGAGCAAGGATTCCAGGTGCTCCAAGAGCGGCGGCATGACCAGTTCATAGCCATAGCCACGGGCGGCATCGAGCAGGGCGCGACGCAGTTCTTCGATGTGCCGAGCCTCGGAAGGCAGAACATCGGCAATGTGATCCGGGAGGACCCAAGCAGACATGGAGTTTTGGGAGGCTGTTAAAAAAGAGATTTTACCGGGCTGAAACACTGGGTTTCAAAACCATGACAGGTTTTGACCAACATCGCCCCGAAATACCGCAGAACCGGCTCCGCAGGAGCGCCGGTATTACCCTCTTTAAAAGGGTTAGTGCTGCCAAATGCAATGGGCAACCCTAAGGATGTTCGTCAGCTCACCAGCCAGAGGAGCAATAGGCCGGCGACGATGCTACACAAGCCAAAAAAGCGCAGTTGGCCATCTTGCAAGGCTAACATTTGCTGGAACACGCGCCGCCAGCCGCCCGGCGACAGAAGTGGCAACAGCCCTTCTATCACCAGCACCAGAGCCAGCGCAGCCCAAAGGCTATTGCCTGCGTCTTCCAAGATTACTTCTTAGCCGGTGCGGCAACCGTATTACCGGTGCTGCCGCTGCCACGCATGGCTTTGAAGAAGTCAGAAGATGGGTCGAGCACCATCACATCGCTCTTCTTGCTGAAGCTGGATTTGTAGGCATCCAGGCTGCGGTAGAACTGCGCAAAACTCGCATCCTTGCCAAACGAATCGGCGTACAGGCGGGAAGCCTCGGCATCACCCTCGCCCTTGATTTTTTGCGCATCGCGGTAGGCGTTGGCAATCGTCACTTCGCGTTGCTTGTCGGCATCAGCTCGGATTTTTTCGCCTTCGGCTGCGCCCGTGGAGCGCAACTCGTTGGCCACGCGCTTGCGTTCGGCTTCCATGCGGCGGTATACCGATTCGGTGATGGCCTCCACGTAGTCCACGCGGGTGATGCGCACGTCCACCACATCCACGCCCCAGGGTTTGGCACCCTGCACGGCTTCCAGCACTTCACGTTTCACATCGGCCATTAAAACTTCGCGCTTGAGCGACAGCAGGTCTTTCACCGTGTGCTTGTTGACTTCCTCTTGGAAGGCATTGCGAACCACGCGGTTGAGCTGGTTGGCACCGGCGTTTTCATCCAGACCCACGTTACGAATGTAGTCCGACGGAGCTGTGATGCGCCAGCGTACATACCAGTCGATCACCACACGTTGCTTTTCTGCCGTCAACACGGGCTCGGCATCGGTGCTGTCCAGCGTCAGCAGGCGTTTGTCGAGGTAGCTGACGTTTTGGAACGGCGGCGGCAGCTTGAAGTTCAAGCCCGGCTCGGTGATCACGTCCTTGATCTGGCCCAACGCATAGACCACACCAAACTGGCGCTGGTCCACCACAAACAACATTGAGCTCAGCAGTGCCAGCACCACTAGCAAGGAAGATCCAATAAAACCAATTCTGTTCAAAACATTCTCCTAGCGTACGTCGCGGTCGCGCGAGCGCGAAATATCGCGCGAACGGGCATCGTTAGACAAAGAAATAGGTGCAGCAGGTACCACCGGTACGGCGGTAGTTGCGTCAGCAGGGACCGTTGCAGTCGCCCCCGTCTGGCCCGACATCTGCATGATTTTGTCGAGTGGCAAATACAGCAGGTTAGAACCTTGGCGCGAGTCCACCAGCACCTTGGTCACGTTGCCGTAAACCTGCTGCATGGTGTCCAGGTACATCCGGTCGCGGGTGACCTGCGGAGCTTTTTGGTATTCGGTCAGTACCGAGCGGAATCGCTGTGCGTCACCATCGGCCTGGGCCACGATGCGGGCCTTGTAGGCTTCGGATTCTTCTTTCAGGCGCGAAGCGGAGCCCACGGCACGGGGCACCACGTCATTGGCGTAGGCTTGCGCGTCATTTTTGGCGCGCTCACGCTCTTGGCCAGCTTTGAGCACATCGTCAAACGCAGCTTGCACCTGTTCAGGTGGACGCACACCGCTTTGCTGCATATTGATGCCGACCACTTCGATACCGACGTTGTAGCGGTCCAGAATGGTTTGCATCAAGGTGCGCACGCGGGGGCCGATCTGGTCGCGCTCATCGGCCAGTGCCGAGTCCATCTTCATCTTGCCGACCACTTCGCGCACTGCGGTTTCGGCCGCTTGCACGACCGCACCGGTGGGGTCCTTGCTTTCAAACAAGAAAGCGCGGGCATTGCTCAAGCGGTATTGCACGGCAAATTTGATCTCGACGATGTTTTCATCTTCGGTCAGCATGGCCGATTCGCGCAGGCCGGTGGCCTTAATGATGGAGTCACGCCCCACATCGACGGAGCGGATCTGCGTCACAAACACCAGTTCGTGGCGCTGAATCGGGTACGGCAGGCGCCAGTTAAAACCGGCACCCACGGTCGATTTGTACTTGCCAAACTGGGTAATCACCGCCTGCTGGCCTTCTTGCACGATGAAGAAGCCTGTGCCCAGCCAGATCAACACCACCACGGCAGCGATCAGGCCTACGCCGATACCGGCGCTCTTCAAGTCGGGTTGAAAGCCGCCACCAGAGCCGCCATTGCCACCGCCGTTGTTGCTGTTATTCGGACGTTGACCGCCCTTGGCACCGCCAAACAGGCCACCCAGTTTGCGGTTGAAATCACGCCACAGCTCGTCCAGATCGGGTGGACCCTGGTTCGGACCCTGGCCTTTGTTGGGCGTATTTTTAGCAGGTTCATCCGGTTTGGGTGCACCGTCGGCTTCTGACTTGTCGTCGCCACGGCCCCAGCGGGGATCGTTCAGATTGAACATGCCCCGGATGCGGCCCGGCAAAGCGGCCAGGTTAAAAGTCCGTAAGTTGAGATTCATTCGCGCAAGTCTCTTGGTTGTCATTCGTCTATTGTGCCCAATCGGGCAGCATCCTCATTCCATTCAGGGTATTGGGTTGCTGCATCCGCGATAGGTATTTTGGCGATCGCCAGCTCCGCCAGCTTCAGACGCAGCGCGGGCAACCCCTCGCCGCTCTGGGCACTTAAAAATATCCGAGGGACCGGCTGACCGTCCACCTCAAACATGTCTTGCAGTTGGAGCGGCCAACGGGCTTTATCAAGTGCATCCAGCTTGTTAAACACCAGCAACTGGGGCACATCGGCTGCACCAATCTCGCGCAGCACCAGGGCGACCTCGGCCATCTGCTCGGGAAAATTCGGGTTGGACGCGTCCACCACGTGCAGCGACAGATCGGCATCGGCGGCCTCTTGCAGCGTGGCGCGGAAGGCATCCACCAAACCGTGCGGCAGATCGCGGATGAAACCCACGGTGTCCGACAACGATACCGAACGCCCGGCCTCGCCCAGATAGAGCTGGCGGGTGGTGGTATCCAACGTGGCAAACAACTGGTCGGCGGTGTAGGTACGGGCCTTCACCAAGGCATTGAATAGCGTGGACTTGCCCGCGTTGGTGTAGCCCACCAGCGAAATGGTGAACGCCTCGCGGCGGGCACGTTGGCGGCGCTGGGTGCTGCGCTGCTTCACCACTTTGGCCAACCGCTCTTTGGTGCGTTTGATGGATTCACCCAGCATGCGGCGATCCAGCTCGATTTGTTTTTCGCCGGGGCCACCGCGCATGCCGATACCGCCGCTTTGCCGTTCCAGATGCGACCAGCGGCGCACCAACCGGGTGCTCAGGTACTGCAGCCGCGCCAGCTCAACCTGCAATTTGCCTTCGTGGCTGCGGGCGCGCTGGGCGAAGATGGTCAGGATCAGCATGGTCCGGTCGTTAACCGGCAATTCGCAATGGCGTTCCAGGTTGCGCTGCTGGGCGGGGCTGAGGCTTTGGTCGAACAAAATCTCGGTCGCGCCGTGCATTTGCGCCAACAGTTTGATTTCGTCGGCCTTGCCGCTTCCGACAAACAGGGCCGCATCGGGTGCCTGGCGCTTGCAGGTGATGCGGGCCACGACGCGCATGCCAGCGGTATCCGCCAGCAAGCCTAGCTCTTCGAGCTCTTTGTCAAAATGGGGAGTGCCTAGATCAACGCCGACCAGAACGGCCAACGGCATGTCAGGAGTATCAGCAGAACTCAAATCGGGATGTAGGTAAGGAAAAGAGGCTGTGGTGGGCCGGACACCGAAACAGGCACCCAGCCACCAAGAGGATGAACCGCGGATTAAGCCGCTGGCTCTGCTGCCGTCGTGTCGTCTGCAGCCGAGAAATTGACTGCGCGACCGGGGACGATGGTAGAGATAGCGTGCTTGTAGACCATTTGGGTCACGGTATTGCGCAACAGCACAACGTACTGGTCAAAAGACTCAATCTGGCCTTGGAGCTTGATGCCGTTGACGAGGTAAATCGACACGGGTACATGCTCACGGCGCAAGGTATTGAGAAATGGGTCTTGAAGAAGCTGCCCTTTATTGCTCACGATATTCTCCGTGTTGTGAAGATGTTAAAGAAGATATGGACCTTACCACAGGGTTACCCGCAAGCGCCCCAAAATAAGGGAAGCCCCCATTGAATTGCGGAGACTTGGCTGTGCTGTATCAGTCGTCTTTGTCGGAATAGGGATTGGCCGCCGACTTCATCTGGATACGCAGCGGTGTGCCCGTCAGGTTAAAAGCCTTGCGGAAGCGCCCTTCCAGGAAGCGCTTGTACGCCTCGGTCACATGCTCCAGCGAATTGCCGTGGATGATGATGATGGGCGGGTTCATGCCGCCCTGGTGGGCGTAGCGCAGTTTGGGGCGGAACATACCGGCGCGCTGCGGGCTCTGGAAAGCCGTGGCCTCCAGCAGCAAACGCGTCAACACTGGGGTGGACATCTTGCACATGGCCGCTTGGTGGGCTTGCAGAATCGAGGTCCACAGCGGGCCCAGGCCCTGGCGCTTGATGGCCGAAATAAAGTGCATGGAAGCAAACTTCAAGAAAGCCAAGCGCGTCTCGATGGAGCGCATCACCAACTGGCGCTGGTAGGCATCGATTGCATCCCATTTGTTGATCGCCAGCACCACCGAGCGGCCGCTTTCCAGGATGTAGCCCGCAATGTGGGCATCTTGGTCGGTCACGCCTTGGGTGGCGTCAATCAGCAGCAGCACCACGTGGCAAGTCTCAATGGCCTGCAGGGTCTTGACCACCGAGAATTTCTCAATGGCTTCAAAAACTTTGCCCTTGCGGCGCAAACCGGCGGTATCGATCAGCTCAAACTTGTGGCCGTTGCGCTCGAAGGGCACGCTGATGGCATCGCGGGTGGTACCAGGCATATCGAACGCAACCAGGCGCTCTTCGCCCAGCCAAGTATTGATCAGGGTGGACTTGCCCACATTGGGGCGGCCGGCCACGGCCAGTTTGGTCACGCCAATGTCTTCGGCTTCGACCTCTTCGTCCGGGTCGGCCAGGTTCAAGGGGGCCAGCGCCAGATCGACCAAGTCGCGGATACCTTGCCCGTGCGCGGCCGAAATCGGGTACACCGCGCCCAGACCCAGTTCGTAGAACTCGATCAACTGGTGGCCTTCGGTCATGCCCTCGGCCTTGTTGGCCGTCAAAATGCAGGGCTTGCCCAGGCGGCGCAGGTACTTGGCGATGTCGTAATCTTGCGCAGACAGGCCACCCCGGGCATCGACCACAAAAATCACCACATCGGCTTCGGCCACGGCCTGGCGGGTCTGCTTGGCCATCTCTTTGTAGATGCCGCTGTCCGCATCGGGCTCGAAGCCGCCGGTATCGATGACGATGTATTCGTGCTTGCCCTGGCGGCCATTGCCGTAGTGGCGGTCGCGGGTCAAACCGGCGAAGTCCGCCACGATCGCATCACGCGTCTTGGTCAGGCGGTTAAAAAGGGTGGATTTGCCCACATTGGGGCGACCGACTAAGGCCAAAACTGGTTTCATAGGATGGCGCAGATCGGCTGACGCAAATAGTTATTCAGGCTGGAAGCCAAAAACACCGCCGTTGTGGGTCACCACAACAACCGTGTTGCCCGCAAGCACGGGATCGGCCGCGATGGCAGAGCCGTCGGTGGACACACGGGTCAACGCTGACCCGTCTTCGCGGGACAGGAAATGTACCAGACCCGTGCCATCGCCCACCACCACCGAGCGGCCCACGGCCAACGGTGCCGACAAAGTACGGTAGCGCAGACGCTCCGACGACCACAGACGCTCGCCGTCCGCACGGCTCCAGGCCAGCACATTGCCATCGTTTTCGGTGCCAAAGACCGCAGTGTCGTTGCCACCCACGCCTTCGGAGGCCAACGCGGGCTTAGTCCACAGCAATCGGCCCGTCAGTGCATCTACGCAGCCTACCGCCGACTGGAACGCGCGGGCGCAAACCACATTGCCGACGCGGCTGACGCTGCCGACCAAATCCACTAGGCGCTCGACTTCGTTGGTGCCACGCGGCGCGGCAATAGCGGCTTCCCAGCGGGTGCTGCCATTGGCCGGGTTCATGCCGACCAAGCGGCCCGACATCCCTGCCACCAGGCTATCGCCGACCGCCAGCAAGACGCTGGACTGGCCCAGCACCAGGGCCTCGCCCGTACGCTGCTGGTTCCATAATTTGCGACCGGTCTGGCCATCAAAAGCGACCACCGAACGGTCTGCCGCCAGCAAAAACACGCGCCCCCCGGCTACCAGCGGTGCGGTATAGGTTTGTGCGCCCAGGCGCTGGCGCCATAGCACGCGGCCGGCTTCCAGTGCGACGACTTCATTCTCGCGGGTGACGACGGCGGTGACTTTGCCGTCGCTGCCTACGCCTGCTGACAGGGGTGCCCCCACCGAGGCACGCCACAATTCGCGACCAGTCGCGCCATCCAGCGCCAGTACCGTGCCGTTGTTGCTGGCCACGGCCACCGTGCTGCCGCTGACACCTACCGTCAGCGGGAAACTGACATCGCCCAACTTGGCGTTCCAGGCCTGGCGCACGCCTAGCAAGGCCACGTTAGCAGGCAGATCGACCGGTTTAGGCTTGTCTGGCGTACTGGAACATGCAGCCAAAGCCGCTACCAAAAAACTAGCTACTGATGCACGCAGAACATGCGCTGGAAGCACTTTTTTCATTATTTTTTGATTTCTACAGTGACGGGACTGGCGGCGCTAACCACAGGAGCAGCAGGACGGGGATCGATCCCCAGGCTGTTAAGTTTGATTTCGACGATGCGGCGGTAGTCGTCCAGCGCGTCCAGGCCGGTGTAGGCGGCTTTGTACTGGGCAATCGCCTCGGCTTTGTTGCCTTGCAGGGCGAACACGTCGCCTTTGCGGTCGGCCACCAGGGGCTCGAATTCTTTGGGGAAACTACCCGACAACTGCTTCATCGCTTCGTCATACGACTTGGATTCGAGCAGCACGCTGGCCAGACGCAGGCGCGCCACAGGCTGGTAGCCGTCTTCGGACGACTGTTCGGCCACCCAGGTCAGGGCTGCTTTGCTGGCATCCACATTGCCTTTGTCAAACAGGGTTTTGGCGGCGAGCAGACCGGCTTGCTGGGCAAAGGTGGTGCGGCCGAACTTGTCCTTCATGTCGGCGAAGGCGCGCTCAATTTTGGCGGTATCCCCGGCCTTGGCGGCGCGGTCTACCTCGTCATACAGGGCGGCGGCCTGGGCGGATTGGCTGCGCTGCCAGTATTGATAGCCGTTCCAGCCCGCAAAACCGGCCAGCACCACGATGAGTGACCAGGTGATGAGGTTGCCAAAGCGGTTCCAGAAAGCTTTGAGTTCGTCAAGCTGTTCTTGTTCTTCAAGGTCGAGGTGGTTTGCCATAGGGTTCTGTAGTCGAATTTACGATTGTAGGGTGGTGGCCCAAGCGGCCACGTCGGCCTCACTGCCAAGACGCTGGGTGGTTTGTACACCGCTGCCGTCGCGCAGGGATTTCACCAGCACCAGGTTTTGTGCCAGTTCGTCGGCGCCAAAAATCAACGCGTACCGGGCCCCGCTGCTGTCGGCCTTTTTGAGTTGCGACTTCATGCTGCCCATGCCCTCTGAGGCACCGGCGTGCATCTGCACCTGCACACCGGCACGGCGCAAGGTTTGGATGGTTTGCATGGCTACGGCCAAGGCAGCAGCATCGGGCACCACGGCGTAGGCATCGGCCACCAGCGCGGGCAGCTCCGCGCCCTGCTCCTTGATGAGTTCCAGCACGCGCTCGATGCCCATGCCCCAGCCGACCGCCGGGGTCGGTTTGCCACCCAACAGCTCGAACAGGCCGTCGTAGCGCCCTCCTCCGCACAGCGTGCCCTGGGCACCCAGCTCGTCGGTGATGAACTCGAACACGGTGTGGCTGTAGTAGTCCAGGCCACGCACCAAGCGCGGGTTGATGGTCCACTGCACGCCGCAGGCGGTGAGCAGGCTTTGCACGGTGTCCAGGTGCTTGCGCGAGGCATCGCCCAGATAGCTAAGCAGCTGCGGTGCGTCTTGCACCATGGCTTGCATGGCGGGGTTCTTGGTGTCCAGAATGCGCAGCGGATTGGTCAGCAGGCGGCGCTGGGCATCGGCATCCAGCAGCTCGCGGTGCTGCTCAAAGTACGTGATCAAGGCGGCGCGGTGGGCCTGGCGCTCGGCGGGTACGCCCAGGCTGTTGAGCTCGACCCGCACATTGCGCAGGCCCAGACCGGCCAGCAGCTCGTGGGCCAGCAGCATCAGCTCGGCATCGACCTCGGGCCCGGCAAAGCCCAGGGCTTCGGCACCCAGCTGGTAAAACTGGCGGTAGCGGCCACGCTGGGGCCGCTCGTGGCGGAACATCGGACCCATGTAGTACAGGCGCTTGCCACCGTCGTAGGTAAGGTTGTGCTGGATGGCAGCGCGCACCACGCCGGGGGTGTTCTCGGGGCGCAGGGTGAGCTGCTCCCCGTTCAGTCGGTCTTCGAAGGAGTACATCTCCTTTTCGACAATGTCGGTGGTTTCGCCGGTGCCGCGCACAAACAAAGCAGTGGGTTCGACGATGGGCGTGCGGACCATGCGGTAGGCCGAGCGCGCCATCTGCGTGCGGACCTTGTCCTCCAGCCATTCCCAACGTGCAGAGTCGGGCGGCAGTATGTCGTTCATGCCTTTAACGGCACTGATTTTGTCAGCCATACATCCCATTCACTATTATTTTTATAGCTATAAGCGCATATGAAATATACGCCAGAGGCCGATTTAATACTTAATTTCCACCTAGGCCAGCGCAGGGCTGCCAAAGCGTTTGGCGATGTAGTTTTCTACGATCACCTGGAATTCCTGGGCGATTTTGTCGCCCCGCAAAATGACGCTTTTCTCGCCGTCGATATAGACCGGCGCAGCGGGCGCCTCACCGGTGCCAGGCAGGCTGATACCGATGTCGGCATGCTTGCTCTCGCCGGGGCCGTTGACGATGCAGCCCATCACCGCGACCTTCATGGCCTCGACGCCGGGGTACTGCTCGCGCCAGACGGGCATCTGCGCGCGCAGAAAGTCGTCGATCTGCTTGGTCAGCTCCTGGAAGGTGGTGCTGGTGGTACGGCCACAGCCGGGGCAGGCGGTGACACTAGGCACAAAGCTGCGCAGGCCCAGCGACTGCAGAATTTCAGAAGCTACCACCACCTCTTGCGTGCGGGCCTCGCCGGGCTGGGGCGTGAGCGAGACTCGGATGGTGTCGCCAATGCCTTCTTGCAGCAGCACCGCCAGCGCGGCGCTGGAGGCCACCGTGCCCTTGGTGCCCATGCCTGCTTCGGTCAGACCCAGGTGCAGGGCGTAGCGGCAGCGTTGGGCCAGGGCGCGGTAGACCGAAATCAGGTCCTGCACACCGCTGACCTTGCACGACAAAATGATTTGCTCGGGCGGCAGGCCCATGGATTCGGCCAGCCGGGCGGATTCGATGGCCGAGGTGATCAGCGCCTGGTACATCACCGGCTTGGCATCCCAGGGCACCGCACGGCGGCTGTTTTCGTCCATCAGATTGGCCAGCAGTTGCTGGTCCAGGCTGCCCCAGTTCACGCCAATGCGCACGGCTTTTTTCCAGCGCACGGCGGCTTCGATCATCTGGCCGAACTGGCGGTCGCGCTTGTCGCCCTTGCCCACGTTACCGGGGTTGATGCGGTATTTGGACAAGGCTTCGGCGCAGGCCGGGAAGTCGGTCAGCAGGCGGTGGCCGTTGTAGTGGAAGTCGCCGACCAGGGGCACGTCGATGCCCATGCGGTCGAGCTGTTCACGGATATAGGGCACAGCCTGGGCGGCTTCGGGGGTGTTGACGGTGATGCGCACCATCTCCGAGCCCGCCAGCGCCAGCTCTTTGACCTGGATGGCAGTGCCGATGGCATCCACCGTATCGGTATTGGTCATGGACTGCACCCGCACCGGCGCATCGCCACCCACGGTCACATCTCGGTCGCCCCAGCGCACATGGGCCTGATAGGTGTTGCGCACGCGGGGTGCAGCAGCGTCGATCGGGGTAGAAAAGTCCAGATCTGAGTGCATCACTTCACCTCGAAACGGGCGACACGGTCTTTGGGGAAAGCCGCCATGTCATAAGGCTGGCCGCGCACCTGCAACTGCACGGCATCCACACGGCCCACCACCACGGCCATGGGGAAGGGGCCGGTCACTTCCACGGTGTCACCGGCCTTGAGGGTGCGGCCCACGCCGACCACGCCTTTGGCATCGGTCACCTTGACCCAGGACTCGGCCTGGGCGGTCAGCACCACGGCCTGGGTTGCAGACGCAGCAACCACTGCCGCAGGCGCAATCACCGGCTCCACCGGCAAACTGACGGGCACGGGTTCCGATGCGTCGGCCATCGGCACGGGGACCACTGGGGTTTCCGTCGCCTCGGCACCGGGAGCCAACACGGTCGCTACGTCTTTGGGGGCATCGGAGGATTTGGGCCACAGCACCACCGCCACCGCGGCGACGAGCAAGGCGGCTACCACCAATACCGATGGGTTCAGCATTTGCCCGCGAAGCGATATACGCGGGCCCGATTCCGTGGGGCGGTACGGCGTGTTGATGGACGGAGCCTCGGCACCCAAACGGGACACGCCGGTGGCCGGAAAGTGCGCCAGCACCGGAGCGGGGTCGATTTTGAGGGTGCGGCAAATGCTGGCGGCCAGCGCCCGCGCAAAAGTCAGGTCGGGCAGCAGGTCGATGCGCCCTGCTTCCAGCGCTTCCAGCTTGTTCACCGGCACCTTCAACGACACGGCCAAGGCGGCAACGTGCAGGCCGGTGGCTTCGCGCGCCTTGCGCAGCAAATTGCCAGCCTCTACAGCGGAAGCAGCGGTATCCGGCACCGGGTTCAACGCAATTCCATCTTGCCCCACTGGCTCACTCATCAAATGCCCCTCTGTCATAAGCGGCCAACTCACGCGATTGGCCAAAACGTTTTTTCAATTGATCCACCAGCTGCAGCATGGCTTCGCGGTTTTCCATGCGGCGCTCGACCTTGATGCCGAGCCACAGGGACTCGGCGTTGGCCAGCTCGGAATTATTCAAACGGCGGATGTAGAACTGCGCCCGCAACCACTCGCCACGCTGAAACAGCAGGGTCGACAGGTTGTAGGCAATGATGGGGTTGCCCGCGTCCAACTCGTAAGCGCGGGCCAAGTTGCGCTCGGCCTCGGGTAGCAGGCCGGCGCGCTGCTGGCACAGGCCCTCGGCCATCCAGGTCTTGGACCGCGCACCGTAAGTGGGGTTGGCCAGCGCTTGCTCGAACATCTGGATCGACTCTGGGTACCGGCCTTGCTGGCACATCAACCAGCCGTAGTTGTGCAAGGTATTGGGTTCGCGGGGATTGGTGGCCAGGGCGCGGCGAAAGCTATCTTCGGCTAGACGTAAGTCATTCAGCCGCATGTAGATCAGGCCGCGCAGGTTGTAGGCATCAGAGAAGGACGGGTCGATCACCAATGCCTGCTTCAGCTCGTCCAGGGCCACCGTGGTCTGCCCTTGCTCGAAATAGGCCACGGCGAGCTGCATGCGGGTGCGGGCACGCTTGCGGGCCTCAGGCTCGTCTGAATCGGTGAGCAATTCGCCCTGCGCCACCGGCACGGGGGCGGCTCGGGGTGAGGGCGTGGTCACCGTGCTGCTATTGGAGGTGCTGGTAGTCGTCGTGGTGGTGGTACAGGCCTGGAGGCCGACCAGCAGAGAAAGACCCGCCAACAACCGAACCAGCACCGCAGTGCACAGGATTTTTTGCATGCCTCAAGCCCCCTTAACGTGATGGTTGGATGCGTCTGCCACGGCCGGAACCTGGGCCATCATCACCACCCGTTGCTGCGCCATGCGCTTGACTACCTGGGTGCGGTCTTTTACATCGCCTGCGAGCTGTCCACAGGCGGCATCGATATCGTCACCCCGGGTCTTGCGCACCGTGGTGATGATGCCTGCATCGCTGAGCATCTTGGCAAACGCCGTGACCCGGGCCATGGGCGAGCGCAGCAGACCGGATGCCGGAAAGGGGTTGAAGGGAATCAGGTTGAACTTGCACCACACGCCGGGCTGACGGTACTGTTGCACCAGGGCAATCAGCTGCTGGGCGTGCTCGGGCTGGTCGTTCACGCCGTCCAGCATGCAGTACTCAAAAGTGATGAAGTCGCGCGGCGCGTGCGCCAGGTAGCGGTTGCAAGACTCCAGCAGCTCGGCCAGCGGGTACTTTTTGTTAAGCGGCACCAGGTTGTCGCGCAGCGCATCATTGGGTGCGTGCAGCGACACAGCCAGGGCGACCGGGCAATCCAGACCCAGCCGGTCGATCATCGGCACCACGCCCGAGGTGGACACCGTGACCCGGCGGCGCGACAGGCCATAGCCATGGTCGTCCAGCATGACCTTCAGGGCCGGCACCAGGGCGTTGTAATTTTGCAAGGGCTCGCCCATGCCCATCATCACCACATTGGAGATGACGCGTTCAGAGGTGTTGAGGTGCTTGCGCAGGAAATGCTCGGCAAACCAGAGCTGCGCAACGATTTCACCGGTGGTGAGGTTGCGGCTGAAGCCTTGGTGTCCGGTAGAGCAAAAGCGGCAGCCTACGGCACAGCCCGCCTGGGACGATACACACAGGGTGCCCCGGTCACTTTCGGGAATAAATACGGCTTCAACGGCATTGCCGTCACCCACATCGAACAGCCACTTGATCGTGCCATCGGTGGATGCGTGTTGGCTGATGAGCGGCAGGCCCTGCACATGCGCGCTGGTGGCCAGCTTGTTGCGCAAGGACTTGGCCAGATCGCTCATCTGCTCGAAATCAGTGGCCCCACGTTGGTGGATCCAGCGGAACAGCTGGGTGGCGCGGAAGCGCTTTTCACCGAGCCGTTCGCAAAACGCGGCCAAGCCGTCGAGGTCAAAGTCGAGCAGGTTGGCCGTCATTGCATAAAGCGCTAATTACTTAGCGGCAAAAACATTCAGGCCGGCGAAGAAGAAAGCGATTTCTTCCTTGGCGGTTTCAGCAGCGTCAGAGCCGTGCACGGCGTTGGCATCGATGCTGTCAGCGAAGTCGGCGCGGATAGTGCCAGCGTCGGCCTTCTTGGGGTCGGTAGCGCCCATCAGGTCACGGTTCTTCAGAATGGCGTTTTCGCCTTCCAGAGCCTGGATCATCACGGGGCCGGAGATCATGAACTCGACCAGGTCCTTGAAGAAAGGACGGGCAGCGTGCACAGCGTAGAACGCTTCAGCCTCAAGGCGCGATAGGTGAGCCATACGTGCAGCAATGACCTTCAAGCCTGCAGCTTCAAAACGGGCGTAAATCTGGCCGATGACGTTCTTGGCAACGGCGTCGGGCTTGATGATGGAGAGTGTGCGTTCGATAGCCATAATTTTTCCTAAATTCAGAAATTGGGTTTTATTGAAATTTTGCCAACTAAGCAAAGCCTGCGAGTTTAACCCGGCAGCATGTCCTCTTTACGAATAGGCCGCCGTGGTGTAGGCGATTGCGATGCTTGGCGAGACAATTAGCGGCTACGGCCACCGCTGCGGCCACCATTACCTCCGCTACCGCCATTACCACTGCCGCCACGCCGTGGTCCGCCCTGGTTGGGTTCCTTGCGTTGGCGTACCAGGCTGTCGGCACCGATGTAGCCCAACGAGGTCTTCATCGGGTCGGGCTGGCCGCTCGGGTCTTTGCGCACCGGGCCACGCCCCTTGCCGCCCATCTGGTTGGTCATCAGCGGGTTGGGTGCCGCAGGGGCATTGGCACCCGAGGGACGCGGGCCCCGGCCACCGGTGTTGCGGCCACCACGCGTACGGTTTGGCGCTTCACGTTTATCCAGGGGATTGGGCGGACGGTGGCTGGGCGCGCGGGCCTGGCGGGGCACTTCGTCGAATTCGCCTGCCGGGGCCTTGTTGGCCGCCCGGACAAGGGCCTGGATGTCGCGCTCGTCCAGTTCCATCCAGCCACCGCGCTTGAGGCCGCGTGGCAACAGCATGGCACCATAGCGGATACGGATGAGTCGGCTCACGGCGTGGCCCACGGCTTCCAGCATGCGGCGGACTTCGCGGTTGCGACCTTCGGAGATGGTGACGCGGTACCAGCAATTGGAACCCTCGCCACCCCCTTCTTCGATGCTGCCGAACGAGGCCATGCCGTCGTCCAGCTTGACACCGTCGAGCAGGCGTTGTTTTTCTTCCTTGTTCAAAGCGCCCAGCACGCGCACCGCGTATTCCCGCTCCAGGCCAAAACGCGGGTGCATCAACTGGTTGGCCAGTTCGCCCGAGCTGGTAAACAGCAGTAGGCCTTCGGTATTCAAATCCAACCGCCCCACCGACTGCCACTTGCCCTGGTGCAGCTTGGGCAGACGGCGGAACACGGTGGGCCGGTTTTGCGGGTCGTCATTGGTCACCACTTCGCCGACGGGCTTGTGGTACGCAATCACGCGGGCTGGTGGCGGCTCGATGCGAAACCGCACCGGCTTGCCGTTGACCTTGACCGAGTCGCCGAACTGCACCCGCTGGCCGATATGGGCGGGCTCGTTGTTAACCGAAATACGGCCCTCCAGGATAAGCTGCTCCATCTCCAGGCGCGAACCCATACCGGCCTGGGCCAGTACCTTGTGCAGCTTGGGGCTTTCGGCCTGGGGCAGCAGAACCCGCTTGGCAGGTGTTAGGTCCGGCACCTCTTCGTCGGCATCGAACTGGCCAGACACCACATCCAGAAAGCGGTTGCCCTCCTCGGCCGTCAAGAGGGGGATGGGCAGCGGCGTAGATTCTTCAGGGATGTTCATGGGGTATCTCGGTTATCGGGGCATCCACCGTCTCGGCAGGGCCCTCAGGGGAAATTGGGGAAATCGGAGCAAGCTCCACCAGGGTGGGCTCATCGTTACGGGTCAGTGATGCCAATAACTCGGCGCGCTGCACAGGGTCATCGGCCACCGGCAGTTGGTCCAGCGACGACAGGCCTAAGTCATCCAGAAATTGCCGGGTCGTGGCAAACAAGGCTGGGCGGCCCACAGTTTCGCGGTGGCCAATCACTTCGATCCAGCCTCGATCTTCCAACTGCTTGATGATCATGGCGCTGATGGTGACACCGCGAATTTCCTCCATGTCACCCCGTGTGGCGGGTTGACGGTAGGCAATGATGGCCAAAGTCTCCAGCGTGGCACGACTGTAGCGCGGGGGTTTTTCAGGATACAGGCGGTCCAGGTACTCGCGCATTTCAGGCCGGCTCTGGAATCGCCAGCCACTAGCCACCTGCACCAACTCGACACTGCGCTGGGTCCAGTCGTTTTGCAGGTCCAGCAACAGCGCCTTCACGGTATCGGCACCTAGCGCATCTTCAAACAGCACGCGCATATCGCGTACAGACAAGGGCTGCTGCGCGCAAATTAGCGCAGCTTCGAGGACGCGCTTGGCCTCTGCCGTGTTCATGGTGTATCAATATTCCGGGAAAACGTGCCTAGGACGGCACAAAATCGACAGCGTGGGTTTCAAATTGCAGCCAGCCCTCTGCTCTGTGCAAAGGGTGTCGCAAAAACCGGCGAGCGTCAGAACTACTGCCTGAGCTTCAAAACGCTTTTAGCCATTGTAACTGAGACCCCATGCGGCCAACGCACTGCGCATATCTTCGGGTAACGGTGCGTGGAACTTTAGTGCCTCTCCGGTGATGGGATGCACGAATGCCAACTGCGTCGCATGCAAAGCTTGCCGTACCAGGCCCGCCGCATTAGTTCCACCATATACGCCATCACCCACCAAGGGATGCCCGGCAGAAGCCATGTGCACCCGTATCTGGTGGGTGCGACCGGTGTGCAGCGTGCAACGCACAAAGCAACCCTGGTCGAAGTTATGCAGTAAAGCAATATCGGTCCGGGCAGTTTTACCGCCCTGCACTGCCAGATCCACGACCGCCATGCGCAAACGGTTGCGTGGGTCACGGCCAATCGGAAGCTCGACGGTGCGGTGGGCGGAACCAGCCCAGGGCTTGTGCGCCAAGGCCAGGTATTGGCGACTAACCTCACGCGCTGCAATCAGGGCCACGAGGGCATCCATAGAGGCACGGGTGCGCGCCACCACCATCAAGCCGCTGGTGTCTTTGTCCAGACGGTGGACGATACCCGCCCGAGGCAGCATCTGGGCCTGCACATCCCGCGCCAGCAGCCCGTTAAGCAAGGTGCCGCTCCAGTTGCCCGGCGCAGGGTGCACCACCAGCCCGGCGGGCTTGTGAATGACCCGCAGGTGCTCGTCTTCAAACACCACGTCGAGCGCCATCGCTTCTGGCTTGAAAGCCTGACTTTGCAAGGTGGGACGTAACTCGATCGTGCCGACCTCGCCGGCCCGCACCTTGGCCGACGGCTTGGTGGCCGGCCGCCCTTGCAAGGTGACGGCACCCGACTCGATCAGTTGCTGCAAATAGCTGCGCGAGAACTCGGGCACCAGGTCGACCAGCGCCCGGTCCAACCGCCCGCCGTGCTGGGCCTCGGTGATGGTGAGGGGGCGCAACTCGCTCTCCAAAACAGAATCGAGGCCGGATTCCGCGATGTCTGGAGCGTTTTCGGCAAGCTCTTCGCCTGCAGGGTCGGTCGATATAATCAAATCGCTTAGTTTCAAGAAAGTAGCCTGAGATGTTTCGTTCTAGATTATCGGTGTTCCCTAGCCTCTTGACAGTTGGTCTTGTGGCAGTCTTATCCGCCTGCGCTACGGTGGAAGCAGACAAAACCGTTGGCTGGAGCCCTAATAAAATTTATTCGGAGGCCAAGGACGAGATGAATTCCGGGGCTTACGACAAGGCCGTAAGCCTGTTTGAGAAGCTCGAAGGCCGTGCTGCAGGTACGCCACTGGCCCAACAAGCGCAGCTGGAAAAAGCCTACGCCTATTACAAAACCGGCGACAAAGCCCAGGCGCTGGCAACACTCGACCGCTTTATCAAGCTCCATCCAGCCAGTTCTGCGCTGGATTACGCGCTGTACCTCAAAGGCATCATCAACTTCAACGAGGACTTGGGTTTGTTTTCGTTCCTGAGCCGACAAGACCTGTCTGAACGCGACCAAAAAGCTGCCAAGGAGTCGTTTGAGTCCTTCAAAGAGTTGAGCACACGCTTCCCAGACTCGCGCTACACGCCGGATGCGCGCCAGCGCATGGTCTACATCGTGAACTCTTTGGGCCAGTACGAGGTGCACGTAGCGCGCTACTACTACAGCCGTGGCGCCTATGTGGCTGCCATCAACCGCGCCCAGGCCACACTAGCCGACTACAGCAATGTGCCCGCAGTCGAAGAGGCTTTGTACATCATGGTGAAGTCTTACGATGCCTTAGGGATGGCGCAACTGCGTGACGACACCCAGCGGGTACTAGCCATGAACTACCCCAACAGCCAGTACACCGCCAGTGGCTTCAAGGCTAAGGATTCGCCTTGGTGGAAGGTATGGTAGTCGAGCAAAGCGCTTCCAGCGCTTCCTGAAATTCGGCTTCGGTTTTCAATGTCCGCATGGGCGGCAGCGCTGCCCGAATGCGTTTGCCATAGCCCATACCCACCAGCCGGGTGTCGCACACTACCAGCACACCCCGGTCAGACTCATGCCGTATCAGGCGCCCCGCACCCTGTTTTAATGCCACAGCGGCCTCAGGTACAAAATAATCCATAAACGGGCTACCGCCTTCCGCTTCAATGCGCTGGATGCGTGCCTCGACCACCGGGTCATTTGGCACTGGAAACGGCAACTTGTCGATGATGACCAGCTGCAGCATTTCGCCAGGGACATCCACGCCCTCCCAAAATGAGGCCGATGCCACCAGCACGCAACCTGGCAGGCCGTTTGCGCCCCCCTGGCGCAAACGCTCCATCAAACGACGCTTGGGCCATTGGCCTTGCACCAGTACCTCGATATCTGCGCTACCTGCAAATGCGACTTGCAAACTAGCACCAATGGTCCGCAAGGCGCGTAGCGACGTGGTCAACACCATCGTGCGCCCACCCAGTTGCCGAGCAGCTACAGCGGCTAATGCTGCAACCTGCGCGCTGTGCGAGGGATCGCTAGGTTTGGGCAGATGGCGCGGCACATACAGCGCGGCTTGTGTGGCGTAGTCAAACGGGCTCTCGACTCTTAGACACGTGGCATCCTGCAAGCCACAGCGCTCGGTAAACCAGGCTAGGCGCGCATCGTCACCCAAAGTTGCAGAGGTGAATACCCACGACTTGGCCATCGCGCCCTCGGAGGGTGCCAACAATCGGGTTTGCACCGCGTGGGCAATGTCCAGCGGCGACTCGGTCAAGCGCAACTGTTGGCCCACATCCAGCCAGCGCACCGATGCCGGTTCGCACGCTTCGGCAAACTGTTGCACGCGTTCAGCTAAACCCACGGCACGGGCATGCAGGCGCACGAAATCGGGGGCCAGCTCGGTCACGGTGTCCAGCGCCGCCATCGCCTGCCGCAAGGCCGCCACCACGTCGGCCATGGCATCGCTCCACAAGGCCTCAGGCACCCCATCGGGTGCCGTGCCGGACCAGCGCAGTTTGCTGCCCGCGGGCAGCTTGCCGACCACCAGGCGCAGCTCGCGCACGGCCCACTCCAGCGTCAACACCACCTGTTGCCAGTCCACCAGACCGCGTGCCTGCTGCAAACCCGCCGCCAGCATGTCGCGAGCAAAGTCCAGCCATTGGCCGGTGCTGAGGTGGGTGCCCAGAAACTGCACCCCGGTTTCATTGAGCTGGTGCGCCTCGTCAAAGATGGCGATACGTGCCGTAGGCAGCAGTTCGGCCATACCCGACTCACGCACTGCCAAGTCGGCAAAAAACACATGGTGGTTCAGCACCACCACGTCGGCCGCCAGGGCCTCGCGCCGCGCCAGGTTGACATGGCAAGCACGAAATTGCGGGCATTGCGCGCCCAGACAATTTTCGCGGGTGGAGGTGACCAGCGGCACTAGGGACGAACGCTCATCCAGATCCGACAGCTCCGCTAGGTCCCCGCTGCGGGTGGCCTGCGCCCATTGCTCGATATCGGCCAAGGTTTGCAACACGGGCCGCTCGAAAGCATGCTGGTCCGAGCGGGCTTGGCCCAGGCGGTGCAGGCACAAATAACTGCCCCGCCCTTTCAGCAAAGCAGTGCGCAGCGGCAAACCCAGGGCTTTCAACAAACTCGGCAAGTCACGGCCAAAAAGCTGGTCTTGCAGGGTTTTGGTGGCGGTAGATAGCAGCACTCGCTCGCCGCTGAGCAGCGCCGGGACCAGGTAGGCAAAGGTTTTGCCCACCCCGGTGCCCGCCTCGACCACCAGTACACCGCCCTCTTCTATGGTGCGGCCAATCGCCAACGCCATGTCCAGTTGCCCTTGCCGGGGTTGGAAGTGTGCGGCCGTTCGAGCCAGCGCGCCCTGCGGCGCAAACGCCTCGCGCACCTGGCTTTGCAGACCCATCAGGCTGGCTCTTTGGGGTCTAGGGCCATTTCCAGGCGCGAAATCTTGTCGCGCAGGGCCAGACGGCGCTTTTTCAGGCGCTGCAGCATCAGCTCGTCCAGCGGCTTGTGCTCGACCAGGTAGTCGATCGTGGCATCCAAATCGGCGTGCTCCATGCGTAGCTCGATCAGTTGGCGTTCAGGGGAATGGAGATTGGCAGTCAAGGCAGTGGTCTAGGTAAAGAGGCAAGCCACAGGGGATAAACTGGGGTTTGCCATTATGAGCCGCGACTTTTGCGCCAACCACCAGCGAAGCATTGCACCATGACCCCAGGTTTCAAGATTACGGCTTCAACCTGCCTGCACAAGGGAGACCGCGACTACCAGCAGGACCAACTGGCACTGATCAGCCATGCGCGCGTCAACGGCTGCATTCTGGGCGTGGTGGCCGACGGTATGGGCGGACGCAGCGGCGGGCGCAAGGCCTCTGACCAAGTGATGATGACGGCCAAGCAACTGTTTGAACGCTTTGACCCCTACACCGACGATGCGCCCAGCATGCTCAAACACATCATCGAAGAAGCCCACCTGGTCATCAAGCTCACCGCCATCTCGGCCGAAGAAGAACCCCACAGCACGGCGGCGCTGTTCGTCATCCAGCCCTCAGGTCAATGCTTCTGGGCCCACACCGGTGACTCGCGGATATACCACTACCACCAAACCCAATTGGTAAGGCGCACGCTGGACCATTCCTATGTACAAACGCTGGTGGAGCGCGGCGAGATCACACCCGAAGAAGCCAACAGTCACCCCGACTCCAACATCTTGCTGGGCTGCGTGGGTACCGAGGCCGACCCGCCGGTAGACATCCATACCCTGTCGCAGGTGCGCCCCGGCGATGTCATCATGGCCTGTAGCGACGGCGTGTGGCATTACTTTTCCGAGAGTGAGCTCGGCGAAGTGCTGTGCAGCATGCCGCCGAAGGAAGCGACCGTGTTGCTGATGGAAACAGCCCGCACCCGGGCACGCGGTACTGGCGACAACCTGTCCATGATCGTCATCCACATCGGAGCGCTATAAGTTCAATGCGCAACGCAACGCGTGGCAGAAAATGCCCCGCCGTTGAGCGTCATCGCGATCGGACTTATGTCGCTCAATGCCGTGGGCGGCACGAAACCCAACGCAGTACGCGATGCACGGCTATCACCCCAGTCAACTTGGTTATTGGAAACGATGCCTGTTGCGCTGTTCAACCGGGAACCCATGATCAGCATGCCGCTGCCTTGGCGGTAGTACACCACCGCTCCCTCAGGCGTGTTGCAGTCATAGCGACGCAGTTCATCCGATCCGGTGTACAGCGGTAATTCAGCGTATGCCAAGCCCAATAAGGCGGCACCCGCCAGAACGCCTCCGACCATTTGTAGGCTACGCCGGGTCCAGTGCAGTCTGTTTTTGGGCAATCCCGCTGGCGGGCTTGAGATGGTGATTTGGGCCACCTTTGCAACACGCGGTACCGGGATCACGACCGCCTTCTGAGGACGTAACACAGCCAGCGCTTGCTTTCGCCCTGAAATAATGCGGCTTTCGGCAAAAACAAAAGCGGCCGTCAATAACGGCACCACATCCGCCAGCAATGGTGCCTGCGCCAAGACCCACCCAGACACTGCGGGGTCGCCCACGGCGATATCCCCGGCAAACCAGCCCATCACCACTCCACCGGCCAGCACCCACTGCGGATAACGGCCAAGCAGGGCCATGACAAACATGCTGCCGTACATCAGCAGGGGCACGCTCAGCATCAACCCTATCGCCAACACCCCCATACTGCCCTGCGATACGGCCACCAGCCCGACTACGTTGTCGATGCCCATTACCAGATCGGCGAGCAGGATGACACCGATGACCGGCCAGAATCCTGCAGCCTTCAGGCGTGGGTCCAAAGACTCCTCGACAGCTTCGTCCACTACCAAAAGTTTGATCGCAATACCGACCAGCGCCATACCCCCGACCAGCTTCACATAGGGCACAACCAATAACAACCCAGCCATGGTGCCCAGCAGCAGACGCAAAACAATGGCGCACACCGTGCCAAACAGCAAGGCCTGTCGCCGCTGGGGAGCGGGTAAAAACTGACACGCCATGGCAATCACCACCGCGTTGTCGCCACTCAGCAACAGATCGACGAAGGCGCTCTTCAGCGCCAGATCGGCGTAGTGAAAAAAACTCTCCGGGTTCATGGCTAGTGCAATACGCCTCTACTTTCCAGCTGTAGTCGGCAGGCCAGGGCCGAATTTCAGGTTGCGAAGGAACTCGGTATCTGGCGACAGCACGATGGTCGGACCCGCGTCGGCCAGGGCCTGACGGTAAGTCTGCAAGGACCGGTACAGCCGGTAAAACGGAGGGTCTTTCTGGAACGCACTGGCCAATATGTCGCTGGCTTGCGCATCGGCCTCGCCACGGATAATTTTGGACTGCTGCTGCGCCTCAGACAAAATCACCGTGCGCTCCCGGTCGGCCTTGGCCTGGATTTCCTGCGCCCATTCAAACCCCTGGGCGCGCAGTTCTTTGGCTTCGCGCTGGCGCTCGGACTTCATGCGGTTGTAGATCGCCTGGCTGGTCTCCAGCGGCAGGTCGGCACGGTGAAAGCGCACTTCCGACACTTCAATCCCCAAGGAGAGGGCTTTTTCCTGCACCTCTTTCTGGATATGTTCCACGATGCGGGTGCGCTCTTCGGACAACAACGAGCGCAACATCACCTGCCCCAATTCCTTGCGCAAGGATGAACTCACCAGTTGCGTCAACTGCGGATTCGCCTGTTCCAGCGTGCGCAGCGACTGGTAGAAGCGCAGCGGGTCGTCGATGCGGTAGCGGGTGTAGGTTTGCACCTCCAGCCGCTTTTGGTCACCCAAAATCACCTGCTCGGCCGGTGGCTCCAGCGTCAGCAGACGCTTATCGTAGGTCACCACCGAATCCATCAGCGGCAGCTTGAAACCCAGGCCTGGGGTGGACACCACAGCAATCGGCTTGCCCACCCGCACCATCAAGGCCTGCTGCGTCTCGCTGATCGAATAAGTAGAGGCCGAGACCAGCCACAGCAAAAGCAAAGTAGCCAGCACCAGTACCGTACGGGTTCGGGACAACCGGGCACTCACTTGGCCACCTCCGCCGCTCGGAGCTTGTCTTTCTCGGCCAAGGGCATATAGGGCACCACGCCTGACACGCCTTTGCCCGAGGTGTCGATGATGACCTTGCTGGCCTTCTTCAGCACCTCGTCCACACTCTCCAGATACAGGCGCCACGCCGTCACATCTTTGGCCTTGGCATAGCTTTGGTACACCGATAAAAAGCTTTGCGCCTCGCCGTGGGCCAGGTTCACCACCTGGCTTTTGTAGGCCTCGGCTTCTTGCTGGATATGCGATGCCTCACCGCGCGCGTGCGGAATTATGTCGTTGGAATACGCATCGGCCTCGTTGCGGGCCCGCTCTTGGTCGGCACGGGCGCGCTGCACGTCGTTGAATTCGTCAATTACTGCGGCAGGTGGGTCTACCCGCTGCAACTGCACCTGGGTGATCAAAATGCCCGAGTTTTGCTTGTCCAGCAGGTTTTGCAGCAGTTCGCGCGTCTGGTCGCCGATTTGCTGGCGCTTGTCAGACATGGCCGCCTGGATGGGTGTGCGGCCAATGATCTCGCGCAGCGCGCTCTCGGCCACGATCTTCACCGCTGCCTCGGGGTTGTTGACGCGGAACAAAAACTGCCCGGCATCCTTGATGCGCCAGAACACCGCGCACTCGGCTTCCACGATATTTTCGTCCCCGGTCAGCATCTGGCGCACATGGGAATCCTCGCCCTCCTTGGCCGCAGTGCTATCGCCCAGCTGCAGCTGGTTCACTTGCGTGACCTTGGGCAGCAAAATTATCTCTACAGGGTAAGGCCAGTGGTAATGCAAACCTGGGCCGGTGGTCTCGGTATATTTACCGAAACGCAGCACCACGCCCTGCTCGTCTGGCTGCACCTTGTAAATACCAGCATTGACCCAGCCAACCAAGACCAAGCCGCCCAGCAAGAACAGGCCCTTGTCGCGCAATCCGAACAGGTGCAGGTAGTACCTAACCCACTGCAACCAGGCATAGGGCTTGGTTTTGGGCGGTGGCGCAGCGTCTTCAGCCGACAAAAAACACGACCATGGACGCAAGCAGGCAATAGATACCAAAAAGATACCAACGCTCATGCGCCAGCCAGCTGGAAAGCCAGCGCAAAGCCAGCAAGCCCGACACAAAGCTCATCGCCATACCCAACAGGCTGGGCACCAGCAGGTGCAGCACGCTGGCACCGGCACCACTGGCCAGAGGCATCTTTAAAAAGCGATAGCCTTCCTTCACGATCACGGCTGGGGTCAGCACCACGGCCAGTGCAAAGCTGAACGCTTCTGCCCGCACCCGCGCCACTCCCAGAGCGAGGCCGGTTGAAATGGTGGCACCCGAACGCGACAGACCACGAAACGGCAGGCAAATGCCCTGCACCGCCCCCACCACGCCCGCACTGCGCACGGTCAGTGGGCCACCGGTGTCGCCTTTGCGCGTGTTGCCAAAAGCCGAGTACAAAATTAACAACCCGGTAACGGCCAACCCAGCGGCCATGATCTGCGGATTGCCAAACAGGTGTTCGATCTCAAAGGCCGGGTTGTTCGCGGCATACAGGTGTTTGATGATTTGCAATAGCGTCAGACCGACGATGCCGGTCAACACGGTGGCCACCACCAGATGGAGGCCGTTGGTCCGCAAGGCCCGGGCCGATGCGAAGTAGGTACTGCGCCAGGTGCGCCAAAAGTACACGATCACCGCGAACATCGTGCCCGTGTGCAGCATCACCAGCAAGAGCGTCATTTCGGGAGAGGTGGGGTCCAGACCCATCAACTTCTCCGCCATGATGACGTGGGCCGAGCTGGACACCGGAAGCAGTTCGCAGATACCTTGCACAAACGCAAGGACCAGCACATTCAATAAGGTCATGGGGGTGGGTGGCAGAGAAATACTACGGCAGACGCAGCGAACGAGACCCTGGCAGAGTCCCTGGAATTTTCCGAATTCTAGAGGTGGTTTTCGTCTGTAAAGCAATCTTTACTGCGGCCATGTCAGCGCATACAGGCGAAAAAAAGCACCTAGCTGCTGGCGCTAAGTGCTTTGATTTGATTTGGTGGGCGATGCAAGTTTCGAACTTGCGACCCCTGCAGTGTGAATGCAGTGCTCTACCCCTGAGCTAATCGCCCTGATATTCGTTAGATTACGACTTGTTAATCGCTATCAGGTTAGCTTCGAATTATACAACATCTTTTTCAAGGATTCGCCAAACCGTCTTGCCGCCGCTCGATTTATCGAGTTGTTTCAGCAAGTCCTGGTGGGCAGTGGCTTCTTCTTCGCTGATGTGCAGCACGGGCAGCACAAAGCCGCTCAGGTCCATCTGCGGCACAGTGGCGACGGTGGTGTCTTCATCGCCCACATCAATCAGCAGCGCATCTTGGCCGCGCGTGAGGTTGATGTAGACCTGCGACAGCAGCTCGGCATCCAGCAAAGCGCCGTGCACGTCGCGGCCCGAACGGTCCACTTCCAGCCGGTCGCACAGGGCATCGAGCGAATTGCGCTTGCCCGGGTAGAGCTCCTTGGCCATGGCCAAGGTGTCGATCACGCCGCTGACAAAATGCTTCAGCGGCGGCTTGCCCAAGCGCTCCAGCTCTTTGTTAAGAAAGCCAACGTCGAACGCCGCGTTGTGGATGACCAGCTCGGCATCCTGGCAGTAGGCCAAAAACGCGTCCACGATCTCGGCGAACTTGGGCTTGTCGCGCAAGAATTCGGTGGTGATGCCGTGCACCCGCAGCGCGTCTTCGTGGCTGTCGCGCTCGGGGTTGATGTAGTGGTGGAAATGGTGGCCGGTGAGCTTGCGGTTGAGCAGCTCGACGCAGCCAATTTCCAGCACGCGGTCGCCGCCCGCCGCCGACAGGCCGGTGGTTTCGGTATCCAGAATGATTTGGCGCATAACTATCTTTTTAATAGCTGCTAGTGCAGGCAGTACCTGCGCTAGCGGCCGTTTTTATCAATGAAGTTCTTTGGCGTGGTTCACTGTGTATTTGGGGATTTCCACGGTCACGTTTTGCTGGCTCAGGAACGCCTGGCAGCCCAAACGCGACTGCGGCTCCAGGCCCCAGGCGCGGTCCAACAGGTCTTCTTCATTTTCGTCGAGCTCGCCCAGTGACTGGAAGCCCTCGCGCACAATAACGTGGCAGGTAGTGCAGGCACAACTCATGTCGCAGGCGTGCTCGATGTTGATGTGGTTGTCCAGCATGGCTTCGCAGATCGAGGTGCCCGCGGGCGCGCTGATCTCGGCACCTTGCGGGCAGTATTCGGGGTGGGGCAGGATTTTGATGATGGGCATGTCAGAGGGTCTCGATGTTCTTGCCGGACAGGGCGTGCTGGATACCCCGGTTCATGCGGGCAGCGGCGAAGGCTTCGGTGCCGTCGGCCAGTTTTTTGGTGGCGGCTTCGACCAGCTTGGCATCGGTGAGCAGCTTGGCTTGGACCAGTTCGGCTCGCAGCGCCTCCACTAAGGCCCGCTCGGCATCCGACAGCAAATCGCCGTCGGCCGCCAGCGCGCTTTGGGTGGCCAGCAGCATGCGGTCGGCATCCACGCGGGCCTCGACTAGGGCACGAGCCTGCATGTCTTGGGCGGCAGTATGGAAGCTGTCTTGCAGCATCTGGGCGATCTGCTCGTCGCTCAGGCCGTAGCTGGGCTTGACGGTGATGTGTGCTTCCACGCCGCTGCCCTGCTCTTTCGCGGCCACGCTGAGCAGGCCGTCGGCATCCACCGTGAATGTGACGCGGATGCGCGCTGCGCCTGCGGCCATAGGCGGAATGCCGCGCAGCTCGAAGCGGGCCAGGCTGCGGCAGTCGGCCACCAGATCGCGCTCGCCCTGCACCACGTGCAAGGCCAGGGCCGTCTGGCCGTCCTGGTAGGTGGTGAAATCCTGCGCCATCGCGGTGGGAATGGTCTGGTTGCGCGGCACGATGCGCTCGACCAAGCCGCCCATGGTCTCAATGCCCAGCGACAGCGGAATTACGTCCAGCAGCAGCAAGTCCCCTGCCCCGCTGTTGCCCGCCAACTGGTTGGCCTGGATGGCAGCCCCCAGAGCGACGACTTCGTCCGGGTTCAGGTTGGTGAGCGGCGCACGGCTAAAGAAGTCGGCCACGGCGCGCTGGATCTGCGGCATGCGGGTGGAGCCGCCGACCATCACCGTGCCCTGCACTTCGTCCACGGTCAACTTAGCATCGCGCAGCGCCTTCCGCACGGCGGCCATGGTCCGGGCGGTGAGGTGAGCGGTAGCTGCTTCAAAGTCGGATTTTTTAACGTCAAATCCAATGCTAGCACTGGACAGATTTGCACGAATAGCTACTAAATTCGTAGCAGACAGGGCTTCCTTGCAGGCGCGGGCTGCGGCATTCAAAGCCACTTTGTCGGATGCAGTGACCGCCTGCTGGCCAGTTTGGGCCAACACCCAGTCGGCCAGTGCGCGGTCGTAGTCGTCGCCGCCCAGGGCCGCGTCGCCGCCGGTGGCAATCACCTCGAACACGCCCTGGCTCAGGCGCAGGATGCTGATGTCGAAGGTTCCGCCGCCCAGGTCGTACACCGCATAAATACCTTCAC
This sequence comes from Rhodoferax sp., assembly GCF_025354435.1. Taxonomy (GTDB): domain Bacteria; phylum Pseudomonadota; class Gammaproteobacteria; order Burkholderiales; family Burkholderiaceae_C; genus Rhodoferax_B. The sequence goes on from NZ_JANXMU010000032.1 coordinate 216,077, forward strand.
TGCCGTTGTCCAGCCCGTAGGCGATGGCCGCGGCCGTGGGCTCGTTGATCAGGCGCAGCACATTCAAACCGGCGAGTTGCGCCGCGTCCTTCGTGGCCTGGCGCTGGGCATCGTCGAAGTAGGCAGGCACGGTGATGACCGCGCCGTACACGTCGTCCAGAAAGCTGTCTTCGGCCCGGAAACGCAGGGTCGCCAGGATCTCGGCACTGACCTCCACTGGAGACTTTTCGCCATGCGCGGTCTGCAGGCCGACCATGCCGGGCTTGTCAATGAACACGTAGGGCAGCTTTTCGCGCTGGGCGATGTCGGCTAGGCCGCGGCCCATGAAACGCTTGACGGAGGCAATGGTGTTTTCGGGGTCGCTGGCCTGGGCGGCCAAGGCGTCATGGCCGATCTGGCGTTTGTCGCCCGCCAGGTAGCGCACCACGCTGGGCAGAATCACGCGGCCCTGGTCGTCGGGCAGACAGACGGCTTCGCCGCTAAGCACGGTGGCGACCAGCGAGTGGGTGGTGCCGAGGTCGATGCCGACGGCATGGCGACGCTGGTGCGGGTCGGGCGACTGGCCGGGTTCGGAAATTTGAAGAAGCGCCATGGAATTTTTCAGTTAATCGCGAATTGTCACAGGGAGTCGATGGCATCGTCCACGTCGCGGGCAAAGCGCTCGATGAACATCAGGGCGCGGACCTGCTGGGCGGCGGCGGCGTAGTCATGGACGACGTCCAGCAGCCGAGCGCATTGGGCTAGGCCATCACGGCGCGCTTGCAGCACTTCGGTGTTCAAAGCCTCCAGTGCGGCGGCGCTGCTGGCATCGTCCAGAGCCTCGCGCCACTCCATCTGCTGCACCAAGAATGCGGTGGGCATGGCGGTGTTGTTTTCGGCTTGGATGGGCGCGCCATGGAGCTCGCACAGGTAGGCTGCGCGCTTGAGCGGGTCTTTCAGCCGCGCCCAGGCTTCGTTGATGCGCACTGACCACTGCATGGCCACGCGCTGCACCGCGCCGGCCTGGGCAGCAAAGCGGTCCGGGTGCGCTTCGCGTTGCAAGGCCTGCCAGCGGGTCTGCATGGCGGCGTGGTCCTGCGTGAACTGCACGGGGATTTCAAACAGCTCGAAGTCGTTGGATTGGAGGTTCATACATGCCAAGAAAAAACCGCCGGGGCTAGCAGGCTGCTCAGCTCGGGCGGTTAGTGTTCGGAGCGCTGCCGTTAGATTCGGAAGCTCTCTCCGCAGCCACATTTATCGCGCTCGTTGGGGTTTTCGAACTTAAAGCCTTCGTTCAGGCCTTCGCGCACAAAGTCGAGCTGCGTACCGTCGATGTAGACCAGGCTTTTCGGATCGACCAGCACCTTCACGCCGTGGCCTTCGAAGATCACGTCTTCGGGGGCGAACTCGTCTACGTACTCCAGCTTGTAGGCCAGGCCCGAGCAACCCGTGGTTTTGACGCCCAGGCGAACGCCCACACCCTTGCCACGTTTGGCCAAGTAGCGGGTGACGTGCCGGGCAGCGGCCTCAGTCAGCGTGACAGCCATGTTCAGTGGACCTGGGCAGCCGCCGCAGCGTGTTTTTGCTTGTAGTCATTGACCGCAGCCTTGATGGCATCTTCGGCCAGGATGGAGCAGTGGATCTTGACCGGGGGCAACGCCAACTCTTCGGCGATCTGGCTGTTTTTCAGCGCAGCCGCTTCGTCCAGGGTTTTGCCCTTGACCCATTCGGTAACCAGCGAGCTGGACGCGATAGCCGAGCCGCAACCGTAGGTCTTGAAACGTGCATCTTCGATCACGCCGGTGACGGGGTTGACCTTGATCTGCAACTTCATCACGTCGCCGCAAGCCGGTGCGCCGACCATGCCGGTACCTACGCTGTCGTCGCCTTTTTCAAACGAGCCGACGTTGCGGGGGTTTTCATAGTGGTCAACCACTTTTTCAGAATAAGCCATGGTGTTTTACCTCTTCAATTCAAATCAATGTGCGGACCATTGGATGGTGCTGATATCGATACCATCTTGGTACATTTCCCACAAAGGGCTCAGGTCGCGCAGCTTGGCCACGTTGACCTTGATGGTATCGACCGCGTAGTCGATGTCGGCTTCGGTGGTCCAGCGGCCAATAGTCATGCGCAGGCTGCTGTGGGCCAGCTCATCGCTGCGGCCCAGGGCGCGCAACACGTAACTGGGTTCCAGGCTCGCGGATGTGCACGCCGAACCGCTGGAAACCGCCAAGCCCTTGATGCCCATGATCAGCGACTCGCCTTCGACGTAGTTGAAACTCATGTTCAGGTTGTGCGGCACGCGTTGCGTTTCATGGCCGTTAATGAACACCTGTTCCACATCTTTCAAACCGGCCAACATGCGGTCGTGCAATGCTTGGATACGGACGTTTTCCACTGCCATTTCTTCCTTGGCGATGCGGTAAGCCTCGCCCATGCCGACGATCTGGTGCGTGGGCAAGGTGCCAGAGCGCATGCCGCGCTCGTGGCCACCGCCGTGCATTTGCGCTTCCAGGCGGATGCGTGGCTTGCGGCGCACGAACAGCGCGCCTATGCCTTTAGGGCCGTAGGTTTTGTGCGAGGTCAGGCTCATCAGATCGACGGGCATTTTCGACAAATCGAATTCGACGCGACCCGTGGCTTGCGCGGCATCCGAGTGGAAGATCACCCCCTTTTCGCGGCAGATGGCACCGATGGCGGCGATGTCCTGGATCACGCCGATTTCGTTGTTCACGAACATCACGCTGGCCAGGATGGTGTCGGGGCGGATGGCCGCCTTGAAGGCGTCCAAATCGACCAAGCCATCGGCCTGCACGTCCAGGTAGGTGACTTCAAAACCTTGGCGCTCCAGTTCGCGGCAGGTATCAAGCACGGCTTTGTGCTCGGTCTTGACTGTGATGATGTGCTTACCCTTGGTTTTGTAGAAATGCGCTGCGCCCTTGAGTGCCAGGTTGTTGGATTCGGTGGCACCCGAAGTCCAGACGATTTCACGCGGATCGGCACCGATCAAGGCAGCCACCTGTTCGCGGGCTTTTTCCACGGCGGCTTCGGCCTCCCAGCCCCATGCATGGCTGCGCGACGCGGGGTTGCCGAAGTGTTCGCGCAACCAGGGAATCATGGCATCCACCACCCGCTCATCGCAAGGGTTGGTGGCGCTGTAATCCATGTAAATGGGGAAGTGTGGGGTATCCATTGGCTAGCTCTCAAAAACTTTTGGTGATGGCTGGCTTTTAAAAAAGCGCTGTTAAAAAATCAGGATTTGGCAAAGACATTGCCGAGGGCGAACACCGAATTCGGTCCGGTGATGCGCATGGGCTTAACCACCGGCATGCTGGAAATAGCACGCTTGACCATGGGCTTGCTTTCGATCTGCACGCCCTTGGCAAGTTGCTCGTCCACCAGCTTTTGCAAGCTCACGGAGTCCAGAAATTCGACCATGCGGGTGTTCAGCGAGGCCCATAGGTCGTGCGTCATGCAACGGCCAGCTTCGCCCAGACAGTTTTCCTTACCGCCACACTGGGTCGCGTCCATCGGCTCATCTACCGACACAATGATGTCGGCCACGGTGATGTCGGTGGCTTTACGGCCCAGGGTGTAGCCGCCGCCGGGTCCGCGGGTGGACTCGACCAGCTCATGGCGGCGCAGTTTGCCGAACAGTTGCTCTAGGTACGAGAGAGAAATTTGTTGCCGTTGGCTGATGGCCGCGAGCGTGACGGGGCCGTTATTCTGGCGCAGGGCCAGATCAATCATGGCAGTGACCGCAAAACGGCCTTTAGTGGTGAGACGCATCGCAAGCTCCTGTTTTAGTGGGCCTTGGGGCGCACGGTTGCCGTGCGCCTCTTGTAGGCAGTACTGGGGTTACACATGGAACTAAAACCGGGTTTAGACAGTCTTACCTCCGCTTCCTCCAGCGTGCTTCCGTGTGTAAATCACGGTAGCCACCCTCAACTTCTGGTTTTTCTTTATTGACAATAGTCATTATAGCAGAGAAACCTATCGAATTCGTCGGGTAACTATACCGTCCAGTCTTATTTTAGAACGATTAGTTTCCCACGGCAATATTGTCGTGCCCTGATGCCCCAAATGCCTGGGTCTTGAGTACCGCCAACTGGTCGCGCACGCGGGCGGCTTTTTCGAATTCGAGGTTGCGGGCGTGCTCCAGCATCAGCTTTTCCAGCCGCTTGATTTCGCGCGCGATGTCTTTTTCGCCCATGTCCTCCACCTTAGCGCGCTGGATCGCGTCTTGCGCCAGCTTCTCGGCTTCGCGGCCTGATTTCTCGCTGTACACGCCGTCGATCAAATCTTTCACCTGTTTGACGATACTGCGCGGAGTAATGCCCTGCTCCAGGTTGTGAGCGATCTGCTTGGTGCGACGGCGCTCGGTCTCGTCGATGGCTTTGCGCATCGATTCGGTAACCTTGTCGGCGTACAGAATGGCCCGGCCATTCAGGTTGCGGGCGGCGCGGCCTATGGTTTGGATCAGCGAGCGCTCGGAGCGCAAAAAACCTTCCTTGTCAGCATCCAGAATCGCCACCAGCGACACCTCGGGCACGTCCAGCCCTTCGCGCAGCAGGTTGATGCCGACCAGCACGTCGAAGGTACCCAGGCGCAGATCGCGCAAGATTTCCACGCGTTCCACCGTGTCCACATCGCTGTGCAAGTAACGCACTTTCACGCCGTTTTCCGTCAGGTAGTCGGTCAATTGCTCAGCCATGCGCTTGGTCAGCGTGGTAATAAAGACGCGCTCGCTTTTTTCGACGCGGATGCGGATTTCTTGCAGCACATCGTCCACCTGGTGGGTGGCGGGGCGCACTTCCACCTGCGGATCGACCAGGCCGGTGGGGCGCACCAGTTGCTCTACCACCTGGCCGGTGTGTTCTTTTTCCCAGTTGCCGGGCGTGGCCGAGACGAACACCGCCTGGCGCATCTTGGTCTCGAATTCTTCGAACTTCAGCGGCCGGTTGTCCAGCGCGCTGGGCAGGCGAAAACCGTATTCGACCAGCGTGGTCTTGCGCGCCCTATCGCCGTTGTACATGCCGCCAAACTGGCCGATAAGGATGTGGCTTTCGTCCAGAAACATCAGCGCGTCTTTGGGCAGGTAGTCAGTGAGCGTGGACGGCGGCATGCCCGGCAGCGCGGCGCTGAGGTGGCGGGTGTAGTTCTCGATGCCCTTGCAGTGGCCGATCTCGGTAAGCATTTCCAGGTCAAAGCGGGTGCGCTGCTCCAGCCTCTGGGCTTCGACCAGCTTGCCCATGCCGACCAGCTCTTTCAGCCGGTCGCTCAGCTCCATCTTGATGGTTTCCACGGCAGCCAGCACCTTGTCGCGCGGGGTCACGTAATGGCTGCTGGGGTAGACGGTGAAGCGCGGAATCTTCTGGCGGATGCGGCCGGTGAGCGGGTCGAACAGCTGCAGGCTGTCGATCTCGTCATCAAACAGTTCGATGCGGATAGCCAGCTCGGAATGCTCGGCCGGAAACACGTCGATGGTGTCGCCGCGCACCCGGAACTTGCCGCGGCTGAATTCCATGTCGTTGCGCTGGTACTGCATGCGGATGAGCTGGGCAATCACGTCGCGCTGGCCCATTTTGTCGCCATGGCGCAGCGTCATCACCATCTGGTGGTAAGCCTCGGGCTGGCCGATACCGTAGATGGCCGACACGGTGGCCACGATGATGACATCGCGCCGCTCCAGCACGCTCTTGGTACAGCTCAGGCGCATCTGCTCGATGTGCTCGTTGATGGCGCTGTCTTTCTCGATGAACAGGTCGCGCTGCGGCACATAGGCCTCGGGCTGGTAGTAGTCGTAGTAGCTGACGAAATACTCCACCGCGTTCTTGGGAAAGAACTCGCGGAACTCGCTGTACAGCTGCGCCGCCAGGGTTTTGTTGGGCGCAAAAATGATGGCCGGGCGACCCAGCCGGGCGATCACATTGGCCATGGTGAAGGTTTTGCCGGAACCGGTCACACCCAGCAGGGTCTGGAACACCTCGCCATCATTTATGCCTTCCACCAGTTGGCGGATCGCCTCGGGCTGGTCGCCTGCGGGCGGATACGGCATGAACAGCTCGAACGGCGAGCCGGGGAAGCTGACGAACTCGCCCTCGGGCTGCTCGGGGGAGGTAGACGGGTATAGAGAGACGATTTCGGTCATGGGCAAAGATTCCAGAGCGACGGAAAACCCAACACTGTATAGGAATACAGGCTTACTTGCGCGGCTGCAGGGTTAAACCAATCAAACGCGACACCACGGCGGCCAAATAGATAACCCCGGTAAACATCTCCAGGCTGGCCAGTGAGCGCGCATGCGGGGTGATGGGAATCACATCGCCAATGCCGGTGCTGGACAGCAGCGCAAAGCTCAAAAACATCAGCTCCGTCCAGGTGCGCGGCTGGTCGGCGTTCACCGCGGCGGCAAAGCAGCCAGGTTGCAGCGCCTGGGCCAGCACAAACAGATAGGTAAACGCCCAAGCCAGCAGGGTAAAGGTAGCACCTGCCGCAAACAGCTCGTCGGTGGTAGCGCGCTGGTCTTCCAGCATGTACCGGATGAGGCTGAACGCGGCGTAAAAGTAAAACATCGCCTCCAGCCCGGCCGACCAAGGCAGCAGCTGCGGCATGCCGTACAGAGCTTGCAGCGCCAGCAACACAATCGACGGCAGCGCAATGCACACGCTGACCCAGGCCAGGCCCGGCGTGCTGCGCACCATGCGGGTGGTGACGGCCAGCACCACAATGCCAAACGCGCCAAAACCAATGCGGCCCGCGTCGGTGTTTTCAATAAACGGGTACAGCACCAGCCCCAGCAACTGCACCAGCAGCAAAATGGCAGACGGGTGGCGGCGGGTAGTGGCATAAAGGCGAAGGTAGCGCATGGGGCAGATTCTCCCGCACCGCACCAGCCGCATGAAAATACATGCCAAATCGGTCTCTAGCGTATATACAACCTACGCCAGTAGCTATTAAAACAATAGTATCCGACACAATGTCATACAGGGCCGACTGCCACGGCAGCTAAAATTCGAAACTGCCCGTAAACGCGGGCAAGCCGCTATTGACAACCCCCAAAGGATTTTTCCATGTCACTGTTTACCGCCGTCGAAATGGCACCGCGCGACCCGATTCTGGGCCTGAACGAGCAATTCAATGCCGACTCCAACCCCAACAAGGTCAACCTGGGCGTGGGCGTGTACTTCGACGACAACGGCAAACTGCCCCTGCTGGCCTGCGTGCAAACCGTAGAAAAGCAAATGACCGACGCGCCCAAGCCCCGTGGCTACCTGCCGATCGACGGCGTGGCGGCCTACGACTCGGCCGTTAAAGGCCTGGTGTTTGGTGCCGAATCCGAACCCGTCACCTCTGGCCGTGCCGTCACCGTGCAAGGCATTGGTGGCACCGGCGGCCTGAAGATTGGTGCCGACTTTTTAAAGAAGCTCAGCCCCAACGCCAAGGTCATGATCAGCGACCCCAGCTGGGAAAACCACCGCGCCCTGTTCCAGAACGCCGGTTTCGAGGTCGAAAGCTATACCTACTACGACGCGGCCGCCCGTGGCGTGAACTTCGACGGTATGCTGGCCTCGCTGAACGCCGCCGTGGCAGGCACCATCGTGGTCCTGCACGCCTGCTGCCACAACCCCACGGGTTACGACATCACCGCCGCCCAGTGGGACCAGGTGGTCGAAGTGGTCAAGGCCCGCAAGCTGACTCCCTTCCTGGACATGGCCTACCAGGGCTTTGGCTACGGCATCGAGCAAGACGGCGCGGTCATCGGCAAGTTTGTGGCCGCTGGCCTAAGCTTCTTCGTGTCCACCTCGTTCAGCAAGAGCTTCAGCCTGTACGGCGAACGCGTGGGCGCTTTGACAGTGCTGTGCGAATCCAAAGAAGAAGCCGGCCGCGTGCTGAGCCAGCTCAAGGTTTGCATCCGCACCAACTACAGCAACCCGCAAATTCACGGCGCTACTGTCGTGGCCACGGTGCTCAACACCCCTGAGCTGCGCGCCCAGTGGGAAGGCGAGCTGGGCGAAATGCGCGTGCGCATCAAGGCCATGCGCCAAAAGCTGGTCGATGGCCTGAAGGCTGCCGGTGTCCAGCAAGACATGTCGTTCATCACGAAGCAGATCGGCATGTTCAGCTACTCCGGCCTGAGCAAAGACCAGATGGTGCGCCTGCGCGAAGAATTCGGCGTGTACGGCACGGATACCGGCCGCATGTGCGTAGCCGCGCTGAACAGCAAGAACATCGACTACGTCTGCGCGTCGATTGCCAAGGTGGTCTAAAACCGCCCTGCTGATCGGGAGCGCAATTGCTCCCAAATAAATAGCTGCTAGCGCATGTTCTACCTGCGCTAGCAGCTTTTTTTATGCCTGAAATACAGCATGAATGCCGCCGTGGTTGAACAGCTGTAGTTCCGCCCGTGCGTGCTGCACCGCAGCATCGAACTTTGTTGACAGCCCAAACTAAGCCCTTCTAAAATAGTCTTTCATAATACCAAAGACACTTTGGACAGGAGACAAGACGTGGCAGGCATTCAACTGAACCGGGTCAGCAAGCACTACGGCAACGTGGTAGTGATGAGCGACCTTTCGCTGGACATCGCGCAGGACGAATTTCTGGTGTTCCTCGGCCCCTCGGGCTGCGGCAAATCCACCCTGCTGCGCATGATGGCGGGGCTGGAGCCGGTGACCAGCGGCAGCATCACCATCAACGGCAAGGACGTAACCGACCTGCCCCCGGGCCAGCGCGGCGTGGCCATGGTGTTCCAGCACTACGCCCTGTACCCGCACATGACGGTATACGACAACGTGGCTTTCGGCATGCGCAACATCGGCCTGGCCGAAGCTGAAATCAGCACCCGCATCACCGATGCCGCCCGCATGCTGGAGCTGGACGCCCTGCTGCAGCGCAAGCCCGGCCAGCTCTCGGGCGGGCAGCGCCAGCGGGTGGCGATTGGCCGGTCCATCGTCAAGAACCCCAGCGCGTTCTTGTTTGACGAACCGCTGTCCAACCTGGATGCATCCCTGCGCACCCGCACCCGGGTCGAGCTGGCGCGACTGCACCAGCGCCTGCAATCGACCATGGTCTTCGTCACCCACGACCAGGTCGAGGCCATGACGCTGGCCACCCGCATCGTGGTGATGAACAAAGGCTGCATCGAGCAGATCGGCGCACCCATGGACATCTACCGCCGCCCGGCCACGCGCTTTGTGGCGGGCTTTATCGGCCAGCCCGCGATGAACTTTTTAGACACCGAACGCGCGGCCCCGCAAGACGGGCGGCTGAGCCTGCGGATCGCCCACGGCAGCGTCTTCCAGACTGCTCTGCGGGACGCGGATGTGCCTGCGGGCCAACTGACGCTGGGCATCCGCGCCGAATCCATCACGCTGGACCCGCAAGGTGAACTGCCGGGCCGCGTGGACGTGGTGGAGCGCCTGGGCGACCGCACCCTGGTGCACGTGGGCCTGGCCGATGGCAGCAACGTGGTGGCCGAGGCGCACCGCGACAGCGGCGTGGCCCCCGGTGAAGCGGTAGCGCTGCGCATCGACAGCGCGCGCCTGCATGTGTTTGACGCGGCGGGCCTGGCCCACCATGCACCGCAGTAAGGCCGCCATGGCACGCAAACAACCCAAACACTGGCTGAACGGCCTGTTCGTTCTGCCCTATCTGGTGGTCTACGTTCTGCTGCTGGTCCTGCCGCTGGTGCTGGGCTGGTGGCTCAGCCTGCGCGACGTGGACATGCTGGCCGACACCAGCGACTTCATCGGCCTGAAGAACTACGCCGACCTGCTGCACGACGACATCTTTATAGGCGCGGTGCGCAACACCTTCTACTTTGTCGGCATGACCACGCCGGTGTTCGTCGCCCTGGGGCTGGCGCTGGCACTGGCCTTGAACCGCCCTGGGCGCACCGGGGCGGTGCTGCGGGCCATCTTTTTTGGCTCGTCGGTGCTATCGGTCACCATCGTCACCCTGGTCTGGCGGCTGGTGCTGATGCCCGACAAGGGCTTGCTATCCAACCTGATGCTGGGCGTAGGGCTGCAACCGCTGGCCCCGCTGGTCACCGAATCGCTCGCCCTGCCGTCGGTGGCGCTGGTCACCGTGTGGTGGATTATTGGCCTGCCGATGATGCTGTTTCTGGCCGCGCTGCAGCAGATTCCGCAAGAGATGTACGAGGCCGCCGCGCTCGACAACGCAGGCCGCTGGCGCACCTTTGTGTCCATCACCCTGCCATCCATCAAGCGCACGGTGGCGCTGGTGGCGGTTATCGAGGTGATTCAGCAGTTCCAGCTGTTTGGCCAGTCGTACCTGATGACCCAGGGCGGGCCGAACAACAGCTCGCGGCCGATCGTGCAGTTCATTTACGAGACCGGCTTTACCCAGTGGGCGCTGGGCTATTCGGCCGCCTCGGCCCAGGTGCTGTTTGGCTTGATGCTGATCGGCGTGAGCATACAAGCCTGGCTGGGCCGCCAGCGCGCTACTGAAGATGCACGGGGAGAAAAATCATGAGCCGTATGTTGAAAAGTGGCTGGGGCGACAAGTTGATTCTGGCCGCAGCCATCGCCCTGGCCTGCGTCTGGGTGGCCCCGCTGTTCTGGATCTTCATGCTGTCGTTCAAGCCCAACGCAGCGCTGATGGCGCGTACCGACGTGCTGTTTGCACCGCCGTTCACGCTGAAGAACTACACCGACATCCTGGGCACCTCGCAGGTGTTCCGCTGGCTGCTCAATAGCGCCATCGTCTCGCTGGGGCAAACCTTTTTGACCCTGGTGATTGCCTCGCTGGCGGGCTACGGCTTTGCGCGCACCAGCTTCCCCGGGCGGCGCTGGTTGTTTGCCTGTGTGCTGGCCGGGCTGGCCGTGCCCGAGCAGGCCATTCTGGTGCCGCTGCACCGCCTGTTTGCCGACCTGGACATGCACAACACTTATAGCGCGCTGATCCTGCCCAAGCTGGCCGCACCGTTTGGCGTGTTCCTGATGGCGCAGTATTTCCGGGGCATCCCGGTGGAGCTTGAAGAAGCCGCGCTGCTGGACAACGCCTCGCGCCTGAAGATCTTCTGGCGCATCATCCTGCCGCTGTCGGTACCGGCGCAGGCCACGCTGGGCATCTTCACCTTCCTGAATGCCTGGAACGACTACCTTTGGCCGCTGGTGTCGGCCTCCAAGTCCGAGATGTACACCATCACCCTGGGGCTAGCCTCCAGCCAGTCGAACTTTGCCCAAAGCGAGGGCATTGGCTACCTGATGTCGCAGGCCGTATTTGCCGGGCTGCCGCTGTTCATCCTGTACCTGTTCTTCCAAAAGTACATCGTCACTGCCGTGGCGGGCACGGCGGTGCGCTAAGGCAACGCTGAATAAGTCCCGACCTGGCGCGTGACTTGCATTGGTATTGTCATCCCTCACAAGGCGACAAAGATGAAGCAACACACCCTGGCCCTGGCCGCCGACCAAGAAGCGGGATTCGCCCAGCACCGCAAACC
>NZ_JANXMU010000082.1 GCF_025354435.1 Rhodoferax sp.
CCGAGCCCCTGGACGCGGATCATCTGAACGACTTGCAGCTTGAAGCTCGCGTCAAAGACTCTTCGGGTTGATTTCGTCACGTTTACTGTCCAACTGATTTTCACCCATCGGAGTGTGCGAATTCATTAGACCAGGACAGAACCCACCGGCGCGCTGGATTCGCACAGCGGCACCGAGGTGATGGTCTTGCTGCACGAACTGGCCGACGCGGGCCACACCGTGATTCTGATCACCCACGACCGCTCCGTGGCCGCACAGGCCCGCCGGGTGATTGAAATCCGCGACGGGCAGATCGTGGGCGATTCCGGCCGTGCGGTAGAATTTCAAGCAAAATCGGCCTCTAGCGTAGGTACTGCTTACACTAGTAGCTATCAAAACAGTAGTATTTCCCCTAGGGCTGTGCTGTGGGCCGAGCTGCGCGATGCCCTGCGTGCCGCCTGGCGCGTCATGGCCGTGAACCGTTTTCGCACGGCGCTGACCCTGCTGGGCATCGTGATCGGCGTGGCCTCGGTCATCGTCATGCTGGCGGTGGGTACCGGCTCGCAGCAGAAGGTGATGGCCGATATGGCGACCTTCGGGGCCAAGGCGATGTACGTCTCGGCCATGCAGGGCAGCAGCCGCGACCAGGCGGCCCCGCTGACCCTGGCCGACACCGACACCGACGCCATCCGCCAGCTACCGAACATCCAGACCGTGGCGCCCTACATCGAGGGCCGCCTGGTGGTGCGGCGCGGCAACATCGACCACCAGACCGAGGTGGGCGGTGCCACCACCGATCTCTCCGAGGCGCTGAGCTGGCCGCTGGCCGAGGGCGTGTGGTTTGACGCGGCCGACGATCTGCGCCTGGCTAAGGTCGCCATCCTGGGCCAGTCGGTACGTAAAGTGCTGTTTGCCGACGGCAGCAATCCGCTGGGGCAAGACATCCTGGTCGAGGGCGTGCCGTTTCAGGTCATCGGCGTGCTGGCCGCCAAAGGCGGGGGCGGCGGCGATGAAGACGTGAACGAGCGCGTGGTGGTGCCGTTTGCCTCTGCCAGCGCCCGGCTGTACGGCCATCCGCACCCGGGCTGGATCTCGGTGCTGATCCGCGATATGGCGCAGGCCAGTGCTACCGGCGACGCGATTTTGGCCGCACTGGCCCAGAGCCGCCGCGCCAAAGACGTGCGCCTGTGGAACCAGGCCGAATCCATCCGCGTGCAGGGCGAAACCGAGCGCACCATGGCCCTGATGCTGGGCCTGATCGCTGCTATCTCGCTGGTGGTGGGCGGCATTGGCGTGATGAATGTGATGCTGATGACGGTGCGTGAACGCACCCGCGAAATTGGCATTCGCATGGCCACCGGTGCCCGCCAGCGCGACATCTTGCGCCAGTTTTTGACCGAGGCGGTGCTGGTCACCGTGGTGGGTGGGGCCATTGGCGTGCTGGTAGGGCTGGCGCTGGGAGGCGTATTGAGGGTATTTGGCGTGCCGGTGGTCTTCTCGCTCACGGCCATCGTCGGCGCGTTCGGCTGCGCCGTGGCTACCGGCGTTATTTTTGGTTTTATGCCCGCACAGCGGGCCGCCGGGCTGGACCCGGTGGTGGCCCTGGCTTCTGAATGAAAACGTTTTTGACATCCTGGTGTTTCTGTCTGGCGCTGGCAGGCTGCGCCGCCATCGCACCGGAGCCAGCCCCCGAGCCGGTGGCCCAGGCCGATGCCGACGGCTGGTGGCACGGCTTTGGCAGCCCGGAACTGGCCCCGCTCGTCGCCCAGGCCCAGGCGCAGAGCCAAAACACCGCCGCCGCCGTGGCCCGCGTGCGCCAGGCCCAGGCCAGCAGCCGCATCGCCGGGGCCACCCTGTGGCCGCAAGTGAACGGCAACCTCAGCGCCAGCCGGGCCACCGGCAATCCGGATGCAGACGGCAGCCTGCTGGGCGTGGGTCTGTCGGCCAGCTATGAAATCGACTTCTGGGGCCGCAACCAGGCCGGGCAGGATGCCGCGCGGGCCAGCGTGCGGGCCAGTCAGTTCGACCGCGACACCGTGCGCCTGACCCTTACCGCCCGCGTTGCCAGCACCTGGCTGCAGGTGCTGGGCCTGCGCGAACAGCAAACCTTGGCCGACCAGCAATTGGCGACAGCCCAGCGCTTGCTGCAACTGGTAGAGGCCCGAGCCCGTGCCGGTGCGGCATCCCTGCTGGACCTGGCCCAGCAGCGGGGTTTGGTGGCGGCCCAGCGGCGTAGCGTGGCCGCGCTGGCCCAGCAGCAGGCGGACAGCCTGGCCACGCTGGCCGTGCTGTTGGGGCAAGCGCAGATGCCGACCATCACCGGTGTGTGGGCCGATGTGCGGGTGCCCAGCGTGGTCGCGGGCCTGCCGTCCGAGCTGCTGGCCCGCCGCCCTGATATCGCCCGTGCCGAGGCGCAACTGACCGCTGCCGATGCCCAGGTGGCCGTGGCCCGGGCCGCCATGCTGCCCAGCGTGGTGCTGGCGGCCGACATCGCCAGCAGCGGCCCGCGCCTGCACAGCCTGTTCGATAACCCGCTCTACACCCTGGCCGCAGGCTTGGCGGGGCCGGTGTTTGATGCCGACCGCCGCGCCGCCGGGTATGCCCTGGCCCAGGCCCAGCGCGACGAGCTGCTGGCCCACTACCGCGCTGCCATCCTGGCCGCGTGGAGCGATGCCCGCGTGGCGCTGAACGCGCTGGCCGGGCTGGACGCGCAGCGCGCCGCCCAGGCCGAAGCCCTGGCCCAGGCCCGGCGGGCCCTGCAACTGGCCGAGTCGCGCCACCGTGCCGGGGCCGACACCCTGCTGGCCCTGTTGGAAGTCCAGCGCACACTGGCGCAGGCCCAGGACGGAGCGGTGCAATTGAAGCTGGCGCACCTGCAAGCAGCCGTGGCGGTGTACCGGGCATTCGGTGGGAGCTGGGCAGAAATTGCTTCCTCCGTATAATTGTCAACTTTCGAGGAGCGCTGCAACCTTGGGTTTAACCAGATTTAAACCAAAGTGTGAGGCTCGGAATCCGTATCCTTTGATAACGGCGCTCACCCACTGCCAGCAGGGTGAGTTGAGTTTTTCCCATCTTCTGTGCAGTGGCCATACCAACGTTTACAACCTGTTGTGGAGCCACCATGAACGCAGTTCTCAAATCTATTCCCGTCTCGACCCCTGACCAAGCCATTGCCGACCTGTCCCTGGCAGGCTGGGGCCAGCGCGAAATCCGCATTGCCGAAACCGAAATGCCCGGCCTGATGGCCATCCGCGAAGAATTCGCCGCGGCCCAGCCGCTGAAGGGCGCGCGCATCACCGGTTCGCTGCACATGACGATCCAGACCGCTGTGCTGATCGAAACCCTGCAAGCCCTGGGTGCGCAAGTGCGCTGGGCTTCGTGCAACATCTTCTCTACGCAAGACCATGCCGCTGCCGCCATCGCCGCGGCCGGTACGCCGGTGTTCGCCATCAAGGGCGAGACCCTGGCCGACTACTGGGACTACACCCACCGCATTTTTGACTTCGGCGCCAAGGGCACCCCTGGCGAAGGCCCGAACATGATTCTGGACGACGGCGGCGATGCCACGCTGCTGATGCACCTGGGCCAGCGCGCTGAAAAAGACGCCTCGCTGATCGCTAACCCCACCAGCGAAGAAGAAACCCTGCTGTATGCGGCCATCAAGGCCAAGTTGGCTGTGGACCCCACCTGGTACACCCGCAAGGCGGCAGAGATCATCGGCGTGACCGAAGAAACCACCACCGGCGTGCACCGCCTGAACGAAATGTCGGCCAAGGGCACGTTGCTGTTCCGCGCCATCAACGTCAATGACTCGGTGACCAAGAGCAAGTTCGACAACCTGTACGGCTGCCGCGAATCCCTGGTGGACGGCATCAAGCGCGCCACCGACGTGATGATTGCGGGCAAGGTCGCCGTCGTCGCAGGCTACGGCGACGTGGGCAAGGGCTCGGCCCAGGCCCTGCGCGCGCTGTCGGCACAAGTGTGGGTGACCGAGATCGACCCGATCAACGCCCTGCAAGCCGCGATGGAAGGCTACCGCGTAGTCACCATGAACTACGCCTGCGAACACGCCGACATCTTCGTGACGACCACCGGTAACAAGAGCGTCATCACCCACGACCACATGCTGCGCATGAAGGACCAGGCCATCGTCTGCAACATCGGCCACTTCGACAACGAAATTGAAGTCGCGGCGATCGAGCAGTACGAGTGGGAAGAGATCAAGCCCCAGGTGGACCACATCACCTTCCCCAGCGGCAAAAAAATCATCCTGCTGGCCAAGGGCCGCCTTGTGAATCTGGGTTGCGGTACCGGCCACCCCAGCTTCGTGATGTCGGCCAGCTTTGCCAACCAGATCATCGCCCAGATCGAGCTGTTCACCCGTACCGACGCGTACGAAAACGGCAAGGTCTACGTGCTGCCCAAGCACCTGGACGAAAAAGTCGCCCGCCTGCACCTGAAGAAGGTTGGCGCGATGCTGACCGAGCTGACGGACGAGCAAGCCGCGTACATCGGCGTGAGCAAAGCCGGTCCGTACAAAGTCGAAACCTACCGCTACTAAAGCGCCTGCTCCCCCGCACCGGGGGAGTTTTTTATCCCTTACCTTCCGGAGCCCGATGCGCGCTGACCAATTACTTGTAGAACGCGGCATGGCCGCATCCCGCTCCCAGGCCGTGCGCCTGATCACCGGGGGGATGCGCTGGTTTGACGGCATCAAATGGCGGACGGTGGTCAAAAACAAGGACGACATCCCCGAAGACGCGCCGCTGGAGCTGCTCAACGATGCCGAGGCGCGCTACGTTTCGCGCGGCGGGCTCAAGCTGGAAGCTGCGCTGAAGCACACCGGCCTGGATGTGACCGACCTGTATGTGCTCGACGTAGGCCAAAGCACCGGTGGTTTCACCGACTGCCTGCTGCAAGCGGGTGTGGCCCAGGTGACCGGTGTGGACGTGGGCCATGCCCAGCTGCACCCCAAGCTGCGCGTCGATGCCCGGGTGCTGTGCGTGGAAGGCATGAACGCCCGCTCGCTCACCCCCGAATCCCTGCAAGAAGCCTGCGAGCTGGTCTTGTCCGAGCACTGGGTGCCGCCCACCGTGGACGACCCCGAGCCTGAGGCTCCTTACGGCTGGATGCGCGGCGGCGGTGAAGTCACCGACTACGACGACAGCGACGACGCAGACGATGCCGAGATCGAGGCCCACATCGCCCAGGCTACCGGCAAAGTCAACGCGCGGCCTTTGGAGTCGTCAGAACCCGCAGCCGATGCCGCCCCCAAGCGCCACCGCCGCAAGGCCGGGTTGGATGGGGTGGACACCACGCCCGAGTTCGATCTGGTCACGGGCGACGTGTCCTTCATCTCGCTTACCCACATCCTGCCCGCGCTGGTACCCCTGATGCCACCCGAAGGCCAGTTGCTGATGCTGGTCAAGCCCCAGTTTGAATTGCAGCCCGGCCAGGTCGGCAAGGGCGGTATCGTGCGCGACCCCGCCCTGTATGCCGTGGTGGAGGCGCGCCTGCGCCAATGCTGCGCCGAAGTAGAGCTGGAAGTGCTGGACTGGTTTGACAGCGTGCTCGAAGGCGGCGACGGCAACCGTGAATTCTTCATTTATGCGAAAAAGGTGGCATGAGCCATGGCTAAGAATATTCCCTTGAGTCTGGAGTTTTTTCCTCCTAAAACCCCTGAAGGCGCGGCCAAGCTGCGCACCGTGCGCCAGGCCCTGTACGCGCTGAAGCCTGAGTTCTGCTCGGTCACTTTTGGTGCCGGCGGTTCCACGCAAGAAGGCACTTTTTCCACCGTGGCCGAGATCCTGGCCGAGGGCGTTTCGGCCGCCAGCCATTTCTCGTGTGTGGGTGCGACCAAGGCCACGGTGCGGGCGCAGCTGGCCACTTTGCGCTCTATGGGCGTGAAGCGCCTGGTGGCCCTGCGCGGTGACTTGCCCAGCGGCTACGGCGCGGGCGGTGAATTCCACTACGCCAGCGACCTGGTGGCCTTCATCCGCGCCGAGACCGGCGATGCCTTCCACATCGAGGTGGCCTGCTACCCCGAAGTACACCCCCAGGCCAAATCGGCCGATGCCGACCTGAACGCCTTCGCCATCAAAGTCCACGCCGGGGCCAATTCGGCCATGACGCAGTACTTCTACAACGCCGACGCTTACTTCCGCCTGGTGGACGATGCCCGCAAGCTCGGCGTGACCATCCCCGTGGTCCCCGGCATCATGCCCATCGCCAGCTCGTCGCAGCTCATGCGCTTCAGCGATGCCTGCGGTGCCGAAATCCCCCGCTGGGTCCGTCTGCGCCTGCAAGGCTTCGGCGACGACACCGCCAGCATCAAGGCCTTCGGCCTGGAAGTGGTCACCGACCTGTGCGGACGCTTGATCGCCGGTGGCGCACCCAGCCTGCACTTCTATACCATGAACCAGAGTGTGGCGACGCTGGAGATTTGCAAGCGGTTGGGGCTACCGGGCTAATTGACTGGAAATTGCTGCCGAAACGCCTCACAAAACTGCGGCGTGCCGGTCAGTGACAGGGTAAACGTTTGCCGAGTCTGCCCGGCAACAATTTCAACCTGCTGCTGCACCTGAAAGTCCCATTCCCCGCCCTCGTCCAACGGGGCCTGCAGACCGGGGAATGCGGCTTGGGCCCAGCCCAGCACCTGCTGGATTTCGGCCTGTACCGCAGCCACCTGGGCGGCGGAGACGGAGGCCATGGCTTCCAGGGATGCGCAGCCGTGCTCGTCTTCGCTGGTGTCGAAGTCGAGGTAATCCATGGGCTTGCGACTACTGTGCGACGCTGGGTTTGGCGGTGCGCACGCCGTTTTTGGCGATCAGTTCGATGTAGAACGCTGCTGCACCCGCAGCCGCCACGTCGTCGATCAGCTTGGTGATGGTGGCAAAGTGCACCACCACCGCGGTCTCGGCGCTGGTGCCGAAGCGGCAATCCCAGTCCCAGTAGTCCACGCCTTCGGGCAGCGCCACGCGTAGCTGGCGTTTGACGTATTTGCGGATGTCGTTTTTGGTGGCTTCAACCACGCGGTCGCGGTGCTTGCCTTCGATATTCAGGGGGAATGTTTTTTTCACAGAATGCCTTTGTGAAGCCGATGCCGCCCTGGTTGGACGGCCCTCGGCAGGCTCTCGATTATGGGGCTTGGGAGAAGTTCTCTCGGTGATGCTATTAAATAAATAGCTATTAGCGCAGGTGATATATGCGCCAGAGGCCTATTTTTTATAAATTTCTACGGGCGTGTCACGGCATCGCCGGGCGCGTAGTCGGCGGCTTTCAAAGGGCTGTGGGCGGTGATGAAGCCGCGCAGCACGTCGGCATCAACAAAGCCGGTGTTGGTGTAGCTGGGGTGGGCTAGCAGCTTGGGGTAGCCGTCGCCGCCAACGGCCTGGAAGTTGTTGATGGCCATGCGGTAGGTCTGCGTGGGGGCGATGGACACGCCGCGGATGCTGGCGCTGCTGACTTGGCCGTTGGCGATAACCAGCTGAATGCCTGCAAATTGCGGGAATGCGCCAGAGCCCGCGGTCATTTTGGCGGTGGCGTTCAGGTAGTCCATCACCTCGGCCCCGGTGAAATCGACGGTGGCAATGGTGTTGCCAAAGGGTTGGACCTTGAGCACGTCCTTGTAGGTCAGTGGGCCTGCGGGCAGGGAGTCGCGCACGCCACCGGCGTTGACCACGGCGAAATCGGCCCGGGTTTTTTCCAGCATCGACTGGCCCACCAGCACGCCCATGGCGGCGGGCTGGGCGCGGATGATGCTGCGGTCGCCTTCGATGCGGGCATCGCTGCTGCCCACGGTAATGCCGAGCTTTTCCTGACCGATGTTCTGGTACGGCGTGAGCACGGCCAGCATGGCGGGGTCTTCGGCGATCTCGCTGGTGTAGTAGGCCTTGGCGGGCTTGCCGTCTGCACCCTGCACCGTCTTTTTGAGGTTGATGGGGATTAGTGCGTAGTGCACCAGCTTGAATTCGCCGTGGCGGTAGCTGAAGTCGGCGCGGCCCACGTATTTGCCCCATTCGTGGGCCTGCACGATCCAGGTGCCGTTTTGCCGGTCCGGCGCGCAGGGGGCGCCGGGCACATAGGCCGCATCGCGCACGTTCTCGGCCAGCATGCAGACCGGATTTTGCGAGTGGCCGCCGACCACCAGGTCGATGCCGTTGACGGCGCGGGCCATCTCCACATCGCCTTCGGCCTGGCTGCCGTGCTGGCCGTTGGGGTAGTGGCCCATGTGGGTGGCGGCAATGACCACGTCGGCTTGGGCGCGCAGCGCGGGCACGAGCTGGCGGGCCTCGGCAACCACGCTGCGGAATTCAACGTCTTTGACGTTGTCGGGCAGCACCATCTTGAAGGTGTCTTCGGTGGTCAAGCCCATGACGCCCACGCGGACGCCGCCCACGTTGAAGATTTTGTAGGGCGCAAACAGGCGCTGGCCGTGGTCGTAAATGTTGGCCGACAGCATGGGGAAGCGTGCCAGGCTGCGCTGCATCTCCAGCACCGCGCGGGGTTTGTCGAACTCGTGGTTGCCGACGGCCATGGCATCGAAACGCAGCAGGTTCATGCCCTGGAAGTCGGGCACGGCATCTTGCAGGTCGGATTCGGGCACGCCGGTGTTGATGTCGCCGCCACTCAGCAGCAGCACATAGCCGCCCTGGGCTGCGACTTCGGCCCGCACTTGGTCCACCACCGTCTTTTGCGCCGCCAGGCCGTATTCGCCATCGCTGTTCCTCCAGAACCGACCGTGGTGGTCGTTGGTGTGCAGGATGGTGATGCGGGTGGTTTTGTCTTTCTCTGGCCTGGTAGCGGCACAACCCGCCAGCGCTGCGAGCAGGAGGGCGGCGGCAAGGCGGGTGAAGTGCACGGATGCGCTCGCTTGCTAGGTGGGGCGGGGACCGCGCAACTCGGCCATGCGTTCGTCAAAGTATTTTTGCACGGTGTAGCGGTCAGACAGCACCACATCGCGGCGGGGGTGCAAAAACAGCGGCAGCGACACGCGTGACTTGAAGCGGCCTTCACCCATGGGGTTGAGCACGCGGTGGGTGGTGGACGGGTAGTAGTGGCCCGAGGCTTCTTGCAGCATGTCACCGATGTTGACGATCAGCAGGCCGAAGTCGCAGGGCACGTCGTACCAGGCACCATCTTTGCCCAGCACCTGCAGGCCGGGTTCGGTGGCGGCGGGCAGGATGGTCAGCAGGTTGATGTCGCCGTGCGCAGCAGCGCGCACGCTGCCGGGCTCCTCGTTGCCACGCAGGGGCGGGTAGTGCAGCACGCGCAGCAGGGTCTGGTCGCAGCCCTCGATCATCTTCGGCAGAGGCTCGGTGTAGCGGGCACGCACTTCGGGCGGCGAGTTGTCTTCCACCCACTTGAGCAGCTCGGCGGCCAGGGCGCTGCCTTGCTGGTAGTAGCGGTGCGCAGCATCCGACACCTCTTCGGGATACCGGCCCCAGGGGTAGATGTGGAAGAACTCCTTGAGGTCGCGCTTGTCATTGCCCTTGGCGGTTTCGGACACGGAGGGCGAGAAGTAGCCGTCGAATTGGACCGGGTCGTGCGGGTAGCGGTGCTTGGCATCGCTGCCAAAGAAGGCCAGCCATTCGGCATAGATGCCGTCCACCAGGTGCTGGTCTAGCGGGTGGTGGGACAGCACGCCAAAGCCGGTCTCATGCAGGCTTTTGCAAAAGTCTTGCGCGGCGGTGGCGCTGAGGTAGTTGACGACGGGGAATTGCATGGTCGTTTCCTTTAATCAATGCAAGGCTGTAACTACCCACCACCCAACATTCGGCCAGAACGCACGTTCACCAGAAACACCGCAGAACTGGCTCCGCCAGGCTGCTGGTGTTGCCCCTTGCATGTCGTATTGGCTTTTCAAGCCCATACGAGGGCGGTTGGCGAAAGATGCGTAGCACTGCAGCCTGGGGGTGAGTCATAAACTACTTGGGCAGCCAGTCGGACATCAGCATTTCTTCCAGCACGGCGTTGCAGGCCTCGGCCTGCACCTGCATGCAGACCTGGGTGGCCGGCGTGTCGGCCCAACCGGCCTGGGGGTGGAAGATGTCCTTGCGTTTCATCATGGTCTGGCCGTTGGCAATGCCCTCGGTGGCCACGCGGATGCCGCCGGACTCGATGGTGAATAGCTCGGGGTTTACCAGGTAGATGAAGGCCAACACGTCGTGCCCAAAGCAGCCGTGGATTTTGGCCACATGCGGGTAAATGCCGCTGTAGAAGTCGGCGTAGAAGCTGACCGCGTGGTGCAGCACGTCGGTGGCGATGTGCTTTTGGTGGTCGGCGATTTTCTTGAACAGCGCCAGCGGCAGGATCACGCGGTGCGTCACGTCCAGGCCGACCATGGTCAGCTTCCAGCCTGCGCTGAATACGTGGTCGGCTGCGTGCGGGTCGTTCCACACATTGGCCTCGGCCACGGGGGAGACGTTGCCGGGCTCGGTCACGGTGCCGGCCATCAGGATCACTTCTTTCAGCAGCTTGGGCAGGGTGGGCTCCAGCTTTAGCGCCAGGCTCAGGTTGCCCAGTGGGCCCACCGCTACCAGAGTGATTTCACCCGGGTGGGCGCGGGCCATGTCGACGATGAACTGGGCGCTGGAGCGCGGGTCGAGCTGGTTGGTGGTGGCCACGCGCGAGGGCAGGTTGCCCAGGCCGTCGGCACCGTGGATGAAGGCCGGGGGCGCTTCGCCGGGCTTGACCCAGGGGGTGGCCACGCCTTTGGTCACGGGCACGGTTTTTCCTGCGATGGCGGTGAGGTACAGGGCATTGGTGGCGGCCTGCTCTACCGTGACATTGCCGAAGGTGGTGGTGATGCCGACCACGTCGATGGCCGGATGGGCCAGCGCAAAATACAGGGCCATCGCGTCGTCCACGCCAGGGTCGGTGTCAAAAATAACTTTGGTGGGAGAGGTCATAGCAGTTCGGTTCAAAAGGGTAAAAGAGCAGTTTAGGCGGTGAATCCGCAAAATTCTCGCAAGGCGACATCGGCTCCCGCGGGCATTCCGGCTGCGACGAGGGCCTGCACTTCGGCGTGGGTAGGGATACTGGTCTGCGCACCCGGGCGGGTACAGGCCAGGGCACCGGCGGCGCTGCCGTACTGCATCGCCAGCGCCAGCGGATGGCCTTGGGACAGGGCGGCGGTGAGGGCACCGCAGAAGCTGTCGCCCGCTGCGGTGGTGTCCACCGGCGTGACGGGGTAGGCGGCCTGTAGCAGGATCTGGCCGTTGAGCCGCGCGCAGCAGCCGCGGTGGCCCAGGGTGACAACCACGCAGGCGGTGCTCAGCCGGGCCAGACATTCGGCAATGCTGCCGCTGTGTTGGGCTACGCTGGCCAGTTCGCCTTCGTTGACCACCAGCACATCCACCGCGGCCAGCAGGTCGGCGGGGAGCACCTGGGCGGGGGCGGCGTTGAGCACCACCTGCACGCCCTGAGTGCGGGCGGCCTGGGCGTAGGCGGTCACAGTGTCCAGCGGGGTTTCCAGTTGCAGCAGCAGGTGGCTAAAGCCCGCCAGCGGCGGCAGATGCGCGGCTTGCAGGCTGGCGTTGGCACCCGGGGCCACGGTGATGGCGTTTTCGGCATCGTCAGACACGCAGATAAAGGCCGTGCCGGTAGGCTGGTCGGGGCTGCGCACCACGTGCTGCACCACGCCTGCTTGCGTGAGAGAGTCCTCCAGCGGCTGTGCATAGGCATCTGCCCCCAACGCCAGCAGCATGTGGGTGGCCGCGCCTCCCGCACGGGCGCAGGCGATAGCCTGGTTGGCCCCTTTGCCGCCGGGAAAGGTTTGAAACGCGCGGCCCAGCACGGTTTCACCCGGTGCGGGGATGTGGGTGGCGCGCACTACGAAATCAAGATTGGCCGAGCCAGCAACAAAAATCATGGGAAAACCAAATTAACGGGATTTAACAAAAGGCACGCCGATGGCCTTGGGGGCTACGGATTTGGCCATGAAGCCCGCCAGGATGATGACGGTCACGATGTACGGAATCATCTGGATCAGCGAGCCCGGCACCTTGCCTATGCCCGGCAGCACCACGCCTTCGAGCTGGATTTGCAGAGCGCTGAAAAACGCAAACATCAGGCAGCCCAGCGTGGTGTGTACCGCGCGCCAGCTGCCAAACACCAGCGCGGCCAGGGCCAGGAAGCCGTTGCCCGCCGACATATCGGCCAAAAAGAAGCCGGTTTGCACGATGGCCAGGTAGGCCCCCGACAGGCCGCACAGCACGCCGCCCACCAGCAGGGCCAGGTAGCGCGTGCGCGCCACGCTGATGCCCGCAGTGTCCGCCGCATGCGGGTTGTCGCCCACGGCGCGCAGGCGCAGGCCAAAGCGGGTGTGGTTGACCACCCAGTGCACCAGCGGCACGGCCAGAAAGGCCAGGTAAACCAGGATGGTGTGGCCGCCCACCAGTTCGCGCAGCAGCCAGCCCAGCACCGGCACATCGGCCACCACCTGGCTGCTAGGGATATTGAGTGCCTGGAAGCGGCCTTCGTCCAACGGCGGCGTGCGGCCCCCTTGCTGGAAGAAGAACTGCGCCAGCACAAAGGTCAGGCCGCTGACCGAGATATTGATAGCCATGCCCGACACCAGCTGGTTACCGCGCTGCTGGATGCACACAAAGCCGTGCAGCAGCGCCAGCAGGCAGGACACCGCGATGCCTGCCAGCACGCCAAACCAGGGGTTTTGGGTGGCGTAGGCCACGCAGGCCGAGGCAAAGGCGCTGCCCAGTATCTTGCCTTCCAGGCTGATGTCCACAATGCCCGAGCGCTCGGCAAACAAACCGCCCAGGGCCGCAAAAATCAACACCGGCGCACTGCGCACCATGGCCACCAGGATGCTCGAAAGTTGGATGTTGTCCATCAGACTGCACTCCTCTTTTTGTAGCTATTCAGCAAGGCAGAGAGAGCGGGAGCATATAAATTCTCCATGGCTCCGCAAAACAGGATGATCAGGCCCTGGATGAACACAAAGGTTTCCGGCGGGATGTTAGATTTCTCCAGCGACAGGTCAAACCCGCCCTGGATCAGCCCGCCAAACAGCACCGCCGACAGCAAGATGCCGATCGGGTGGTTGCGCCCCATCAAGGCCACGGCGATGCCGATGAAGCCCGCGCCCGCCGTAAAGTTGAGCCCCAGGTTGTGGGAAGAGCCCATCTGACTGTTCACCGCTGCCATGCCCGCCAGCGCGCCCGACACGGCCATCACGCCGATGATTGTGCCCTTGATGGAAATGCCCGCGTAGTGGGCGGCGTGCGGGTTCAGGCCGACAGTGCTGACCCCGTAGCCCCAAGAGGTGCGCCACATCACCAGCGCATACAGGCCCAGCGCGGCCAGCGCCAGCAGAAAGCTGATGTTGACGGGGGTCTGGCCCAGCACCGGCAGCCACGCGTTGAGCCGGAGCAGCCAGGTGGCTTCGGCAAACTGGCGGCTGGAGGTGCTTTGCTGGCCCACCGGGATCAGCAGGCTGACGATGATGTAGTTCATCAGCGACGAGGCGATGAAGTTGAACATGATGGTGGTCACCACGATGTGGCTACCGCGCTTGGCCTGCAGGTAGCCCGGCAAAAACGCCCAGGCCGCGCCAAACAGGGTGCTCATGGCGATGGCCAGCGGAATCACCAGCCAGGGGCTCCAGCCTGCGTCCATGTTCAGCACCACCAGCGCCATGCCCAGGCCGCCGATGTACATCTGGCCTTCGCCGCCGATGTTGAATAGGCCCGCGTGCAGCGCAAAGGCCACGGCCAGCCCGGTGAAGATGAAGGTGGTGGCGTAAAACAGCGTATAGCCTAGCCCCTCGGGGTTGAGGAAGGCGCTATTGACCAGGATGCCCAGCGACTCGATGGGGCTTTCGCCCAGTGCGTAGATCACCACGCCCGCCACCAGCATGGCCGAGACGAGGTTCAGGATGGGCAGCAGCAGGTTCGTGGCCCAGCCAGGGAGGTTGTGTGGATTCATAAATTTAGTGCGTCACGCCGCCCATCATCAGGCCGATGCGGGTGGTGTCAAAGTCCCCCGCCGCCAGTTCGCCGGTGATCTTGCCGCCACACATCACCAGGATGCGGTCGGCCAGCACGCGGATTTCTTCCAGTTCCACCGACACCAGCACGATGGCGATGCCCGCGTCGCGCAGCGCCAGCAGGCGGCGGTGGATGGTCTCGATCGAGCCTATGTCCACGCCGCGGGTGGGCTGCCCTATCAAAATGAGAGCAGGTTGTGCAGCTATTTCGCGCGCTAGCACCACTTTTTGTTGGTTTCCACCCGATAGCAAGCCGACGCGCAGCGTGGGGTCGGTGGGGCGCACGTCAAATTCGGCAATCAGCTTTTTGGCGTGGGCCAGGATGGCCTGCGGATTGAGCAGCCAGCCGGACTTGAACAGGCGGTCGTTCTGGTGCCCCAGCAGGGCGTTGAGGGCTACCGAGTTGGCTTTGACCAGGCCTTCGCGCAGCCGGTCTTCGGGCGCGTGGGCGATGCCCAGGGTACGGTACACCGCAGGCAGGCCGTCGGCATCGCGCCGCCCCTTGAAGGGCAGGGGTTGGCCTTGGTAGCGGATGTCGCCGCTGCTGGGCAGGCGCATGCCCGCCAGCACTTCCAATAGCTCAGACTGGCCGTTGCCCGACACCCCGGCCACGGCCACGATCTCCCCGGCGCGCACTTGGAAGTTCAGGTCGTCCAGCAGCTTTACGCCCTGGGTGGTGTGCAGGCTAAGGTGTTCTACCTCCAGCACCGCGGCACCGGGCTGGTAGGGGCCGCGCGACAGGGTGGATTCGATACTGCGGCCAATCATCAGGCTGGCCACGGCCTCGCGGCTGCTGGTGGCGGTATCGACCTCGCCCACCACGGTGCCTGCGCGCATCACGGTGACGCGGTCGGTCAGCGCAAAGATTTCCTGCAGCTTGTGGGTGATCAGGATGATGGTTTTGCCCTGGTCGCGGAAGACGCGCAGGATGGCAAACAAAGAGTCGGTTTCTTGGGGTGTGAGCACAGCGGTGGGCTCGTCCAGAATCAGGATGTCGGCACCGCGGTAGATCAGCTTCAAGATTTCCACCCGCTGCTGCGCACCCACCGACAGGTTTTCTACCCGCACGTTGGGGTCGACTTCGAGGTTGTACTCGGCACCCAGTGCGCGCAGGCGCTTTTCTGCGGCCTGAAACGGTGCATCCAGCACCAGCGCGCCTTCCACGCCCAGCAAGATGTTTTCCAGCACAGTAAAGCTGTCCACCAGCATGAAGTGCTGGTGGATCATGCCGATGCCGCGCTGGATGGCTTCCTGGCTGTTGCGCATGGGGGCGGGCTGGCCGTTGAGCAGAATCTGCCCGCTGTCGGCCTGGTAGTATCCGTACAGAATGCTCATCAGCGTGGATTTGCCCGCGCCGTTTTCACCCACGATGCCGTGGATGGAGCCTTTGCGGACCTTGAAGCTGACCTGGGCGTTGGCCTTGACCGCCCCAAACTGTTTGGAAATGCCTTGGAATTCGACGACCGGCACCCCCGGCAGGGTGCCGCTTTCTTGCGCAGTCACCACGCCCTCGGTTAGACGGGGCAGCTGTTGCCGGCGCGGTAGTCCACCACCTTGACCTTGCCTGCGACGATGTCGGCAGCGGCTTGCTTGATGCGGGTCTCCATGGCGGGAGTGATGAGTTTGCGGTTGTTGGCGTCCAGCGCCCAGTCCACACCGCCTTCTTTCAGGCCCTTGCTGATCACGCCAGCGGTCCAGGTACCGTTCTTGATGCTCATGAAGCCGTCGTAGGTGGCGTTGTCTACGCGCTTGAGCATGGAGGTCAGGATGAAGCCGGGGTACAGCGGGTTTTGGTTGGAATCGACACCAATGCCGAGTTTGCCCTTGTCCTTGACGGCCTGCAGTGCGCCCATGCCGCTACCACCGGCGGCGGCAAACACCACGTCCACGCCGCGGTCAAACTGCGCCCGGGCCAGCTCGCCGCCCTTGGCTGGATCACTCCAGGCGGCGGGGGTGGTGCCGACCATGTTTTGCGTCACGTCGATCTTGGCGTCCACCGACTTGGCACCCTGGGCATAGCCGCAGCCAAAGGCGCGGATCAGGGGCACGTCCATACCGCCGATGAAGCCGACTTTTTGCGACTTGCTGGCCAGTGCGGCGGCCACGCCTACCAGGTAGGAGCCTTCTTGCTCCTTGAAGGTCACGGAGCTGACGTTGTCGCCCTTGACCTCGTCGTCGATGATCATGAACTTGACCTTGGGGAATTCCTTGGACACGGTGGTGACCGCATTGGTCATCGAGAAGCCGATGGAGACCACCAGGTCGACGTTCTTGCGGGCCATCTGGCGTAGCACCTGCTCGCTTTGCGCGTCGGAGGTGATGGAGGCTTCCAGGTAACCGATCTTGGTCTCCTTTTTGAAGCGCTCGGCACCTTCGTAGGCCGACTGGTTGAACGATTTGTCAAACTTGCCGCCGCTGCCGTAGACCAGCGCCAATTTGGGGTCGGCCGCGTGCGCGCTAAGAGCGCAAAAAGCAGTGGCGACAACGAGAGAGATGGAAGTGAGTTTCATAGCAGGCAGGTGGGGTGGTGGATGAAATAAGGCCAAAACATCAAGCAATAAACTTGCCAGTTTGAAGCAATATCTTGATCATTTGGTCAAGATATTAAGCGAATTCCAATGATTCGGGATTGGAGGAAACACCCGGTTGCGCACCTGCCTGAATTTCCACAATCCATACAAGGTCTTACGGGGTCAGCCGCCCGAATCCAGTGTCGAGGTGGCGTGTTTGTCTTGTCCCAGACGTTCCACCATCTGGGCCAGTGCGGGCTTGAGCGCGGCTTTCAAAGTGTGTGGCGGGTTGATCAGGAACATGCCGCTGGCGGGCAGGCCGGGGCGCTTGACTTCGCCGTCGGCATCGGTGGTGAGCTTGCTGAACTTGACGGTCAGTGTGGCGTGCAGCCAGCTCTTACCGGCCTTGGTGGCCAGGGTTTTGAGCTTGCGCGGCAGATCATGGGCTTCTGGGCGCGGAATGATGGGGTACCAGACCGCGTAAGTGCCGGTGGCAAACAGCTTCAGGCTGTTGGCGATCATTTCGGCCACCAGGCTGTAGTCGCTCTTGATTTCATAGCTGGGATCGCAGAGCAGGAAAGCACGGCGGCTCGGTGGAGGCAGGAATTTACGGATGCCTTCAAAGCCGTCTTCGCGGAACACCGCGACCTGTCGCCCGGCCGACAGCTGGGCGATGTTGGCCGACAGGGTTTTGCTGTCGGTGGGATGCAGTTCAAACAGCTTAAGCCGGTCGTGGTCACGTAACAGTTGTTGCATGATGAACGGGGAGCCCGGGTAGACCTTTTTGCCGCCTGATTTATTAAAGCTAGCCACCAGGTCCAGGTAATCTTGTAGCGCGGGTGCGGCCGCCAGCGGGGGCTGGCCCGGTTCAGGGTCGGCCAGCAGCTTGAGAATGCCGTTGGCCGCCTCGCCGCTGGTTTCGGCGTAGTCGCCATCGAGCCGGTACAGACCGGCACCCGCGTGGGTGTCCAGCACGGCCAAGGCCGGGTCTTTTTCGGTCAGGTGTTTGAGGGCGGCAATCAAAACCGTGTGTTTGAGCACATCGGCGTGGTTGCCTGCGTGGAAGGCGTGGCGGTAACTAAACATATCCCTCTATGGTAACGAGGCGCGCACCGACTGTGTGGGGCGACGCACTAAACTAGTCCTCCTTTTCGCCATGACCGACTCTATCCAGCCCCCCATTCTCCATACCGATGCCCTACCAAGTGGCGCACGTCTGGGTGAGTTCGAGCTGGTGCGGCTGCTGGGTGTGGGCGGTTTCGGCATGGTCTACGAGGCCTACGACCATTCCCTGCACCGGTCGGTCGCCATCAAGGAATACATGCCGACGGCGCTGGCAGGACGTGCAGGGAGCGTCACCGTCGGCATTCGCTCGTCCCTGGACGGTGCCAGCTACCAAGCCGGTTTGCAGTCTTTTGTGGCCGAAGCCCGGCTGCTGGCGCAGTTTGACCACCCCTCGCTGGTCAAGGTGTTTCGCTTCTGGGAGGCGAACAACACGGCGTACATGGTCATGCCCCTGTACAGCGGCATGACTCTCAAGCAGGCCCGGGGCCAGATGCGCGGCCCGCCGTCGGAAAGCTGGCTGCGCCAAGTGCTGTGGTCGGTACTGCAGGCGCTGCAGTTGCTGCACGACAGCCACACCGTGCACAGAGACGTATCGCCTGAAAATATTTTCTTGCAGGACAGTGGGCCGCCCGTGCTGCTGGACCTGGGCGCGGCCCGTCGGGCGATTGGCGACCTGGGTCTGAAACACACGGCCGTGCTCAAGGTGAATTACGCGCCTATTGAGCAATATGCCGACGTGCGCGACATGGCACAGGGGCCCTGGAGCGATTTGTATGCGTTGGCCGCCGTGGTGCATGGCTGCGTGGCCGATGCCTTGCCCCTGCCCGCAACCTTCCGGGTATTGCGGGACCGCATGCCCAGCATGCAGGCGGTGGCGCAGGCCGCGCAGGGCCAGGCCTATTCCTCCATGTTTGTGGGCGCGATCGACCAGGCTTTGGCGATTCGCCCTGAAGACCGTCCGCAGTCGGTACAGGCTTTTGTCCATGCCCTGGGCTTGCAGCCACCAGCAGAAATGACCCAGTTCGACTGGCGCACCGAGATGGGGCAGGGCTGGCAACTCACGCCACAAGAGCGGGCGCGGCCAGAGACCCTGGACTTGGCCGAGCTGCCCACGCATTTTGTGTACCCGCCTCGGCCGTCGGTAGGCGGGCATTTGGAGGTTGTGGGCACGGCGCTGGTGGTGTCAGACAAGGTGCATCCACGTAGGCCCAGAGTCTGGGCGTTGGTGGCTTTGCTGGCACTGGTGGCCGGTGCGGGTACCGCGGTGTGGAGGCAGTCGTCCGAGGTTTCCGGGCTGGCTGAAACCCCGGCCTCCGCGCCTGTGCTTGCTGCACTGGCACCTGTGCCGCCAGTCGTTACCGCCAGCGTGGTGGCAGAGCCGGTGGTAGCACCCGCGGCGATTCCAGCAGAGACTCTCCCTGTATCGCCGCCCAAAAAACCCGTCTCCGCCAAAGAGAGAAGTACGTCCTCGGCACCAAACCCGGCGGGGGCGGCGGTTTCTGCACATGTGGCCCCGCCCCAGCGCACCGCTTTGGCCGGGAATGTCTCGGTGTTTTTGTGCACCGACAATAATTTCTTGACCCGCCCGATGTGCCTGTACCGGGAATGCCAAAAGCCGGAATTTGCCGAATTGGAGGTCTGCAAGGAAAACACGCAGCGGCTGCTGGCCCAGCAACAAAAGCGGCGTTGATGCCTGATTTGACGGTGCGGTCAACAACTTTGTATAATCATTGGCTTCGCAGCGAATAGCTGGCCCCGCGGCGAAGTTTAAAACCCACCTAAGAGATCTCCACTAGAGAGACGCCGACCGTGGAAAAGGGCTGCTAGAACGCCAACCTCTTGGGTTGGCCAAACCATTCTTTCAAAGAGAAAATTCATGACCAAAACTTTCAGCGCCAAACCCGCTGACGTAGTGCATGAGTGGTTTGTGATTGACGCGACCGACAAGGTCCTCGGACGAGTAGCCAGCGAAGTTGCTCTCCGTTTGCGCGGCAAACACAAGGCCATTTATACGCCTCACGTCGATACCGGTGACTTCATTGTCATCATCAACGCAGCCCAACTGCGCGTCACCGGCGCCAAGTCGACTGACAAGATTTACTACAGCCATTCCGGTTACCCAGGTGGCATTTCTGCCATCTCGTTCCGCGACATGCAAGCCAAACACCCAGGCCGCGCCTTGGAAAAAGCCGTCAAGGGCATGCTGCCCAAGGGCCCGCTCGGCTACGCCATGATCAAGAAGCTCAAGGTGTACGGTGGTGCTGTGCACCCACACACCGCCCAACAGCCTAAAGTGCTGGACATCTAAGGAGTATTTCTGATGATTGGTGATTGGAATAATGGCACCGGCCGTCGCAAATCCAGCGTCGCACGTGTGTTTCTGAAAAAAGGCTCCGGCCAAATTAAGGTCAATGGTAAAGACATCACCGAATTCTTCGGTCGTGCCACCTCGATCATGATTTGCAAGCAACCCCTGCTACTGACCAACCACGCCGAGACTTTCGACGTGATGGTGAATGTGCACGGCGGTGGCGAGTCCGGCCAAGCTGGCGCTACCCGCCACGGCATTACCCGCGCCCTGATCGACTACGACGCTACGCTCAAGCCTGAGCTGAGCAAAGCTGGTTTCGTGACGCGTGATGCGCGCGAAGTTGAACGTAAGAAGGTCGGTTTGCACGGTGCTCGCCGTCGCAAGCAGTTCTCCAAGCGTTAAGCTTTATCGCTGTTACAGCGATTCGGAAAACCGCCAGACCCTCGGGTTGTGGCGGTTTTTTGTTTGTGTAAAGACCGCACTGCGACTAGCGGCAAACCACATCTTCTGTGCTGCCGCCACTGGATTGCAGTAGCATCAGACTCAATTGATAACGGAGTACCTCATGAGCGCCCTTGCCGAAAACATCCAGACCGAAATGCCCACCCCCATCGTCTTCACCGACAGCGCTGCCGCCAAAGTGGCCGACCTGATCGCCGAAGAAGGCAATCCGGACCTGAAACTGCGGGTGTTTGTGCAGGGTGGCGGCTGCTCCGGCTTCCAGTACGGTTTCACCTTCGACGAAATCACTAACGAAGACGACACCACCATGACCAAGAACGGTGTATCCCTGCTAATCGATGCCATGAGCTACCAGTACCTGCTGGGTGCCGAGATCGATTACAAGGAAGACCTGCAAGGGGCCCAGTTCGTCATCAAGAACCCCAATGCCACCAGCACCTGCGGCTGCGGCTCCAGCTTCTCGGCGTAAACGCTGAGCGTGTCAAAAACAGCCGCCCGAGGGCGGCTTTTTTGTGGGTGAAAAAAGAAATATGCAAGAAGACGCATCCAACCAGCGTCTGCTGTGGCTAGTGGCCATCGGGTTTTTCATGCAGACGCTGGATGCCACCATCGTCAACACCGCCTTGCCCGCCATGGCGGCCAGCCTGGGGGTGAGCCCGCTACGTATGCAGTCGGTTGTGGTGGCCTATTCGCTGACCATGGCTATGTTGATTCCGGCCTCGGGCTGGATGGCCGATCGTTTTGGTACCCGCCGTCTGTTTGTATCGGCGATTGTGTTGTTCACCCTGGGGTCGTTGCTGTGCGCGGTTTCCCAGAGCCTGACCCAGCTGGTGCTGTCGCGCATCGTCCAGGGCATTGGCGGGGCTTTGCTGCTGCCAGTGGGGCGGCTGGCGGTGCTGCGGGCCTTTCCGCGCGAGCAGTTTTTGAAGGCCATGAGTTTTGTGGCCTTGCCCGGTTTGATCGGCCCGCTGATAGGCCCCACGCTGGGCGGCTGGCTGGTGGAATATGCCACCTGGCACTGGATTTTCCTGATCAACCTGCCGGTGGGCGTGCTCGGCTGCGCGGCCACGCTGGCCTTCATGCCCGAGGGTCTGCGGGTGGTGTCCAGGCGGTTTGACCTGGGCGGCTACGCCATGCTGTCGTTTGGCATGGTGGCTTTGTCGCTGTCGCTGGACGGGCTTTCGGAGCTGGGACTGCGCCAGGCTACCGTGCTGGTGCTGCTGATGTTTGGGCTGGCCA
Source organism: Rhodoferax sp. (assembly GCF_025354435.1). GTDB lineage: Bacteria > Pseudomonadota > Gammaproteobacteria > Burkholderiales > Burkholderiaceae_C > Rhodoferax_B. Next base: position 21,572 of record NZ_JANXMU010000082.1, read on the forward strand.
GCCTGGTGGCCTACTGGCTGCATGCCATGCGCCAGCCCGATCCGCTGTTTTCACCGCGCCTGTTTGATATTTCGTCGCTGACGATCGGCCTTCTGGGCAATCTGTTTGCGCGCATCGGCAGCAGTTGCATGCCGTTTTTGATTCCCTTGCTGCTGCAGGTCAGCATGGGCTATTCGCCGTCGCAGGCGGGCATGATGATGTTGCCGGTGGCCTTGGCGGGCATGGTCACCAAGACCCTGGCCACCCGGCTCATCACCCGGCTGGGCTACCGCTTGGTACTGGTGCTGAACACGGTGCTGGTAGGGCTGACCATGGCCAGTTTTGCGCTGGTGACACCAGAGCAGCCGTTATGGCTGAAGCTGGTGCAACTGGCGATTTTTGGCGCCGTGAATTCGATGCAGTTCACCGCCATGAACACGGTCACCTTGAAAGACTTGGAAGGCCCACTAACCAGCAGCGGCAACAGTTTGCTGTCGATGGTGCAGATGCTGGCCATGAGTATGGGCGTGGCGGCCGCTGGGGCCGTGCTGGCGGGCTTTACTGGCTACTTTGAGGGGGCAGGGTCGGCACAGACTTTGGATGCCTTCCACGCCACGTTTGCGACCATGGGGCTGATGACGTTGGCCTCGGCCTGGATTTTCTGGCAGTTGTCGCCCGACGCACGCGGCACGGGTTCGGCCCCCGTGGACAACCATTGATGCAAGGTCAGGCCGGGTAGACCGCACCCAGTACCCGTTCACCGCGTGCACCGGTCACGCTGGCCAGGTTGCCAGGTAAGCCCAGCACCGTCTGGCGGGCTAGCCAGGCGAACGCTGCCGCCTCTACCTGCAAGGGCGGCAGGCCGTGTGTGGCAGACGACTGCACCTGCATCCCCGGTAGTAAGGCTTGCAGGCGCTGCATCAAATACTTGTTAAGGGCACCGCCACCGCACACAATCAATAGCTTGCTATTTTTTCCATAGCTTCTAATGCAGGTGGCTATTGCGCTAGCGGTCAATTCGGTCAATGTGGCTTGCACACCCACCGGAGCTAGCCCGGCAAAACCCTGCAGCTTGCTGGCCAGCCAGGGTGGATTGAACAGGTCTCGCCCCGTGCTTTTAGGCGGGGCTTTGGTCAGGTAGGGCTCGTCCAGCAGGGTATCCAGCAGGGCGGGGCACACCGTGCCGCTGGCGGCCCAGGTGCCGTCCGCGTCATAGGGCTGGCCGGTGTGCAACTGGCACCAGTGGTCCATCAGGGCGTTGCCGGGGCCGCAGTCAAAGCCCAGAATCTGCCCGTACAACAGGCTGAGGTTGGAGATGCCGCCAATATTCAGCACCGCCACCGCTTCACCTGCGCGGCCAAAGACCTGTTGGTGGAAGGCGGGCACTAGCGGTGCGCCCTGGCCGCCTGCCGCCACGTCGCGGCTGCGGAAGTCGGCCACCACAGTGATGCCTGTGTGTTCGGCCAGTAGCGCCGGGTTATTGAGTTGCAGGGTGTAGCCGGTAGCGCCGAATTCTTGCGGGCGGTGCCGTACTGTCTGGCCATGGGCACCGATGGCCTTAACCTGTGTGGCGAGGGTACCGCTGCGCTCCAGCAACTGTTGCACTACCCCGGCATATATGCCGACCAGTCCATTGGCGGCCAGGGCTGCGCGGTGCAGTTCGTTGTCGCCAGGGGTATTGAGCGCTAGCAGTTCGGCCTGGAGCGCGGGCGGGAAGGGCAGGGTGGCGTACTGCTGCACCTGCATGCGGTCACCGGCAAAGTCCACCAATACGCCGTCCACGCCGTCCAGCGAGGTGCCGGACATCAGGCCGATGAACAGATCGCGCACGGTATCAGTCCGCGCTGGCCTGCTGGATCGACGTCGCCGCCGACAGTTGCTGGCGCATCACGCTGGAGAGCTGGTTGAAGGCCGCCTTGGCCGTGGGGGACACGGGCTGGCTGTCGTTCTGGCGGGCAATGGTCAGCGGATCCTGGTGCACGCCGTTGACGCGGAATTCAAAATGCAGGTGCGGGCCGGTCGCCCAGCCGGTTGCGCCCACAGCACCGATATGGTCGCCTTGGCTGACGGCCTGGCCGACGCGCACATTGATCTGGCTCAGGTGGGCGTAGACGGTTTCGTTCTGGTTCTGGTGTTTGACGATGATGACGTTGCCGTATCCGTTTTGCACCCCGGCAAACTCCACCACGCCGTCGCCCACGGTGCGCACCGGCGTGCCGATGGCTCCGGCGTAGTCCACACCCAGGTGGGCGCGCCAGTTTTTCAGGATCGGGTGCATGCGCATGCTGAAGCCGCTGGTGATGCGCGAAAACTCCACCGGCGAGGCCAAGAACGAGCGGCGTAGGCTTTGCCCGTTCAGTGTGTAGTAGTTGCCTTTTTTGCCCGGCTCGGTAAACCACAGAGCTTGGTAGGTCTTGCCGTTGTTGGTGAACTCTGCGCTAAGCACCCGACCGGTGCGAACCACCTGGCCATCGGCCTCGGCGGTTTCGTAGACCACCGAGAAGTGGTCACCCTTGCGCAGGCCGCGGTGGAAGTCGATGTCGCTGGCGAAGATATCTGCCAGTTGGGTGGCCACCGCTTCGGGGATGCCCGCTTCGTCGGTGGCGGCAAACAGCGAGCTGCGCACCGTGCCGCCCGCCAGGCGGCTGGTATTTTGCAGGTCGGCGGTTTCGATGCGGGAGCGCAAGCCTTGCGCCGTTTTTTCGATCACCATGCGCTCAAAAACGCTATTGTTGGAGGGGCTCCAACGCACGCTCAGGCTGCGCAGGGCATGGCTGTCACTGGCTTCTGCGTGGACCACGCGGCCTGCCCGACCCAGCAGGGCTTTGCTAGCCAACGTGTCGCTGCGCAAAAACGCCACCGCCTCCGCATCGTCGATACCTAAGCGCTGCAACAAGGATCTGGCCGTGTCGCTGGAGCGGGTGGTTTCGGTGCGGAACAGGTTGAAAGTGTGGGTGTTGAGCGCATTGGCCTGCTCTTGCAGGGCCAGCGGCTGCACCGCTTCGGAAATTTGATGGACGGGGAGGTCAGCGGCATCCGGGCCGAGGGACGCAACGGCAAATGCGCCGCCACCTCCGCCCAGCAAGAAGGCGGCCACCAGCGCGGTGAGGCGCTTGGGGTGGCGTTGCAACAGGGATATCAAGCGATCGCTGACGGTTGGAAGACCGTGGTTCAAAAGAGGGGTTCCTAACGAATGTGGGTGCTGAGGCGCAGCTTGGAAATCGTGCTATGCAGCCTGGAAGTTCAGTGTGGGGGCGGCCTATCAGGCAACGCGCCACTAAAATCAGGGGTTACAGCGAGTCCGCGAGTATAGCGGCGACCCGCGTGGGCCACAACCGTTAAAGCACTGAAAAACCCTTATGAATCAACCCGCATACGTAAAGCCGAGTGGCTCATTTCTTGTAACAGATCGTGTGAAAGAAGCCCTTGCGGTGTCGCTTCGCGGCTGCGACGAGCTGATACCGCAAGAAGATTGGCTGAAAAAACTGGCCCGTTCCGAAGCTACTGGCGTGCCGCTGCGCATCAAGCTGGGCCTGGACCCCACCGCGCCCGACATCCACATCGGCCACACCGTGGTGCTCAACAAAATGCGCCAGTTGCAGGACCTGGGCCATACGGTGATCTTCCTGATCGGTGACTTCACCTCGCTGATCGGCGACCCGAGCGGGCGCAACAGTACGCGGCCGCCACTCACGCCCGAGCAGATCAAGTTCAACGCCGAAACCTACTACAAGCAGGCCAGCCTGGTGCTGGACCCAAGCAAAACCGAGATCCGCTACAACAGCGAATGGAGCGAACCGCTGGGCGCGCGCGGCATGATCCAGCTGGCATCCCGCTACACCGTGGCCCGCATGATGGAGCGCAACGACTTCCACGACCGCTTCCATGGCGGCCAGTCGATCGCGGTGCACGAGTTCTTGTACCCGCTGATGCAGGGCTATGACTCGGTAGCGCTCAAGAGCGACCTGGAACTCGGCGGCACCGACCAGAAGTTCAACCTGCTGATGGGCCGCCACCTGCAGGCCGAATACGGCCAGGAGCCGCAGTGCATCCTGACCATGCCGCTGTTGGAGGGCTTGGACGGCGTGGAGAAGATGTCCAAGTCCAAAAACAACTACATCGGCATCAGCGAAGCGCCCAACACCATGTTTGCCAAGGTGTTGAGCATTTCCGACGTGCTGATGTGGCGCTGGTACACCCTGCTGTCGTTCAAGTCCGAGGCCAAGATCGCTGCGCTCAAGGCCGAGATTGAAGGCGGTCGTAACCCCAAGGATGCCAAGGTGGCCCTGGCCAAAGAGATCACGGCGCGCTTCCACAGTGCCGCTGCCGCCGATGCCGCCGAGCAGGATTTCAACAACCGCAGCAAGGGCGGCGTGCCGGACGAGATTGCCGACGTAGCCGTGCCGCTGGGCGAGGACGGTGCCGCCTTGAGCATTGGTGCACTGCTGAAAATGGCCGGGCTGGCCGCCAGCAGCGGCGAAGGTAACCGCCTGATCGACGGTGGCGGCGTGCGCGTCGATTCCTGCGTGGTCAGCGACAAGGGCTTGAAGCTGGGCGCAGGCACCTACGTGGTACAGGTGGGCAAGCGCAAGTTCGCGCGGGTAACCATCGCTTGAAAGCGGTTCTCCAGCGGGTCGCCCAGGCCCGCGTCGAGATTGCCGGGCAGGTGGTGGGCCAGATTGGCTCCGGCCTGCTGGTGCTGCTGTGTGCCGAGCGCGGCGATACCGATGCGCAAGCCAGCCGGCTGTTGGCCAAAATCCTCAAGCTGCGCATCTTTAGCGACGCGGCGGGCAAGATGAACCTGAGCCTGCAAGACGTGGCCGGTGGCCTGCTGGTGGTAAGCCAGTTCACGCTGGCGGCCGATGTGGCGGGCGGCAACCGGCCCAGCTTTACCGGCGCGGCTCCGCCCGACGAGGGGCGGCGTTTGTACGACTACTTTGTGGCCCAGGCCCAGCGCGCGCACAGCCCCGTGCAGACGGGGCAGTTCGGGGCCGACATGCAGGTGCATCTGGTCAACGACGGCCCGGTCACCATTCCCATTCAGCTCTAGCGTAAGACGATTTCCACCCGGCGGTTACGGGCTTCGGCCACGCCGTCGGCGGTGGGCACGGCCAGTTGGCGCTTGCCCCGGCCACGGGCTTCAATCAATTCCGCCTTCACCGACTCCGGGTCTTGCAGCAGCATCTGGCGGACCTGTTGGGCACGTTGCAGTGACAGCGTATCGTTGTCACTATCGTCGCCTTGCGCATCGGTGTGGCCGATGACTAGGATGTCGGCCCCGGCACGCTGGTGGGCAGCGGCCAGCACTTTCACCAGGTCGGCCTGCGACTCGGTGGTGAGGGTGGTGTCCCCGACTTCAAAGTAGACGGTGTAGTACTCGGGTGGTGGCGGCATGGCACTGAAGAGCGCCGGGAAAGCCTGCTGCACGGCGCTGGAGTCGAGGTTGTCTTGTGTGGGTACCTGGCCGAGCACGACTGAGGCGCGCTGGTAAGGGGTGAACAGGGTTTGGCTGGCGGTGCCCGACACCACCACCACCGATGAAGGCGATCCGTCGGCTTGGGGCAGCAGCACCACTTCCGACTTGGGGGGTATGGCGCGGCCCGCCAGCAGCGCGATCACCAGGCCACCGATGGCGACGATAGCGGGGCCCATCATGGCCGGCCTTCGTCTGCACGGACGAGAAAGTCGGTGCCCAGCACGCCAATCACCGAGGTGGGCGTGGTGATCTTGACCGCATCGGGGTTGCCCTTGCCGACCAGCCCGGTGACCATGCGCAGGCTGCCGCGCAGCAGGCTGATGAACATGTTGCCTTTTTGTGTGGTGCCATTGAAGGCGAAGCTGGTGATGTCAAGCTGGCTGTTGGGGCCGAGCACCAGGGTGGTGCCGTCGCGCATCACCACGCTGGCCGCGCTATCGACTCCGGTGACCAGCCTGTCGGCCTCGGCCACGGGGTCGCCGGAGTGGACCGGGTGGAGCCCCTGGGCGTTGGTGACGGTAACCACCCCTTGCACGGTTTTGAGCGTGCCTGCACGGGCGGCATCGCTGCTGGATGCCAAGCCGGCATTGCTGCCTTGGGCCCCGGCTGTGCTGCAGCACAGTACCAGCGCTAGGGTGGATAAAAAGAGTCGCATGGTGTTCTCCAGCTTAAGCTGCGTAGGGGTTGGCGAAGCCCATTTCGGCCAGAATTTGCGTTTCCAGTGCTTCCATGGCCACGGCATCGGTTTCACTGGTCTCGTGGTCGTAGCCCTGCGCATGCAGGGTACCGTGGACCAGCAGATGGGCATAGTGCGCTTGAAGCGTTTTACCGTTCTCGGTGGCTTCGCGGGCCACCACCGGGGCACACAGCACCAGATCGGCGGTGACGATGGGCTCTTGGGTGTAGTCGAAGGTCAGCACGTTGGTGGCGTAGTCTTTGTGGCGGTAGTCGCGGTTCAGGGCTTGGCCTTCTGCGGTATCGACAATGCGCACCGTGATTTCGCCGTCCAGCTCTAACGCATGGCGGATCCAGCGGTTGACGCTATGCCGTGGCAGGGCGGCACGGTGCAGGGCGCGTTCGGTGGGGTTGGCCAGTTCGCCGAATTGCAGGGACAGTTGCAAGTTTTTAAGCATGTTTTAGGGCTCTAGCGTATATTTTGTATGCGCTTATAGCTATCAAATACGTAGTTTCAGGGCGCAGCACGTTTGCGCGGCGCGGGGGCGGTATCGGATTTACCCCGGGTATCGTAGGCATCCACAATCCGGGCTACCAGCGGGTGGCGCACCACGTCGGCGCTGGTGAAGCGGCAGATGGCGATGCCCTTGGTGCGGCGCAGCACCTGTTCAGCGTCGATCAGGCCACTGGTTTGCGTTTTGGGCAGGTCGATCTGGCTTACGTCGCCGGTGATCACGGCCTTGGCCCCGAAGCCGATGCGGGTCAAAAACATCTTCATTTGCTCGGGCGTGGTGTTTTGCGCCTCGTCCAGGATCACAAAGGCGTTGTTCAGCGTGCGCCCGCGCATGAAGGCCAGCGGGGCCACTTCCAGGGCGTTGCGCTCAAAGGCTTTTTGCACTTTTTCGGCTCCCATCAGCTCGTACAGCGCGTCGTACAGCGGGCGCAGATACGGGTCGATCTTCTGGTTCAGGTCGCCGGGCAAAAAGCCCAGGCGCTCCCCAGCTTCCACCGCCGGGCGGGTCAGCACGATGCGCTGCACGGCGCTGCGCTCCAGCGCGTCCACCGCGCAGGCCACGGCCAGATAGGTTTTGCCGGTGCCCGCCGGGCCGATGCCAAAGGTGATGTCGTGCTGGGCGATGTTTTCCAGGTAGGTGGCCTGGTTGGGCGTGCGGGCCCGCAGGTCGGCGCGCCGGGTTTGCAGCGACTGGCTGTCAGCGCCTTCGCTGGTGTCGGTGGCCAACATCAATTGCACGGTGTCGGGGCGGATCGGGCGCGCAGCCTGCTCGTACAGCGCCTGCAGCAGCTCCAGCGCCTGCTGGGCCTTGGGCTTGGGGCCGTCGATCTTGAATTGTTCGTGGCGGTGGGCAATGCTGATTTGCAGCGCCACTTCGATGGTGCGCAGGTGGCTGTCCATGGGGCCACACAGATGGTCTAGCCGGGTGTTGTTGGGGGGTGAAAAGGTGTAGCGAAGAATCATGCGCCTATTGTCGCCTGTACCCCGCTTGGGGAGGCTGTTTTCAGGCGCTTGTCCTACCTGCTGCGGGCCTGGGGGTTGGTAGCATGGGGCGCACTATGACTTTGGATTCCGCCCCCCGCATCACCCCTGGCCCTACCGCACGGCTTTTGGGCCGCTGGGCGGCTGCCGACCTGGCCGTGCCCCCGCAGTGGCGGGCGGCCACCGCGGCCTTGCAGGCGCTGCCGCCTTCTGCACACTGGGATCTGGCGGGCGTGGAGCGGCTGGACCATGTGGGGGCGCAGCTGCTGTGGAACCACTGGGGTCGCCAATGGCCGGCGCAGATCGACCTGCTGCCCGAGCAGCGCAGCCTGCTGGAACGGGTCGCCAGCTTCTCCACTACCGCGCCCCCCAGCCACGACACCACCTGGGCGCAGTGCTTTGACGCATTGGGCGTGTGGGTGCTGGCGGGCCTGGCGCAGGGGATGGTGTTGCTGCGCATGGTGGGCCAACTGGCGCTAGACCTGCTGCGCCTGGCACGCCGCCCGCAGGCTGGGCCGTGGCGGGACATTTCCGGCCACCTGTACCAAATGGGCACCATGGCCCTGCCAATCACCGCGCTGGTGGGTTTTTTGATTGGCGTGGTGCTGGCCTACTTGACATCGCAGCAGTTGCGCCAGTTTGGGGCCGAGGCCTTCATCGTCAACATCCTGGGTATGTCGGTGGTACGCGAGCTGGGGCCGATGCTGGCCGCCATCCTGATTGCCGGGCGCTCCGGCTCGGCCATCACGGCGCAGATCGGCGTGATGCGCGTCACCGAAGAGCTGGATGCCATGCGGGTGATGGGCATCCCGCTGGGCTACCGGCTGGTAATGCCGCGTGCCATTGCGCTGGCCATCGCCATGCCGCTGATCAGCGTGTGGACCACGCTGACCGCGCTGGCCGGGGGCATGTTGGCGGCCGACCTGGCGCTGGGCATCACGCCCTCGTTCTTTTTACAGGCGCTGCCGGGGGCGGTGGGCGTGGCCAACCTGGGGCTGGCGGTATTCAAGTCGGCCGTATTTGGCGTGCTGATTGCGCTGGTGGGCTGCCACTGCGGCCTGCGCGTCAAGCCCAACACCCAAAGCCTGGGGCAGGGCACCACCACCTCGGTGGTCAGCTCGATCACCGTGGTGATTTTGGTGGATGCGCTGTTTGCCATCGTTTTCAAGAACGTGGGGGTCTGAGATGGATGCAGACACCATCGTTGCTATCCAGGGCCTGTGGACGGCGTTTGGCAGCGGCAAAAGCCGGGTCGTCATCCACCAAGACCTGGTGCTCACTGTGCGGCGCGGCGAAATACTCTCGCTGGTGGGCGGCTCGGGCACCGGCAAAACCGTGCTGCTGCGCCAGATGCTGGGGCTGGAGCAACCCGCCCAGGGCCAGGTCACGGTGCTGGGCCAACCGGCAGCGGAGCTGGGCCGTGCCGGGGCGGCCAGCCGGGTGGGTATGCTATTCCAGCAGGGGGCGCTGTTTTCGGCCTTTACCGTGCTGGAAAACATTGCCTTTCCGCTGCGCGAACTCAAAACCCTGCCCGAGGCGCTGGTGCGCGATGCGGCCCTGGTCAAACTGCAAATGGTCGGCCTGCGCCCCGCCGATGCCGACAAAATGCCCGCCGACCTGTCGGGTGGCATGGTCAAGCGCGTGGCCCTGGCCCGCGCGCTGGTGATGGACCCGCCGCTCTTGCTGCTGGACGAACCCACCGCCGGGCTGGACCCGAACGGCGCGGATGAATTTGTGGCCCTGCTGCGCGCCCTGCACCAGGGCCTGGGCCTGACGGTGGTGATGGTCACGCATGACCTGGACACCATCTTCGAGCTCAGCACCCGCATTGCCGTGGTGGCCGACAAGCGCATCATCGTCTGCGGCACGCCCAAAGACGTCATGGCTTACCAGCACCCTTTTATTCACGACTTCTTTCTGGGTGAACGGGGGCAGCGCGCTTCTTCCTTGTTGCGCAAACACCCCGACGCGGTGTAGAAACGGAACCTTATGGAAAACAAATCTCACGCCCTCGCGGCCGGCACCTTTGTGCTGGTGGTCACGGCCCTGCTCGTGGCCCTGGCGGTCTGGCTGACCCGCGATTCCCGTTCGCTGCGGCTGTACGAACTGTCCAGCAAAGACGCGGTGACCGGCCTGCAACCGCAGGCGGCGGTGCGCTTTAAAGGCGTCGATATTGGCAAGGTCACAGACATCGGCTTTGACCGGCAAGTGCCCGGCCAGGTGCTGATCCGCATTGCGGTGGACGAGCAGGCGCCCATCACCCAGTCCACCTTTGGCACCCTGGGCTTTCAGGGCGTCACCGGCCTGGCCTTTGTGCAACTGGACGACAAAGGCGAGTCCAAGGTCGCCCTGCCCGCAGGCGACGGGTCGCCCGCCCGCATTCCGATGCGGCCCAGCCTGCTGTCCACCCTGTCCGACCGGGGGCTAAGCATCTTGTCGACTGGATGACGCCACGCGGCAGGTCAACCTGCTGCTTAGCGCCGACAACCAGAAAAACCTGATGAGCGCCATTGGCAACCTCAGTCAAGCGGCGGCC
>NZ_JANXMU010000020.1 GCF_025354435.1 Rhodoferax sp.
GAACATCTGGATCGAAGAAGCCAAGAAAGTGCTGGCCCAGCCCGCCTACCAGGGTCTGAAGCTGGTCAGCGTGGTCTACGGTGACGACCAGACCGACAAGAGCTACCGCGAAGCCCAAGGCCTGTTCAAGAGCTACCCCAACCTGAAGGCCATCATCGCCCCCACCACCGTGGGCGTAGCAGCTGCGGCCAAGGCCGTGCAGGATGAAAAGAAGGTCGGCACCATCTTCGTGACCGGCCTGGGTTTGCCATCTGAAATGGCCGGCCATGTGAAGAGCGGCGCGGTCAAGTCCTTTGCCATCTGGAACCCCATCGACCTGGGCTACTCGTCGATCTACGCGGCCAGCCAGTTCATCTCGGGCAAGGTCACCGGCAAGGCGGGCGACAAGGTGTCGCTGGGCCGTGTGGGCACCGTCACGCTGGATGCAAATGGCGAAGCAGCGATGTCCGAGCCCTTCACCTACGACGCGACCAACGTCGAGAAATTCGCCAAGTTTTTCTAACACCCCCAGGCTGCAGTGCTGCGCATCTTTCGCCAACCCCCCTCGCATCGGTTTGCCAAAACCGATGCGACACGCAGGGGGCAACACCAGCAGCCTGGCAAAGCCAGTTCTGCGGTGTTCCGCGAAGGCTTGCGTTCTGGCTGACCGGTTGCTGGTCAGCCAACAAGTTTTCTGGGGCATCTCTGTCAGGGTAGGTGCCCCTTTTTTATACAAGCTGGATTCTTTCAATGTCTGAACAATTGTTGAGCCTGCGCGGTGTCCACAAGCGCTACGGTGCCACCCATGCGCTGCGCGGGGTGGACCTGGAGCTGCGCGCAGGGGAAGTGCTGGCGCTGGTGGGCGAAAACGGCGCGGGCAAGTCCACCCTGGTCAAGATGCTGACCGGGGTGATCCCGGTGGACGAGGGCACGATCTCACTGCGCGGCGTGGCCCATACCTTTGCCAACGCCCAGGCTTCGCAGGCCGCGGGCATCCTGGCGGTGCACCAGGAAACGGTGATGTTCGAAGAACTCAGCGTGGCCGAAAACATCTACGTGGGCCGCCATATCATGCGCGGCCCCTTCATTCACTGGTCTGCCATGAACACACAGGCCCAGGCCGTACTGGAGCAGATCGGTGCCCGCTTTAACGCCACCACCCTGGTCAAAGACCTGAGCTTGGCCGAGCGCCATCTGGTAGAAATTGCCCGGGCCTTGTCGCAAAAAGCCGCGGTGGTGATTCTGGACGAACCCACCGCCGCCCTGTCGCAGGCCGAAATCCGCGACTTCTACGGCATCGTGCGCAAGTTACGCGACCAAGGCGTGGGCGTGATCTTCATCACCCACAAATTCGACGAGATTTTTGCCGTGGCCGACCGCTATGTGGTGCTGCGCGACGGCACCGCCGTGGGCAGCGGCGCGATTGCCGATGCCACCGAGCAAGAGCTGGTCAAGCTGATGGCTGGACGCGCCATCGACCAGATCTACCCGCACATTGCCTCCACCCCCGGCGAGGTGGTGATGTCGGTCAAAGACCTATCGCACCCCACCGAATTCCAGAACCTGTCGTTCGAACTGCGGCGTGGCGAGATTCTGGGTTTTTACGGCCTGGTGGGCTCGGGGCGTAGCGAGGCCATGCTGGCCATCATGGGGCTAAACCCCGCCGCCACCGGCAGCTTTGTGGTCAACGGCCAAAAGCTCAACGCCCGCCGCCCCGATGACGCGATTGCCGCCGGTATTGCCTACGTGCCCGAAGAGCGCCAGCGCCAGGGGGCCATCCTGAGTTTTTCGGTAGAGCACAACATCAGCCTGGCGGGCCTGGCGCGGTTTTCACGCGGCATCTGGCTGTCGAAGCTGCGCGAGTCGGCCCTGTGCCAGCGCATGGTCGAGCGCCTGCACATCAAGACCGCATCGCCCGACACCCTGCTGTCCGGCCTGTCGGGCGGCAACCAGCAAAAGGTGGTGATCGCCAAATGGCTGGGACTGGACCCGCGCATCGTGATCCTGGACGAGCCCACCAAGGGCATCGACGTAGGGGCCAAGCAGGCCGTGTACCAGCTGATCGCCGAGATGGTGGAGCAAGGCCTGGCGGTGATTCTGGTGTCCAGCGAGCTGCCCGAGGTGATGCACCTGGCGCACCGCACCATCGTCATGCGCCGGGGCCTGCAGGTGGCCGAGTTCGCCCGGGCCGACGCTCTTGCCGAGCAGATCGTGGCCGCCGCTTCGGGCCTGGCCCATGCACCGGCCTCCTGCCCGGCGGCGGTCCAAATTGAACTAGAGGCGGTTGCCGCATGAAAAATCTCACTTCTATCCGCCGCGAGTGGCTGCTGCTGGCCATCATCGCCGCCATCGCCCTGGCTGTGGGCGCACGTGCTCCGGTGTTCTTGACCTGGCGCAACGGCCTGGACATTGCCAACGACTCGGCCATTCTGGCCATCCTGGTGATGGGCCAGATGATGGTGCTGCTAACCCGCGGCATCGACCTGTCGGTAGCCTCCAACCTGGCCCTCACCGGCATGGTCTGCGCGCTGCTGGGCAAGGCCTGGCCGGGTGCCTCGGTGCCGGTGCTGCTGCTGGTGGCGCTGGCCGTGGGGGCGTTGCTGGGCGCAGTCAACGGCTGGCTCATCACCCGCTTTGACCTGCCACCCATCGTGGTGACATTGGGCACGCTGTCGGCCTACCGGGGCGCGATTTTTGTGGCTAGCAAGGGCGCGTGGGTGTCCGACCAGGACATCCACCCCGCCATCAAGGGCCTGCCGCGCGAAACCTGGCTGGGCTTGCCCGCGCTGGTGTGGTTTTCCCTGGTGGTGCTGGTGCTGGCGGCGGTGTTTTTGAAGCTGCGCCGCGAAGGCCGCGAGATTTACGCCCTGGGCGGCAACCCGCATGCTGCGGCGTACGTGGGCATATCGGCCCGCAAGCGGCTGATGATGGTCTACACCCTGTCGGGCATGTTGGCCGGGCTGGCCGGGCTGCTGTGGGTGGGGCGCTATTCCATTGCCTATACCGAGCTGGCAGCGGGCTACGAGCTGACCGTGGTAGCCGCCTGCGTGATTGGCGGGGTGAGCATTGGCGGCGGCGTGGGCTCGGTATTGGGCGCAGCGCTGGGCGTGCTGTTCATTGGCGTGGTCAACGGGGCTCTGCCGGTGATCCAGGTGTCGCCGTTTTGGCAGCAGGCGATTGCCGGGGCCGTGATTTTGATCTCGGTGGCAGTCAATGCGCGTTCTGAACGCCGTGCAGGCCGCCAGATTCTGGAAAACACCACATTCAAAGGAGCCACGGCATGAAGGCCTGGAACACATGGGAACGGGTTTTACTGGCCCTGCTGGTGCTGTTGCTGGCGGGCTTTGGCTGGGCGCAGCCGGGCTTTATGTCGGTGGACGCGCTGGCCGACAGTACCTTCAACTTCAGCGAAAAAGGCATTCTGGCGCTGGCCCTGGCCCTGCTGATCATCACCGGCGAGATCGATTTGTCGATTGCCGCCATCCTGGCCCTGAGTTCGCTGGCCATGGGCTACGCCATGCAGGCCGGGGCCGGTCCGCTGGGCATGGTGCTGGCGGCGTTTGCCACCGGCGGTGTGGCCGGTGCGGTCAACGGCGTGCTGGTCACGCGCTACAAGCTGCCGTCCATCGTGGTGACCATCGGCACGCTGTCGCTGTACCGGGGCCTGTCCATGGTGGCGCTGGGCGACAAGGCCATCTCGGGCTACCCCGAGGTGTTCTCCACCCTGGGCAACAGCTACGTGGGCGAGGTGATCGGCGTGCGCTGGCTCACCCTGCCCATCGAATTCGCCATCTTGCTGCTGGCCGCGGTGGCGGTGGGCATCACCTTGCACCGCACCGTGCTGGGCCGCAGGCTGTACGCCATTGGCGCGAATCCGGTGGCGGCACGCTTCTCGGGCATCGAGGCCGACCGGTACCGGCTGGCACTGTTTGTTTTTGCCGGACTAATGGCTGCTCTGGCCGCCATTTTGCTGACCGGTCGCATCGGCAGCACCCGCCCCAACATCGCCATGGGCTGGGAGCTGGATGCCATCACCATGGTGATCCTGGGCGGCGTGGCCATTGAGGGCGGGCGCGGCAGCATCGTGGGCACCATGCTGGCGGTCTTGCTGCTGGGCCTGTTCACCTTTGCCATGGGCATGGCCAACGTGACCGGCATCGTGATGTCGATGGTGATCGGCGCGCTGCTGATCGTGTCCATGGTGCTGCCACGCCTGTTCAAACGCCGGATGGTGCACGCATGAGCACCGAGAAATACGCCTTTCGCATGTTCCTGAACCCCGGCTGCGTGGCCGAGTACAAGAAGCGCCACGACGCGATCTGGCCCGAGCTGGTGGCTCTGCTGAAGTCGGCGGGGGTCAGCGACTACAGCATCTACCTTGATGAAGAGAACCACACTTTGTTCGCGGTGCTGCGCCGCAAGTCCAGCCACAGCATGCACAGCCTGCCGGAACACCCGGTGATGCGGCGCTGGTGGGCGCATATGGCCGACCTGATGCGCACCAACCCCGACGGCAGCCCGGCGGCAGAGCTTCTGCCCTGCCTGTTCCACCTGGACTGAAGCCATGTTGGACACAACCTTGGACTTGACCCTTGTCATCGACATCGGCAAAAGCCACGCCAAACTGCTGCTGGTAGACGACCACGGCAGCGTTCTGGAGCAGCATGGCCGTAAAAACGCGCCAGTGGGTACGGCGCTGGGCTACAGCGCGCTGGACATTGGCGGCCTGACCGACTGGATCTGCAGCACGCTGGCGGCATCGGCCCTCACGCCACGCTGCGCCCGTGCCATTGCCAGCACCCATGGCGCTGCCTTTGTCGGCATCACCGCAGATGGTTTGGCCTGGCCGCCGCTGGACTATGAGTTCGACAGCTTTGCCGACCAGACCAGTGCACTGCACCACGCCTACCAGCGCCAGCGCGATAGTTTCGGCATCACCTTGTCGCCCGATTTGCCGGTGGGCCTGAACGCCGCCCGCCAGCTCTACTGGCTGCAGCACACCCATCCCGATGCCTGGGCGCGCACCCAAACCCTGCTGCCCTACCCACAATACTGGGCTTGGTGGCTCAGCGGCGTGGCGGCCAGCGAAGTATCGTCCCTGGGTTGCCACACCCAGCTCTGGGCACCGGACAGCCAAGATTTTTCGCCCCTGGCCAAAACCCAGGGCTGGGCCGCCAAGTTCGCCCCCCTGGCCCCGGCCTGGCAGGTGCTGGGCTGCGTGCGCCCGGCACTGGCCGATGCCCTGGGCCTGCCGCGCAGCTGCGAGATCCACGTGGGCGTGCACGACAGCAACGCCTGCCTGGCCCGCTACCTGTCCAGCACGGCCGAATTGACCGTGGTGTCCTCCGGCACCTGGACGGTGCTAATGGCCCCCGACGCACCCACGGGCACGCTGGACGCGCAACGCGACATGCTGTGCAACGTCAACGTGCGCGGCCAAGCCACACCCACCGCCCGTTTCATGGGTGGCCGAGAGTTTTCCGCCTTGCTGGGAGATGCCCCTGCCGACCTGGGTACGCTGGAAGATGCCCAAGCCCTGCTGCGCAGCCACACCAGCGCCCTGCCCAGCTTTGCCCCGCAAGGTGGCCCCTTCATGCACCGCACCGGTGAAGTGCGGCGCGCCGGCCAGTCCATCACCTTGCAAGCCTTGGCCCCTGCCGAACGTTCGGCCCTGGCTGCCCTGTACTGCGCCCAAGTCACCGCGTGGCTGGTACAGCAATTGCGCCCCAGCGCCACAGCGTCCACCGTCATCGTTGAAGGCCCCCTAGCCCACAACCGCCTCTATCTAGGCCTGCTGCAAGCCCTGCTGCCCGGCCACACCTGCTACGCCAGCATCGATGCCATGGAAGGCACAGCCCGCGGTGCCTGGATGCTGGGCCGCTGGGAGCAACCCACAGCTTCCCAGCATTTGCTGGCCGCACCGGCCTACCGGCTGGATGGGCTGCCGGAATACCACGCACAGTGGCTGGACAGTTGCTTGGCGGAGGCCGCATAGAGGTACTATATTTTTGATAGCTACTTGTGTACGTAGAACCTACGCTAGCGGCCTTTTTCTTTTAAAAAAATAAATACCCTAGCGGACATGCTCGCCAAATACTAACCACTATCATGCAAGCCAATGACTGCTTTGCGCTTGCCCTCCCATTCGCTCATCGGTGCTACCACAGCGGGCGGGCCAGAGGACATGGGGCCGCCGCCCGCTTTTGCGGTGCCGGGCAGCCGTTTTGGTGCCTACACCGTGCAGGAACTGCTGTACCAGGGTCGGCGCTCGGTGGTGGTGCGCTGCCTACAAGACGGGGTGCCGGTGGTGGTGAAGTTCTTGCGCCGGGCCCAACTGGGGCCGGGCGACGTGGCCCGGTTTCGGCGTGAATACGAGCTGTCGCGCCGCGTGCGCCACGCCCATGTGGTCAGCGCCGACACACTGGACAGCCACGGCGGCGTGCTGTTTCTGGCCATGCCGGACGACGGCGCGGTATCGCTGCGCAGCCAACTGCAGCACGGGCCGCTGCCGCTGGCCGATGCCTTGCGCATTGCTATCGCGGTGGTGGATGCGCTGGAGGCCATCCACGGCCACAACATCCTGCACAAGGACATTGCGCCCAGCAACATCATCGCTGACCTGGCCCGCGGCACCGTCAAACTGATCGATTTCGGCATCGCCGCCGACATGTCGGTCGAGCGGCCCCAGGCCACCAGCCTGCGCGACCTGGAGGGCACGCTGGCCTACATCGCCCCTGAGCAAACCGGCCGCATGCACCGCGACCTGGACTACCGGGCCGACTTCTACGCCCTGGGGGCCACGCTGTTTGAGCTGCTCACCGGCAGCCCGCCGTTTGGTGCTGGCCAAGACCCGGTGCAGGCCGTGCACGCCCACCTGGCGCGCACTCCGCAGCCCGCGCACAGCCTGCGCCCGGACGCGCCGACGGTGCTATCGGGCCTGGTGGCACGGCTGCTGGCCAAAGACCCCGAGGCCCGCTACCAAAACCACCAGGTGCTGCGCCGTGACCTGCAGCGCATCCTGCAGCACCTGCACAACCCGCAGGCGCTGGACGCGCTGGTGCTGGCGCAGGGTGATTTGTCCGAGCGGTTCCAGGTGTCGGGTCGGCTGTATGGCCGGGCCGATGGCGTGCGCCGCATACTGGACGTGTTCGAGGCGGCCGCTACCGGCCCGGCGCATACGGTCACCATCGCCGGGGTGTCGGGCATCGGCAAAACCGCGCTGGTGGGCGAGGTGCAGCGCAGCCTGCTCGGCCACCGTGGCCACATGGTCAGCGGCAAATTCAACCAGTTTGGGCAGCACACACCCTGCGCGGCTTTTGTGCAGGCACTGGAGCAGCGCGCCCGCCAGGTGCTGGCGCTGCCGCCCGATGAGCAGGCGGTGTGGCGCGAAGCGCTGCTCAGCCTGCTCGGCCCGAATGCCGCCATGGCCCGTACCGCCCTGCCCGAGCTGGGCGTGTTGCTGGGCGATGCCCTGCCGCCGGTGGCAGAACTCGGCCCCACCGAGGCCGAAAACCGTTTTCTGCGCAGCATGCAGCAGTGCTTTGCCGCGCTGGCCCGCGCCGATGCCCCGCTGGTGGTGTTCATCGACGACCTACAGTGGGCCGACCGCGTCTCGCGCCGCCTGCTGCGCGAGCTGGCGCTGGACGAAGGCCTGCAGCACATCCTGCTGATCGCGGCCTACCGCGCCGACGAAGTCCCGCCCGACCACCCGCTACAGCAAGACCTGACCGCGCTGGCCAGCAACGGCGGGCGCAGCCTGGCGCTGAGCGTCGGCGCGCTGCAAGCCGACGATGTGGCCCAGTTGCTGGCCGACACCCTGCAGCAGCCCCTGCCCCAGGTGCAGACACTGGCCCAGCTGTGCCTGGAAAAAACCGGCGGCAACCCCTTCTTTCTGGGCCGGTTTCTGGAGGACCTGCACCGCCGCCAGCTCATCTGGCTGGACCGCAGCCAGCCGCGCTGGTGCTGGTCGGAGCCGCGCATCCGCAGCGAACATATTGCCGACAACGTGGTCGCCCTGATGCTGGAGCAACTGCGCCGCCTGCCGCCCGATACCGGCAGCCTGCTGACCACCGCCGCCTGCCTGGGCAGTCGCTTCACCCTCGATACGCTGGGCACCGCCTGCCAACGCCCTAGCCACACCGTGCTGCGGGCCCTGGCCCCGGCCCTGGCCGCCGGGCTGCTAGTGCCCCAAGACACGCACTACCAATGGATGGCCATGCTGGAGGCGCATGAAAGCCAGGGCCTGCGGGTCGAGCTGGCCTTTGTGCATGACCGGGTGCAAGAAGCCGCCTACCTGCTGGCTGCGCCGGCGGAGCGCCCGGCTCTGCACCTGCGCATTGGCCGCTTGCTGCGCGATGGCGCACCCGGCCAGCCGCCCGACTTCGCCGTGGTCAACCACCTGAACCAGGGCCAGGCCCTGATGGACGGTGCCGCCGAACGCCGCCAGCTGGCCGACTTCAATGCCCAGGCCAGCCAGTGGGCTTGTGCCGCCGCGTCCTTCGATCTGGCCGCCGACTATGCAGCCCAGGCCATCGCCCTGCGGGGAGCCACGCATTGGCAAGACGACCCGGCCACCGCGCTGGATTTGCAGGTGCACGCCGCCCGCATGGCCGCGCTGAAGGGCGACGCGGCAGCCATGGATGCGCTGATCGACACGGCGCTGCCCTGTGTGGCCGACCCCAGCGCCCACGCCCGCCTGCTGGACGTACGCATCGAATCCTTCTACGCCTCCGGGCGGTTGGACGAAACCCTGGAGCTGGGCCTGTCCGTGCTGCGCCTGCTGGGCACTGCACCGCCGGTGGCCGCCACGCCCGCCGCCGCCATGCAACTGGTAGCTGCCGCCCGCGCCGAAATCGACACCCTGGGCATAGACACCATGGCCGCCCAGCCGGCCATGACCGACCCGCTGTGCCTGCAGCAGCTCAGCGTGATCGCCAAAATGACTGCTGCTGCCTACATCGCCCGCCCGGCTCTGCTGCTGCTGCTGACGGTGATGCAGGTACGGCTGATGGTGGCGCGTGGCCACGCCCCGGCGGCACTGTCGGCCTACTCGGTGATGGGACTGATGGTGGCCGAATTTCTGCGCGACTACCGCTTTGGCACCCGGTTGGGCCGCATGTCGATGGCACTGATCGAGCGCCACGGCTGGCGGCACGTGCAGGCGCATGCGGGCTTTTCGTTCAACGCCTTTTTGCGGCACTGGACCGAGGGCATCGCCAGCGGCCTGCCTGCGCTGCGCGAGGTACACCAGCAGGGCCTGGAAAACGGCAGTCTGCGCCACGCCGGGCTGGCCCTGTATGTGCACGACTACCACGCCTTTTTAACCGGCACCCCGCTGGCCGAGCTGGACACCATGCTGGCGCTGCACGCTACCACGCTGCGCCGCATCCGCCAGCCGGTGGCGCAGGACTACCAGGGCGCGCTGCGCGCGGCCATCCACACGCTGCGCCAGCCCCGTTTTGCCGATGTGCCCATGGAAACCAAGGCGTTTTCTGCCCAGCAACTGGAGCAGACCTACACCGCCCGCGCCGACCAGACCGGCACCCTGTTCCTGCAGGCTTGGCGCTGCATGCTGTACACGCTGGCGGGCCAGCCCGACGCAGCTGTGGCCGCAGGCGATGCAGCGCAGCTGCTGTTCCCGGCCGGACGCGGCATGGTGATGGTGCCGTTTTGCCTGTTTTTTACCGCCATGGCCGCGCTGGACCGCAACCAAACCGCGGGTAGTCCGTCCGATGCCCAGTTGCACACCCGCTGCACCGCCGCACTCGACCGGCTGGCGCTGTGGGCGCAAACCTGTGCCGACGTGCGGCCCTTGCAGCACCTGCTGCGCGCCCGCATACTGCTGGCCGGTGTGTTGCCCCATACCGCCGGTGCAGCGCCCATGCTGGCCGAGTTCGATGCCGCGCATCAGGCCGCGCAGGCCATCGACAACCTGCTGGTGCAGGGCCTGGTGCACCGCTACCGCAGCCAGGCACTGGTACTGGCCGGGCCGCCGCACGCCGCCGCGGCCAACGCCGAGCGGGCCGAAGCCCGGGCCCTGTTTTTACGCTGGGGCAGCCGGGCGCTGGTGGACGCGATGGCACTGGAAGAGCACACCACGCCGCGGACCGTCCCCCACGTACCTTTGGCCGCCCTGCATGCCGACACCGGCACAGAAACCGACACCGTCGTGGCCGTGCCCGGTAGCGCGCTGGACCTGTCCACCCTGATGAAAAGCGTGCAGGCGGTGACCGGCGAGACCACCCTGGACACGCTGCTGGTCCGTCTGGTGCACGTACTGCGCGAAAGCGCCGGGGCCAGCCGCGCCAGCATCGTTCTGCGCGACCAGGGCCAATGGGTGGTGCAGGCCGACAGCGGCATCGACGGACCGGCCGCCGCCATCCAGGTTATGGAAGGCCTGCCGCTGGAGGAAGCCGCCACTCGCCTGCCGCGCGAGATGCTGCGCACCGTGCTCAGCACCGCCAGCCCGGTGCTGGTGCACGACGCGGCCCACGACCCGGCTTGGCGGCGTCTGCCCTACTTCCGCGAACGCACCACCCGCTCGGTACTGTGCATGCCACTGGTGCGCCAGGGTCGGGTGCTGGGCGCGCTGTACCTGGAGAACGAGGCCGTCAGCGGAGCGTTTTCGCCCGAGCGGATTGTGTTTTTGGAGCTGCTGTCGGGCAACGTGGTCAACGCCATCGACAACGCCCGCCTGGTAACCGAGCTGCGCAGCCTGGCCGACACGCTGGAGCAGCGTGTGGCCGACCGCACCCGCGAGTTGCGCGAGAGCGAGGGCCGCACCCTGGCGATTCTGCAAAACGCCCCGCTGCCCATGACGGTGACGCGCACGGCCGACAATGTCTTCGTTTACGCCAACGAGCGGGCCGCCGAGCTGGCTGGCATGCCCGCTGCCGCTCTGCTGGGCCGCGAGCCGCGCAGCATGTACCGCAGCCCCGCCGACCGCGACCAGATGCTGGAGCAGTACCGCCGCGAGGGCGTGCTGCGCGACTACGAGATGTGCCTGGTGGTGGCCCAGGGGCGTGAAATTTGGGCGCTGATCTCGATGGTGCCCATCATTTACGACGGCCAGCCCTGCGCCCTGTCCACCATCATCGACATCAACGAGCGCAAGGGCATGGAAAACGCGCTGCGCCAGATCGCCACCACCGACAGCATGACCGGCATGGCCAGCCGCAGCCACTTCATGGGCCACGCCGAGGCCGAGTTGGCCCGCGCACGCCGCCACAGCCGCCCGCTGTCGATGGTGATGCTGGACGTAGACCACTTCAAGCAGATCAACGACCGCCACGGCCACGCCATGGGCGACAGCGTGCTGCGCGTGCTGACCCGCACCTGCCGGTCACTGGTACGCCAGCAAGACCTGGTGGGGCGACTCGGTGGCGAAGAGTTCGGCATCCTGATGCCCGAGACCGACAGCGAAAACGCCTTCGCCCTGGCCGAACGCCTGCGCAGCGCCATTGCCGCGCTGTACCTGGCCACGCCCCGCAATGCCACGGTGGCCGTTACCGCCAGCTTCGGCATCAGCACCCTGCTGCTCGACGACACCCTGGACAGCCTGCTGGCCCGCGCCGATGCCGGGCTGTACCTGTCGAAAAATGCAGGCCGCAACCGGGTGAGCTGCGCACCGGTGCAGTCGCGCTACTGATAGGTCATACTATATTTTTTATAGCTACTCGCGTAGGTAGAACATACGCTAGAGGCCTATTTTCCTTATAAAAATAGGGTTTTTGCTTGCCCTTACACTCAAGGCCTCTGCGCTTGACAGCGCAGAACAGCGTTCTCAGGGCGGGGTGGAATTCCCCACCGGCGGTGATGGCAGCGATGCACAAGCCCGCGAGCGCCTCTGGTTGCTTAGCCAACCAGAGGGTCAGCAGATTTCGGTGCGATTCCGAAGCCGACGGTCAGGGTTTTCACGAGCCTCAAAGTCCGGATGCAAGAGAACGCGCCATGTGCACAGCCGTCTGTGGCGGCCTGTGTCTGCGCGCGTGCGTCCTGGGTTGGGAACATTTTTTGCCAACACCTCTTATGACCACGACCACCACAACGACAGCTACCGCCCCCTTGCGCATCGCCTTCATCCAAGCCACTTGGCATGCCGACATCGTCAACCAGGCCCGCAACGGCTTTTTGGCCGAGATGGCACGCCACGGCGTACCCGCCAACGCGATCGACCTGTTTTCGCTGCCCGGTGCCTTCGAGATTCCGCTGCATGCCAAGAAGCTCGCCCAGACCGGCCAGTTCGATGCCATCGTGGCCTGCGCGCTGGTGGTGGACGGCGGCATTTACCGCCACGAATTTGTGGCCAACGCCGTCATCCAGGGCCTGATGACGGTGCAGCTAGACACCGGCGTGCCGGTGTTCTCGGCAGTGCTCACGCCGCACCACTTCCATTCGCACGCCGAGCACCAGCAGTTCTTTGGCGACCACTTCGTGCACAAGGGTGCGGAAGTAGCGCAAGCCTGCCTGGCCACCGTGGCCAGCCTGCGCAGTCTGGATGCCCAACTGGCCCGTTAAAACCGGCTGGTAGAGGCAAACGCGCCCGACACCACGCGGTTGCGGCCCTGGTGTTTGGCCTGGTAGAGCATGGCATCGGCCTGTTCCAGCAGCAGAGCCGGGTAGTGGCGGCCACCGGCGCTGATGTGCACCGCGCCAATGCTGATGGTGACCACATTGGCCACCTGCGAGCCCGCGTGCGGCAGGCCCAGGGCCATCACGTCGGTGCGCAGGCGCTCCAGCAGGTGGTCTAAATCGGGCACGGCGGGCAGTAGCAGCACGAACTCTTCGCCGCCGTAGCGGGCTGCCAGGTCGTAGGGCCGCCGGGCAAAGCTGGCCACCACCTGGGCGATGCGGCGCAGCGCGTCGTCGCCCGCCGGGTGGCCGTACAGGTCGTTGTACTGCTTGAAAAAGTCCACGTCGATCATCGACAGCCCCAGCGACTCCTTGCGCCGCGCCGCCAATTGGCACACCACCTGCAGCGATTCATCGAACGAACGGCGGTTGGCAATGCCGGTCAGGCCGTCGCGGCTGGCCAGGCGCTCCAGCTCCTTGCGCTGGGCAATCAGGCGCAGGTGGTTGCGGATGCGGATGCGGGCCGTCGCCGGGCGGATGGGCTTGACCACATAGTCCACCGCGCCTAGCAGCAGGCCTTGCTCTTCGCTGCGGGCATCGTTAAGCCCGCTGATGAAGATCACCGCGACATGGGCGGTGCGGGGGTTGGCGTGCAGGGCCTGCAGCACTTCGTAGCCGTCCATTCCGGGCATGGCGATGTCGAGCAGCAGCAGGCAGATTTCGGGCTCTTCGCGCACCCTTTGCAGGGCCGTCGGGCCGTCTTTGGCCAGCAGCACGCGGCATTCGCCGTGCAGCAGATCGGCCAGCACGGTGCGGCTGGTGCGGTCATCATCGACGATCAGCACGGTGGGCAAAGCGAGCATCTCCATGGGTGTCAGGCGTCTCCAGGGTTGTCTGCCAGCGCTTCGGCCAAGACCTGCAAGGTCGCGCTGGCGGCAGACAGATTTAGGTCTTCAAACTGGGTCAGGGCGCTATCGGCCATGCGCGCCAGGGCGGTGCGGGCCAACGCGGAGCGGATGCCCAGCAGCAGCTCGGCCGCCGCGTAGTTGCCCTGCGCCACCATGGGCCGGGCCTTGGCGATGCGCGCCAGCACGGCGGCAACATCCACAGTGGCGTTACTGGCATCGGCATCGGCTTCAGCGTTATGGGAGTGGTCGTCGATTAGCAGGCCCATGGCACTTTTGAGCACGGTGTCTAGTTGCAGGCACAACAAGGCCACAGCCTCGGCCAGTTGCTCCGGGGTGGCGTGCGGGGCAAGTTGCTCCAGACGGACGGCAGTATCGGCCAGGGCATCGGCCCCCAGGTAGCGCGCCGTGGATTTGAGGGTATGCGCGTGGGCGGAGATGCTGTTGCGCGACGGTAGCGCCCGGGGCGGCCGCCACTGGGCTGGCAGGTTGGCAAAGTCACGCACAAAGCCGCCCAGCACGCGCTGCAGGCTGGCCGGCCGTCCGCCCAGGCGCACCAGGGCCAGCCGCAAGTCCACGCCGGGCAGGTCGTACAGCAGACAGGTGTCGGCAAGCACCGGCGCTTCGGCGGCGGTCTGGGGCAGGCTGCACGGCAGCTGGGGCACAAATTGCAACAGGGTCTGGTACAGCAGCGACTCGTCGATCGGTTTGCCCAGGTAGGCATCCATGCCCGCGGCCAAGGCGGCCGGATGGCCCACCTGCGAGTCGTGTGCCGTCAGCGCAATCAGAGGCAGGCTGGCCCAACGCGCCTGTTTGCGGATCTCGCGGCTAGCGGCCAAGCCGTCCATCACCGGCATCTGCAGGTCCATCAGGACCATGTCAAAGTCCCTGTGTTCCAGGTATTCCAGGGCTTGCTGGCCATCGGCGGCCAGCACTACCTGCATGCGCACTGCCTGCAAAAATTCGCTGGCAACCTCGCGGTTCAGGGCGTTGTCGTCCACCACCAGCACCCGCAGACCGGCCAGCGAAGCCAGCGCCGGGTCTTTGGGCAGCCACTGCACCAGCAGGCGGGCCAGTTGTTCGGGGTCGAGCGGTTGGGTCAGGCTGTCGTCCATACCCGCCTCCAGGCAGGCCTGCGGCTCGGCAGCACGCTCACCATCGGCCACTTCCACCAGCCCCAGCACGGGCAGGTAGGCCCAACGCGGTTCACTGCGCAGCGCACGGGTGGCGGCCAGGCCGTCCATACCGGGCATGTGGTGCGCCACCAGAACCACATCGCACGGCGCAGCCTGCAGCCGGGCCAGCGCCTGGGCACTGTCATGGGCGGTGTCTACCTGCATGCCAATTTGCTGCAAAAACTCGACCACCACCTCGTGGTCCAGTGGGCGTTCGGCCAGCAGCAGCACCCGCCGTTGCTGCAAGCGGCCCAGGTCCAGGGGACTGTCGCTTTCCGCACTGGGCGGGCCAGTCCAGGTGTTGCCCAGCGCATCGACCAGGGTGTTGAACACCAGCGACTCGGTCACGGGCTTGATCAGCACCCCGGCCAGGCCCAGGCTTTTGGCTTCCGTGAGGAGCGCTTCGCGGGCGTAGGCGGTGACCATCAGCATCACCGGAATGGAGGCCCAGGCCGCGTAGGCCTTGATCTGGCGGGCCGCTTGCATGCCGTCCATACCGGGCATACGCCAGTCCATCAACACCATGTCGAACGGACGGCCCTTGTCGTGGGCGGCGCCCAACTGGGCCAGTGCAGCCGGGCCCGAGTCGGCCTGTTGCACCACCATGCCGAAGCCGCGCGCCAGTTGCGCCAGGATGCTGCCCGCGCTGGCGTTGTCGTCCACCACCAGCAGGCGGCGGCGCTGCAGGATGGGCGCGTTGCGTTCCACCAACGGCGGGGCCACCAGGTTGGGGTGGTGCAATGGCACGGTAAAGCTGAAGGTGCGGCCCACCCCGGGCGCACTGGTCACGCCAATGCGCCCGCCCATGTGCTCCACCAACTGCTTGCAGATCGACAGGCCGAGTCCGCTGCCGCCGTAGTCGCGGCTGACCTGGTTGTCGGCCTGCGAGAACGGCAGGAACATGCGGGCAATTTTCGCCACGTCCAGCCCCACACCGGTGTCACGCACCGAAAACCGCAGCAGGTAATCGCTGGCATGGCTGTCGGATACCAGCACCACCGACACCACCACCTCACCCTGGGCGGTGAACTTGACGGCATTGCCCACCAGATTGCCCAGCACCTGGTTAAGCCGCAGCGCGTCGCCCACCAACCGCGCGGGCACGTCGGGCCCGACGGCGTAGGCGATCTCGAGGCCTTTTTCTTCGGCCTTCAGGGCATGGGCCACCGACACCGATTCGAGCAGCGACTCCAGGGTGAATTCGGCCTCAACCAGGGTCATCTTGCCGGCTTCGATCTTGGACAGGTCCAGCAGGTCGTTGACGATGCCAAGCAGCAACTGGGCTGACACGTCAATCTTGTCCAGGTAGTTACGCTGCTTGCCTGACAGCTCGGTTTGCTGCACGAGCCGGGTCATACCCAGCACGGTGTTCATGGGGGTGCGAATTTCATGGCCCATAAAGGCCAGAAACGCGCTCTTGCCGCGCTCAGCTACCTCGGCAGCCTCTTTGGCTGCGGTGAGAGCGTCAGCGGCTTCGCGGGCGGCGGTGATATCCCACACCGTGCCAATAGCGCGCGCCGGGCGGCCATCGGCATGGCGGTGGACTTGCCCGTGAATCTGCACCGTACGCACGGCCCCTGCAAGCTGCACGATGCGCAGCTCCATATCCAGCACGGAAGTGTCGCGCAGTGCCGTCTGCCACTGCCGGGCCATGGCACGGATGTCGTCGGGGTGAAAGCGTGCCAGCAGCTGCTTTTGGCTGCCGTCAAACTCGCCACGCTGCAGGCCAAAGACGGCGTAGGTCTGGTCGTCCCACAGGTAGCGGTTCTGGGCGAAATCCAGCTCCACAATGCCGACGCCTCCGGCCTGGGTGGCCAGCAGCAGACGTTCTTTTTCTTGCGACAGCGCATCGCTGAGCTCGCGGTAGCGGGCTTCGCTGGCGCGCACGGCTTCAGCCCGGGCACGCAGCACCGTATCCGCCTGCTCCAGGCTTTGGCGCAGGCCTTCAAACTCCGCGACCGGCGACACGGCGATGGCCGGGCCCAGATCGGCCGTCCCCTGGGTGTCGGTGGCCACCCTTTCGGCGTTGTGCGCCAGGGCCTGCACCGGGCGCAGTACCAGCCGGGTCACCCACAGCACCAGAAACAAAGCCAAACACAGGGCCAGCAGTGCACCGGCCAGCAGCGTGCCCAAAGGCCGGTGCCAGCGGGCGTTGAACCGCTCCAGCGGCTCGCCCACCACGACCACCCAGCCGGGGGTATGCGCCAGGCGCTGGAAGCCGATCACCACCGAACGGCCCTCCAGCGACAGGGCTTCAAAAACACCACTTTCGGCATCCAGGACCTGTAGCCGTGCCCAGTCGGGCACGGTGGTGCCCACAAACCGCTCCGAATCCCACGAGCGGGCTACCAGCCGCCCGTTGCCGTCCACCACCGCCACCAGGTTGTTCGAGGGGATGCTGCGCTGCTGTAAAGAACGCACCAGCTCCAGTGGCGACACCATCAGCGCCAGCACCTTGCGGGCCCCGCCGGATTCCTGGTAAGGCACGCTGAGAGCCACGCGGGGGGCATCCTGCTTGGCGCCGGTCATGAACACGTTGGACACCCTGCGCTCCGGGGCCGCCAAGGCCTGGGCGCGTATGTCGGGTGGAATGCCTTCGGCGGCCAGGCTGGCAATCGGGGATGGCTTGGCATCTTCGCCAACCTGCGCCAGGATGACGTAGTCCTCAAGGTGGTGGTCCACTCCCAGCAGGCCAGGTGGATGGTTGGCCGCCAGCGTGGCCAGGGCTTCCAGCATGGTAGTGCGGGCGGCCATCTCGGTATCGACCACCTGGGCCAGAGTACGGGCGTTTTCCTGCAACTGGTGGGTGGAGGCATCGCGGTACACATGGGCGACCTGCCACATGGCGAACGCGGCCGCCCCGGCCATGGGTAGCAACGCTACCAGGACCAACGCCATCAAGTAAAACCGCAAGCTGCGCGGGCGCACCCGCACTGAATTCCCACATCGAAACATTTTGTCGCCTATCCAATGCCTTGAAACCGGACTTATTGCCGGTTCGGTTGCGTTTCGATGGGATCGAAATCTTCCGATTCAAAGCGTTATGGTAAGGCGGCAGCTGAGGGAAAACGGGCTACAACGGGCAGTTTCGTGTGTTTTACACGACTGGTTTTAGGCCGCCGCGCTCTGGTTGCAGGATACCCATGCAATCAGGCGTTGCATTAGCGCATTTAGTGCAACATCAAGGTGCGTTCGCCCTTGCATTTGCCTGCCCGGGCAGGTGGGCTGCACAGTCCGCAGACGTATTGGCGGGGGTTTTCGTACAGCTCGGTGACAAATTTACCGCCGCAGCTGCTGCACTGGGTCATGTTGAGCATGTTGGCATCGACAAATTTAACCAGCCGCCAGGCGCGGGTGAACGACAGCAGCGGATCGACCTCGGCGGCAACGATCTGCTCGCTGTACAGGCGGTAAGCCTTGGTCAGGATGTCGATGGAGTCCATGTCCATGCTTTTGGACAGGTATTCGTAGATGTTCAAAAACAGCGAGGAATGGATGTTTTCCTGCCAAGACAAGAACCAGTCGGTCGAAAACGGCAGCTGGCCTTTGCTGGGCGACTTGCCCGACACCTCTTTGTACAGGCGCAGCAGGCGCTCGTAGGACAGATCAGTTTCCGATTCCAGCACCTGCATGCGGGCACCCATGCGGATGAGTGCCGCGGCGCGTTCGATTTGCTGCGAGTCTTGCAGCACGCTCTTGGAAGGCTTGGGCACTTTGGTGGCAGTAGCAACAGAGGTGGCGGTCATGCTCGGCTCCCTACAGGACTTCGGCCACACGGCCTGCCATCAGGATGTTGGCGTGCAATTTGTTGGTGGCGGGGTTGCCCACCTTCTTGATGTCGTGGTTGGTCAGCAAGCTCCAGACCAGGCTGTCTTCTACGCGGAAGTGGCACAGTAGCATGTTACCCAAGGCCAGTTTCAAAATTTGTGCGGCCGACAGGGCACCCAGGATGTCGGCGGCTTCTTCGTTGATACCGAGGCGGAACAGGGCCTCGGCCTTGTCCTGGCGGATCAGGCTTTGCGCCAGCATGAGGTACGTCAGATTGGCCTCGCGGATTTCGGCAATGATCTGTTCGGTGTTCATGGTGTGTCCTTTGGTCTGCCCGGTTCAGGCTGCATTGCGCTTGTCGCAATCTGCTGTTTCCCGATCCGTTGAAATGGATTGTGAATACCCCCCAATCAAAAATTAAGTCGGGGAGCATCCATACCGCAGGTCAGATTTTTACCGGGCTGTGTAAGAAATTCCCTTACACAATAGACACAAAACCTTACACAAGCTCGGGCACTGGGACCCGCCCCATCAGAGACGCAACCGCGTCAGCCGGGAGAATGCGCCCGTCCAGCAAAGCCACCACGCTGTGGGTGATGGGCATGTCCACGCCCAGGCTGTGCGCGCGCTGTGCCACGGTGCGGGCGCTGTACACGCCCTCGGCTACATGGCCCAAAGAGGCCACTGCCTGGCTCAAGGTGTGGCCTTGGGCCAGTAACAAACCCACCTGGCGGTTGCGGCTCAAATCGCCGGTGCAGGTCAGCACCAGATCGCCTAGGCCCGACAGGCCCATGAAGGTCTCGGCCTTGGCACCCAGGGCGATGCCCAGGCGCGTCATCTCGGCCAGTCCACGGGTGACCAGTGCCGCCCGTGCATTCAGGCCCAGACCCAGGCCGTCGCACAGGCCGGTGGCAATGGCCAACACGTTCTTGACCGCGCCGCCCACTTCCACACCGACCACATCGTCGCTGGCGTAAACCCGCAGCGTCGGGCTGTGGAAGGCCTCGACCAGGGCATCGCGCACCTCGGCACGGCTACTGGCAGCCACCAGGGCTGTGGGCTGGCCACGGGCCACTTCCTGGGCGAAACTGGGGCCGCTGAGCACGCCGTAACGTGCAGCCTCATGCACCGATGCATTTGCTATTGATTCAATAGTTACCTGTGCATGTATTTCATGGGCTAGCAGCCCAAAAGGCTTGGAATCTGGGGGTTCGAACCCCTTGCACAGCCACGCCACCGGGGCGGCACAGCCCGCAATGTCTTGCAGCATGCGGCGCAAGCCCGACATAGGGGTGCCAATGATGGCCAGATCGTGGTCCGCCACCAGCGCGGCCAAGGCCTCTGGCAATACAGAACAGACGGTTAACGCTTCGGGAAAAGGGATGCTGGGCAGGTAGCGCTGGTTGCAGCGCTGGGCCTGCATGGCAGCCGCCTGCTCGGCATCGCGCGCCCACAGCGTGACGCTGTGGCGCTGGCTGGCACTGATGGCCAGCGCGGTGCCCCAGGCCCCCGCGCCCAGAACCGCGATTCTCATGGGTTTACTGCAGAGTTGCAGTGGGCGCTTCTACCGCGGCTGCAGCGGCGTTGGCTTGCTGCTGCTCGTACATCGCTTGGAAGTTGATTTCGGCCAGGTGCACTTGCGGGAAACCGGCGCGCTGGACCAGATCGGCCACGTTGCTACGCAGGTAGGGGTAAACGATTTGGGGGCAGGCGATGCCGATGATCGGGCCCATCTGCTCTTGCGACATGTTGCGGATTTCGAAAATACCGGCTTGCTTGGCTTCCACCAGGAACACAGTCTTGTCGCCAATCTTGGTTTGCACGGTGGCCGTCACAGCCACTTCAAAAATGCCATCCGCGACCGGGTTGGCATCCACGCCCAACTGGATTTCCACGGTGGGTTGGGTGGGGTCCAACAGGATGCCAGGGGAATTGGGCTGCTCCAGCGAAGCCTCTTTCAGGTACACGCGCTGGATTTGGAAAACGGGATCTTGTTGCTCGGACATGGTGTTCTTTCAATTCAAAACAAAGCCCGCCGGAGAAACCACAGCGGGCAAAAAAAGCAAACGAATTATTGCCGATCAGGAAGGCAATTCAAGCAGCACTTCAAGCTGCATTAAGCAAGGGCAGCAAACCACCCCGCCCGTCCAAGGCCACCAGATCGTCACAGCCACCGACATGGGTGTCGCCGATAAAAATTTGCGGCACGGTGCGCCGACCCGTCATCTCCATCATGGCCGCACGGGCCTCGGGGAGCTGGTCCACGCGGATCTCGTCGATCTGCTCTACGCCTTTGCTTTTCAGAATTTGCTTGGCGCGGATGCAGTAGGGGCAAACGGCGGAGGTGTACATCTTGACGGCTTGCATTGAGGCGACTTTCGGCAGGTAAAACGATAAAACTTTAGCTGGGGTGGGGCTCAGGACTTTTCAAGCGGCAGGTTGGCCTCTTTCCAGGCCTTGAGTCCGCCGCTGAGCACTTCGGCCTCGGCGTAACCCAGCTTTTTGGCAGTTGCCAGGGCTTTGTTGGCCCGTGCACCCGTGGCGCACACCAAAATCAAGGGTAAAGATTTGTTTTTGACCGCGGCGGCCAGCTTGTCTTCCAACTGGCCCACCGGCAGGTTCTTGGCTGCAGCAATATGGCCGTTTGCGAACTCATCGGCCTCGCGCACGTCCACCACCACCGCTTTGTCGCGGTTGATGCGCTGCACCGCGCCGTTGGCCGTCAAGGCACCGGCACCCGCGCCATTGGCAATCACAGGCCACAGCAAGCCGCCACCCGCGGCCAGCGCTATCGCAATCAGCATCCAGTTGTCTATTAAAAACTTCACTTTGCACCTTTTATTTATGGTTTAGCGGGACTACCCCGAACCAGCGATTTTAGAATGGCGTGCTGCCCCTTGCGGGAAGCCTTATTTTTGGCCTCCCTTTTCATCTACCGAGACAAGCCGCCCTATGTACAAACTCGTTCTGATCCGCCACGGCGAATCCACCTGGAATCTTGAAAACCGCTTCACCGGCTGGACCGATGTGCCGCTGACCGACACCGGCATCGCTCAGGCGCAAAACGCGGGCCGCCTGCTGAAAGCCGACAACTATGAATTCGACGTGGCCTACACCAGCGTGCTCAAGCGTGCCACCCACACCCTGTGGCATTGCCTGGACCAAATGGACCGTACCTACCTACCGGTGGTACACAGCTGGCGCCTGAACGAGCGCCACTACGGCGCTCTGCAAGGCCTGAACAAGGCCGAAACCGCCAAACAATACGGCGACGACCAGGTGCTGGTCTGGCGCCGCAGCTACGACACGCCACCACCCGCGCTGGAAGCCACCGACCCGCGTTGCGAGCGCAGCGACCCGCGCTACGCCAAGCAAACCGCCGACCAGGTGCCGCTGACCGAATGCCTAAAAGACACTGTGGACCGCGTGCTGCCATTCTGGAACGAAGCAATGGCCCCCGCCATCAAGGCCGGTAAACGGGTGGTACTGGCCGCCCACGGCAATTCGATCCGCGCCCTGATTAAATACCTGGACAACATCTCCGATGACGACATCGTGGGCTTGAACATCCCCAACGGTATTCCACTGGTGTACGAGCTGGACGAAAACCTCCGGCCGATCCGCCACTACTATCTAGGCGATGCCGAAGCCGCCGCTGCTGCGGCAGCTGCCGTTGCCGCCCAAGGCCAGAAGAAATAAGCCTATAAAAAGGTTTACACGGAACGTATCCATGCAAGTGGATACCAACGTGTATATTGACAGTGAACTGAAAGATGCTTATGGGCCAGAAACTCAAAATTACCGGTTGGATTGCCGCCGGTGCCATTGCCGGAGCCCTCACCACGGTTTCGCTACAAACCGTGGCCCGTGGGGCCATGGCGCCGCTGCCACTGGAAGAACTACAACAGCTTGCGGCGGTCTTTGGCATGGTCAAAACCGACTACGTAGAGCCGGTAGACGAGAAAAAGCTCATTAGCGACGCAATTGCGGGCATGGTGGCCAGCCTGGACCCGCATTCGCAGTACTTCGATAAAAAGTCGTTCAAGGAATTTCGCGAAGGCACCACGGGCCGCTTTGTGGGCGTGGGCATCGAGATCACCCAGGAAGACGGGCTGGTCAAGGTGGTCTCGCCCATCGAAGGCTCACCGGCCTTCCGCGCGGGCCTCAAGCCCAACGACCTGATCACCAAGATCGACGACACCGCCGTCAAAGGCTTGGCGCTGAACGATGCGGTCAAAAAAATGCGTGGCGAACCCAACACCAAGGTCAGCCTGACGATCTTCCGCAAGGACGAAAACCGCAGCTTCCCAGTAACCATCACCCGCGAAGAAATCCGCACCCAATCGGTGCGCGCCAAAGTTATTGAGCCCGGCTACGCTTGGGTTCGCCTGAGCCAGTTCCAGGACCGCACGGTGGAAGATTTCGCCACCAAAATCACCGACATCTACAAGCAAGAACCCAAGCTCAAAGGCTTGGTGCTGGACCTGCGCAACGACCCGGGCGGCCTGCTGGATGCTGCTGTGGCCGTGTCGGCCGCCTTCTTGCCTGAAAACGTGACCGTGGTGTCCACCAATGGCCAGTTGGCCGACAGCAAATTCACCTATAAGGCTTCGCCCGAGTTCTACCAGCGCCGTGGTGCTGATGCCCTGGCCAAACTGCCTGCGGCCCTGAAAACCGTGCCGCTGATCGTGCTGGTCAACGAAGGCTCGGCCTCGGCCAGCGAGATCGTCGCCGGTGCCCTGCAAGACTACAAACGCGGCACCATCATGGGCAGCCAGACCTTTGGCAAGGGCTCGGTCCAAACCGTGCGCCCGCTCGGCCCCGATACCGGCCTGAAGCTGACCACCGCGCGCTACTACACGCCCAGCGGCAAGTCGATCCAGGCCAAGGGCATCGTGCCCGACGTGATGGTTGATGACACCGAAGACGGCAATCCCTTCGGTGCCCTGCGCATGCGCGAAGCCGACCTGGAAAAGCACCTGAACAGCGGCCAAGGCGAAGAGAAAAAAGACGAAGCCCGTGAAAAGGCCCGTGACGAAGCCCGCAAGCTGCTGGAAGCCGAAGCCCTGAAACCAGTTGCCGAGCGCAAGCCGCCACCGGAATTTGGCAGCGAAAAAGACTTCCAGTTGATCCAGGCGATCAACCAGTTCAAGGGCAAGCCGGTCATCGTCAGCAAGACCATGGTCGAGCGCAAAGAAGAGAAAAAAGAACAGTAGTTAGCGCCCTGCCTCCATCCAAAAGCCCCGCTCTGCGGGGCTTTTCATTGCGACAATGCCAAGATGAACGACGACCAACTGCTGCGCTACTCGCGCCACATCCTGCTGGACGACATTGGCATTGAAGGACAAGAGCGGCTTTTAAATGCCCACGCGCTGGTGATCGGTGCAGGCGGACTGGGCTCGCCGGTGGCGCTGTACCTGGCCACGGCGGGCATTGGCCACATCACCCTGGTGGACCACGATACGGTGGATTTAACCAACCTGCAGCGGCAAATTGCCCACAGCCTGGACCGCCTCGGCCAGCCCAAGGTGGATTCGGCCCGCACGGCCATGCAGGCCATCAACCCCGAGGTGCAGATCACCACCATCCACGCCAGGGCCGATGCCGCGCTGCTGGACGCGCTGGTGGCCCAGGCCGACGTGGTGCTGGACTGCTGCGACAACTTTGCCACCCGCCATGCCGTCAACATTGCCTGCGTGCGCCACCGCAAGCCGCTGGTGTCGGGCGCGGCCATCCGCATGGACGGGCAGATCAGCGTGTTCGACGCGCGCAATCAAGCATCGCCCTGCTACGCCTGCGTGTTCCCACCCAGCGAGGATTTCGAGGAAACCCGCTGTGCCGTGATGGGCGTACTGGCACCGCTGGTGGGCATCATCGGGGCCATGCAGGCTGCAGAGGCCATCAAGCTGGTCAGCGGTGCGGGCACCTCGCTGGCCGGGCGGCTGCAAATGCTGGATGCGCGCAGCATGGCCTGGAACGAAATCCGCATCCCACGCGACCCGGCGTGCAGCGTGTGCGGGCCCCAATAAGCCGCCTGCCCCTATACTCCTATTTTCATAGCTACCTGTGTAATAGGAATATGCGCTAGATGCCTAAAATCCTTATAAATTTGGTTAACTTCCAGCGCTGGTTTCCGTTTCTCAACTGGCCGCGTCCCGACCGCAGCACCATGCTCGGCGAACTCTGGGCCGGGCTGACGGTGGGCATGATGGTGATTCCCCAGGGCGTGGCCTACGCCGCGCTGGCAGGTATGCCGCTGGTCACGGGCATCTACGCCTCGCTGCTGCCCGCACTGGTGGCGGTGCTGTGGAGCTCGTCTACCCGCCTTTCGGTGGGGCCGACCGCGCTGAGCGCTTTGCTAGTGGGCACGGCGATGCTGGGTATGGCCGAACCTGGCAGCACGCAGTGGGTCACGTTGGCGGTATGGCTGGCTCTGCTGTCAGGGCTGCTGCAGATCGTATTGGGGCTGGGGCGCTTTGGCTGGCTGTTGAATCTGGTCAGTGCGCCGGTGTTGACCGGCTTTACCCAGGCGGCGGCGGTGCTTATCGTGTTGTCGCAACTGCCTGCCCTGGTGGGGCTCAAAGGGCCGCTGGGAAGCCTGCTGCACCAGCCACAGATCGACTGGCAGGCCACGGCATTCGGGCTGGGTGCGCTGGCATTGCTGGTGCTGGGCAAGCGCTGGTGGCCCAAGTTTCCGGTGCTGATGGTGTTGGTAGTGGCCAGCGCGCTTTTGAGTTCCTGGTTGGGCTTTGCCATGGGTGGCGGCGCAGTGGTGGGTGCCCTGCCCGCCGGTCTGCCTGCGCTGCACCTGCCCGGCCTGATTTCTCTGGCGCAGCTGGGCGACTTGGCCCTGCCGGTGCTGGTGCTGACGCTGATCAGCTTTTTAGAAACCGCGTCCAGCGCCAAGGTGGACAACCAGCGCGGCGGCACCCGCTGGAACGAAAACCAGGACCTGATCGGCCAGGGTATGGCTAAGGTGGCATCGGGCCTGTGCGGGGCGTTTCCTACCAGCTCATCGTTCTCACGCTCGGCCATCAACCTGTACGCTGGGGCCAAAACCGGCTGGGCGACGATTTTCTCAGTGCTGCTGGTTTTGCTGGTGCTGTTGTGGTTGACCCCGGCGCTGTACCACGTGCCGCAGGCAGTACTGGCGGCGGTGGTAGTGGCTGCGGTGTCCAGCCTGGTGCAACCGGCCGAGTTGCGCCGTATCTGGCGCGCCGCCCCGGTGGAGGCACTGACCTGCGCCACTACCTTTGTGCTGACCCTGGCCACCGCACCAAAGCTGTACTGGGGCGTGTTGGCCGGTTTGCTGATGGCTTTGTCGCACTTTTTGTACCACCGGTTGCACCCGCGCATCATCGAGATTGGCCTGCACCCCGATGGCAGCCTGCGCGACCGCCATCTGTGGAACCTGCCGCCGCTAGCCCCGCACCTGTACGCGCTGCGCATGGATGCCGAGCTGGACTTTGCCTCGGCCAGCAGCCTGGAGCGGGCCGTGATGGAGTACCTGGCGCTGCACCCTGGCGTGCGCCAGGTCTGCCTGTTTGCCCAGCCGATCAACCGCATTGATGCCACAGGAGTAGAAACTTTTGGCAAACTGCGCCATGCTCTAGCCCAAAACCATATCACCCTGCACCTCAGCGGCATGAAGCTGCCGGTCGAAAATGTGCTGCGCCGTGCCGGAGAGCTACCACCCAACGCAGTGCGCCTGCACCGCACCGACCACGATGCGTTGTTGGCGCTGCAGCACGGCCTGGATGATTTTGCGATCTGAACTGATATACAAAGCCGGTAAAGATAGCGACTGGCCCGGTGGAGCAAGCCATATCCCGGCTTGGTTGACGACCAGATACTGTTAAACTTTCTGTAACTTTTGGCTCATAAACGTGTCTTCATCGGTAACCTACTCGTCCATGGAACTACGCGATTTGCGCCTGGAGTCGGCTTGTGCCCTGCTACAGCAAGTGATGCCCCCGGTGGACACACCCTACCCCGCTGCCTATCTGCAGACGATGATTGATGGCCTGTGCGATTTGTCGCTCAGGGATCCGCTCACCGGCCTGTCGAACCGCCGCCACTTCAACACGGTGCTGGAGGCCGAGGTAGACCGCGTAGCCCGCTCCGGCGAGGCGGCGTTGCTGCTGCTGATCGACATCGACCACTTTAAAACTGTCAATGACACCCACGGCCACCCGGCGGGCGACCAGGTGTTGCGCGTGGTGGCCAAAGCGCTGCAAGCCTGTGTGCGCCCCATGGACACGCTGGCACGCTACGGCGGCGAAGAATTTGTGGTGGTACTGCCATCGTGCCAGCCGTCTTTCGGCCACGCGGTGGCCGAGCGCATCCGCCGCAGCATTGAAAACACCCGAATCCCGCTGGGGCCCGGGGTGGAACTGCAGGTCACCATCAGCATCGGCGGCGCATTTGCGTTGCAGTGGATTCGCTCCACCACCGAGCTCTGGACTGACCGAGCCGACCAACAGCTATACCTGGCCAAGACCACTGGGCGTAACCGCCTGTGCCTGGAGCCCCAACCCGAGAGCCATGTCAGCGCCGAAGAGAAAAATTTGTTGTTTGGTCATTTGTCTGCCGCAGAACCGGCTTGGATTGATATGTCGTCTGGTGTCGCCAATGGCAGCACTGGACAAAGGTAAGCCGTGATGAGCAACATTCTGAATTCCCCTCCTTTCTTTTCTTCCAGCAGTGGCGGTGCCAAGGTTTTGGCCATCACCAGTGGCAAAGGCGGCGTAGGCAAAACCTTTGTCTCGGCCAATCTGGCAGCCGCCCTGGCCAAACGTGGCCACCGCGTACTGGTACTCGATGCCGACCTCGGCCTGGCCAACTTGGACGTGGTGCTAAACCTGCACCCCAAGATCACCCTGCACGACGTGTTTACCGGCAAAGCCACGCTGGACGAAGCGATTGTTAAAGCCCCCGGCGGCTTCTCGGTGCTGCTGGCGGGCTCGGGCATGGTCGAGTATTCGCGCCTCACCCCCGAGGTGCGTGACGAGTTCTTGCAGGTGGTGCGCACCCTGATGCCGCGTTTTGACGTGCTGCTGCTGGATACCGGCGCAGGCATTTCAGACGTGGTGCTGTTCTCGGTGTCGCTGGCTTCCGAGGTGCTGGTGGTGGCCACACCCGAACCCACTTCGCTGACCGATGCCTATGCGGCCATCAAGGTACTGGCCACCCAGCAAAAGCGCCAACACGTGCGCATGGTGATCAACCAGACTGCCCGACCCGGAGATGGCCGCGCCATCACCACCCAGTTGCAGCAGGTGCTGGACCGCTTTGTGACCAACGGCACCGGCCGCTCGATCCGCTTGATCCATGTGGGCGACATCCCGGCCGATACCTCGGTCCGCGAAGCCGTAATGCGCCGCCAACTGCTGATGGTGAGCACCCCCGGCTGCCCGGCCGC
Source organism: Rhodoferax sp. (assembly GCF_025354435.1). Taxonomy (GTDB): domain Bacteria; phylum Pseudomonadota; class Gammaproteobacteria; order Burkholderiales; family Burkholderiaceae_C; genus Rhodoferax_B. Next base: position 27,819 of record NZ_JANXMU010000020.1, read on the forward strand.
GCTGGCCGTGTCGGAACTGGCCCGCAAGCTAGACGAAACCGTGATCTCGCCCGCCGAGTCACGCAATTAATTAAATAGCAGCCGCCGCAGGATCTACGGGCGCTAGCGGCGCAAACAGCACTACCTGGTTGCGCCCCTGCTGTTTAGAGCGGTACATCGCCATATCGGCATTTTTAGACAGCGCAATTTCGTCCTTGCCATGGTCGGGGTAGATGGCGACACCGGTGCTGGACGAAATGTGCACCATCTTGCCCGCCACCACTTCAAAGCTCTGGTTCAGCGCATGGCGGATTTTCTCGGCCACTGCCAGGGCATCGCTGCCATCGTGCACGGTGGGCAGTAACACCACAAACTCGTCGCCCCCGATACGGGCCACGGTATCTGAGGCGCGTACGCTGTCGTGCATGCGCTGGGCTACGGCCTTGAGCAGCACATCGCCCACCGCGTGGCCCAGGGTATCGTTCACCGGTTTGAAATGGTCCAGATCCACATACAACAGAGCCAGCCGCCCGCGATTGCGGTTGGCCTGGACAATGGCCTGTTTGAGCCGGTCGTCGAACAGCGCGCGGTTAGGCAGTCCGGTCAAGGTGTCATGCTGCGCCATGTGGGCCATGCGATCTTCAATGGCTTTGCGGCCTGTGATGTCACGCACCACCCCCACAAAACAGGCCACGCCTTTGAAAGTGGCGGGCTGCGCCGACAAAATTCCCACGATGGTGTTGCCGGTTTTGGTGACCAGCGCGACCTCCAGATTTTCACAAAACTGGTGCTCGGCCAGTTCTTTGCGGTACCGGCGGCGGTCGTCGGCAGACTTCCAGATCGGCAAAGCGCCTATCGAGATGCTGACCACATCACCGCGCTCGTAGCCAGTCATGGCGGTAAAGCCCTTGTTGATGTCCACCACCAGGCCATCGGCTTGCTGGGTGATCACCATGCCGTCGGGGCTGCTGTCAAAGATCAGCTCAAAGTGCTCTTTGGTTTCGCGCAGTTCGGTCGTCATCTGGGTGGCCATGATGACGGTACGCGCCCGGTCACTCAGCAACACCCACGCCAACAAGGCCAGCACGCCACTCAAAAACATCCCGTTGCGGGCGATCATCTGCGCCTTGTTGTGGGCCGGTGAATCGGGGACATCGGCTTGCTCCGCCATAGCCAGGGTCCAGGTGCGGCCCGCTACCTGCAGGTACTCCAAGGTGTCTGCCGAACCCTGCACCTTGGGCAAGTGAGTGGGTGTGGAGTCGAACAGCAGCGACTGGTTGCTGAGTTCAACACCATCAAAAATCCGCACCCCACCTGCGTGGGTACCCAGACCAGGCAGGCCCGCCATCCAGGCATCCATGCGGCACGGTGCCACCACCCAGCCCAGCAGATTGGCCCGCCGCTCTTCCACCGTCGCAGTGGGTGCGCCCAAATGGTAGACCGGCAGAAACATCACAAACCCGACACGGGCGCCAGCCCCGCCCTCCAAGGGGCGTGTGAGTTTGGCAGTAATGGCACTGGCCCCGGAATCGCGGGCACGCTCCAACGCAGCGCGGTAGTCCGCATTGGCCATCAAGTCTTGGCCCAGCATGCGTTTGTCGGGCTCTACAGAAGGCTCCAGCTGCACCAAGGGAGCGTATTGCGGGCGGCTGCCCGGGGGCGTAGTTTCATAGTTCAAATAGCCTTGTGAGCGCATCATGGCTTCCAGCTCCGGCATCTGTGCCGCATTCAGCAAGGGAGCCCAGCCCAAGCCCACCATCCCGGCCATGTCAGCGCCAAGCTGCAAGGCATCGACATAGCGGGCAAAAGCCTCACGCCCCACCGGTGCGCCCGCAGAAAACAGACCCTGTACGCCCCGCAACACCTGCTCTTGGGCACGCATGCGCTGCTCCACACGGTTGGCAAAAGCTTGCACGCTGGCATCCATGCGCGCACGCTGGTCGATCTCTGCGTTGCGGGTTTCAAACTGCCACAACCACCAAGTGGTCCCCAGCGACAACACCAGCACCAGCAGCGCGCCACCCAGGTGATGGAGCCAATTGTCGGGGCGCATCAGTTTCAAAACACCACCATTTCGCGGGCCAGCGCAGGCGGGAAATACTTTTCAAAAATCCGCAGCACCGTGCCGTCGTTGCGCATTGACTGCACCAATGCCACCCACTTGGTGATCTCAACCGGGGGGATGGATTTCTTGGAAATAATGAGCCCGTGCGGCACGGGAGGATCGTTAAACTCGACGATCTGGGTCGTGTCCTTGATCTGTTTGGCCTCGACATCGCCAATGTCGAAAGGCTCGATCACCATGCCCTGGATGCGCCCCAAAATCAACACTTGGTACAACGGATCCAGACCCGATGCATAGCTGACCCGGCCTGCCTGGGCCAGCTTGTCAAGCATGCGGTTGGCATTGCTGCTGTAACGGAAGCTGCGAATGGCACCTAGCTTCATCGCAGGCTGGGCTTCAAAGTCAGACAGTTTTTGCACATTGGTGCTTTTATTCACCAGCAGGTAGTACTTGTTGGAAAAATACCAGGCAAAGGCAGCGTAGGTGTTGCGCTCCTCGGTGGCGATGCCCGACAGGCTGAAGTCCAGCGCACCCGACTCAATCAATTGCCAGATGCGTGCGCGCGGCAATACGCTGGTCTGGATGCTGCAGCCACTGCGCTGGATCAAGGCATCGGCAAAGTCTTTGTCAATGCCCGCATCCAAGTCAGCCGAATACAGCAAGCCATGCACATGCAGGGCCAGTGTCAGCGGCCTGCCGCAATCTGGCCGCTCGTCCGCCGCCCACACAGCATGGCTTAACAGCAACCCCCACAATAAGTACCCACATTTGCAAACAAAAGAATACATAAGTTGCACGCAATATTTAAAACACTGACCTTGCCCCTGGAATCCGTATCCCATAACCGAGCTCATGAGTTGGCTTGCTTGGGCTGATTCGCAAGCCAGTTCTGCTCGAACTGCACCGGGCTGACATAGTCCAGCGTCGAATGCAGTCGAGTCCGGTTATACCA
>NZ_JANXMU010000013.1 GCF_025354435.1 Rhodoferax sp.
TTGCGGTGCTGGGCGAATCCCGCTTCTTGGTCGGCGGCCAGGGCCAGGGTGTGTTGCTTCATCTTTGTCGCCTTGTGAGGGATGACAATACCAATGCAAGTCACGCGCCAGGTCGGGACTTATTCAGCGTTGCCTTAAACCCGTTTTGTAAAGTGCCTGAAACACTTTACCTAGTATTGGTAAGACCTACAAGCGCGCAATTCAAACACACCACTTTTAAAAATGGGCCGGCGACCGTCACCATGCAAGTCCTCGCCCATAGATTGCGGATGAAGGGGCTTACACACCGTCTGTATGGCCTACCGGCGGCTTGCCGGGCCGCCCCGGAATCATGCCTAGCATGTGGTCTGAAATACCGCCGTCCACCAGCAGATTCTGGCCGGTGACGTACGACGCGTCCGCACTGCTGAGGTACGCCACCGCCGCGCCCACGTCTTCGGCCTGGCCGATGCGGCCCAGGGGCACAAGAGCCTGGCGTTGTTGCAGTGTGGTTGCGTCTTGGTAGACGGCTTCGGTCAGTGGCGTGCGGACCATGCCGGGGCACACCGTGTTGACGCGGATTCCGTCCACCGCCCATTCCTGTGCCAGCTGGCGGCACAGCATCACCAGCGCGGCTTTGGCGGCCGAATACGCGCCATAGCCGGGGTGCGGTGTCAGGCCCGACATCGACGCGATGGCCGTGATGCTGCCACGCGTGCGCGCCAGGGCCGGGTAGGCCGCCTGGGCCAGTAGCCAGGCCGAACGGGTGTTCAGGTTGAAGGTGCGGTCCCACTGTGCCACTGGCAGATCGGCCAGGCGGCCTGGGCCGGACGCACCGGCATTGCAGACCAGGGCCGTCAGGTCGCCGCCGTGGGCCTGGGCCTGTGCCACCAGGTCCGCGCATTGCGCAGCGTCGGTGATGTCGCCCGTTACACCGTGGGCGTTGGCATTGGCGACGCGCAGTTCGTGCACCAGCGCGTCCAGCCGTTCGCCGGGTTGGGAGGCGGCGGCACTGATATGGATGGGCCGGCCATCTTTGTGCGCCTGGGCGATCAGCGCGAAACAGATGCCCCGGCCAATACCCCCGGTCGCACCGGTGACCAGGGCGTGCACCGCAGTGGAGTACGTCGCCTTTGTCATCACATCTTGCACAAGGGCGAGGGTGCGGGGGTCAGCGACGGGTCGAAACGCTGTTCAATCACCGCGCGCAGCACACCATCGGCCACCTTGGCACGGCCCACAAAGTTGGGCAGCACCAGTTGGTTGTCTTGCGCACGCATGGTCACGCTGCCGTAAATCGTGTCGAGCTGGGCTCCGCGCAGGGCCTTGCTGACATCGCCAGGCTTGACGCTACCGGCTTTCTTCACGCCTTCAAAAATCACCTGCGTGCCGTTGTAGGCCCCGCCTTCGTTGTCCGATGGCAGGCGGTTGAACTTGGTTTTCCAGGCCGCCACAAAGGCCTTGTTGCGTGGCGTGTCGATATCCACAGCGTAGGGAATGGTACCAATGATGTCTTTGAGCGCATCGCCCGAGCCTTCGATCATGAAGTTCAGGATCAGCGAATGGCCGATCAGCTTCTTCGCCGGGATCAGGCCAAACTCCTGCGCCTGCTTGGCAAATGCAATCGCGTCGCGGCCGGTTTCCGCCACCCAGATGGCTTCTACGTTGGCGGCCTTGAGCTGGGCGATGTAGGGCGAAAAGTCTTTGGTGCCCAGCGGCACGAACAGGCTCAGCGGCACGGTTTTGCCCTGGGCTTCGACGGCCTTCTTGAACGATTCGCCCGAGTCGCGGCCCCAGACGTAATCGGCGGCCAGCACGGCAAACGATTTTTCCTTGAAGCTCTTGGTCCACTGGCCGATCATGGCCATGTCCATGGCATCGGAATGGTTGGTGCGGAAGCTGCGGGGGCGGCAGGTGTCGCCGGTGAGTTTGTCGGACTTGCTGGCCACGGCAAAGTAGGCCGCGTCCCAGCGGTCCAGGTTCTGCGCCAGGGCCAGGGAGATAGACGATGGAATCGCCCCGATCAGCAGGTTGTAGCCGTCGCGCGCCAGCTTTTCGGCCACGCGGCGGCCCGCATCGGGCGTGCCTTCGTCGTCTGCCGTTTGCACCTCCACTTTGCGGCCATCCACGCCGCCCTTGGCGTTGGCTTCGTCGATGGCGAACTGCACGGCGCGCATGACTTCTTCGCCCTGTTGGGCAAACACCCCCGACTTGGACGACACCAGGCCGATCTTGACGGGCTCCTTGCCCTGGGCCAGCACGGCAAGGGGGAGGGCGGCAGTGAGGGCCAGGGCGGTGAGTACGTGTTTTGTGGTGAGCATGGGTTTATCTCCTGAATCAAATTGCCGGAAGCGGCCCGGTTGCCGATAAAAAAGCTGCGTGCTTTAGACCATCACATGGGCTTCGAGTGCGTGCAGACAGGCCTTGCTGTTTTCCACCGGGCCTTCGGCAACCACCGCGCCCTTGGCCATGGCGCAGTAGCGGGCGGCCACGCGCACCACTAGGCTCATGTTTTGCTCGATCAGCAAGAGGGCTGTGCCCTGGTCGGCCACGCGGTTGAAGATGTCTGCCAACTGGTCCACGATCACCGGGGCCAGGCCCTCGGTCGGCTCGTCCAGCAGGATCAGCGCGGGGTTGGCCATCAGCGCCCGGCCCACCGCCAGCATCTGCTGCTGGCCGCCCGACAAGGCGGTACCCGGGGTGTGGGCGCGTTCTTGCAAGATGGGGAAGAGCTTGTAGATCTCGGGCACGGTCCAGGGGCCCTTGCGGCCCACGGCGGCACCCAGTTGCAGGTTTTCTTCCACCGTCAAATTGGCCACGATGCGCCGCCCCTGCGGCACCACCACCACGCCTTGCTGGGCCGCCATGTAGGGGCGTGGGCGGGGCAGGGTCTTGCTGCCCACGCGCACACTGCCACCGCGCAGCGCGGCCAGGCCCAGCACGGTGTTGACCACCGTGGTCTTGCCCACGCCGTTGCGGCCAATCAGTGCCACGCGCTCGCCGGGGTGCACCGCCAGGCTCAGGCCGTGCAAGATGTGGGCGGAACCGTAGAACGCGTTCACCGCGTCGAGTTTCAACAGGGCATTCATGCTGTGCTCCCCAAATAGGCTTCGCGCACACGCGGATCGGCGCGCACGCTGGCCGGTGCGCCGCTGGCGATCACCCGGCCGAGTTCAAAAACCGTGACCACATCGGAGATGCCGAAGACAACGTCCATATCGTGTTCGACCAGCAGCACCGCCACGTCCCAGCGCGAGGTCAGTGCCTTCAGGTGCTTGGCCAGGTCGTGCGATTCCTGCACCGACAGCCCCGCCATCGGCTCGTCCAGCAGCAGCACTTGCGGGCGGCCCACCAGGGCAAGCGCCAGGTCCAGGCGGCGCTGCTGGCCGTAGCCCAGGTCTTCGGCGGTAGCATCGGCCAGCGGCATCAGGTCCAGCTCTTGCAATACCGCGTCGGCATCGGCTTGGGAGTCGGCCACGCCCATCTTGTGCGAGGCCAGCTCCACCTGCTGGCGCACCGCCATCTGGCCAAAGATGCTGGTGCGCTGAAAGCTGCGCGACAGCCCGCGCATGCGGCGCTGGGTGGCCCCCAGGGCCGTCACGTCGTGCCCCGCCAGGTGCACCGTGCCGCGGGTCAGCCGGGTGCGGCCGGTGATGGCATCGATCACGGTGGATTTGCCTGCGCCGTTGGGGCCTATCAGTCCGCGGATCTGCCCGCGCTCCAGCGTCAGCGAGACACCGTCCACGGCCTTCACGCCGCCATAGTGGATGGCCACGTCGTTGGCTTCTAAAACATAGTTGCTCATGGGTGCTCCTCTCAGTGCCCGGGCGCGGCGCGCAGGGCGGGGGTGGATGGTTTGGGTCGGACCTTGCGAACCAATTTGCCCAGAGCCCCGGCAATGCCGGTGGGCGAGAACACGATCACGGTGATCAGTGCCACGCCGAAGATGGCCATCCAGTGGTTGGCGTAGTCGCCCAGAATGTCCTTGGCCAGGAAGTACACAACGGCACCCAGCGCCGGACCCCACAGCGCCTTGTAGCCGCCCACCACCACCATCATCAGCGCCACGCCCGACAGGCTCCAGTGCAGGTTTTCTGGCGACACAAAGCCGGTGTTCAGCGCCGACAGCAAACCGGCCACACCGGTCACCAGGGCCGACAGCGCATAGATGGCCGCCCGCGGCACCAGGGTGCGGATGCCGATGAAGCGGGCGCGCTCCTCGTTGTCGCGCACCGCCTCGGTGATGCTGCCAAAGCGGCTGCGCAGCAGAAGGGCCAGGGCCAGCAGTACCAGCACCAGCACCATCCAGCACAGCAAAAACATGTGCGAGGACTTCAGCAGCTGCGACATCGGCAGGCCAAACAGCGTGGCGGGCCACTCGATATTCATGCCGTCGGCACCGCCGGTCAGGCCACGGGAGCGCGAGGCCGTGAGGTAGAACATCTGCCCCACCGCCAGCGTCAGCATGCCAAAGGCCACGCCGGGCACCCGCACAATGACCAGCCCCATCACAAAGGCTACGGCGGTCAGCACCAGCAGGGTGACGAGCATCGCCGCCTCAGCAGGCATGGCCTGCATCTGCAGCAACAGACCCACGCCGTAGCCCGCCGCGCCAAAGAACAGCGCGTGGCCAAAGCTGACCATGCCGTTTTGCCGCAACAGCAGGCCCACGCCGCTGGCAAACACCGCGTAGATGATGGCCTGGGTGAGTAGCGACAAGACCGTGCCCGAGGTGACGGTGGCCGCCACCATGGCCCCCACCGCCAATGCGCCTGCGGTGGAGAAAGTGATACGTTGGATAGACATCTTGATTTCCTCTTTCAGGTTCTGCTGCCGGCAAAGCCCGCGGGCTTCCAGACCAACACGGCGACCATGATCACGAAGGGCAGCACCGCCGACAGGTCGGGCAGGTACACGGCACCCAGGGCCTGCACCATGCCCAGCACCATGGCGGCCACAAAGGCCCCCACCAGCGAGCCCAGGCCGCCGACCACGACCACCACGAAGGAATCGATGATCACGTCGCTGCTCATGGACGGCGACAGCGACAGAAACGGCGCGGCCACCACCCCGGCCAGCGCGGTGCCCAGGCCGACCACCCCGGCGCTGAGCACGTCGGTGTTCACCCCCTGCATGGCGGTGGTGGTGGGGTCGGTGCTGGCGGCCCGCACAAACAGGCCCACCTTGGAATAGCGCAGCCATAGGCTCAGGCCCAGCGCCACCAGCGCGCCCACGGCAATCACCGCCAGCCGGTAGGCGGGCACCGGCGTGCCCAGCAGATCGACCGAGGTGTTCAGCGCCTCGGGGGCGGCCACCGACAGGTTGCTCTTGCCCCACACGCTTTGCACAAAGTCTTCGATGATCAGCAGCAGGCCAAAGGTCACCAGCACCACGCTGAGCGGGTCGCGGTCTTGCAGCAGGCGAAAGCCGTAGCGGTCCAGCAGCACGCCCAGCAGCGCCATCACCGCCGGGGCCGCCACCAGCGCCACCCAGAAGTTGCTGTGGCTGGCGATGGAATAGCCCAGGTAGGCCCCCAGCATGTAGAGCGATCCGTGGGCGAAGTTCACCACCCGGCGCAGCCCGTAGATCAGCGCCAGCCCCGAGCACATCACGATCAGCAATGCGCCATAGACCAGGCCGTTGAAAAGGTTGATAGCCAACATTTTTTGTCTCCTCCAGTTTTAAAAGTGGGTCAGGCCGCCAGCGGCGCCAACGCCGAAGTGGTGCCGCCAAAAGCCGTCCAGCCGCCGTCCACCGGCAGCACCGCGCCGGTGATATAGCTGGCCTGGGGCGATGCCAGAAAGGCGATGGCCTCGGCAATCTCATGCGGTTCGGCCATGCGTCCCAGCGGCGTGCGCTGGGCAATGCCTGGCAGGTCGATGGCCCCCTGGCGGCCCAGTTCGGCCACCAGTGCGGTGCGCACATAGCCCGGGGCCACGGCGTTGACGCGGATGCCGTCGCGGGCCCACTCGCTGGCCATGGCGCGGGTCATGCCGATCACCCCGGCCTTGGCCGCGCTGTAGGCATTGCGCGCGGGCAGGCCGGTGCTGCTGGCGATGGAGCCCAGGTTGACGATGGCCCGGTGGCCGGTGTCTTGCAGCATGGTCTTGGCCACCGCCTGGCTAACCAAGAAGGTGCCGCGCAGGTGTACGTCCAGCACCCGGTCAAAGGCCGCCACATCTTGTGCCACTGTGGGGCCGGTCTGGTCAGCGATGCCCGCGTTGTTGACCAGCACCGCAATGCGGCCCAGCGTGCGGGCTGCGGCGATGGCCGCGTCCACGCTGTCGGGCTGGGTCACGTCGCAGCCCAGGCCTAGATGCTCGGGGCCTAGCTCGGCGGCGCGGGTTTGGGCGGCTTGTTCACGCAGGTCCAGCAGTGCAATTCGGTAGCCATCGGCTGCCAGCTTTTGTGCGGTGGCCCAGCCAATACCGTCGGCAGCACCGGTGACGATGGCGACCATGGAGGTAGTGGCCATGCGTCAAGCCAGGTGGGTAGGATTTAAAGAAAAAGAGCCTATAGCGCATATGCTGCCTGCGCTAGTAGCTCCTAAGTTGATAGCAATTGGGTTTTCCATATGTGTCTCCTCACGCGGTTTTAGAACGAGCGGTATCTGCCGCCCTCTGTCAAAAGCAGCTGAATTTTGGTTTGCGGGGGGCTTTAATTCACCAACGATTCGGGCCATGAACAGGACATTTCCTGCATGGCCCCGCAGGGGTTTTCCCTAGGCGGAAGTGCGTGCTGCCGCGTGGCGCGCGGCCAGATAAGCGAACACTACCCCCGGCCCCAACGTGATGTCGGGCGCGGTATAGACCCCGCCCATGATGCTGTGCATGTCGTTGCCCACCGCGTACAGGCCGGGGATGGGGGTGTTGTCTTCGCCCAGCACGCGGGCATCGCCGTCGGTGGCAAAACCGGTGGACGCACCGATGTCGCCCGGATAAAGGCGCACGGCGTAAAACGGGGCTTCGCGCAGCGGGCCGAGGTTGGGGTTTTTGCCGCCTGCGCAGGGGTCGCCCATATTCTGCGAATAGGCGGTGCTGCCGCGCTGGAAGTCTGGGTCGATACCGGTTTCGGCGTAGTCGTTGATCTGGGCCACGCTGGCCTGCAAGTGGGCTGCAGGCAGGGCCAGTTTGTGCGCCAATGCCTCCAGCGTGTCTGCTTGCACCAGGTAGCCATCGGCCAGGAAGGGCTCCAGTCCCTTGCCACCGGGGCGCACCATGCCGATGCCATATTTGCGCAGGGCGTTGGCGTCGCACACCAGGTAGGCCGCCATCTGGGGCTGCTGTTGCAGGGCCAGCGCGAACAGGTGGTAAGAGGTGCTTTCGTTCACGAAGCGGTCGCCCGCCTGGTTCACTGCCAGAATGCCGGGCTTGGCGCGGTCCATCATGAAATGCGGGAACACGGCGGTGTTGCCGTCGGGGCGCTGGCGTTTCGATACCGGTGCCCAAAAGGCCGGACTCAGGCCGCCGGGGCCGTAGTGCGCACCCGCGTGCTGGGCCAGGCCATGGGCTTCGCCGGTGTGGCCGGGTGCCGCCGGGCACCAGTCGGCGGAAATGCCGGGCAGCAGGTCCTGGCGCAACTGCGGGTGGCGGTTGAAGCCGCCGCTGGCCAACACCAGGCCCTTGCGCACGGCCACGGTGCGGCGCTGACCGTCCTGCACCAGCGTGAGGGATTGGATGCCGTTGGCATTGCGCTGGATGCGCTGCACCGAGGTCTGCAGGGCCAGTGTCACATTCGCGTGTTGCGACAGCGAATGCAGCAGCCGCCCCACCAACGCATTGCCCATCACCAGCCGGGTGCCACGCGGGTGGCGCAGGCGGTCGGTGGCATGGCGCGCTAGCAGTTTGCAGGCGTGCTTGAACGAGCGGAAGGACTTGCCCAAGCCCAACAGGTGGTTGATGTCGGTACGGTCCACCATCATGCCGCCGAGCACGGTGAACTCGGGGATGGGCGGGCGCACCAGTGGGAACAGCGCGCCCAGCAGGCGGCCATCAAAGGGCAGGGGCTCCAGCGCCCGGCCATTCAGGGTGGAGCCGCCCAGGTCGGAGATGTAGTCGGGGTGCTTGGGGTAGGCGCGGTAGTGCACCTCGGTGCGGTTCTCCAGCACCTCCACCGCCTGCGCACCAAAGTCCAGAAAGGTCTGGCGCAGGGCGGCCGGGCTGCGCGTGCCCACGGCGTTGTCCAGGTAGCGCTTGGCATCGACCAGGGTATCGGTGGGGTTGACGCTGGCCGAGTGCCGGGTGCCGGGAATCCAGGTGGTGCCGCCCGACCAGGCGGTCGTGCCGCCCACGTGGCCAGTGCGCTCCACCAGCAGCACCTGCTGGCCTTCCAGCGCCGCAAACAGCGCGGCCGCCATGCCCGCACCGCCCGCGCCGACGACGACCAGATCAAAACTGCTGGACTCGGGCAGTGCGCTTAACGAGGAAAGTACCTGCATCTCACTTCTCCAGCAGGAAGTTCACCATCAGATCGCGCACCCGGCCAAACATGTGGGCCCCGGTCATGGTGGCGCAGCGCTTGGCGCGGGCGGCGGCGATCAGCGGCGTGATGGCGGGCGCAGTGATCACGCAGCCGACAAACATGCTGCTGTGGATCTTGTCGGCATCCAGCGGATACGGATCGGCTTCCTGCATGCCCACCGGCGTGGCGTTGAGCACGATGTCAAACCCCGTGGGGTCGGCGCTGCCGTGGGTCACGGCGCAGCGGCCCAGGCTGGCCAGTCTATCGACCAGGGTGGTGCGGCGGGCGCTGTCGGCATCGAAGATGGCCAGCTCACTTACCCCCGCCATCACCAGCGCATGGGCAATCGCCGAGCCTGCGCCGCCCGCACCCACCAGCAAGGCCTTTTTGCCTTCGGGCTGGCAGCCGTTGTCTTGCATGGCGGACACAAAGCCCAGGCCGTCGAACATGTCGCCGTGCCAGCTGCCGTCGGGGTTGCGGCGCATGGTGTTGACGGTGTGCAAAAAGGCGGCGCGGTCCGAGGTGGTGGCGCACAGGTCATGGCAGGCGAACTTGTGCGGCACGGTGACGATGATGCCGTCCACGTTCTGCGCCAGCGACACCCCGTCCACCCAAGCCGCCAGTTTCGCCGGGGCCACGTGGGCGGGCATTACATAGGCGTTGTGACCCTGGGCCTGCAAGGCTTGCGTCACGCCTGCGGGCGATTTCACCTGGGCAATCGGGTCGCCCACGATGAAGTGGATACGGGTGGCACCGCTGAGGGGTTCGGTCATGGATTTAGTCTCCGTTCAGTTTGGAATGGTTGAATCATAGTCAAAAGTGGAATAGTGTTCAAGTATTGAATTAAATTCTGATTTTGCTATGATGCGCCATCGCCACACACAAACGAGCAAGCCATGAACGGTGTTTTAGAACGGACCCTTGCCATCCTGGAGCTGCTGTCCCAGCACGGTGGCGGCCTGGAGCTGGCCGCCATTGCCGACCGGCTCGACATACCCCGCAGCGCGGTGCACCGCCTGCTGGTGGACCTGGTGCGCTGCGGCTATGTGCGCCAGACGCGCGACCACGGCGACTACCTGCTGACCACCAAGCTGGTGTCCATGGGCCTGAGCTTTTTGAGCAACACCGGCATCGTCGACATTGCCCAGCCGCTGCTAGACCGGCTGGCCGAAATCTCGGGCGAGCTGGTGCGCCTGGCCGTGGTGGACGGCAACCGCCTGACCTGGGTGGCCCGCGCCCAGGGGGCCCGCCAGGGCCTGCGCTACGACCCCGACATGGGCAGCGATGCGCGCATTTCCTGCTCGTCTTCCGGCCTGGCCTGGCTGTCCACCCTGGCCGACGACGAAGCCCTGGCCCTGGTGGCCCAGCAGGGCGTGGGCCCGGTAGAGGAATTTGGCCCCAACGCGCCCAAGACCCTGCAAGAGGTGATGGCGCTGGTGCAATCCACCCGTGCGCGCGGCTACAGCCTGACGCAAGAAACCTACACCCCCGGCCTCAACGCCATGGCCGCCCCGGTGTGCCTGGCCGGCCAGGCGCTGGGCACCCTCAGCATCGCCGGGCCGTCGGCCCGCTTCACGCTGGAGCGCATGCAGGCCCTGGGCGGTGATCTGGTGTCGCTGGCAGCGCAGTTGGCTGCCGCCAGCGGGGCCTCGCCGTTCTTCAACCAGCCGCGTGCCAATGCGGCGGCGGGCTTGAAAAAAATCTATTCTGCTTGACCATGGCCGCCACCGAACACACCGACCTGTTGGTCATCGGCTCCGGTGCCGGGGGCTTGTCGGCTGCCGTCACCGCCGCCCACCTGGGCCTGAAGGTGTTGGTGGTTGAAAAAGAGCCGCAGTTTGGTGGCACCACCGCCTGGTCGGGTGGCTGGATGTGGCTGCCACGCAACCCGCTGGCCACCGAGGCAGGCATCGTTGAGGACATCGCCACACCCACGGCCTACCTGCGGCAAGAGCTGGGCGCGCAGTTTGACGCGGCGCGGGTGCAGGCTTTTCTGCAGGCCGGGCCGCGCATGGTGGCGTTCTTTCGCAGCCAGACCGCTTTGCAGTTCATCGACGGCAACGGCGTGCCCGACTTCCATGGCCGCAACCCGCATGCGGCGCTGGGCGGGCGCTCGATTTGCGCCGCGCCGTTTGATGGCCGCCGCCTGGGTGCGCACATCGCCCAGCTCAAACCGCCGCTGCCCGAGACCACGCTGTGGGGCATTGGCATTGCCTCGGGGGCCGAGTTGCGGCATTTCTTCAATGCCCTGCGCAAGCCAGCCTCGCTGTGGCATGTCACCAAGCTGGTATTGCGCCACTTTGCCGACCTGCTGCGCTATCGGCGCGGCATGCGCCTGGTCAACGGCAATGCGCTGGTGGCCGGGTTGGCAGCATCGGCCTTTGCCCAGGGCGTGGAGATCCGCACCAACAGCCCGGCGCAGCGTTTGCTGACCGAGCAGGGCCGGGTGGTCGGCGCGGTGGTGAATGGTGTGGAGATCCGCGCCCGCTGCGGCGTAGTGCTGGCCTGCGGCGGCTTTCCGCATGACGTGGTGCGCAAAAAAGAGCTGCTGCCGCACGCGCCCACCGGGCAAGAACATTGGTCTGCCGCCTCGCGCGGCAATACCGGCGACGGCCTGCGCCTGGGCGAGACGGTGGGCGGCCAAGTGGCGCGCGATGCGGTGCAGGCGGCGGCGCTGGCCCCGGTGTCGCGGGTGCCGCGTGCCGATGGCTCGGTGGCCCACTTCCCGCACCTGGTCGAGCGCGCCAAGCCGGGGCTGATCGCGGTCACCGCCGCAGGCCAGCGCTTCACCAACGAGGCCGATTCCTACTACGACTTTGTCAGCAGCCTGCTGGCCGCCACCCCCGCCGGTGAACCTGCCCAGGCCTGGCTGGTCTGCGACCACGCCTTCATCCGCCACTACGGCCTGGGCGCGGTCAAACCGGCCCCCATGCCCATGGGCGCGATGCTGCGCAACGGCTACCTGCAACGCGGGGCCACACTGGCCGATCTGGCCCAGGTCTGCGGCATCGATGCAGCCAGTTTGCAGGCCACGGTGGCACGCTACAACCAGCAGGCCCTGACCGGCGTGGATGCCGACTTCGCCAAAGGCGACACCCCGTACAACCAGGTGCAGGGCGACGCCGCCAGTGGCTACCCCAACCCCTGCATGGCCCCGTTGACCCAAGGCCCGTTCTACGCCGTCAAGGTGGTCCCCGGCAGCCTGGGCACTTTCGCCGGGCTGCGCGCCAACGCCAGTGCCCAAGTGCTGGACGCGCAAGACCAGCCCATCCCCGGCCTGTACGCGGGTGGCAACGACATGCACAGCCTGATGGGCGGCACCTACCCCAGCGGCGGCATCACGCTGGGCCCGGCCATGGCTTTTGGCTTCATAGCCGCCCACCACGCTGCAGGCATGGATTTATAAGAAATTGGACTCTAGCGCATATTCCGTCTGCACAAGCAGCTCTTTATTTAATAGCAACCAAGGATTTCATCACCATGTACTACGAACTCGCCACCATGACCCTGCCGTTCGGCACCGCAGGCCAGGCCGCCACCAACGTGCAGGCTTTTGCCAGCGCACCCGAGGCCAGCGGCGAACTGCTGGGCTGCTGGTTTACCGACATCGGCCAGCTCAACCAAATGGTCGTGCTGCGCGGCTTTGCCGACCTGGCCACGCTGCAAAAAGAGCGCGGCCGCACGCAGCAAAGCGCCGACGCGTTTGGCTGCGGCAGCATCTTCCAGAGCCTGGAAGTGCACAGCTACAAAGGCTTCCCGTGGATGAAGCCGGTGCGCCCCTCGGCCGAGTCGGGCATTACCGGCCCGGTGTACGAGATCCGCACCTACGGCATTAAGCCGGGCGGCGTGCAGGCCACCATCGACCTGTGGGAACAGTACGTGCCACCGCGCGAAGCCCTGTCGCCCTGCGTGGTGGCCATGGTGGCGTTGGACGGGCCTTTGCGCTTCACCAACATCTGGGCCTACCCCACGCTGGACGCGCGCAGCAAAGCCCGTGCCGACGCGGTGGCCCAAGGCATCTGGCCGCCCAAGGGCGGGCCTGCGCACCTGACGACCAACATGTTTTCCACCATCGCCATGCCCACCGCGGTATCGCCTTTGAAGTAAGGAACTGGCATGCGCAGCTACTCCCTAGCCTATCTCACCGCCGCCAACCTGACCCCGCCGCAGACGCTGGCCGCCGCCGCCCAGCTGGGCTACGGCCACGTGGGCCTGCGCCTGCGCCCCAACGCGCCCGGCGCACCCTACCAGCCGCTGCTGGGCGATGCTGCCGTTCTGCGCGAAAGCCTGGCGGTGCAGCGCGATACCGGCGTGGGCGTGTTCGACATCGAGATCATCCGCATCGGTGCCGACTTTGACCTGCAGGCCTACCTTCCGCTGCTCGAAGCCGGGGCCGCGCTGCAAGCCCGCGCGGTGCTGGTGGCCGGGGACGATACCGACCCGGTGCGCCTGGCCGACAACTACGCCCGGCTGTGCGCCCTGATGCAGCCCTACGGCATGACGGCCGACCTGGAGTTCATGCCTTGGACCGCGGTACCCGATGCCCAGGCTGCCCTGCGCACCGTGCAGGCCGCAGGCCACCCGGCCAATGCAGGCATCTTGGTGGATGCCTTGCACGTGGCCCGTTCCAGCACCACGCTGGACGACCTGCGCGCCTTGCCGCCCGCGCTGTTGCACTACGCGCAGATTTGCGATGCGCCAGCGGGCAAAGACTTCACGGTGGAGCAGATGATCCACACCGCCCGTTGCGAGCGCTTGTTGCCGGGCGAGGGTGGCATCGACCCCGCGGGCATCTTTGCCGCGCTGCCTGCCGACGTGCCCGTCAGCGTAGAAGTGCCGCACCAGGTGCGGGCCGGGCAGGTCGGCGATGTGGAGTGGGCGCGGCAGGCGCTGGCGGCTTCGCGCAGGCTGCTGGAGGCGGCGTAGTTTTTTTAGTCATTTAAGCTGCTTGCGCATATTCCACCTGCGCAAGAAGCTATAAATTAAATAGCATTAACCCAAGGCGGGCATCTCCACCGCCTTGACCAAGCGCGTCTCTTGCGCGGTGATCAAATGCCCCGATGCCGCCAGGTACGCGCCGAAGCCGGGGTGGGTGTCGCGGGCGAAGCAGCGGCGCTCGTAGTCGGCCAGATTCTCGTAGGCCCAGAGGTGCACAAACTGGTTTTGCGGCCCCACCAGGCTGGTGTAAAAGCCTACGGGGTGGCCCAGCGTCTCCATCAGGATGGGCATCGCCAAGCGGTTGAATACCTCCAGAAACTCCGGCATCTTGCGCAGCGCAATGGTGTAGGTGCGGTGGTCGATCAGCGGTTTGGCGCGGTTCATGGTGCGGCTCCGGCCCGGTCGGCGATGTGGTTGCCGGTGATGAAGCCAAAGGTCATGTTGGGCCCGTGGGTGATGCCCGCACCAGGGTAGTTGCCGCCCATCACGCTGGCGCGGTCGTTGCCCACGGCGTACAGGCCGGCAATCGCTGAGCCGTCGCGTTTAAGCACCTCGCCCACCACGCTGGTCTGGATGCCGTCGAAGGTGCCCAGGTCGCCCATCACCACCTTGAGCGCATAGAACGGGCCGGTCTGCACCGGGGCCACGCAGGGGTTGGGCTGGTGGGCGGGGTCGGCCAGGTAGCGGTTGAAGCTGGTGCTGCCGCGGTGGAAGGCCAGGTCCTGGCCGTGCACGGCACCGGTGTTGTAGCTGCGTACGGTCTGCTCCAGCCCGGCGGGGTCGATACCGGCGTGGGCGGCCAGCTCGGCCAGGGTATTACCCTTGGCCAGGTAGCCGCTGCGCAGGTGGCCGCCCAGCGGCATGGGCGCGGGTTTGGCATAGCCCAGGCCGTATTTGGCGATGGTGGTTTTATCGCAGATGAGCCACATGGCGGTTTCCTTCTGGCCTGCGCAGGCGCGCACCAAGGCCGCACCCACGTCGTGGTACGAATTGGACTCGTTGGTGAAGCGCTGGCCGTTGCGCAGCACGCCGATGATGCCGGGCTTGTAGCGGTCCAGCAGGTGCGGGAACACGCCGAAGGTGCCGTCGCGGTAGGGCACGCGCGAAACGGGCATCCAGGCGGCGCTGTCTTCGAAACGGATATCCACGTTGGCCCCCAACTTTTCTGCCATGGCCACGCCGTCACCGGTGTTGCCCAGGGGCGTGGGCGACAAATGTTCGCCCCCGCGCCGCACATGCGGATAGGCCTTGGCGATGCGCTGGATGTCTTGCGGAAAGCCGCCGCAGGCCAGCACCACGCCATGGCGGGCGGCGATGCGGCACGGGCCATTTGCGCCGTCGGCCAATACGCCGGTGGCGCGGCCATCGGCCAGGGTGACTTCGCGCACCGGGGTGCTGGTGAGGATGGGAATGCCCAGGTCCAGCGCGGACTGGGCCAGGCGTGCCGCCAGCGCGTTGCCGCTGGTGACATGGATGCCACGGCCGTACTGGGCCAGCTCTTTCAGGTGCGTAACCAGGCGTTTGGCCACGTAGACGAACGAGGTCAGCGACTTGGTGGCCTGGAAGAAGTGCTTCAGGTCGGCATTGGACGAGTTGAACATCATGCCGATGAAGGTGATCGTCTTCAGCGGGGGCTTGAGCCGCGCCATGTCTTTGCCCAGGCCCCGGATGTCGTAGGGCGCGGCCAGGATGGAGCGGCCCAGGTCCACACCGCCGGGCGCGTCGGGGTGGTAGTCGGGGTACATCGTGGGGATGAACTGGGTGGCGGTTTCGCGCTCGAAGAACTCCACCATCTTCGGGCCGTAGGCCAGAAAGGCCTCTACCGCTTCTGCGTCAAAGAACTTGCCGGTTTCCTGCTGCATGTAGGTGCGCACGGCTTCCAGGGTGTCGGCCGGGTTCTGCTTGCGGCCATGTGGCCCCAGGGGAATCCACAGCACGCCGCCCGACAGCGCGGTGGTGCCGCCAAAAACGGGTTCTTTCTCTAGTACCACCACGTCCAGGCCGCGCTTGCGGGCGGTGATGGCGGTGGCCAGGCCGGCTGCGCCGGAGCCGACGACGACGAGGTCGCATTCGATTATTTGGGTCATCTTTGTGTTCCTCAGGTGGCGTTGAAACCGGGGCGGGGCACCATGTCCATCAGCATGGAGGTCATGCCGCCGTCCACCGCAATTTCGGCGGCGTTGACGTAGGCGGCGCGTGGGCTGGCCAGGAACAGCGCCACATCGGCAATGTCCTGTGGCTCGCCGACGCGGCGGCTGGCGGTGACGGCCGCGCGCTTGGCCTCAAAGCCGGGCTCCTCGTAAAACTTGGCCGACAGCGCGGTGCGAACCATCCCGGGGCACACCGCATTGCTGCGCACGCCCTGCGGCCCCCATTCCACCGCCAGCTGGCGCGACAGCAGCAGCACCCCGGCCTTGCTGGCGCTGTAGGCCCCGCTCTGGGTCTGCGGGGTCAGGCCCGAGACCGAGGCCACGTGCACCAGGCTGCCGCGCCCGGCCTGGCGCATCTGCACCCCGAACGCGCGGGCGCACAGCAGGTAGCCGGTGAGGTTGACGGCCAGCACTGCGTTCCAGTCGTCCAGGCTCACATCGGCCAGACCCCCGGCGCGCAACATGCCCGCGTTGTTGATGAGGGCGTAAGTGGGGCCCCAGGCGGCTTGCACGCGCTGGGCGGCGGCCTGCACGCTGGCTTCCGAGGCCACATCGCAGGCCACGGCCATGGCTGCCGCGCCCTGGGCGCTGAGCGTGGCGGCGATGTGTTCGCAACCGGCCAGATCGCGGTCGAGCAGGGCCACCCGGGCTCCGGCCTGGGCCAGGCTGCGGGCGATGGCGGCGCCAATGCCGCTGGCGGCCCCGGTCACGGCGCAGACCTGGCCGTCAAGTTGCAGCCAGTGGCGGGGGGTGTCGGGCATGCGGGTCTCCTTGTTATTTGAAGACCCTATTGTTCAAATTACGGGCAAATACCGGTTTGACAATTCACGCGAAAACCCAGACAGTTCGTGCATCTTTCAGGGGAACTATGTGGCAACCAGGGTTATCCCGAATTACGCGCTGTACGGCGACCAGGCCGCGCCGGGCTGGCAAAACTCGTTCGATTTTGAGTGGATTCCGCAGCGCTCCCGTCCTTACAACTGGGAAATCAGGCCCCACAAGCACGACGCTTTCATCCAGATCCTGTACCTGATGCAGGGCACGGCCGAGGTGTTGCTAGACCACGCCAAGTTTGCCGTCCGCGCGCCGTGCCTGTTGCTGATTCCCGCACAAACCGTGCATGCCTTTAGCTTCTCGGACGACATGGACGGGCCGGTGGTCACGGCGGCGCAGCGGCCCCTGGAGTCGCTGGCAAGTGTGGCCATGCCGGGGCTGTTGCCCACTATCCGCAAGCCCGCCATCATTACCCTGGACGACAGCAGCGGCCACGCGGCTACGTTGATGCCCTTGTTTTTGTCGCTGGAGCGCGAGGCGCATTTGCTCTCGGCCGGGCAGGTGAATGCGGGCATGGCGCTGGTGGCCGCGGTGTGCGTGCAGGTGGCGCGGCTGGCCCAGGTGCAGCAGGCCGCACGGGCGCACGGCAACCCGCGCAAGACGGGACAGATCGAGAAATTTCGCGCCATGGTGGATGCCCGCTTCAAGCAGCATCTGCCCATTACCGCCTATGCCGAGCAGTTGGGCATCACGCCGGGCCAGCTCTCGCGCCTGTGCCGCGAGGTGCTGGGCATGTCCAGCCTGGATGTGATCAACGCCCGGCTGGTGCACGAGGCCCAGCGTGACCTGGTCTACACCAGCAACAGCATCCAGCAGCTGGCTGACAACCTGGGCTTTGCCGATGAAACCTACTTTGGGCGCTTCTTTCGCAAACACACAGGCCTGAGCCCGCGCGCATTTCGCTTGAAGGCGCTGGAAGCCATGCTGGTGCCTGAGACTGCAGGGCCTGCGCCGAACAACCCGGCTAGCTCCACCACCGCAGCGTAGATTTGGGCTCTTGGATGCGGAATTTCAGCCGGGGAAATTTACGGCGCTGGAAGCCAAAAATCATGCTCCAGAACGAGCGCCGCCGCCGGGGCCGCATGCCTAACGCGGCATAGCCCCGGACCGTCAGGCCGCGCGCAATGGCGTACATCGGGGGGCGGCTAGGGTATTTGGTCAGGGCGGGCGGGCCGATGTCGGCATCGACCAAACCGTTGTGTTTGAGCGTGACCAACCACCCGACTTCCACCGGGTTGTTGATGTAGGTATCACCATCGTACTGCGACAGCTCTTTCAAAAAATGTAATGACATAGGGGCCTCCGCAAGCTAGCCTCTATTGCACACCGCAGGCGGTCAAACCCGTGTAGGACAAGCGCGCCGGGTAGGCTTCACGGCCACCCCTTGTGGAGGGCGAAGTTATCAGCTTTTTAGGCCTCTAGCGTATGTACTACCTATGCAGTTAGCTATATTTTTTATAGTTCGGTAGATTCTCGGGCAGCGCGGTGCCGGGGGAAGTGCAGCAGCACGATGCCGCTCAAAATAGCCGCAAAAAAGCACCACACCGAAATAAACCAAGTGGTGTAGACCGTGTAGGCGGCGATGAACGATACGGTAGCCACCACGCCAAACAACCACACCGCCCGCTGGCTGGACAGCAGCGGGCTGGCGCAGGTGCTCAGCAGGTACAGCCCGCTGGCGGCCAGCACGTGAAAGTGCGGAAAGATGTAGACGATGTGCTGGCCGCTGACCTGGGCCACCACCCGCAGCCGCAGCAGGTAGTAGAGCAAGAACAGGCCCGCCGCCGTGCCTGCCAGCGCCACACCTACCAGCAGCTTGCGCCGCCAGGGCACGGTTTCCATCAGCAGCACCGCCACCGGCACATAAATGGGCCGAAGCACTTGCGAAAACACCGAATACGACTGCGTCAAGGCGACGTTCAGGCAGGGGGCTTTGTCGGGAAAGGTGAGCCACAAGGCCCCTTCCAACAGTTGCTGGATGCCAAACAGCACCGGGATCAGCGCAAATGGCAGATCCCGGTGCCGCTGCGCCTGGCTGGCCCGGCGCGCGGCCACCGAGCCCATCGCCAGCAGCACGGTCCCTGCCGTGAAGCTGGCGGTGGCAGAGAAGCACATGCGGGACGGGGTTTACTTGGTCGCCATGGTGGCGATGGTGTTGGACTGCTTTTGCACCCAGGCCACAAAGTGGTCCATCCAGCCCTGCAGGAATTCTTGGCTGCCCGCACCGATGTTGCCGTTCGCATCAAACAAACCCTCTTTGGCGTGGATGAAGGCCTCGGGCTGGTCCATGGTGGGCGCATCCAGATAGGCCAGGATATTGCGCAGATGCTGCTGCGCCAGCGCCGTGCCGATGGCCCCGACCGACACCCCCAGCACCCCGGTGGGCTTGCCCGCCCAGGCGTTGTGGCCGTAGGGACGGGAGGCGTGGTCAATGGCGTTTTTGAGCACGCCGGGAATCGAGCGGTTGTATTCGGGCGTGACGAACAGCAGGCCTTGCGAGGCCGCAATGTCCTGCTTCAGGCGGATCACCGGTTCGGCCTGATGTGCATCGTCGTCCTGGTTGTACAGCGGCAGGTCGCCAATCTGCAGCAGCTTGAACGAGAAGTTGGACGGGGCCAGCCGGATGATGGCGGTAGCCAGTTGCTGGTTGAACGACTCTTTGCGCAGGCTGCCGACGACAACCGCAATTTGGTAATGTTGCATAAGGTTCTCCAGGGGGTCAGGTAGGTTTAGGCGAAGTGGGCGGGGACCAAGGCCTGGAGCGACTTCACCTGGCGCTCCAAGGTTTCGATGCGGTTCAGGTGGCCCAGCAGCAAGGCCACGGTGAACAGTTCCAGGTCGAAGTCGCTGCGCAGCTTGCCTGCGGTGCGCAGCGGAGTGACCCATTCGGCGCTGAAACTGGGCGGCTGCGTGGCCGGTTGCAGCGGCACCAGGGCGCTGTACTCCACCAGTTCCTGCAGGTCGTCGGTGGCTATGCCGCAGCAGCTGGACAGCTCGGCCAGCGTCATGGTTTCGCTGGCATCCAGCCAGACCCATTCAATGAGGGTGAGGTTCATGGGGTCTCCTTCGGAGCGTGGGGGCGGGGATTGAAATGCGAAATGCGCGACAGCTCCAGGTACAGCGCCCGCTCTTGTTCAGACGGCGTGGCAGCCACGTCGATATGCACCAGCGCATACAGGTCGCCATGGCCGCCCTTGCCCTGGGCCAGGCCCCGGCCGCGCAACCGCAGCTTGCGCCCGGCGCGGGTGCCTGCGGGCACGGTCAGCAGCACCGGGCCGTCCAGCGTGGGCACCTCGATCTCGGCACCCAGGGTGGCTTCCCAGGGTGTCAGCGCCAGGTCGAAATACAGGTCGTGGTGGTCGGCGCGGAACAGGGCGTGCGGTGCCAGCGTGATGTGCAGGTAGATGTCGCCATCGGGCCCGCCGTGGCGGCCCTTGCCGCCTTTGCCGCGCAGGCGCAGCTTCTGGCCCTCGCGGGTGCCGGGCGGAATGGTCACTTCCAACGTGCGCGTGCCGCCTGCATCGGCCAGGTCCAGATTCAGCGTAGTGCCACGGTGCGCGTCTTCCAGCTGCAGCGAGACGGTGTTTTCATAGTCGCGGCCCGGGGTGGCCACCGGGCCATGGGCGGCTCCGCGGTGGCTGCGGCCCAACGCGGCCAGCAGGTCGGCCAGGTCCAGGTCGTCGAACGAGGCTGCATCGGCGGCGTGCTCGTGCCGCCACTGCGGCGGCGGGGCAAATTCTTCGCCGGGCTTGGGGCGGCCCAGCGCGTCGTAGGCGGCGCGCTTTTCGGGGTCTTTCAGGGTGGCGTAGGCCTCGGCGGCTTCCTTGAAGCGGGCCTCGGCATCGGCTGCCTTGGACACGTCGGGGTGGGTTTGGCGCGCCAGCTTGCGGTAGGCCTTCTTGATCTGGTCCAGGCTGGCGTCGCGCGGCAGATCCAGCGTGGCGTAGTAGTCTTTGTAGTGCATGCAGGTGACCTTTGGTTCGATTGCGCGCGCCTACCGTAGAGCGGCGGGCGCGCGGAGTCTGTGCGGTGCAGCACATAGCAGATGCACCGGCCCATCATGGCCGGATCCGCGCGGCCCGGGCTGATCTATATCAATGTTTGCACGCTGAGTTCAGGCAATGTGCGGCGCCACAGACGCTCGCCATGCTGCCCACGCGAACATTGCGGACCCGGTCAGCAGCAGCGCCCCCAAGGCAAACGTGCTCCACCAACCCACGGCATCGAACAGGGCACCGCCCACCCCTGCGCCCAGGGTGATGGCCAACTGGATGGTGGCCACCATCAGGCCGCCGCCTGCTTCTGCGTCTTGCGGCAGTGTCTTGCTCAACCACACGCCCCAGGCGACGGGGGCGGCAGTGCCCACCAGCCCCCACCCCAGCAGCAACAGGGCCACCGCTGTCGCCGAGGCCCCAAGGGCAATCAGCAGCGCTGCCATTACCGCCATGCACAGCGGAATCAGCACCAGGTAGGCAAACAACCGCGCTTTCAGCAGCACCCCCACGATATAGGTGCCTACCAGGCCGCTGGCGCCCATGAGCAGCAGCATGAGCGATAGCGAAGAAATTTCCACGCCGGTAATGGTCTCCAGGAATGGCCGCAGATAGGTGAACACCGCGAACTGGCCCATGAACAGCAGCATGACGGCCGCCAGGCCCAGAGCCACCTGAGGCCGCCGCAGCAACACGAACGGATTGCCCGATGGGTTGCGTCGGTCGCCAGGCAGAGGCGGCATGCGGGTCCATTGCCAGGCGAATGCAGCGATGGCGAGGGGAATCACAAGGCAAAACGCGCCTCGCCATCCTACATACTGGCCCAGGAAGCTGCCCAATGGGGCGGCGATGGTGGCAGCCAGTGCATTGCCGCCATTGATGAGGGCCAATGCCTTCGGCACGGCATGTGCGGGCATGAGCCGCATGATGGTGGCGGTGGACATAGACCAGAAGCCGTCGATGGCAATGCCCAGCAGTGCGCGGCCCAGCATGAACACGGTGTAATTGGTGGCCGATGCCACGACCACGCCCGATAGCGTCAGCAGCGCTGTAAAGCACAGCAAGACCCGCCGCCGGTCGAACCTGCCGGTCAACGGCGCGTTGAGCAGGCTGGTGAGCACGGCAAAAATGCCCGAGATGGAAATCGCTTGCCCCGCGCGCCCCTCCGACATGGCGAGGTCGTGCGCAATCGGGGTCAGCAAACTGACCGGCATGAACTCAGACGCGATCAACACGGAGACGCACAGCGCCAGGGACAGCACAGCTCCCCACTCGGGGCGAACGGACGGTAGGGCATGGCGCCCGATAGGGTAATCAACGGTGTTCATGGTTTTGGGTGAGGCAAGAGGTGGTGAATTTCTATCCGCGCCGCTTGGGCTTGGCTACGCTGGATAAGCGCAGCGCATCCAGCACCAGCGAGAACGCGGGTGACGATTGCCGACGACTGGGGTAGTACAAAAAATAGCCTGCAAATGGTTCGCACCAGTCTTCCAGCACGCGCACTAGGCGACCTTGCTCGATGTGGGGCGCGAACTCTTCTTCGGGCAGAAATGCGATGCCTAGCCCGGCCAGCGCAGCGCCCACCACGTGGGGGGTGGTGTTCACCACCACTTGCCCGTCCACGCGCACATTCAGCGGCTGGCCTTGGCGTTCAAAATCCCAGGCGGGGAGGCCGCTTTGCAGGGAATAGCGGATGTTGATGCAGCGGTGCGCAACCAGGTCACGTGGTGTTTTGGGTTTGGGGTGGGCGGCGAAGTACGAGGGCGCGGCCACCGTGGCCATGCGCAGCTTGGGACCAATCGGCAGGGCCACCATATCCTTGTCGATGGTGTCGCCCAGGCGCACACCGGCATCGAAGCGGTCGGCCACGATGTCCCTGAAGCCGTAGTTCACATCGAACTCCACCTTCACATCCGGGTACGCCAGCAGCAGGGGCGCCAGCTTGGGCAGCAGCGTGGTCTGCAGTACATGGTCGCCACAGGTGATGCGCACGGTGCCCGCGGGTTTGTCGCGCATCTCGGTCAGGGCATCCAGCTCGGCCTCGATCTCGTCGAAGCGGTGGCCAATGGCCTGCACCAGTCGCTCGCCCGCTGCAGTGGGCGACACGCTGCGCGTGGTGCGCGTCAGCAGGCGGATGCGCAAGCGCGTTTCCAGCCCGGCTATGGCCTGGCTGAGTGCCGACGGCGTGACCCCCAGCGCAGCTGCGGCACGGGTAAAACTGCCTTCGCGCGCCACCGTGACAAAGGCCAGTAAATCGTTGAGGTTGCGTCGTGCCATGGAGCGAGTGTCCCTGAAAGATTGGTTAGATGAGCTAACAGACCATGTAAGCATTCATTATCTAGACGAGGTCTGCGCGGGCCATCAGAATGCAGGCCATGCCCACACACCACACCCCCTCCGACGGCACCACCCGCAGGCTGCGCAGTGCCGCGCTGTGGATGTGTGCCTTGTTTGCTACGTCCGTTTTTGCCCAGGAGCCGCCCATGAAGATCCGTCTGCACGTCCAGGGCGAGGTGGCCACCGCCACCCTGGCAGACAACGCTACCGCCTGCGACTTTGCGGCGCTGCTGCCCCTGTCCATCACCTTGAGAGACTTCGCCAAGGTCGAGCGCATTGGCGACCTGCCGCGCGAGCTGTCCACCGTAGGCGCACCGGCGGGCCTGGACCCGGTGGTGGGCGATATCGCCTACTACGCGCCGTTGAACCACCTGGTGGTTTTTGCGGGCAACAACGTGTACGCCGATGGACTGGTACGTTTGGGCCGGGTCGATACCGGCCTGGCCGCGCTGCAGCGCCCCGGGCCGCTGCAGGTGCGCATCGAGCGCATCGCGGACTGAGCGCTTTTATCCATGTTTTTATTTATGGGTAAAAAGTGGCTCTAGCGCTTATGGAATGGGCGCAAGCAGCTATTTAAATTAGAGCAATTCAGGCACCACCCACTTCCGTGCGGAAGCTACGTCTAAACGCCAGCGGTGTCATGCCCTTCACCGCCCGGAACTGCCGCGTGAAATAGCCCTGCTGGCGGTAGCCGGTGGCCTCGGCTATCTGGGCGATGGGGCGGTCGCCGTCCAGCAGCAGGGCGCAGGCGTGGCCTATGCGCAGCTGCGCCAGGTAGCCGCTGACGGTGTTGCGGGTGCTGCGCTTGAAGGCGCGCTGTAGTTGGCTCTGGCTCATGGCGGCCAGGTCGGCCAGGGTGTCCAGGCGGATGGGCTCGGCGTAGTGGGCGTGCAGGTGGGCCAGCACCCTGTCCAGCCGGGCCCGGTCGCGCGGTAGCTTGTCTGTCGCAAAGCCTTGCAGGGCCAGCAGTTGGCGCTGGCGGTCGGCGGCCAGCAGCAACAGCACCTCGACCAGGCCCAGCCAGCGCTGTGCTGGGGCCATGTCCACCAGCGCCAGCAGCCGGGGTCGCACCGTGGCGACAGTGGCCGCGCTGAAGGCCACGCCCCGGCGCGCATCGGCCAGCAGCGGGGCGATGCTGTCCAGCTCCGGGTAGGGCTGGGTCAGACCGTAGGCCCATTGCGGCTGGAACCACAGCACCAGGGCGCGGTGCGGCTGGGCCGGGTCCAGGGCCGCGCGCGACTGCCAGGCGTGCGGCAGGTTCGGGCCGACCAGCACCAGATCCGCATCGCCATACTGGCCCACGTGGTCGCCCACGAAGCGCTGGCCGCTGCTGTTCAGCGTCAGGGTCAGCTCGAACTCGGGGTGGTAGTGCCAGTTGAACGGAAATGCGGGCAACTGCCGGTCGAACAGCGTCCACGACTGGCCGCTGCTGAGGGTGACTTGTTCAAACCAAGCTTGCATGACTGAATTATGCAATTGACGCAGTGTGGTGGATACAGATGCGGTAATCGTGCAAAAACTCGCGATTTTTCTGCCAGCCCAGCCTCGGCAAATTCCTAAACTTGGCTCCACAACACAAGGAGCACACGATGGCACACACTTTAGGCTGGGGACTGATTGGCGCGAGCACCATCGCCCACGAATGGATGATCGACGCGATCCGCGCCCAGCCGGGCAACACGGTAGCTGCCGTGCTGAGCAGCAACGCCCAGCGCGGCGCAGACTACGCGGCGGCCCACGGTATTGCCCAGTCGTACACCGCACTCGATGCGTTGCTGGCCGACCCGGCGGTGGGTGCCGTCTACATCAGCACCACCAACGAACTGCACGCCGCGCAGGCGATTGCCGCTGCCGCTGCGGGCAAACATGTGCTGTGCGAAAAGCCTCTGGCCATGAACCTGGCGGACGGCCAGGCCATCGTGGCGGCCTGCAAAAGCGCCGGGGTGGTGCTGGGCACCAACCACCACCTGCGCAACGCGGCCACGCACCAGGCCATGCGCGATCTCATCCGCAGCGGGGCCATCGGCACGCCGCTGTTTGCCCGCGTGTTCCATGCCGTGCAACTGCCCGCGCACCTGCAAGGCTGGCGTGTAAATAAGGCCGACGCGGGCGGCGGCGTGGTGCTGGACATCACCGTGCACGATGCCGACACTCTGCGCTTCCTGCTGGATGCCGAGCCGGTAGAGGCCATCGCCATGACCCCCACCGCAGGCCCGCTGGCCGATGGCGTGATGGCCGTGCTGCGCTTTGACAACGGCGTGCTGGCGCAACTGCACGATGCCTTCAACGTCCCGCATGCGGGCACCGGCATCGAGATCCACGGCAGCCTGGGCTCCCTGGTGGGCCGCGATGTGATGACACAGCGACCCGTGGGCGAGGTGCGGCTGCGCACCGCCGACGGCGAGTGCGTGGTGGCGGTGGAGCCACGCAACCTGTATGCGCATTCGCTGGCGGCTTTCAACCGGGCCGTGCAAGGGCAGGGCGTACCGTCGGCCACGGGTGAAGATGGCCTGCGCTCCTTGGTGGCCGCGCTGGCGGTGCTGGAGGCCGCACGCACCGGGCACAGTACGCCAGTAGCAACCGTCTGAAGGCCATGGACGCAGACATTGTCATCATCGGCTCCGGCGTGGGCGGCGGGGCCATGGCGCGCAGCCTGGCCAGCACCGGTGCCCGCATCCTGATCCTGGAGCGCGGCGAACGCCTGCCGCGCGAGCCGCAAAACACCGATGCCGAAGCCGTGTTTGCCCAGCGCCGCTACCGCGCCCCCGAGCGCTGGCTGGACGGTGCGGGCCAGCCCTTCCAGCCCGGCCAGTACTACTTTGTGGGCGGCCACACCAAGTTCTACGGCACGGCCATGTTCCGCCTGCGCGAGCGCGACTTCGCGGCTACTGAACATACCGACGGCACCTCGCCCGCCTGGCCCATCAGCTATGCCGATCTGGAGCCGTACTACGCCGAGGCCGAGCGCGTGTTTGGCGTGCACGGCCAGGCCGGGCTGGACCCGACCGAGCCACTGCGCTCCAGCGCCTACCCGCACGCCGCCATCCCGCACGAGCCGCTGATTGGCGTGCTGGCCGCCAAGCTGGCCGGGCAGGGCTTGCACCCGTTCCATATGCCTTCAGCGGTAGACCTGCACCCGGGTGGCAGCTGCGTGCGCTGCGGCACCTGCGATGCCTTTCCCTGCGCCGTGGGCGCCAAGGGCGATGCCGAAACCCGGCTCATCGACCCGGCCCTGCAGCACCCCAACGTGACCCTGCAAACCGGCAGCCAGGTGCTGCGCCTGGTGACCGATGCCCAGGGCCAGCGCATCGTGGCCGCCGAAGTGCTGCACCAGGGCCAGGTGCAGACCATCCGCGCGCCGCTGTTCATCCTGAGTGCCGGGGCCATCAACTCGGCCCTGCTGTTGCAGCGCTCGGCCAACGCGCAGCACCCGCGCGGTCTGGCCAACAGCTCGGACAGCGTGGGCCGCTACTACATGAACCACAACACCAGTTGCCTGATGGGCATGCTGCCGCTGACCGAAAACACCACGCGTTTCACCAAAACCCTGGCGCTGAACGACTTTTACGACGGCAATCCCGACCACCCCACGCCGCTAGGCCACATCCAGATGCTGGGCAACATCCAGGAGCCCATGGTGCGCTCGGCCATGCCGCTGCTGCCGCGCTGGGCGGGCCGCATGTTGACCCGCCACAGCGTGGACTGGCTGGCCATGTCCGAAGACCTGCCGCACTTTGACAGCACCATCCGCCCACTGGCCGACGGCAGCGCGCAGCTGCACTGGCAGCGCACCAACATGGCCGCGCACGCCACGCTGGTGGCGCGCACCAAGGCGCTGCTGCGCAGCCTGGGCTTTCCGGTGGTGTTGAGCCGCCCGTTTGGCATTGACACGCCTTCGCACCAGTGCGGTACGGTGCGCATGGGCAGTGATCCGGCGCAGGCCGCGTTGGACCCGTGGTGCCGGGCCTACGACCACCCGAACCTGTTTGTGGTCGATGCCAGCTTTTTTCCGTCATCTGCCGCGCTGAACCCGGCGCTGACAGTGGCCGCCCAGGGCCTGCGGGTAGGAGAATACGTGCGCAAACATTTAGCGACTTTCTAATCCCGGAGACATCGATGATCGAAGACGAAAAAACCCTGCTGCAAGAACTGCTGCGCCAGGAAGAGACCCTGCAATTTGGCCGTTTTTCCAGCGAGACCGCCCTGAACCTGGGCCTGGGCATCGTGAACGCGGCGCGGCAGGCCGGGCAATCGGTGCTGGTGGACATCCGCTTTGGCGACCTGCAACTGTTCCAGCACGCCATGGAGAGCTGCAACCCCGACAACGTGGACTGGGTGCGCCGCAAAAACAATGTGGTGCGCCGCTTCGCCCGCAGCTCGTTCTACATGGGCACGCTGTACCGCAGCAAGGGCACAGATTTTGATGCCGCCACCGGGCTGGACCCGCGCGAGTACGCGGCCCACGGCGGCGCGTTTCCAATCCGCATCCGCGGCGCGGGTTTGGTGGTGGGCACCGTGACGGTATCGGGCCTGCCGCAGGCCGAAGACCACGCGCTGGCGGTGGTCGTGCTGCAGACGCTGTGTAGTTGAAAATTTAAAAGAAATAGGCCTCTAGCCAAGGTGTTATATACGCTAGTAGCTATCAAAAGGTGAGTGAGCTTTATTGATTCATCTTTGAATCATTTACCAACGTTTCCATCTATGTAGAGTGAGACTGCCTATGCAAATGCCCCGTCGGTTACTGGCCGCAGCTGTAAGTTTTATGGGAAGCCTGGTTCTTTTGTGGTGCGCGTACCGAGGACTGCAAGGGCAGACTGCGTGGCTAATGGTTACAGAAATGTACCTACTCGGTTTGGTTTGGGGCTTACCCCTTGGGCTGGTGCTGGGTAGTGGGAAGGCTTGGCCTGTGGGGTTAGGTGCGTTTATTGCGGCTTTGCTTTTATGGACCCCCGTTGTTCTTGTTACTTACGGATTCGCGCTGGCAGCATTACCTTTGCTTTTGGTCTACGCGATATGCGTGGTGCTGGGGACATGGGCTGGAACCCATTGGAAGCGCAGCCTAAAAAAGCGTGCCTAAGTTTCCTTGTGCATGTGAGAGTCCCTTTTATCGTCTGGGTGGACTATCCCGCTTCCGCCACCGCAGCCCGTGCCACGCTGAAGCCCATGGTGTTGGTGCCGCCTTCGCTGCTGGCTGTGACCTGGCCGCCGTGCATGCCGGCTACGGCTTTCACGATGGCCAGGCCCAGGCCGTGGCCGTGGTGCTGGCCAAGTCCGTGGCGGGCGGCGTCGACGCGGTAGAAGCGGTCGAACAGGTGCAACTGGTGCGCCCGGGCAATGGGCTCGCCGGGGTTGGACACGGTGATCCAGGTGGCGCTGGCCTCTTCGCGCAGCGCCACCACCAGCTGCGCGCCCGGTTCGGAATGCTCGATGGCGTTTTGCAGCAGGTTGGTCATGGCGCGGCGAAACAGTGCGGTTTCCAGCTGCGCTTCGATGCCCTGGTCGCCTTCGATACGCACCTGCATGCCGGTTTCGTCCAGCACGAACTCAAAGAACTCGATGGTCTTGTGCACCTCGGCGGCGATGGGTGTGCGCACCCGGCCAGTGGCCACCTCGCCGCGGTCGGCACGCGCCAGGAACAGCATGTCGTTGACGATGGAGCGCAGCCGCTCCAGGTCTTCTAGGTTGGATGCCAGCACCTCCTGCAACTCGGGCGCACTGCGCGGCCGCGATAGCGCCACCTGCGTGCCGCCAATCAGGTTGCCCAGCGGCGTGCGCAGCTCGTGGGCCACGTCGGCGTTGAAGGCTTCCAGCTGCGCATAGGCTTCTTCGAGCCGGGCCAGCGCGCCGTTGAAGGCCCCGGTCAGGGCTTTGAGTTCGATCGGCAGCGCCGCCTCGGGCAGGCGCTGCGACAGGGTTTTGGGGCGCAATGCTTGCGCTTCGTCCGACAGCCGCACCAGCGGTTTCAGGCCAACGCGGGCAATCCAGTGCCCGGCCAGCGCCACCGCCAGCACGGCGACCAGGCTTAAGCCCAGCAATGCACTGAAAAAGACCTGGCGCGTGCGCCGGTAGGGGGTGGAGTCGCTGCCGATGATGAGCCGCACGCCGGGCCGGTCGTCCAGCGGGTCGATGTAGACCGATTGGGTGCGCATGGCGTAGGTGTGTCCCGGCAGCATGATGGCGCCCCGGCCATCCGCACTTTGCGTCATGCGCTGCATGTCGGCCAGGCCTGTGCCGTACAGAAAACGCGGGTCGTCGCTGAGCACCCAAAAACGCATGCTGCCGTCTTGCGGTGCCAGCGTGTCCATTTTGGCCTGCACGCGGTTCCAGCGCTCCACGGTGCCCACGTGCTGGATCGAGTACGCCATGTTCTTCAGGCCGATGTGCAGCTCGTCGTCCTGGTGGCGGGTGAGCTCGCGGTCCAGCACGGTGTACAGCGCGGCACCGATCAGCGCAAAGGTCAGCAGGGCCGCCGCGGCGAACATGGTGACCAGCCGCGCTGTGATCGAGCGCTTCACGGCAGGGCGCTCCGGCCCGGCGCCTCGGCCCGGGCCTCGTCGCGCACTTCCATCACATAGCCCATGCCGCGGATGGTGTGCAGCAGCTTGGGCGATGTGGCCGCAAAGGGCACGTCGATCTTGTCGCGCAGGCGTTTGATGGCGACCTCGACCACATTGGTGTTGCTGTCGAAGTTCATGTCCCACACCAGCTCGGCAATCGCTGTTTTGGACAAAATTTCGCCCTGGCGGCGCGCCAGCACGGCTAGCAGGGCGAATTCCTTGGCCGTGAGGTCGATGCGCACGCCACCACGGAAGGCCTTGCGCTTGAGCAGGTCGATCTGCAGGTTGGCGATGCTGAACTGCATCGGCTCCTGGCTGCGGCCACGCCTGGTCAGCGCCTGCAGCCGGGCCAGCAGCTCCAGAAACGAGAAAGGTTTGACGAGGTAATCGTCGGCCCCGTCGTGCAGGCCTTTGACGCGGTCTTCCACCCGGTCGCGGGCGGTGAGCATGATCACCGGTGTCTGTTTCTGGGTG
This sequence comes from Rhodoferax sp., assembly GCF_025354435.1. GTDB lineage: Bacteria > Pseudomonadota > Gammaproteobacteria > Burkholderiales > Burkholderiaceae_C > Rhodoferax_B. The sequence continues at coordinate 29,722 of NZ_JANXMU010000013.1, forward strand.
CGCAGTGCGCGCAGCACCGCAAAGCCGTCCAGCCCGGGCAGCATGGCATCGAGCACGATCACATCGTAGTCGTGCTGCATCGCCAGGTGCTGGCCGTCGAGTCCGTTGTCGGCGACGTCGACGGCGCAGCCCTGCTCGGTCAGGCCCTTAAACAGGTACTCGGCCGTCTTGGCTTCGTCTTCGACAATCAGAATCTTCATACGATGGTGGGGGGTGGCAACGCGTCGCTACCGGCCTGGGCTGCCTTTTTTGCCGCCCGGGCTTGCTTGCGCGCCTGGTACCAATAGTGTGCCCGATCCAGGTACAGGTAGACCACCGGCGTGGTGAACAGCGTCAGCGCCTGCGACAGGATCAGCCCGCCCACCATGGCATAGCCCAGCGGCCGGCGCAGCTCCGAGCCCGAGCCGTGGCCCAGCATCAGCGGCAGGCCCGACAGCAGGGCGCACATGGTGGTCATCATGATGGGCCGAAAGCGCAAGATGCAGGCTTGGTAGATCGCCTCCTGCGGGGCCATGCCGTGCTCGCGCTCGGCTTTCAGGGCGAAGTCGATCATCATGATGCCGTTTTTCTTCACGATGCCGATCAGCAAAATGATGCCGATCAGCGCGATCACGCTCAGGTCGTAGCCGCCCGCCATCAGGATCAGCAGCGCCCCCACACCGGCCGACGGCAGGGTGGACAAAATGGTCAACGGGTGGATGTAGCTCTCATACAGCAGGCCCAGCACGATGTACACCGCCACCAGCGCCGCGGCAATCAGGTAGGGCTGTGAAGACAGCGAATCCTGGAAGGCCTGCGCCGTACCCTGGAACGCGCCCGACAGCGACTGCGGCAAACCCATGTCGGCCTGTGCCTGGTTGATGGCATCCACCGCCTCGCCCAGCGCATGGCCCGGTGCCAGGTTGAACGAGATCGTCACCGCCGGGAACTGGCCCTGGTGGTTGATGGCCAGGTAGGCGGTCTTACTGGTGTCCACCTTCACAAAAGTGGACAGCGGCACCTGCTGGCCGGTGAGCGGTGAATTCAAAAACAGCTTGCTGAACAACGCCGGGTCTTGCTGCAGCGCGGGCGTCACTTCCAGCACCACGTGGTAGCTGTTGAGCTGGGTGAAATACTGCGCTACCTGGCGCTGGCCAATCGCGTCGTACAGCGTGGCATCGATGGTGGCGGGCGAGATGCCGAAGCTGGAGGCGCGGTCGCGGTCGATGGTCAGCACTGCCGAGGCGGCAGCGTTTTGCTGGTCAGAGGCCAGGTCGGTCAGCTCCGGCAACTGGCGCAAGCGCTGCAGCAGCTTGGGTGCCCAGACATTGAGTTCGTCCAGGTTGGCATCGGTGATGGTGTACTGGTACTGCGTGCGCGATGCCCGGCCACCCACGCGGATGTCTTGCCCGGCCTGCAGGAACAGGTTCACGCCTTCCACCTTGGCCAGTTGCGGGCGCAGCCGCGCGATGATCTGGTCGGCGCTGGCCACGCGGCCTGCTTCTTTGGGCTTGAGTGCGATGTAGAAGTTGCCGGTGTTGTAGGTGGACGAACTGCCGTTCATGCCGAAGCCGCTGACATCCGGGTCACGCCGCACCACGTCGGCCAGGGCCAGCATGCGCGCGTTCATGGCGGTGAAGGAACTGTCTTGCGACGACTCGGCAAAGCCCGAAATAAAGCCGGTGTCTTGCTGCGGAAAGAAGCCCTTGGGAATGATGACGAACAGCCAGGCCGTGGCCGCCACCGTGGCGATGAACCCGCACAGGGTGATGAACTGGTGGTCTAGCACCACGTGCAGGCCGCGCTTGTAGCCGTTCAGCATCGCGTCAAAGCCGCGTTCAAACAGCAGGTACAGACGGCCGTGCTTGCGGGCATGCTCGTTCTTCAAAAAGCGCGAGCACAGCATGGGTGTGAGGGTGAGCGAAATCACCACCGACACCACGATGGTCAGCGTGACCGTGACCGCAAACTCGCGGAACAACCGCCCCACAATGCCGCCCATCAGCAGCAGCGGAATGAACACCGCAATCAGCGACACCGAGATCGAGATGATGGTGAAGCCAATCTCGCCCGCGCCCTTGTAGGCCGCTTCCATCGGGGCCATGCCTTCTTCGATGTAGCGGTAGATGTTCTCCAGCATCACGATGGCATCGTCCACTACAAAGCCGACTGCGATGGTCAGCGCCATCAGCGACAGGTTGTCCAGACTGTAGCCCAGCAGGTACATCACCGCCACCTTGCCCATTAGCGCCAGCGGCACGGTGACGCTGGGGATCAGCGTGGCCGGTACGTTGCGCAGGAACACGAAGATCACCATCACCACCAGGGCGATGGTCAGCAGCAGGGTGTATTCCACGTCTTTCACTGAGGCGCGGATGGTTTCGGTGCGGTCGATGATGGCGTTGACCTCTACCGTCGGCGGGATCGAGGCCTTCAGCTTGGGCAGGGTCGCGTTGATGCGGTCCACGGTTTCGATCACGTTGGCACCGGGCTGTTTGGTGATGGCCAGCACGATGGAGCGGCCGTTTTGTACGGTGTTGCCTGCCGGAGCTGCCGCACCCGCATAGGCCCAGCCTGCGATCTTGGCGTTCTCGGGGCCGTCCACCGCCACGCCCAGGTCGCGCACCCGGATAGGCGCGCCGTTGCGGTAGGCCAGGATCACGTCGTTCCAGGGGCCAGATTTCAGGATCTGGTCATTGGTGTAAACGGTGAAGCTCTGGTTCGGCCCGTCGATGGTGCCCTTGGGCTGGTTGGCCGTGGCCGAGGCCAGCACGGTGCGCACGTCCTCCAGGCTCAGGCCCAGCGCTGCCAGCTTGGTGGGGTCTAGCTGCACCCGCACGGCGGGTTTTTGTACGCCGCCGATATTGACCAGGCCGACGCCGGAGATCTGCGAAATCTGCTGCGCCAGGATGTTGTCGGCATAGTCGTTGACCTCGGTCAGCGGCAGCGTTTTGGACTGCACCGCCAGGATCAGAATCGGCGAATCCGCTGGGTTGACCTTGCGAAAGGTGGGCGGGCTGGGCAAGGTGGCCGGAAGTTAGCCGCTTGAGGCGTTGATGGCCGCCTGCACGTCCAGCGCGGCGGCATCGATGCCGCGGTCCAGATCGAATTGCAGCGTGATCTGGGTCGAACCCAGGCCGCTGGTGGAGGTCATTTGCGACAGGCCTGCGATCAACGAGAACTGCCGCTCCAGCGGCTGCGCCACGTTGGAGGCCATGGTCTCGGGGCTGGCTCCGGGCAGGCTGGCCGAGACCTGAATGGTCGGAAAATCCACCTGCGGCAGCGGTGCTACCGGCAGCAGCGGAAACACCGCTGAGCCGAGCAGCAGCAGGGCGATGGCCAGCAGCGTGGTGCCGATGGGGCGTTTGATGAAGGCGGCAGAAATACTCACTGGGCGCTCCCGCCCGTGGTTTTGGCCGCGCTGCCCTGGGTCGGCTCGATGATGCCGATGCCGGACTTGAGCTTGTACTGGCCGTCTACTACCACCCGTTGCCCTGCATTCAGGCCTTTGGCGATCACCGCCACGCCGTCGGCAATTTGCGCTACCTGCACGGGCGTGTCGGCCACGGTGCTGTCGTCTCCTACGGTCCATACATAGGTGCCTGCCTGGCTGCGCTGTACGGCGGCGGCGGGCACGGTCAGCGCGTTCTGCCGCAGCCCCAGCTGCAGCCGCACGTTGACGAACTGGCCTGGCCACAGGCTGTGCGAGGGGTTGGCGAAGCTGCCCTTGAGCTGCACCGTGCCGGTGGTGGTGTCGATCTGGTTGTTCAGCAAGATTAACTTGCCGGTGCCCAGCAGCTCGGTGCCGCTGCGGTCATATGCGACCACGCCCAACGGCTGCTTGCTCGTGTCCTGCGCGCGGTGGATGTCTTGCACGGCTTCTTCCGGCAAGGTGAATTGCACCGCGATCGGGTCGATCTGGTTGATGACCACCAGGCCCGTGGTATCGGTGGCGTGCACGATGTTGCCCGGGTCCACCAGGCGGGCACCCACACGCCCGCTGATGGGGGAGGCGATGCGGGTAAAGCTGAGTTGCACCTCGGCGTACTGCACGGCGGCGTTGTCGGTCTGCACTGCGGCTTCCAGCTGCGCGACCAGCGCCTTTTGCGTGTCTACCTGCTGCTGGGTGGCCGCATCCTGGGCGATCAGTGTGGCGTAGCGGGCCAAGTCGGCGCGGGCGTTGGCCAGCGTTGCCTGGTCTTTGGCGCGGGTGGCCTGGGCCTGGGCCAGTTGGGCCTGCAGCGTGCGCGGGTCGAGCTGGGCTAGCAGTTGCCCGGCCTTCACGTCCTGCCCTTCGGCAAAGCCGACTTTGTCGAGCTGGCCGTCGACGCGGGCTTTCACCGTGACGCTGGCCATCGCGCTGACGGCACCGATGCCTGCGCGGTAGACCTGCACGTTTTGCTGCTGCACGCGCACGGTGGTGACCTGCACCGCAGGTACTTTGGTGGCGGTATCCAGCTTGGCCGCGAAGGCGGTGTGGTGCAGCGACCAGGCGGTGGCGATGCCAAGGAGCAGGACGGCGGTGGCCGCGATCCAGATCGGGCGGCGTTGGAAGAGGGGAGTGGTGGTCATGGCATCAGCTTCCTGAACCGGTAATGGGGTTCGAGGCGGTGGGGGATGGGAGGGCGGTGGTGTCGGCGGCAGTCCAGCCGCCGCCGGTGGCGGCGATCAGTGCCACGCTGGCCACCAGCTGGCGGCCCAGCAACTGGGCAGCGGTGCGCTGGTTGGTCAGCGACAGGGTTTGGGCGGTTACCACGCCGAGGTAGGTGGCGGTGCCCGCGCGGTACTGGTTCAAGGCTAGGCGCTCAGAGAGTTGCGCGGCTTCCACGGCCTGGGCCTGGTAGCGCGATTCCTGGTCGAGCAGGCGCAGCGTGGCGAGGTTGTCTTCCACCTGCTGAAAGCTGCTCAGCACGGTTTGCTGGTACTGCGCCACGGCTGCGTCATAACTGGCGATGGCCTGGTCGCTGTGGGCCCGGCGCAGGCCGCCGTCGAACACCGTCTGTGCCAGAGCCGCGCCGAGCGAGAAGACCCGGCTGGGCGTGTTGAACAGTGCGCCCAGGGTGGCGCTGCTGAAGCCGCCCGAGGCGCTGAGCATGATCTGCGGATAGAACGCGGCCTGGGCCACGCCGATGTTGGCGTTGGCCCCGCGCATGCGCAGCTCGGCACCGGCGATGTCGGGGCGGCGCTCCAGCAGGCTGGACGGCAGGCCGGGCGGCACCACCGGAATGGCCATATGCAGGCCATCCGGGGTGTCGATGCGGGCCAGCGTAAAGCCCGACGGTGCCTGCCCGGTCAGCACCGCGATGGCGTGCTCCAGCTGGGCCCGCTGGGCATCCAGATCAACCGCCTGGGCCTGGGCCTGGGCCAGTTGGCTTTGCGCCAGCGCCACGTCGGAGCGCAGCACGATGCCCACGGCGTACTGGTGCTGGGTGAGCGCCAACGACTTGGCATAGGCCTCGGTGGTGGCGGCGTAGAGCTGGCGTTGCAGGTCGATGGCGCGGACCTGCATGTAGTCTTGCGCCAGGCTGGACTGGATGCTCAGGCGCGCACCCGCCAGATCGGCGGCGCTGGCCTGTGTGCCCGCATCGCCCGCCTCTACGCTGCGCCGTACCGCGCCCCACACATCGGGCTCCCAGCTGGCGGCCAGCCCCAGGCTGTAGTCGTCACCCAGCTTGACGCTGCCGCTGCTGTTGGTCTGGGCCCGGGTGGCACCGGCATTGGCGCCCAGGGTGGGGAAGAACCCGGCCGGGGCGGCCGCGGCGATGGCCCGCGCCTCGCGGTACACGGCCTCTGACTGCAGGATGTTCTGGTTGGCGTGGTTGGCCTGCGCCATCAGGGCATCCAGCGTGCTGTCTTGGTAGATCGCCCACCAGGGCTGGTGGGCATCGATTTGCTGCGGCGCAGCGGGCTTCCAGCCGCTGTTTTCCTTGTAGGCGGTGGGCAGGCCCAGCGTGGGACGGGCGTAGTCGGGGCCGACGGCGCAACCGGCCAACAACGTGGCCATGGCGGCAGCGGCCAGCCAGGGACGGTGAAAAGGGGGCGGCCGCTGGGCCGCAGGGGTGCGTTCAATGGGTTCATGGCACCACCCACTGTAGGCAGGCGGACCGACCCCACGCTGTCGGCTCTATGACGGTTTTGTCAGTTTGGCGCAGACTTGGCCTGCGTTAAAATTTATGAGAGAAATGGGCTTCTAGCGCAATGAATATATACGCTAGCAGCTATTTTTTTAATAGCATTTGATGGTTAGCCCATGTTCTCCGGCGTGAACAAGTCCATCGCCAGCAGCTTCTGCTGCGGCCCGGCGTACACCGCGCCGGGCAGGGTGGCGGCCAGCATCTGGGTTACGGCCGTTTGGGCCAGGCGTTCTTGCGGGGTGTGGATGACCAGGTCCACCACGCCATCGATCAGCGCGGCGCGGGTGGTGGCGTTGAGCTCGTTGCACACCACCACCAACTGGCGGTCCCCCGCATCTTCGCGTAGCGCCCGGATCACGCCTGCACCGCCGCCGCCGGTCAGGTGCAGGCCCACCAGCCCGGGGTGGCGCGCCAGCAGCTCCAGTGTGGCCTCGTAGGCCAGTTGCGGGTCTTCCAGGTTTACCAGCGTGTCCAGCACCTTGAAGCCGGGCGTGTTCTCACGCAGATACGAGCGAAAGCTGATTTCGGCCAGCTCGTGCCCCAGGTAGCGGTGGCTACCCACGAACACGCCCACCTCGCCCGTGGTCTGCCGTTGCAGTCGGCTGATGGCCCAGGCGGCGGTGCGGCCGCGCTGGCGGTTGTCCAGCCCGATGTAGCCCGCCCGGTGAGGCGCGCTGATGTCGCTCAGCAGCGCAAAGCAGGGCGTGCCCTGTTCAAACAGCGCCTCTACCGCTGCGGTGACGTGCGGGTGATCGACGGCCACCACGGCCAGCGCGTCCACCTTGCCGCCCAGCTCCAGCAACTGCTCGGCTATTGCCGCGGGCTCCAGCGCGTCCATGAACGTGATGTGAGCGACGCAGGTTTCGGGCTGGTTCTGGGCCGCGGCCTGCTGCAGCGCGGCGGCCAGGGTTTGGTAGAAATGGTCGTTGCGCTTTTGCAGGCAAAAACCCAGGTGGCGCACCGGCACGCGCTCTTTCAGCCGCGCGCGCATCAGGCCCACGGCGTGGTAGCCCAGCTTTTCGGCGGCGGCGATGACGCGCAGGGTGGTGCCTTCGCGCACCGGTAGGCGGCTGTTGAGCACGCGGTCGACGGTGGCGGTGCTTACGCCCGCGGCCTCGGCCACGTCATGCAGGGTGATTTTGGCTTTCATAGTGGCGAATCATCGCATCTGCTGCCATAAATGCAAGTTTTAGCTCCTGCTAAATGATAGTTTTTGATACTATTTGATGGTTTCTGAGGTTTTCCTTAGCCACAGCAGCAGGCATTGGTTTTAGCATCCGGCATCCGCAGCACCACAACGAGAGACAAGCCCATGCCCACCCCTGAATCGACAGCCTTTGCCGGCCCCAACTGGACCCGCACCCAGGACGACTACCACCTGATTTCCGGCGCTGGCGAGCGTGCCCAGGCTGCCGGGCTGGTCAACGCCAGCTGGTACAAATGCGCCGTGCCCCGGGCCCGCATGAAGCAGCTGATGCAGCGCGAAGACGCACAGGCCATCCGCGACACCGTGCTGTGGTACGCGTTGATCGTTGCTGCTGGCGCGGTGCTGGTCGCCACCTGGGGCAGCGGCTGGGCCTGGCTGGCGTTCTTTGTGTACGCTACGCTCTACGCGGGCCCGGCCGATTCGCGCTGGCACGAGTCGGGCCACGGCACCGCCTTCAAGACCCGCTGGATGAACGATGTGCTGTACCAAATGGCCTGCTTCCAGGCGCTGCGCCGGCCCAGCGCGTGGAAGTGGAGCCATGCCCGCCACCACACCGACACCCTGGTCACCGGCCGCGACCCCGAAGTCGCCGCGCCACTGCCCACCGATTTTGTCGGCATGTTTTTCAACCTGTTTGCGATCAAATCCGGCCCGCGCGAGCTGTGGCGCGTACTGCGCAATGCCTGCGGCATCCTGGGCGAAGAAGAAAAGACCTTTGTGCCTGAAATGGAGTGGCCGCAGATGGTCAAGGAAGCCCGTATTTGGGTGCTGCTGTACGCCGTGCTGATCGCCAGCGCCATCTACTTCGGTAGCTGGTTGCCCCTGGCCTTGTTCGGCCTGCTGCCGGTGATGGGGGGTAGCTGGTTGCACACCTTTTTCGGTCTGACCCAGCACGCTGGTTTGCCCGAAAACGTGCTCGACCACCGCAAGAACTGCCGCACTGTCACCATGAACCCGGTGTTCCGCTTTTTGTACTGGAACATGAACTACCACGTCGAACACCACATGTTCCCGATGGTGCCGTTCCACGCGCTGCCCGAGTTGCACAACACCGTCAAAGGCGACTGTCCACCCCACTACCCAAGCACGCTGGCCGCCTACCGCGAGATCATTCCCGCGCTGCTCAAACAAGCCAAAGACCCGCACTACTATGTGGTGCGCCAGATGCCTGTAACCGCCCCTTGAATTCCATAAATTAAGGCAACGCTGAATAAGTCCCGACCTGGCGCGTGACTTGCATTGGTATTGTCATCCCTCACAAGGCGACAAAGATGAAGCAACACACCCTGGCCCTGGCCGCCGACCAAGAAGCGGGATTCGCCCAGCACCGCAAAC
>NZ_JANXMU010000051.1 GCF_025354435.1 Rhodoferax sp.
GGGGTGTACCGTCCAAATGAACAACTTTGGGAATCTGTCGCAAGCTGTGGATAACTGGTGGCTTATGCAAAAACTATCCACAGGCTTTGCCGGGCGCGGCCATTCCTGGGCTGCGCTATGCTGCGTTTTTTATCTGGAGGTGGCCTGATGCCCCGTTCGATCCTGGAAGAAGCCCACATCCACCCAGCAATCCGCGATAAGGTCACCACATCGCAGCGCAGCATCGTGCAAGAGGTACAGGCGGCAGTGGCGGCCCATATGGTGGTGGTGGTGGGGATGCGGGCCAATCCGTTTCCGCGTAAGGCCCGCAAAGCGCTGGATGCGGCGCAGGTGCCGCACCATTACCTGGAGTACGGCAGCTACCTGGGCATGTGGCGTGAGCGCGGCGCTCTGAAGATGTGGACCGGCTGGCCCACCTTGCCCATGGTGTTTGTGCGGGGCACACTGGTGGGCGGGTTCACCGATCTGGAAAAGCTCATCCAGACCGGCGAGCTGGCCAAGCTCTTGGCCCGCTGACGGTTACGTCCTGAAGGCTATAAAAATCAGCCCTTGTGCGGAGGGCGGCCATCGGGACCGCCGCCAGGGCCACCGCGCATGTGGGGCATGGCGTGCGCGTCAAACACTTTTTGCTGCTCGGGGCTGAGCGCGGCGTAGAAGACCTTGGTGGCATCGGCGCGTTTGTCCATTTCAGCATCGCGCTCGGTCCGCATGGCGCGCATTTTGTCGATGCGTTCGGGCGTGGTCAGCTTCTCAAAGTCGGCCTTGTCGGGCCGTGGGCCTTTGGCGGGCGGCTGCATGCTGGTGGTGAAGCTGGTCCACGCGCCCTCTTGGGCGGCTGTAATTTTCAGCTGCGCCTTCAACGCCGCCTGGCGCTTGAGCATGTGCTCTTGCATTTTGGCCGGATCGTGCTGGGCCATGCCGGCTGGCGGTGGTGGCGGTTCAGTGGCGGCGGCAAAAGCCATGCCGCCCAGGGAGGCCAACAGACCGGCTAAAACAAGACTTTTGAAAGGTGTACGGGGGGATGGCATGTGCGAACTCCTGAAAAATAATAAGGACTTTCGCCTGCTGCCGGGATTGGCGACAGGTTAGAGACGAGTGTGGATTCCTTATGTAAAGCCGCCATTGCCCCGGAATAGGCCTTTGTAAAGATGCACACCCCCAGGCTTGCCCACTGCGTGTAGCAGCGCCAACCCCCTTGCAGGGGGCAACACCAGCAGCTTGGCAAAGCCAGTTCTGCGGTGTTTCTAAAGGACGTGCATTCTGCCTATTGGCCTCAGGCATGAAAAGAACCTCGCCCCTGTAACGGCGACAATCACGGGCTCTTGTGAATCAACGCAGAAAGAATTCCCGTGTTTAAAAATGTGATGGTGTACCGCATTGGCCCTGGCTGGGCCGCTGACCTGCTGGCGATTGAAACTGCGCTGGACAAAGACCGTTTTGTGGAATGTGGCGCAAGCCAGGAAATGTCGGTCGGCTGGACCGAGCCGCGTGGCGCGGCGAATGGCCCGCTGCTGGAGTCGGTGGGTGGCCAGCTGATTTTGAAGCTGATGTTTGAAAGCAAGGCCGTGCCCAGTTCGGTGATCAAACGCAAGCTAGAAGAGCGCCTGGCCCAAATCGAGGCCACCACCGGCCGCAAACCTGGCAAAAAAGAGCGCAAAGAGATCAGCGAAGACGTGAAACTGTCGCTGCTACCCATGGCCTTTACCAAGCGCGGCGCAGTGCTGGTGTGGATCGACCCCGCCGCCCTGGTGCTGGTGGTGGATGCCGGTAGCCAGGGCCGCGCCGACGAGGTGATCACTGCGCTGGTCAAGGCGATTGACGGCTTTGCCGTGCTGCAAATCAACACCAGCCTGTCGCCCGCCACCGCAATGGCCAACTGGCTGACCACGCAGGAGCCGCCCGCCGGTTTCAGCATCGACCGCGAGTGCGAACTCAAGGCCGCCGACGAATCCAAATCGGTCGTCAAGTACGCCCGCCACGCGCTGGACATCGACGAGGTGCGCCAGCACGTGGCCGACGGCAAGCTGCCCACCAAGCTGGCTATGACCTGGGAGGGCCGAGTGTCCTTTGTGCTCACCGAGAGCCTGCAGGTCAAAAAGGTGACCTTCCTGGACGGCGTGTTCGACGGTACTTCGCAGGAAAAAGAAGACGGCTTCGATGCCGATGCGGCCATCGCCACCGGCGAAATGCGCCAGATGATCCCCGACCTGCTGATCGCCTTGGGTGGCGAAATGGCGTTGGGCGAGGCTGGCACCAAGCCGGATGCTGCACCGCTGCAGCCGGTGAACCTAGCCGAATCGCCTTTTTAAGCGTGATAATGTCTTATCCGCCGGTCGAATAAGCACGAGTAGCTATTATTTATATAGCATTGATGGCCTTTTTCACACACCGACCCGGGTTAGCAAAAGGACACCACGACTCCCAAGACGATTTTTATCACCGGCACCAATTCTAGCTTTGGCAAAGCCACTGTGGAGCGATTTGCCCAGGCAGGCTGAAGGGTGGCCGTGACTGTCAGAGACTTGGGCGCACCCCCCGGTCTGTTCAAGGACCTGCCCAGCGTCACGCTGTTTGCCTTGGATGTGACCGATTTTGCCCAGGTGCAAGCCGTGGCCAAGGAGGCCGTCCGCCAGTTCGGCAGCATTGACGTGGTGGTCAACTATGCCGGTTACTGCCTGATGGGGCCCACCGAGACCACCAGCATGGAACAAATCCAGTAGCAGTACGCCACCAATGTGTTTGGCGTATTTGCGGTGACCAAGGCCTTCACACCGCACTTTCGCGCCAACAACCAGGGCCGCTTCATCAACATCGCATCCGCCAGCGCGCAGTTCAAATACCCGTTTATTGCTGCCTAAGGCAGCAGCAAATGGGCGGTGCGCGGTATGACGGAAAGCCAGGACATCGAGCTGGCCCCCTACAACATCGAGGTCAAGACCATCTACCCCGGCCTGCATGCCACAAAGATATTTACCAAGCTCGACAGCGCCTCGGATGCCCACCACCCGGCCATGCGGTTCTATCAAAAATATTTCGATACCTTCAACTCCGCCCAGACTGCGCTGACCCACGCCACCGCGCCCAGCAACATCGCCAACGCGGTTTTTACCACTGCAACGATATCCCGGGGCCCGCTGCACATCGTCTTTGGCGGTGATGCCAAGCTGTATGCTTTCTTCAAGAAAATACTGTCACAACGCGCCTTCCAAAGCATTCAAACCCGCAGCACCCTGCAACCCTTGTCGAAGCTGGAAATCGCGTTCGCCAAATGGATGTTTGGCTCCAATACCCGCCCGCTTGAAGTGGTGCTGGACACCCCCGCGTAACACATGGCCATGGTGGCTGACAGAATCCCGCTCCCCTGCATCGGCTTGGCCCGGGTGGCCTACCTGGGGTTGAACGTAGACCAGGTTTTGCGCCTGGTCCATATCCCGCACAGCGTGCGCCAGCAAGCCCGGATGGCGCTGACCACCCGCCAACACTTCGCGCTGTGAAGCGCCATCGAAATGCTGGCGAGCGATGCCTTGGTGGGCCTGCGCATCGGTGGCCATGCCCGGCCCGACCAGTTCGACCCGGCCTCTTTCGCCGCCTTGCACTCGGCCAACTTTGGCGAGGCCTTGCAACGGCTGGCGCGCTATAAACGCCTGTCGTGCCCGGAAGACATCTGCATGGTGCAAACCGGCAACCAGATGACTATTTCCTTTCATTGGCTACGCGCACAGGGCCAGGCACCCTGGTGTTGACGGACGCTGCCTTTGTCGCCATCCAATTGCTCCTGCACAGCGGCACCGGCCAAGCGCTAGCGCCGCTGTGGCTAGAGTTGAGCCACCCGCCGGGCGACACGTCTGCCGACGCCCAGCACTATGCCCGGTACTTTGGCTGCGAGGTCCGCATGGGTGCGGTGCAAGACGTGCTGGTGTACCCCCGGGCTACGCTGGACAACACCCTTTGCCACGGGTAATCCTGATCTTGTGGCGGCCCTGCTGCCGGGTTTGGACCAGCAGTTGGATGCCGCCGCACCCCAGGCCTTGGACCAGCAGGTCAAGTCGGTGCTGGCCCAGATGATGCACGGCGAACGCCCCAGTATCGAGGCCACTGCCCGCCACCTGTGCCTGAGCCCGCGCACCCTGCAACGCCGCCTGACGGAGATGCACACCAGCTACCAACCCATCCTCGACGAGGTCCGCCTGGACGTAGCCCAAAGCTGTTGGCCCACACCCCGATGGACCCCGGAGAAATTGCCTTCTATCTCGGCTTTGAAGAGGTCAATTCTTTTCAGCGCGCCTTCCACAAGTGGCAGTGGATGACACCCACATAGTGGCGCATGGCGGTGCATAACCCCTGATGGAACAGTTTTAAATTCCAAGGAGAAATAGGACTTTGGAGCAAGCACTACATTTGCTAACAGCATTATTTACGATGGTGACTCGAGAATTCCCTCATTTTTAAGCTTCGACATAGATTGCGCGAAAGTCGTTGATGTTGGTGAAAGTGGGGCCAGTTAAAACCAGGCCTTCAATCGCAGCAAAAAAGCTGCCACTGTCGTTGTCGCATAGGGCGCTGTGTGGATCCAGGCCGCGTCTTCTTGCGCGGGCCAAACTGTCAGGTGCTACCCATGCGCCAGCAGCTCCAGCATTGCCGTCAAGGCCGTCTGTGCCCGCTGAAAGCGCGTGGATTCTTGGGTGACCATCGAGTGCGATTGCCAATGCCAGGGCAAATTCGGTATTGCGACCACCGCGACCCTTGCCTGTGACGGTCACGGTGGCTTCGCCGCCAGACAAAATCAGGCAGGGTGGTTTGAAAGGGTGGCCACGCTCCGCTACGCTCAGCGCAATAGCGGCGTGGGCTAAGGCCAGTTCGCGGGCTTCGCCCTCCATGGCATCAGATAGCACGTGACAGGGCACCTTGTGCTGCGTCGCCAATAAGCTAGCCGCAGCGAGTCCATCCCAGGCACAACTGACCAGATGACAGGTATGGCCTGACAGTCGTGGGTCTTCAGGTTTGATGGATTCCCAGTCGGCAGCCTCCAGGGCGCTACGGAGTTCGGTCGGTATTTCGATGCCGTAATGCACCAGCAAGGCCAATGCATCGTGGCAGGTGCTGGAGTCTGCCAACGTGGGGCCAGAGGCGACCAGGGCTGGATCGTCCCCCGGAATGTCGGAGATGACCAGTGACACTACCTTTGCGGGATAAGCCTGTGCCGCCAACCGTCCGCCCTTGATGGCCGAGAGGTGCCGTCGTACGGTGTTGATCTCACGGATTGGTGCACCTTTAAGCAGTAATGCACGCGTGATACGCTGCTTTTCTTGCAATAACAGGCCTGCCGTCGGCAAACAGCACAAAGCCGATCCTCCCCCTGAAACCAAGGCGATCACCAGATCATCTTTGGTTAAACCCGAGATCGCTTGAAGTAGTTGCTCTGCGGCCTGTATGCTGCTTGCATCGGGTACCGGGTGGCTGCCTTCGATGCACCGGATGTGGTTTAGCGGCAAAGATGCGCCTGTGGGCACTACCACTACGCCTTCAAGCGGCTTCGGGTAGTGCAGTTCAACCGCATGCGCCATGGCGGCGGCGGCCTTGCCAAGGCCCACCACCACGATGCGGCCCGATGGCGCGCTAGGTAAATATGCAGGAACGACTTTCAATGGATTGGCAGCAGCCAGTGCGGCTTGGTACAACTGAAGCTGCAATTCAATTTGGGACGGTATCTGTACAGGTGAAGTCATAGACTTTGCTGTTTGGAGGGAGTTGTGACCAAGTCGTTTAGGCCGATTAGCGCTCGCCAAACATCGTAGCAAGCGCCCATGTTGTGGTAATCGACCTTGCCCGCAGGACTCTTCTCGCGCGTAAGGTTGAAGTTCTCACCCGTCAAGATGCGAAACCACGCACCCTGTTGGTGGTCCACAAAATGTTGCCAGCAGTAATCCCAGATGCGCTCGTACCAAGTCCAGTACATCGGGTCTCCAGTGCGTAGCGCCAGGAGGGCGGCGGCGGCTATGGATTCGGCTTGTACCCAATGGTATTTAGCGGGGTCGCAAATGGCACCATCTGGAGCAAAGCCGTAATGGATGCCGCCATGCACGCCATCCCAGGCGGTGTGCATGGCGCGGTCAAACAGTTCGCGTGCTTTGGGGATGTGCCATGGACGGGGCATATGAACATCCAATTGGCATAGTAGCTTGCTCCACTCGGTGAAATGGCCCGGCTGGTATCCCCAGGGGCGAAAGATGTTGGAGCGGTCTTCCCGGTTGTAGTCCCAATCGGGTGACCAGTCTGCCCGGTAATGTTCCCAAACACCGCCGTCAGCCAGCGCAGCCTGCCGGACGGTGATGTTGTGCGCCAGCAATTCGGCCCGTGCCAGATAGTGTGGTTCACGGGTAGTTTCAAAGGCGGCAATGAGCGCTTCGCAGGTATGCATATTGGCGTTCTGGCCGCGGTAGCCGGACAGCACCCCGGCTGGCGAGGCGTCGTCTGCGTATAGCCCGGCATGCGCATCGAAAAACTGCTGCTCTGCCAGTGCGTAAGTGGACTGCAGCAACTCTGCCGCGCCCCCGATCCCTATGCGTTGGGCACGCGCCGCCGCCAACATGACAAAGGCCAGACCGTACATGTGGCGGGTTCGGTCGAGCGGCGCGGCTTGCCCATGGTCCCAACGGAGGGTCCAGTGGAAGCCTGGAGATTCGGCATCTCTGAATGCATTCTCCAAAAATTGCAAGGCGTGTGCGGCCCGTTCCTTGTACTCCGGTTTGCCACCGAGTTCAAAAGCCGTGGCGCAGGTGATGACAAAGCGTGTGGCACTGACAAGATGGCGCGTGGTACGGTCGTAGACCGTGCCATCGTCCAGATAGAAGTGGTACATGCCACCGCTGGGGTCAACAGACTGTGGACCATAAAACGACATGACATCCAGTACATGGGAACGCAGAAAATCCGGCGATCGGAAATCAGGGTGTGTGGTCATGGTTGCTGGGTTTTCTGGGTTTCGAACAAGATGAGCGCAATAGCGGCGGTCCAGGAGAAATCAGGGCCACCCAAGCCCTCACCGGTATTCGGGCAAAAGTACTCGAATGGTCCCGATTGCTGGATCAGCCGCAAGCAATCTGTGCGCAGACGTTGAGCCTGCGCTGCATGGCCGCATTCGGCCAGTCCCTCAGCCACCAGCCAATTGATATGCGGCCAAACCGCACCACGCCAATAGCGCCGGGGGTCCCAGCCTGGCTCACTCGGGTGGGTCGATGTCAGGCTGAAAAGGCTGGCATCTACATGCGCATCCAGGTGCTGCAGCAAAATGGCTGATTTTTGGGTATCGGCATCTCCGGTAAATACCTGGCCATACCAGGCCAAAAATGCCGCATGTGTTTTCTGCTCCAGACGCTGACCACTGCGCGTGTCCAGGCTGACGTGCCGCCCCAGGGGCGTTGACCACAAACGGTCGATGGCGATGCAACCACGTGCATGCCAGCCACGCAGTTCTTGCGCTTCATCTGCCAAGCCCAGCACGTCACACAGGTGTGCCAGATCCACATTGGCGCGCAGCAAAATGGCATTCAATGCAAAGTCAACAATACGCAGCGGACATTCATCGTAGATCTTTCGGGCATCGAATTTGCATTCGCGGAAGAAGTCCAGCAAGTACACAAAACGGTCGTACTCTGCCTTGTGCGGCCGCATGCTGGCATCGACGACACCGGTGTCACGGCGCTGGTAGGCGCGGGTAGCGGCGGGTACCGCAGCCAATGCCGCATCCCAGGCGGGAGAGTTGTCGCTACCGGTTTCCCAGGGGTGGTAGCTGACCACCAGGCCTGTGTTTTCGGGGTCGCGGTCGCGGTACCACCATCGGTGCCACGCCATGAGTTGGGGCACGATGGTGCGGATATGTTGGTCGGCCTCCCCAGTGCGACTACGCTCGTACATTTTGCGCACCATGGTGGCCAGCAACGGTGGCTGGGAGATGCTGGTTGTGGGGGGCGACAAGTGGCTGCCACCCCATTCCTTGGGACCGGGGAAGTAGGAGTCTGCGGGCTTGTGGAAGACAATGCTGGGTACCAGGCCATTGTCCCATTGGCCTGACAGCAGTAATTCGACTTCCTGCCAGGCGCGTGGCTCGTCAAAAGTTTGCCAGCCTACGGCGTTGATAGCGGCGTCCCAGTTCCACTGGAACGGATAGAGGCGCGCAGACGGCACGGTGTAACCACCACGGTCATTGTTGCGCAGGATCTGTTGGTATTGCGCGGCCAGCGATGCTTCTTCTGAAGTACGCGCAGGATTGGAAGCGGAAATTGGCGTGTTCATGGTGTGGGTCAATACAGGTTCTGGGTGCTAGTGGTGCGTTGCAGGTGTTGCAAGTAACTGGTCCTGAGCGTCATACCAACGCACATGTTCTGGCGCGACGGAAACGGGCAACAAGTCGCCTGCGCAGATGCGGTGGTGGTTGGGCAGGGACAGGCGTATTTTTTCGCCACCCAGCTCGCCATTGATTTGTTGTTTTTCACCCAGTGCCTCCACCACGCGGACCTTCACGCTGACTTGGCTTTGACCAGGTATGAAGTATTCAGGTCGAATACCTGCGCGCACTGCCTGGGCGGGGGCCGCGGTGGATGAGAGCGATACAGCTACATCGACTGGCATGAAGTTCATTGGCGGGTTGCCGATAAAGCTGCCGACGAAAGCCGTTTTGGGGTATTCATATACCTCCATAGGCGAGGCAAACTGCACGATTTCTCCGGCATGCATAACGGCGATGCGGTCGGCCAGACTCATGGCTTCGACCTGGTCATGGGTGACGTAGATGGTCGTGGTCTTGGTTTCTTGCAGCAGTGCCTTCAACTCGGTGCGCATCTCCAGACGCAGCAGGGCATCCAGGTTAGACAATGGTTCATCCATAAGCAGTACGTCGGGCGACATGGCCAGGGCACGGGCTACCGCTACGCGCTGGCGCTGGCCACCAGATAGCTGGCCGGCATAGCGGCCAAGCAGGTGTTCAATGTGCATCAGCTTGGCGGCCCGCTGAACCTGTACATCAATGTTGGCTGCCGATTCTTTTGCCATTTTCAACCCGAAACCGATGTTCTGGCCGATGGTCATGTGCGGGAATACCGCGTAGTTTTGAAACACCATGGCAATCTTGCGCTTGCCTGGCGACAAACCATTGACGCGGCGATCGCCGATCATGAGCTCCCCGGCCGATTCGGTTTCCAGCCCTGCCAGGATGCGCAGCAGCGTTGTCTTGCCGCAGCCCGAGGGGCCAAGCAAAACGCAAAATTCCTGGTCGCGTACATCGAGCGAAACGGATTTGAGGATGTGTGTGCTCATGAAATCTTTTTTCACGGCATTGATGGAAATGCGAGACATAAGCTCTGTCCTTGGAAATAGCGTTGTACGTTGGGACTAGGCCTGCGGGTCACCGGCCTGTTGCGATGCGGCAAGCCTTATCGGTTGCTGATGCCCCACATGCTGAAGAGGTACTTGCGCACCAAAAAGATAAACACGATCGGCGGCACGATCATCAAAAAAGCACCGGCAAACCGGAAATGCAGCGGTGCTTCCTCCAAGGTGGTGAACAGGAACGCTGTGAGCGTGCGTTCATGCAAGGTCAGCAGCGTGGCCGCAAAAACCTCATTCCACGAAATCACGAACGAGAAGATCATCGTGGCCACAATCCCTGGTAGCGCTAAAGGTACAACGATGCGGGCGAATGCCCCTAGCGAAGAGCATCCCAGGGTTAAGGCCGCTTCCTCCAGTTCACGTGGAATCCCCATGAACAGGCTGGATGTCACCAAGATCGCAAAAGGCAGAGCCAATGCGGTGTGTACCACCGCCACACCAAACACAGTGTCGTAAATGCCCCATTCAATAAAGCGGGTGATCAGCGGTAAAGCCAAGATCGCCAAGGGGAATGCCCGTGTCATCACGATGATCAAACGGTAGAGCTGGTCACCGCGAAACAAGTAGCGCGCCAGCGCATAGCCAGCAGGTGCACCCAGCAAGGTGGCCATCACCATAGTAAGGCTGGCGACTTTGACGCTGTTAAGCAACGCGGGCCACACACCTGCAAACCCAATGAAATACTTCAAGGTATCCAGTGTGTAAGCATCCGTGGCAAAAAAGCTTTTGGGCCATGACAGGATTTGCGCCTTGGTAGACAGTGCCGACAGCGCGATCAATACCACAGGCAGCAGCCACAGTGCTGTAAACAGAACTGCACCCAGCGTAAGCCATGAGGCCCGTCCGCCTGGCACCAGCACGGGTTTGGTCGGCAATGATGCGGTGCTCATGACAGGGTCTCCCGGCGTACGTTCAAGGTTTTCATAAACACCAACGTGGCAGCGATCGATAGACCCAGAATCACCATCGCATAAGCTGCGGCCACATGGCTGTTCTGGTAGGCGTTTTGCCACTGGTAGGCCTCGCCCACCAGGACCGAGTAGTCGCGCCCTGCAAGTGCAAAGACCACGGCGAAAACTTCAAAAGCCATCACCGTGCGCAAGATCAACGCGGTCTGCAAACTGGGTTTTATCAACGGCAGCGTAACGTGCCAGAAACGCTGCCATGCTGTCGCGCCGAAGACGCGGGCTGCCTCGTCATACTCTTTGGGAATCACCTGCAGGCCCGACACAATGATGATCAGCACGATAGGTGTGGCGCGCCAGACTTCGGCCACCACAATGGCAATAAACAAGGTCGTGGGCGACAGGTAGGACAGCATATCCAAAGGGCCAGTGGTGAGGCCTATTCCATTCAAAAAACTCGGTAAAAAGCCGCGTTGTGTAAGGATGGCTAGCCACACCAGGCCGGCGGCTAGGTCAGAGATACCCAGTGGCAAGGCCCAGGCATACAAAAATCCTTGGCGACCAAAAGGCAGCTTGCCCAGCATGTAGCCGAGCCCCAGAGAGAGGCTGATTTGCAAAGGCACTACCACCGCGACTAAGCTTAGCGTGTTGCGCATGGAGAGCGAAAAATTCGCATCGGTAGCCATTTTGGTCAGGAACGACAGTGTCCAGCCGCCATCGTCACCGCGCAGAGCAATCAGCACGGTTTCTGCCAGCGGCCATACCAGCACCAGCACGAGAAATAGTGCGCTGGGCAAAATCAGCGCATAGGGGGTGAATGAACGGTTCATAGCATTGCCATTCAGTCCACCGAGCAATGCGTGCCCTGTGTCTTGTCAGGTGCCCAGCAAGGAATTTTCACTTCGTCCAGCAACGCCTTCATCGCTTCACCCTGGGCCTTCAAGACACCCGCAATGTCTTCGCGGCGCAGCACGATGCGCTGGAAAGCGTCCAGGTAAATCTTGTTGAATTCACCTCCCTTCGCACCCAAGCCCACAGGCACCGTGGCGGCCCTAGCGTCCTTGGCGCCGGATTGTTGCTCCAGCGCATTAGCAACCATCGCAATACCTTCACCAAGTTTCACTTCTGTGGTTTTCACCACCGGATAAAAGCCGGTTTCTGCCAGGGTGATAGCCTGAGTGGTGGATCTCGTCAGGTGGTCAATGAGCCGGCCAGCAGCCTCCTTGTCGGGCGCAGACTTGGGGATCGACAGGCCCGCCAACACCAACATATAGCCACGTCCACGTGGTCCAGCGGGTGCGGGAAAAGCCACAAAATCACCGGGTTTTTCCTTCAAAGCAGGCAGTAGCCGCGCTGCATGGTCAAAGGCAATCCACACTTCGCCGCTGGCCATAGGTTCTTCCATGAAGCCGTAGGCGGTTGACCTTGCATTGGTGTATTGCCACAGATCCCTAAAGTCCGCCCACATCTTTTGCGCATCAACCGAGCGGAAAGTGCGTGCCATACCCCCCGTGTAGCTGGGGTATAGATAGCCCTGGAAGAAGCGGTGCATCAAACCCTTGGGGCCTGCGGGGAAACCCAGCTTGGCCTCACCCGTTGCATCCTTGATGGCTTTCGCCCATTGCTTGAGCTGGTCGTATGTCAAGGCGTTGATATCAGCACCCTTTGGCAGGTAGGGCAAAGCTTTTTTGTTGGCCATCATGATGTAGCTGCTGTACATCCAGGGAACCATCCGTTGGCGCTCGCCGCCGAAGGTGCCAACGCTGGTGAATGCACTGTTGAAGCTGCGGGTTTTGGCCAGACTGGCATACAACGCATCCAGATCGGAAAGTGCGCCTTTGTCATTCAGCGTTGCCAGGCTACTATCAAGAGCCCCCGCCACGCCAACCTGCCCTTTGCCGGCCGCCACTTCGGCAAGCAAGCGAGTCAGGAACGGCCCGTCGTCCTCTGGCGTGAACTTCACGGTATCGGACATGCCCTTGAGAATGACGTTGCGTACCTTGTCGGCCTCATCTACTGGCCTGAGTTGCGTGGATACAAAATTGACCTCTGCGGCCCAGGTAGGCTTGGCCACCGTACCGCAAAGAAGACTGACCGCCCATGCGCAGGCGATGACGTAGTTGCTAAATTTTTTCATAGCTGTCGCCGTATGGTTGTGTTGGATTAAAAAATGTAGATGGCACCAACACTGATGCCTCGCAGATCATTGCCTGGCTTGAGAACGCCATAGCCATTGGTGCCGAAGTTGTAGTTGGCGTTGGCTCCGTTACGCAGTTGGGTCATGAAGCCGTAGACCGAAAACTGTTTGTCAACGGCGTAGTCGTAACCCAGAACCAGTTGGCGGGCACCGCTATCGGGTCCCTTGACCAGGGCCAGCGTGCCACTGCAGGAGTTGAAAGTTGCGGAAGCGTTGGGTGTTCCGCAGACCACGGTGCCGTTCGGTGCGCTGCCTCCCACATTGCCTGCGTGGCCATAGCGCATCACTACTTTTCCAGAGCCTACATAGACGTTGCCCGTGATGGTTGCAAATGGTCGCGTCACCGTACTCCCTCCGGCCGCTTCATAGCGGAAGACATTGGCGCCAGCACCGATGTCACCAATTCCTTCAAACACGTATTTGGCGCCCAGACGGATGGCGCTGTCTCCTAGCCCTGTTGTGCCTGAATAACGCACATTCTGGTGAAGCTCATAACCCAAGCCTGCAGAAAACGGTCCCTTTGCGTAGGTTAGCGCAGTAGAAATGACCCGCCCCTTGCGCGCTGAGTTGGCAGGGGCATCACTCCCTACCGAGCCGTCTGCGTTCGGTAAGCCAAGTTGTACGGCCACACCAAAACCGGACATATTGGGACTGTCGTATCGCAACGACTTTTGCTGGCGCCGGGTGAAACCGATTAGTTTGTCTTCCCCACCCATCATCTGAATTTCACCGTCATCGGCAATCCCCGTGGCATAGAAGACATCGGTGTAAGAACCCATTTGCTTCACCGGCGTATCGATGCGTCCAGCCCGCAGTCGGCCAAACGCTCCCGTAGCGCCAAGCCAGTTTTCCCTGCCTGCCAGGTTGCCAGATCCGGCTGTAGGGTTCAGGCTGGAATCAATAAACACCTCACCCGTAATGCCGTTGGGCAACAGGCGACTGAAAGTGAAATTAATACGGGATGCATTAGCACCGAAGACGCGGTCTACGGAGCCAGCCAAACCAGGGTCGTTGGCCCCGCCAGGCGTGTAGCCGGACACGCTGGTGTGGTCGTACGACACATTCAAACGCCCACCGATCTGTAGCGTATTTCCCGCGTACTCCAATTTGAACTGGGCCTGGGCAAGCGCCGAGGCTGCTGCGAGTGCTACGCCAAAGGCGGATTGAATTTTTAGTTTGTTGAAAAAGTGCATTTTCTGGTCTCCTGTTGGATTTTTAACGTGTTTACAAAAACGTTTTTGGAATGAGGTGTATTGCACCTTTTTTGCTTATTTTTGTCATCCCCGTAAAAACCCGGGGATAGCGCCCCTCATACCAGCCGGAAGCAGTCTGTTCACCTCAACAGTCCCTTGCCCAGGCACTGCGTAAAATCCAAAAAGGTTTTTATTCTTCAGCCACCCACCACATTCATGTCCATCGTTCTACTCGCCAAGGCCCTAAATTTGTCGGTATCTACCGTCTCGCGGGCGCTGAATGGCTATGACGACGTTGCCGCCGATACACGCCAGCGCGTGGTAGCCATGGCCAAGGAGATGAACTACCGGCCCAATCCGGGAGCGCGGCGGCTGGTGTCAGGCACGACCCGGGCCATCGGTGTCACATTGCCGATGCTGGAGGCGGGCGACGAGTTCATTGACTGGATGTACTCGGGCCTGCTCGCTGGTGTATCAGCCGCACTGGATGGTTCTGGCTACTACCTGTTTGCCACCAGCGCGGGGAGCCGGGGCATGGAGAGTGAAATGGCGCTGTACCGCAACTTCATCGAAGGCCGCTGGGCAGATGCATTACTGTTTGTTCGAACCCACACCAATGACCCGCGCGTCAAACTGGCGCAGGAAGCAGATATCCCTTTTGTGACCTACGGGCGCACCGAAAGTACCGAGCCGTATACCTGGATCGATACTGACAACGAAGGCGCATTTGCTATGGCCGTCAACCGCCAGCTAGGTTTTGGGCACCGGCGCATCGCTTTGCTGAACGGGCCATCAGAATACTATTTTGCACACCTGCGTGCGTTGGGCTATAGCCGCACGTTACAGGCTGCTGGGGTTGAAGTGGACCCTTTACTTATCAAGGAAGGGCAATTAACAGTCCAAAGTGGCTACAACCTTACGATGCAGTTGCTCAACCACCCTAATCGGCCAACCTCCATCGTGTGCGCAGTGGACAGCATGGCCTTTGGGGCTATGGCAGCGTGCCGAGAAAGCGGGTTGGTGGTGGGGCGCGATATCTCCATCATTGGCTATAGCAACTCGCCCATATCGCCATTTTGCGACCCCCCTTTGACTACGATCGAACACCGAGTATTTGAAAATGGTCGACATGTCGGCGATGCCTTGCTCCGGCTTTTGAACGGTAACACTCAGGTAGCGAGCGGCTATTTGGAACGCGTAACCTTGGTTCCCAGGGCATCCGATGGGCCACGAAACAACGTACAAAAATAAGGCTCTAGCGTATGTACTACCTGCGCTAGTAGCTATATAAATAATAGCAATCCGGTTCAGCGCCCTGACAGCGCCATCAGCGCGGGTGACAGGCCGACCCACGCACCGGGCAAGCCGGTATCGGTGGGCATGCCATCAACCCACATCTGTGCCTGGCGGGCACCGGCCAGCACGCTGTCGATGACCGGCACGCTGACTTCGCTTTGGATCTGGGCGGCCATACCCGCCAGACCGGCACCGCCCAGAATCACGGCTTGCACACCGTGCTGCTCGGCCACCGTGCGGCAGGCGGTGGCCAGCAGGGCGCGGGCGGCGACCGGGTCGGCCGCCAGTTCGGCACCGGTGGCTTCGACCGTGTGGATGTGGACCAGTTGCTCGCCATAGCCCAGGCTGTGGGCCAGGCGCTGCAGCATCGGCTTCCAGGCCACACCGCCGGTAACCACGGCAAAGCGGCCATGCTGTGCGGCCTCGAAAAATGCGGCCTCGGCCAGGCCGGTAATCGGGGCGGCGCTGCATTCGCGCAAGGCCAGCAAACCCGGGTCGCCAAAACAGCCGATCAGCACCGCGTCGGGGGTCGGGCCGCCGTCCGCCCGCCACGCCGCCCAGGCATCCAGCGTGGCGTGTGCGGCAATGGCGTAGCTGGCCTCAGAGGAGATATAGCGGGCACCGAAACGTGCAGTCACCATGTGCACCGCCACATCCGGGCCGCTGGCCTGCAGGATGTGGGTGCGCAGCAGCGCGGTGACGCTGTCGCTGGTATTGGGGTTGATGACCAGCAGGTGGCGCATGGGGTCAAGCGGCCTTTCCAAACAACTCGATCAGGTCGGGGGAGGTGGTGGCGACCGCACCAAAATGCACCTGCGCCTCCAGGTGCGCCAGGTGTTCGCGCATCAAACGGGTGGCGGCTTCCACGTCGCGCAGGCGGATGGCATCCAGCACCGAGCGGTGTTCGCGGCAGCCGCAGCCACCGGCCCAGCTGTTCGGGTCGGCCACGCTGACCGGGCCCCAGGTCATCAAAATCAGCGAGGTGCGCGACACCAGTTCGCGCAGGATACGGCCCAGGGTTTGCTGCCCGGCGCGCTCGGCAATCGTCAGGTGAAAGTCGCCCGACATGCGGATGGCGTGGCGCATATCGCCCTTGGCCCGGGCGGCCTCTTCTTCGGCAATGAAATGGGCCAGCACGGCGATGTCGGCCGGGGTGGCGATGGCCATGAAGCGCTCCAGCAGCGGCGGCTCGACCAGGCGGCGGGCTTCAAAGACTTCACGGGCTTCCTGCTCGGTGGGCTGGGCCACGCAGGCCCCGCGGTTGGGGGTAAGGGTCACGATCTGCTCGTTGGCCAGCCGCACCAGCACCGGCCGGATGCGGGTGCGCGACACGCCGAAGGCGGTGCCGAGTTTGTCTTCCACCAGCTTGGTGCCGGGCTGGAGCCGGTGGTCCAGGATGGCGGAGACGATGCGCTCGTAAATTTCACTGTCGCTGAGCGTGGGAACGGGGGCTGTGGACACTATGAACGGCCTTTTTGTTTGCGTCCCAAGAACTTTACCAGCAGCAAGGTGATGCCCATCACGATGAGCGACACCACGGTGGTGACGGTGCCGATGGCGTAGATCGACGGCGTGGTGACGGTGGTGGTCAGGCCTTGCAGCTCCAGCGGCAAGGTGTTGACATCGCCAATCGCCTGCGAGGTGCGGGCAATTTCGTCCCAGCTCAGGGTGAAGCCGAACATGCCGATGCCGACCACCGAAGGCGCAATCAGCGGCAGCACCACGTGCTTGAAGCTCTGCCACGGCGTGGCACCCAGGTCGCGGGCGGCCTCCTCGTAGGCCGGGTTAAAGCGGTTGAAGATGGCAAACATGATCAGCAGGCCGAAGGGCAGGGTCCAGGTGAGGTGCGCGCCCAGCGCCGAGGTGAACAGGCCCAGGGCGGTGCCGTAATTGTCCAGCGTGTCCTGCATGCCCAAAAATTCCAGCGCGTGCTTGATGCCGCCGTCGAGCAGGCGGAACTCCAGCCCGATCCCTAACGAGACGATGATGGACGGCATGATCAGGCTGGCAATCACGATGAAAAACAGCGTATTGCCGCCGGCCAATTTTTTGCGGAAGGCCAGGCCGGCCAGCACCGAGAACACCACCGTGCAGGCCATCACCGCCAGGCCCAGGCCCAGCGAGCGGCGCAGAGCCGCGCCAATGTCCACCACGCCCAGGCCTTCGGCCAGCTTGGCAAACCAGTGCAGCGACAGGCCGCGCAGCGGAAAGGTCAAACCCCCTTCGGGGCCCTGGAAGCTGAGGATGAAGATGACGAACATCGGGCCGTACATGAACAGCACGAAAAAGGCGAAAACAAAGGCCAAAGGCACAAAACCGGGTGCGCGTTTCATCTCATAGCTCCTTACGGATATCGACCAGCCGGGTCAGCGCCCAGATGATCATCAACACGATGGCCAGCAGGATCACCGCATTGGCGGCGGCCAGGGGAAATTGCAGGTACGAGGTTTGCACCTGGATGATCTTGCCGATGGAGGCGATCTGCTGGCCGCCCATCACGCCTACGGTGACGAAGTCGCCCATCACAATGGTGATGACGAAGATGGAGCCGATGATGATGCCGGTGCGCGACAGCGGCACGATCACATTCCACAGGGTTTGCCAGCCGCTGGCACCGCTGTCGTTGGCGGCCTCCAGCAGGTTGCGGTCGATGCGCATCATGCTGTTGAAGATGGGCACGATCATGAACATGGTGTAGAGGTGCACAAAGGCCAGCGTGACCGAAAAGTCCGAAAACAGCAGCCACTCGATCGGCTGGTCGACCAGCCCGGCCCCCACCAGCCCTTGGTTCACCAAGCCGTTGCGTCCCAGCAGCGGCACCCAGGAGATCATGCGGATCACGTTGGAGGTCCAGAACGGAATGGTGCACAGCACAAACAGCAGCGTCTGCGTGCCCGAGGACTGGATGTGGAAAGCCAGAAAGTACGACACCGCAAAGCCCAGCACCAGGGTGATGAGCCAGACCATGAAGCAAAATTTGAAGGTGGACAAATACGTCTTCAGGGTGACGCACATCTCGCTGGTGTTGCCACAGCCGTCAAAAATCGAGATGTAGTTTTTGAAGGTAAAGCCGGGCAGCAACTCGTATTCGTTGAAGTCCCAAAAGCTGACCATGAGGATCAGCGCCAGCGGCACCAGAAAGAATACCGCAAACACCGCCGTCAGCGGCGTGGCCTGCCACCAGGCGGACAGGCTGCGGCCAGGCGCGGGGGTCGGTGAAGGAAGTGGGGCGCTAGGTGTGCTCATGGATGGTGGTCCGCGTTAACTATCAAAATCATAGCTAATGGCGTAGGTGGAACATATGCTAGAGGCCAATTTCTTATAAATCTTACCGGGGCGAATAAATACCCCGGTTTTCCTAAGGCAAGCGCAGCGATGCCCCTTCGCAAACAACCGCGGAACCGGCTTTGCCGGGCCGCTGGTTGTGCCCCCTCACAGGGGGTGGGCGCAGCGCAGCACAGCCTGGGGGTCGAATTTGTCTACGGCCTTCAGGCTGCGACAAATTCATTCCACTTTTGCACCATGTAGTTGTTCTCGTCCATCAGCGCGTTCCAGCAGGCGATGCCACCCATGCGGGCTTCGTAGCTGCCGCCATCGCGGATCGCGCCGGTCTTGGCCAGCACGTCGCCGTTCGGGCTCTTGATGTCCTGGGTGGCAGGCTTGCCTTCCATCCAGTAGGCCCACTCGTAGGCTTCCATCTTGGACTTGGCGGTGTCCAGCACGGCGCTGTAGTAGCCCTGGCGGTTCAGGTAGGCACCGGCCCAGCCGTCGAGGAACCAGTTGATGAACTCGTAAGCGCCGTCCAGGGTCTTGCCCTTCAAGGTGGCGGGCAGGCCGAAACCGGCAGCCCAGGCGCGGTACCCTTCCTTCAGCGGCTGGAAGGTGCAGGCGATGCCCTTGGTACGCACGGCGGTGACGGCAGGCGACCACATCGACTGGATCACCACTTCGCCGGACGACATCAGATTGACGGACTCGTTGAAATCCTTCCACAGCGCACGGAACTGGCCTTGCTTTTTGGCTTCGATCAGGGTCTTGATGGTCAGGTCAATTTCCTTCTTGGTCATGTTGCCTTTGTCCGGGTATTTGTAGATGCCCATGGCTTCGACCACCATCGCCGCGTCCATGATGCCGATGGAGGGGATGTTCAAAATCGCGGCCTTGCCCTTGAATTCGGGGTTCAGCAGTTCGGCCCAGGAGGTGATAGGGCGCTTGATCAGATCCGGGCGGATGCCCAGCGTGTCGGCGTTGTACACGGTAGGGATCAGCGACATAAACTGCGTCGGGGTCTTGGAGAACACCTTGGACTTTTCGCCCTCCAGATAGATCACCTTCTTGGGAGCCGTGCCCTGGTCGCCCACGACCTTGCCGTTGACCATGCCGGTGGTGAACAGGGTGGTGATCTTGTCAGCGTTTTTGATGCGCTTGACGTCGATGCCCTTGAGGTTGCCGGTGGGCACGATCTTCTTCAGCGAGAAGTATTCGGTGTCGATCAGGTCGAAGCTATTGGGTGCAGTCACGGCGCGTTTGGTCACGTCGTCGGTGGTCACGGCCACGTACTGGATGGTGATGCCGGTGTCGGCCTTGAATTTTTCGGCAATGGCTTTGTCCTGGTTCACCGCGGTGCCCAGGTAGCGCAAAACGATGGGTTCGGCAGAGTGCACGGCGGGGAAGATGCCGGTGGCCAAAATGCCTGCCGTGCCTTTGAGCAGCGAGCGGCGCTGCATGGTGGCCTTCAGGGCATTGGTCGTTTCTGGAAGTACGTCGGACATGGTCAAAACTCCTAAGGACAGCGGTTGAAAAGGAAAAAGGGAGCGCCTGAAACCGTCAGGCAGCGGTGAGAACGGGAATACGCTCGCCCAACGGGTGGGCGGCATCGGCAGCCCAGGCCAGTTGCACGGGCTCGGCAACGCGGTAGGGGCGGGCGGCAAACTGGGCTTCGGACACCATCACCGAGAACTCGGCGGTGGAGCTGGCGGTTTGCGCCACGCCGGGTTTTTGCAGGCCCAGCAGCACGTAGGTGCCCTGGTACTCCACATCGCTGATCACAGCGCGGATATTGTTGGGGCCGTCGTGCAGGGCGGCTTCGGCGGGGATGATCTGCATGTGGTCGGTGCGCACACCGATCTTGCCGCGCGGCGTGTCCAGCACGTTGTGTCCGCCCATGAAGCGCGCCACAAATTCGCTGGCCGGACGGTTATAGATCTCATGTGGGCTGCCCACTTGCTCGATCAGCCCGTGGTTCATCACCACCATGGTGTCGGCCAGGGCCATGGCTTCTTCTTGCGAATGGGTGACGTGGATGAACGTCAGGCCCAGCTCCTTTTGCCAGCGGCGCAACTCGGCACGCATTTGGATCCGCAAGAAGGGGTCGAGGGCCGACAGGGGTTCGTCCAGCAGCAACACTTTGGGCTGGGTGATCAAGGCGCGGGCCAGGGCCACGCGCTGTTGCTGGCCACCGGACAGCTCGCTGGGCGTGCGTTCGGCCAGGTGGCCCATGGCCACGCGGTCCAGCAGGTCTTTGGCCTTGGCATGGCGCTCGGCCTTGTCCATGCCCTTCATTTTTAAGCTGAAGGCCACATTGTCCAGCGCGCTCAGGTGCGGGAACAGTGCAAAGCTCTGGAACATCATGGCCGTGCCACGCGCGGCGGCGGGCAGATCGGTGATGTTGCGGTTTTCCAGCAAGATGTCGCCGCTGCTGACGGACTCGTGTCCGGCCACCATGCGCAGCGTAGTGCTTTTGCCGCAGCCGGACGGCCCCAGCAAACAGCAGTAGCTACCGCTGGCAATACGCAGGTTGATGCTGTCGACAGCGGGCTTGGCCGATCCATAGCGCTTGGTCAGCGCGATGATTTCGATGGCCGAAGGTGCGGGGTAGGGGGTATTTGCGGACATGCCGCTGCCTTATGCATAGATCGTGCCAGCTTTGTTGGCAATTTGGCTGATTTCCGTATACAAAATGGCACCGGCGCTGTAAGGCGACCCCAAAGCCGGTTTATTTTGGTGCGTGGCGGCCCTGTGCTGGCTTGTTTCTACCCCGGGCAACACCGTGTTCTCTAGAACTGCGCCAGATACGCCAGCAGCGATGCCTCGATGGCCGAGGGCTCCAGCCCGTGGACGATAAAAACCAGGCGCGACTGCCGGTCGTCGTCGGGCCAGCGGTCCAGATGGGTGGGCGGATACACCATTTTCTGCACCCCGTGCAAGACCACCGGCGTGTCCGCGCCTTCCACATTCAGCAGGCCTTTAACCCGCAGGACTTTGTCGCCGTGGGCATGGAGTAACAGCGACAGCCACACGCCAAAGACCGTCCAGTTGATGGCCTCGGGCAGGCTCAACACAAACGACTGGATGCCCCGCGGGTGCATAACGGGTTCGGCCAGGTCTTGAGACGGCGTTCGCCCTGCATTTCCTATGGCCAGGTACTGGCGCTGGTGTGCAAACTGCAGCCAGCGACCGACTTCCTGGCTCTGGATGGCACTGTCAAACACATTGTCTCCCAGCAGCTGGGCCGCGCTCAGGTCCACATTGTCGGCTCTGACGGTGTCCGCGGTGGGGTTGACGGCGTGCAGCTGCTGCACCAGTGCGTCCACCGCCTCCGGGGCGGCTAGGTCCAGCTTGGTCAATACCAGCCTATCGGCCACGGCGGCCTGTTTCAGGCATTCCGGGTACTGCGCCAGATTGCGGCTGCCGTTGAGCGCATCCACAGTGGTGACCACATTGCCCATGCGAAAGTGGTGTTGCAAAACCCGGTCATACAGGATGGTGGCGACCACCGGTACCGGATCGGCCAAGCCCGTGGTTTCGATCACCACGCGAATGAACGGGGGCACCAGACCGCTTTCACGCCGCTCAAACAGGCCGCGCAGGGCACTGGCCAGGTCGCCCCGGATGGTGCAGCAAATGCAGCCGGATGCCAGCAGCACCATGTCGCCGTCGATGCGATCCACCAGATGGTGGTCGATGCCGATGGCGCCAAACTCATTGATCAGCACCGCACACTGGCTGAACAAGGGGTCGCGCAGCAAGCGGTTGAGCAAGCTGGTTTTGCCCGAGCCCAAAAAGCCGGTGAGGACGTTGACCGGGATCGCGCTTGTCACCCGACAGCACCCGGTACCGGCAGGACCAAGGGGTCGATGCCGCGCCCGGTCATCTCCTGCACGGCTTGCCAAATGTGCGGCAGGCTGTCCACCACCTGCTGCTTTCCTGTGGGGCCCAGCACCAGAAAGAAGCGCCCTTGCCAGTCGCTGACGGTCACCCGGGTGGGGCGCAACACTTGGTTAATGACCTTGATGCGCTGGGCCCGTTCAGCGCGCCGGGTGGGTGCAGAAGCGGTATGGATGCGGCCCGTGCCACTGCTCCAATGCTCTTCACCGCCCAAAGACCCACAGATGCCGCACATATCGCTTTGGCCTCGCCTTACCTCGCCAGCATCAGGCTTTGCTGCGGGGGAAGCGCGCCGCAAAGTCGTCGGCCATGGTGTCCATGGTGACAAAACGCACGCCGGGATGCGACTTGATGTACGCAAACAGCCGCTCCAGCATCAACAACACCTGCGGCCGACCCGCCACATCGGGGTGGATGGTGATGGGGAACACGGCGTAGTCGCATTCGCGGTAGACCCAGTCAAACTGGTCGCGCCACATTTGCTCGATGTCGCGCGGGTTCACAAAGCCATGGCTGTTGGGCGATTTTTTGATGAACATCATGGGCGGCAAATCATCCAGGTACCAGTTGGCCGGGATCTCGATCAGGTCGGTCTCGACCCCGCGCTGCAGCGGCACCATCCATTCATACGGCTTTTTGCCATAGTCAATCGGGGTCCAACTGTCACCTACCCGCACGTAGTAGGGGTGGAAGTCGTTGTGCATCAGCGAATGGTCGTATTTGATGCCCTTCTTGACCAGCAACTCGTTGGTCACTTTGGAAAACTCCCACCAGGGCGCCACATAGCCCGTGGGGCGGCGGCCAGACAGCTTTTCCACCAGGTCTATGCATTTGTCCAGCACGACTTCTTCCTGCGCGGGGGTCATGGCAATTGGGTTTTCGTGGGAATAGCCGTGGATACCGATCTCGTGCCCGGCATCGGCCACCGCCTGCATTTGCGCCGGAAAAGTCTCGATCGAATGGCCTGGAATAAACCAGGTGGTCTTGATATCCATGCGCTCAAAAAGCTTCAGCAGCCGGGGTGAACCCACTTCGCCCGCAAACAGCCCGCGTGAAATGTCATCGGGTGAATCCTCCCCGCCGTAAGAGCCCAACCAGCCCGCTACCGCGTCTACATCCACACCAAAACCACACAAAATGTCTTTTGCCATTGCGCTTATCTCCTTGCGTTTGCCTGAAACAACGGCCCCAGCAGGGGCCGGACGAAAAACGGGCCGACAGAGAATGCCGCCATACAGGCTACTAAGCATAGCCTGTGCCAGGCAAGACGCTAAGCCTTGTTAAATTGCGTACAAAAATGCACCTGTAATGTGCGCAAAATTAAGCCGCGCGTGGATTCGGCTCAGGTTTGGTGCAAATGTGCGGGTCAAGCTGCCGCGATTTGCCGCAATGCCTGCTCAAACACCTCGGGCGGCTGACCGCCGGAGATCAGGTGCCGGTCATTGATGATGATGGCGGGTACCGAGTGGATACCTTGGCTGGTGTAGAACTGCTCGCGTTCACGCACGGCATCGGCAAATTCATTAGATTCCAGAATGGCCTGTGCCCGCACTGGGTCCAGCCCCACTTGTTCGGCCACCTGCACCAGCAAGGTATGGTCGCTGGGGTTTTGGCCCAGGGTGAAGTACGCATCGAATAACGCCTGCTTCAAAGCGTGCTGGTGGCCTTCAAGCTCGGCCCAGTGCAGCAATCGGTGTGCATCGAAGGTGTTGTAGATGCGGTTGCGCTGGCCCAGGTTGAACGTAAAGCCCAACTCGGCCCCACGGGCCCGGATGTTTTCTTTGTTGGCGGCCGCCTGCGCTGGGGTGGAGCCGTATTTGCGCGCCAAGTGCTCGGTGGTGTCTTCGCCTTCAGGGGCCATCTGGGGGTTGAGTTCAAACGGCTGGAAGTGCAATTCGGCCGTAATGCTGTCACCCACACGCGCCAGCGCCTGCTCTAGCGACTTCAAACCCACCACACACCAGGGGCAGGACACATCCGAGACGAAATCAATTTTGAGTGAAGTAGCCATATTTTTTCCTTGTCTTGAAAAGCTGTGGATAGAGCTGGCATAACCAGGCAGTTATCCACAGGCAACGCGATAACTTAAAAGTTGTTCATTTTGGCGTGACACCAGAAAAGCAGGGTCACGCACACCTGGCAACACGGGATAAGCTGTTGATTAAAAAGGATAAAACAGGCTTACCCACAGAAGAGCCGTGTGCTTACTACTACTACTATGTATTAATAGAACCATTAGAAGAATAGCCAAACACAAAGTCCGTTGGGATTCAGTGGATTTTTAGCTTACCCAATGTAGTTTTCAGGCCCCTTTCTTTGCAAAACAGGAAAGTCGCGGCCGCCATTCCATCTCGTACGGCTTTGTGCACCTGTTGGTACATACTTTTGCACGCCCTTGATTTGGGGTTAAGAGCTTTTTTTTGTAAATTGTTGATATAAAACAACAAATTAGTACAAATACTTAGTTCAGCTAAGTAACTAAATTACTACAGTTCTTTTTGTCCGAAAGTGCTCCACAAACCGCATATAAAGCGAATTTTGTGAGTGAAAGAGGCGGGGATTTCTGCGTTCTCCTGTTTCGTCTTGTTTCTTTCAAGAACGTAAAAACTGTACGTACGATGAAATTTTTGTAACAAACTTACATAATCTTCAAAGAAATTTACAGAGCGTTTACACAACCAGTCTGAAAGACCTTGTGGTGAGAAAGTAGGTGGCAGCGGGGATTGGTTTTGTGCCACGAAGGGCAAAAGCAAAGGGTGCAGTTCAGTAAGCCTGAATTTTCAGGATTTCGTGGCTGGGGGTTTCCTCCGGTCAACTTTAGCCACACCCAGTTGGGTGTTCAAAGTCGTTACTTAAAAGACCAACGGAGATAACAAAGATGAAGTTCTTTACATTACGTGCCACCGTCGCCGCAGCGTCGTTGTTGGCGGCAGGTGGCCATGCTTTTGCCCAGGCGGCGAACGATGTGCCTGTGGATGCCACGCTGGAAAAGCAGATCACCCAGGTGGTCAAGAAGGTCACGGACGCCACGGGTCTGGAATTCACCGGCTACTTGCGCAGCGGTTTTTATTCGTCTGCCAATGGCCAGGCCAAAGGCCAGTACCAACTGGGCGGCAGCTTGAGCCACTACCGCTTGGGCAATGAAGGCGACAACTACTTTGAAGTCTTGATCGGCAAAAACTGGGATCTGGGCGGAGGCGTGAAGTGGGGTGTCCATTGGATGCCCAACTACTACAACGGCACCACCGGTACGCCGCAAATCTATTCTGACATCACCGGCCTGAGCTTTGCGCCGAACGTCAGCTTTTGGGCTGGTCAGCGTTTCCACCGTGTCCAGGACATCCACATCATCGACCAATGGCTGATGCAGGATGGTGACAACTACGGTGCGGGTGCCGACGGTATTGATGTCGGTTTTGGCAAGCTGAACCTCGCGGTGTACAGCGATGGCAACTCTGACAACAAAAACAACACCACCAACAATGCCCGCCGTGCCAACTTCCAGTGGCGCGATCTGCCGGTTAATCCCGGTGGCAAGCTGACCCTGACCGGCGGCATTGTGAACGGTACGTTTGCCCAGGGCTCCAACGGTGGCGCATTGGGCCTGTTGCATAACCAAGCCGACTTCATTGTTCCGGGTCTGACCAACTCCTTCTTCTTGCAGGGATCGACTGGCCATGCGGACATTGATGGCAAGTTCTACAACCTGGACACTGCCGGTGTGCCTGCCCTGGGTGCCAAACAAAGCCGTATCATTGAATCCATCAATTGGCAAAGCGGTGTATTTGGTGGCCAGGCTCTGGTGGGTTATCAAACCATCAAGCCCGACAACGGCGTAACCACCAAAGACGTATCTTTGGGTGGACGTGTGTCCTACGGCGTGGCCAAGAACGTCAAGCTCTTGGGTGAACTGGGTCTGACCCAGCGCAAGATTGACGGGCAAGACAAACAAAACCTGACCAAGGGTACGTTTGCCGTGGCCTTCTCGCCCAATACCGACTTCTGGACCCGTCCTGAGTTCCGTATCTACGCTACCCGTGCCAACTGGAACGATGCAGCCGCTGCTGCGGCACCCACCGGTGGTGCTCTCTTTGGCCGTACCAAGGCCACTACGGTTGGCGTGCAAGTGGAAGCTTGGTGGTAAGCCCTTAGTTTTGTGAGAAGCTGAGTCGGGCCCAGGTGCATGCTGTTGGAATCAACGGTGTCCACCTGGGCTTTTTTGTGTGTGCCGGGACTGATGTAAGTCCCGAGTGAAATGGAACCTATGAGAAAAGCCAAGCAATGGATCGCCACGGCGGTCTGCGCCGCAAGCCTGGTGGCTGCGTCCGGTGCCAATGCGGGTCTGTTCGATGGGCTGTTTGGTGGCGGTAAGGCCGGTGATGCCAGCCAGCCAGACCAGCGGACCGTCTGGAACATCCACGACTTCTCCAGCATCCAGCTGGTGGCACGCGAAGCCGGTGCCCCCGACAATCGGCATCCAGCGGTGATGGACACCAGAACCCTGCAGCAATTGCTGGAGTCGGTCCGTATTCCGGGTGCCAAGGTCCCTGTGGAGCTGGTGACGGGCTCCGAGGCCGAGCAACTTGCCGAACCCCTGTCGCAGGCCCTGGCCAGTGCTACGCCGGGCCAGGACGTGTTGCTGGTCAGCAGCGAGCGCCGCGTCCGTAACTCGATTGAACCTCCTACGGCAGTTACTGCCCGCATTTTTGTCAATGCCGAGGGTTTGCAACTTGTGGTGCGCGACGCGCGGTTCAATTTTTATGACAACTGGCGCGGTACCGGCGTGACGCCGACCTTCCGTTACGGTTCGCGCAATGGCGCGGGTTCTGCCCAGCTGCAAAGCGTGCTGGCGACCAGCCACCGTGCCGACTGGCTGACGTTCCCGCTCACTGCGGGCATGACATCGGCCATTGCCCCCACCCTGGTGAAAGCTGCCGCGCCTGTAGTCGCTGTGGCCCCAGTACCCGTTGTGCGCAACGCGTCTTTCTTTGATGCACAAGAACTGCGCCTGCAGAAACTGAAAAGCCTGCGCGAAAAAGACCTGATCACCGACCAGGAATACCAGCAAAAGCGCCAGGAAATCCTGAAAGACATGTGAACCTGACTGCTATTTTTTATATAGCTACTAGTGCAGGTGGAACATGCGCTAGCAGCCTAAAAAGCAATAGAAGTCCAGGTTAAATGGATTCAGGTTGGGTCGCGATTTCCAGTTGCGTCAGGTAGTGCATGGCGTGAAGGTTGCTGCTGCCACACATGTCTTGCGCGGGCTGCAGCTGGCCGCATACCGCCGGGCGCTCTGGCTGGCCAAAAATACGGCACAGGTTGGTCGCGTCGAGTTGCACGCAGCGCACCCCGGCCGGTTTGCTGATGCCATTGACTACCGGCATGCCGGGGATGGGCGAGCTGATGCTGGGGGCAATGCAGCAGGCACCGCAGCCTAGTCTGCATTCCATGGGGTTACTCTATATTTGATAGCCGCTTGTGCTGATTGGACCAGCGCAAGAAGCTTATTCGGCTTGAAACTTACGGGCGGCCCACAGGACCTGGTCGATCACGGCTTGCACGCTGGCGCGATGGGCTTCCTGCTTTAAATTGCCGTCTTCGGCAAACGCATCGAACGCCCGGCCCAGCGCGAATTGCTTGGGGGCCACCCAGCATTGCATATTGGCCATCAGCGGCGACAGGTGGGTTAGCGAGCGCAAACCCCCCAGCCCGCCCGGCGAGGCGCTCAACAGGCCCAACACCTTGCCAGTGAAGGAGCGGAAACCGTCTTTCCACACCGGGTCGGTCTTGACAGGACTGGAGGCCCAGTCGATGGTGTTCTTCAGCAGCGCGGGATAGCTGCCGTTGTACTCAGGCGCGCAAATGATCCAGGCCGGGTGCGCGAACATGATTTCTTTCAGGCGCAGCACGTCGGCGGGCGTGCCCTCGGCCTCCAGGTCGGCGTTGTACATGGGGATGTCGAAGTCGGCCAGCTCGATGTGGGTGACCTCGGCACCCGCTGTCGTGGCGATGCGGGCGGTGGCCTGGGCCAGTTGGCGGTTGTACGACTGTTTGCGGGTGCTGCCCGCGAATAGGAGTGTTTTCATACAGCAGATTGCACCATAGTTCGGGCCAAACCCTGCAACGCCGGGCTGACCTGCGGGTGCTCGGCCAGCAGCGACCAGAACTGCTGGGCAGCGGCCATGGCGTTAGCATTGGCCCAAAAGCCATCGGTGGCAAACGCGGCGTAGTCCAGAGCGCCGGTCTGGGCATCGGGCTGGTAGCGCATGGGCAGCATGCCGTAGACCGGGGCCAGGGCGAAGCGGCCTTTGGCGATGTCTTTCAAGCTATCGCCAAGGGCCAACAGGCCCAGGTTGCCGGCATGCATAGCGGTATTGCCGACCAAGCGGCCAAATTGCAGCCGGAACAGCGCCTGCAGCGCATCGTCTGCCGACAGCCGCCCTTGCCGCGCCAACGCATCGCAGGTGGCGGCCCAGTGCTGGTAGCCGCCGGGCACAAAGGCCGCGTGCGCCGCACCCACCGAAACCACATGCTGGCGGCCCGCGCTGCCGATGCGGTCAAACCTTTGGCTGACCAAATAAGTGCGGTTGTGGCTGTGCACCACCTCGCAGGCCGCCACCTGCTGGCCGTAGCTTTGCAGTACCTGCAGACACAGGGCTTCGGCATGCAGCAGGTCGTGCCAGCGCTCGCCAAACGGCGTGCCACGCGGGGGCGAGAACTTCACCAGCACCGGTGTGCCGAGGTGGTTGGTGGCCAAAAATTTGGGTTGACCGCCCGCTATGGACGAGCCCGCAGGCAAGGTATGGGCGATGCTGTGGGCCAGCGCGTCCAGCGCCAGGCCCAGGTCGGGCCCGGGTGGGGGCAGGGCAGGCAAAGCGGTGGCTGCGTGCAGGTGCCCCAGCACCAGGGCCCCTGGCGCGTCGTGTAAATGCAAGGCGGCGGTCAGCGTGGCCTGCAGGTCCCAGTGGTCGGGGTTGCCGGGCACGCCGTAGCCCGTCAGGCTCTGCGCCAGCAGGCGGCCTAAAAACCCCTGCGCTTGCAGTGGCAACAGGTACCACGGCAAGCCGGTGGTGGACAGCACGTCCAGCCCAGGTGCCTCGATATGGATATGGTCCCGGGCCAGCAGGCTCAAATGCCCCAAGGGTTGGGCCCGGCCTGCGCTGTCCACCCGCCACAGCGGTTGCTGTGCGGCACTGCCTGCAATCGGCTGAGGTAGAGCGTAGCGGGCGCTTTTGCCCTGGCCTAGGGTGAGCACCTGGCCCGGTAACTGGCCCAGCAGGCGCGACACCGTGGACTGGCTTTTGCCCAAGGCCTTCTGGAGATCCGCCGAGCGGGACGCGCCATGGCTTTGCAAATGCAATAAAAGTGCTTCGGTATCGGCTGACATGATAAATAAAAAAATCGTATGAATTATCTTTTTAATCAACAGGTTACACGTATTTTAACTACCAAGTAAATAGTATTTGATAGGATAAACAGGATTGTCACGCCCTTGCCGGTAGCCCTTGGGCGTCTGCCCGTACTGCGCCCTAAAGCTATGGATAAAGTAGCTGGGGTTGGCGTAACCGCAGGCCCAGGCCACCTCTTTCACCGCCAGCGCGCTCTCGGCCAGCAGGCGGGCGGCGCGGGCCATGCGCATGCGGTTGATGTAGGCCACCAGGGCTTCCTGCGTCTGTTGGCGGAACAGGTGTGACAAATAGTCTGCCGTGCAGCCGCATTGCTGGGCCAGGCCGCGCACGCTCAAATCCGCATCGCCCAGTTGGTTTTGCACCAGTACCCGCACCTTGGTGACCCAGGCGGATTCGGGGGCGGTGTGCGGGTCGATATCGGCCAGCGCGCGCAGCACCCCGGCAGTGGCTGCGGCCACCAGGGCGCGGATTTGCAGCGTGGCCCATTCGGGCTGCATGTTCTGGCCCAGCCGGGCCGCGTCGGCCAGCCAGTCGTGGATGTGGCGGGCCTGCGGGTGTTGGCGCATCTCTAGGTGGCGTATGCCGGGCTTGCCGGTGTGGATTTCTTGCGCCAGATGGCAGGTGAGGGCGTGGGCCTCGGCGTAGACCACCAGGTTGGCAAACGGCTGGGCGGGCGCGGCGCGCACCTGCTCGGCATGCAGCAACTGCGGCGGCATCAGCAGCGCCTCACCGGGGCCCAGGGTCAGCGTGCCGTGCGGCAGGCAAAAGTCGGTCCAGCCGCCGGTTTGCAGGAACAGCTCGGGGCCGACGTGGAAGTGGCCCTCGCCGCGCTCCACTGGGGCCCCCCCGGGCAGGTGCACCACCAGGCTGCCCACCATGGCGCGCCTTAAGAAGTCGCCCAGGTGCTGGCGCATGGCCACTGCGTCCTGTGCCGCAGATGCTGCCGGGGCGGCGGCATACAGGGGCGAGTCGACTTGCAGTCTATGTTCCATGTTTTTTGCTATTCATTGCGGATTTTTGGCAGCATTTTGGCTGGCAGCAGGGTGCTGGCAGGCTTAGAGTCTAGGCCACACAACCCATTACCCCACGCCAGGAGCACCCTAGTGAAAACCCGTATTTCTGTTATTGTCTGGAACGAATTCCGCCACGAACGCGAAAACGCCGCCGTCGGTGCTATCTATCCCGAAGGTCTGCACACCACCATTGCCAACGCACTGGCCGCCACCCCCGGCCTGAACCCCGGTGCCCTGCCGCTGGACACCAGTACCGCCACGCTGGATGAGGCCGAGCACGGCCTGAGCGAAGCCCGCCTGGCCAGCTGTGACGTGCTGATTTGGTGGGGCCACAAGGTGCACAATCTGGTGGACGATGCGGTGGTCGACCAGGTGCAAAAGCGCGTGCTGGAAGGCATGGGTTTGATCGTGCTGCATTCCGGCCATTTCAGCAAAATCTTCCGCCGCATGATGGGCACCAACTGCTCGCTGAAATGGCGCGAGGCGCACGAAAAAGAACGTCTGTGGGTGGTCGAACCCTCGCACCCTATCGCCGCCGGTCTGGGCGAATATTTCGAGTTGCCCAATGAAGAGATGTACGGCGAGCGCTTCGACATTCCGCAGCCCGACAGCACGGTGTTCATCTCGTGGTTCGAGGGTGGCGAGGTGTTCCGCTCCGGCTGCTGCTGGGAGCGCGGCCATGGCCGCATCTTCTACTTCCGCCCTGGCCACGAGGCCTACCCCACCTACCACGACAAAAACGTGCAGCGCGTGATCGCCAACGCCGTGCAGTGGGCCGCGCCCCGCGTCAACATCGTGGACGTGTGCCCTAATGCTGCGCCGCTGGAGACCATCAGCCCCAAAGCCGGTTTCACCAACGTCGGCATCACCCAGACCAAGGCGGATTTGGTATGAGCGAAACCATGAAAAAACTGCGTGTTGGCGTGATCGGTCTGGGCATGGGCCGCGCCCACATCAAAGGCTGGCAAGAGCACCCGAACGTGGAAGTGGTGGCCTTGGCTGACCCCGACGCGGCACGCTTGACCAAGGTGGGTGACGAGTTCAGCGTGGCAGGCCGTTATGCCTCTGCCGAAGAAATGCTGGCGACCGAGCGGCTGGACGTGGTCAGCGTCTGCACCCCCAATAAGTTTCACATGGAACTGACCTTGGCCGCGCTGGCCGCAGGCTGCCACGTGCTGTGCGAAAAGCCCATGGCCATGAACGCCCAAGAGAGCCGCCAGATGCTGGAAGCCGCCAAAGACGCGGGCAAGCGGCTGATGATCAACTTCTCGTACCGCTTCAGCGCCGCATCCCGGGCCCTGAAGGCCCAGGTGGATGCCGGCTTGTTTGGCGACTTCTACTTTGGTCGCAGCGTCTGGCACCGCCGCCGTGGTATGCCTGGCTTTGGTGGCTGGTTTGGCACCAAGGCGCTGGCCGGGGGCGGCCCGTTGATCGACCTGGGTGTGCACCGCCTGGACCTGGCCCTGTGGCTGATGGGCTACCCGCAACCCACCTGGGTGATGGGCAGCACCTACAACCCCATCGCCAGCGGCCTGGCCCAGAAGGCCGGCAAGACCTTTGATGTGGAAGACCTGGCTGCTGGGTTCATCCGCTTCGATACCGGTGCTACGTTGGCCCTGGAGGCCTCCTGGGCCGCCAACATCCAGGAGGCTGAGCTGATGGAAACCCGGCTGCTGGGCACCAAGGCTGGGCTGCTGCAAAAGAATCTGGGCGGTGGCTACACCTTCGACGCGCAGGTGTTCACCGAAGTCAACGGTGCGCCGGTGGACATGCACCTGTGCCCGCCCACCTTAGAGGCCCAATCGGCCATGTTCGATTACGCCGAGGCCATCCTCACCGGCACGCCGCACCCGGCGGGCGGCGACGAGGGGCTGGTGGTAATGCAAATTCTGGACGCGCTGTACGAGAGTGCGCGCACGGGCAAGCCGGTGCAGATCCACCCTGGCGCTGGCCAATAGCCTTGTTACACGGTGGTCATGGGATCGGCTTAACATGCGCCTTTATTTTGCCACACCCCCACA
Source organism: Rhodoferax sp. (assembly GCF_025354435.1). Classification (GTDB taxonomy): domain Bacteria; phylum Pseudomonadota; class Gammaproteobacteria; order Burkholderiales; family Burkholderiaceae_C; genus Rhodoferax_B. The sequence goes on from NZ_JANXMU010000051.1 coordinate 32,589, forward strand.
GGAGCACCTCCCATGACCACCGCCCACGGCTACGCCGCTACCTCCCCCACGACCCCTCTGGCCCCCTTCAGCTTCGAACGCCGCACCCCTGGCGCACAGGACGTGGCGCTGGATGTTTTGTACTGCGGGGTTTGCCATTCCGACCTGCACACGGCCCGCAACGAGTGGCAGAACACCGTGTACCCCAGCGTACCCGGCCATGAAATCGTCGGCCGCGTCACGGCGGTGGGCGATCTGGTCAGTAAATTCAAGGTGGGTGACCTGGTCGGTATTGGCTGCATGGTCGATAGCTGCCAGCACTGCGCACCCTGTGTCGAAGGCCTGGAGCAGTACTGCGACAACGGTTTTACCGGCACCTACAACGGCCCGGTGTTCCCCAACGGCACCAACACCTATGGCGGCTATTCCAACCACATGGTGGTGCGCGAATCCTTCGTGCTGCGCATCTCCCACGGGCTGGACGACCTGGCCGCGGTAGCCCCGCTGTTGTGCGCGGGCATCACCACCTATTCGCCACTGCGCCAGTGGAAAGTGGGCCCCGGCCAGAAGGTCGGCATCGTTGGCCTGGGTGGCTTGGGCCATATGGGCGTGAAGATCGCTGCCGCCATGGGCGCGCACGTGGTGCTGTTCACCACCTCCGAGAGCAAGCGTGCAGATGCCTTGCGCCTGGGCGCCAAGGAAGTCGTGGTGTCCAAGAACGCCGACGAGATGGCCGCCCACGCCAACAGCTTTGACTTCATCCTCAACACCGTCGCCGCTGCGCACAACCTGGATGCCTTCTTGGGCCTGCTCAAGCTGGACGGCACCATGACCCTGGTCGGCGCGCCAGAAACCCCGCACCCGTCCCCCAATGTGTTTGGCCTGATTTTCAAGCGCCGCCGCCTGGCCGGTTCGCTGATCGGCGGCATTGCAGAGACCCAGGAGATGCTGGACTTCTGCGCCCAGCACGGCATCGTGTCGGACATCGAAACCATCCCCATGGACCAGATTGAAACCGCCTACACCCGCATGCTGAAAAGCGATGTGAAGTACCGCTTCGTCATTGACATGGCCACGCTATAGTTTTCAGGCCTTTTTTCAGGCATAAAAATAGCTGCTAGCGTAAATTTAACCTACGCTAGCAGCTATCAAAATATACTAATTTTTCTATTTTTTCCGATATACGTACAACCCGGCCAGCGCGGTAAACACCACGATGATCGCCACCACCACGAAGAAGCCGTGCTGGTGGTCGGCCAGGGGGATGCCGCCCACATTCATACCCAGCAGCCCGGCCACGATGTTGATCGGCAGGGCCAGCATGGTGACCACGGTCAGGGTGAAGACGCTCTGATTGGTCTGCTCGCTCACCTGGGCGGCGATTTCTTCCTGCAGCAGCTTGATGCGTTCTTTCAGCTCCGACATGTTGCGGATGGTCAGCGAAAACTCTTCGGTGGCCTGGCGCACCGCTTCCAGGTCGTGCTCGCTGATCCACGGCGGCGGCAGGCGCAGCAGCCGAAACAAGGCCCCCGGTTCGGGCGCCAGCAGGCGCTGCAGGCGCACCAACACGCGGCGCAGTTTGCCCAGGTCGGCGCGGCGGTTGTGCAGGCGACCCACCAAAAACTTGTCTTCGATGGCATCTACCTGCACCGTGGTTTCGCGCACGATGTGCACCAGCACGTCGCCTTGCTCCATCAGCAACTGGTTCAGAAACGCCACCGACGAGGCCAGCGGCTTGCCGTGCTTGACGGCATCGCGCATGCGGTCGATGGAACGCAGCGGGTGCGAGCGGGCGCTGAGGGCCATGTGCGGGCCCACGTTGAGCCACAGGCTGGCGATCTCGGCTGGGTCGAAGGCGAACTCGAACGCCACATCGTTGACCACCGCGATCAGCGTGTCGTGCGCGTCCTCGATGCGGGTAGAGCGGGAGCCCGCGTGCAGCGCCTCGAAGAACTCGGGCACGGCATCCAGGTGCTTGCGGATGCAGGCCTCGGCCGCCGCGTCACTCAGGTTGAAGTGCAGCCACACGAAATCGGCCACGCCCTTGGGGGTGTCGCTGCGCAGCCAGGCCGCGGCTTCGGCCAGGTCCACTGGCACGCCGGGCGCACCATTTTCAAACCGGTAGCCGCAGAGCAGGCCGGTTTTGTCGGCACCGTAGGTGATTTGCACGGTGCTAGGCCGCCAGGGCCAATGTGCCACGTGGAACACATCGCACCGGGGTGGTTACTGGAGTCATGGAAAAGCACCGTGGGTAAACTGCCCAGTGTCTTACCGCTGCGTGACAAAGGCGTGACAGGCGTATGGCAGCGAATTTGTAAAAAATCGGTTTCTTGTGTTGGCCGGGCCAGCACAAGCAGCTATTTTTTACATAGCAAACCTCAGTACGGTTTAGTGCGCCTTCTTGCCCCGCACGCGCTGCACCAGCAGTACCCCGGCCAGCACCACCGCACCGGCCACCACCCCGGCGATGCCGTCCAGCAGCGTTGGAGCCACGGTTTGCAGCAGGCCGCCCACACCCGGCAGCGCCGCAGCCGACTGGGTGATGGCTTCAATGCCATGGTGCAGGGCAGGCCAGCCGTGCGTCAATATGCCGCCGCCCACCAGGAACATGGCGGCGGTGCCCACCACCGATAGCGTCTTCATCATCCAGGGCGCAAACGCCAGAATGCCGCGACCCAGGCTGCGCTGCCAGGCGCTGTTTTGCTGCGTGAGGTACAGGCCGCCATCGTCCAGCTTGACGATGGCGGCCACCAGGCCGTACACGCCCACCGTCATCACCACCGCAATGGTGGTCAACACGCTGAGCTGGGTGCTGAAGCCGCTGCCCTGCACCGTGCCCAAGGTGATGGCGATGATCTCGGCCGACAGGATGAAGTCGGTGCGCACCGCGCCTTTGATCTTGTCCTGCTCCAGCGCCACCAGGTCGATAGCCGGGTTGGCCACCGCGGCCACCAGCGCGCTGTGTTCTGCGGCCACGGCATCGGCGCTGTGCATGAAGGGATGGGCTAGCTTCTCAAAGCCTTCAAAGCACAGATAGGCACCGCCCACCATCAGCAGCGGGGTTACTGCCCAGGGGGCAACGGCGCTGATGGCCAGCGCGGCGGGCACCAGAATCAACTTGTTGCGAAACGATCCCTTGCACACGGCCCACACCACCGGCAGCTCGCGCTCGGCGCGCACGCCGCTGACCTGCTGCGCGTTTAGCGCCAGGTCGTCGCCCAGCACCCCGGTGGTCTTCTTGGCCGCCACCTTGGTCAGCAAGGTGACATCGTCCAGGATGGAGGCAATATCGTCGATCAGCGCAAGCAGGCTAGAGGCCATGGGGGAGTTTTCCAAACAGGGCCGCTGCACCGCGCGGCGGCATGGAGAGATTGTCGCTGGACGGTAAAGTCATATGCCAAATAGACTATTGGTGCATATTCCGCCTACGCAAGTAGCTATGAAAACAGGAGCTAAGGCTATTTGCGCTGTTTATCGGCCTTGTGCCAGTAGGTGAATGCGTCCTCGTGCACCTCGATGTCCACCTCCATCACCCGCGCCTGCAGCTGGGCCTGCACATCGGCCACCGCCTGGTTGTAGACCAGCGGCCCGATTTCTTCGAGGAAAAAGCCCAGCAAACCCCCAGCGGCCACATTGCCGATTTTCTCGTCCATGTGGGTCAGAAAGTAGCGCTCGATGGAGGCGATGGCCTGCTGGCGGGTGTCGGGGCGGATGGTGATGGGCATGGGTTTACTTGTTTGCAGCCAGATATTCTTGGGCTTTCTGGCCCACAAACTGCCGCCCCGGATTGCTGCCGCTGCACCATTCTGCGGGGCTGAACAGGGCAAACAGACCGATCTTGGCCAGGGTGGGGATGGCCAGCTCCAACTCGCGTTCGATCTCGCCGCGCGCGTCTGCGCTGGCTGCGTTGTACAGCGCCACGTTGTGCAGCATGGCGGCGACGGTGCCGGTCTGCACCTGGCTGCCGTCCTGCAGGGTCACGCGTGGCAGGGTTTCGCCCGCTGCCAGAATCTTCTGGTTGACGCGGGCCAGGATGATGGCTTCGGTAGAGGAGGGCATGGGTTTCCTTTCAGCGATGGCGGTACGCCAATGATAAGAGCCGGTGTTGCCGCAGGAAACCAGGGGGTTTATTAAAATGCTGGATTCCCCACCTGCCCGTGGACCCGCTATTTTGGCGCGGTTTGCCAGTGCTGGGGCTGGCACTGACAGAGGAAGAGCGTATGTTGTACCCCCAAGAATTTGATGTGATCGTGGTTGGCGGTGGCCATGCCGGCACCGAGGCCGCGCTGGCCGCTGCGCGCATGGGCTGCAAAACCCTGCTGCTCACGCACAACATCGAGACGCTGGGCCAGATGAGCTGCAACCCGTCCATCGGCGGCATCGGCAAGGGGCATTTGGTCAAAGAGGTGGATGCGCTGGGCGGGGCCATGGCCTTGGCCACCGACGAGGGCGGCATCCAGTTCCGCATCCTCAATTCCAGCAAAGGCCCGGCCGTGCGCGCCACGCGGGCCCAGGCCGACCGGGTGCTGTACAAGGCCGCTATTCGGCGCATGCTGGAAAACCAGCCGAATCTGTGGCTGTTCCAACAGGCCGTGGACGACCTGATGATCAAAGGCGACCGGGTGGTAGGCGCGGTGACGCAGGTCGGCATCCAGTTCCGCAGCCGCACCGTGGTGCTGACGGCGGGCACCTTCTTGGACGGCAAGATTCACGTCGGCCTGAACAACTACGCCGCAGGCCGCGCAGGCGACCCACCGGCGGTGTCGCTGAGCGCCCGGCTCAAGGAACTCAAGCTGCCCCAGGCCCGCCTGAAAACCGGCACGCCGCCGCGTATCGACGGCCGCAGTATCGACTACAGCCAATTGGAAGAGCAGCCCGGCGACGGCATGCCCGGCGGCATGGGCGCGCAGATTCCGGTATTCAGCTTCATGGGCAACCGGGCGATGCACCCGGCGCAAATGCCGTGCTGGATCACCCACACCAATGCGCGCACGCACGAGATCATTCGCGCAGGCTTTGACCGCAGCCCCATGTTCACCGGCAAGATCGAGGGCGTGGGCCCGCGCTACTGCCCCAGCGTGGAAGACAAGGTGAACCGCTTTGCGGATAAGGACAGCCACCAGATCTTCCTGGAACCCGAGGGCCTGAACACCCATGAGATCTACCCCAACGGCATCTCCACCAGCCTGCCGTTCGACGTACAGTACGACCTGGTGCGCTCCATGAAGGGCATGGAAAACGCCCACATCCTGCGCCCCGGTTACGCCATCGAATACGACTACTTCGACCCCCGCGCCTTGAAAACCAGCTTCGAAACCCGCGCCATCGGCGGCCTGTTCTTCGCGGGCCAGATTAACGGCACCACCGGCTACGAAGAGGCGGCGGCCCAAGGCCTGTTCGCCGGTATCAACGCTGCGTTGCAATGCCGTGGCGAAGCCTCCTGGCTGCCGGGCCGCGACCAGGCCTACCTGGGTGTGCTGGTCGACGACCTGATCACCAAGGGCGTGACCGAGCCCTACCGCATGTTCACCAGCCGCGCCGAGTTCCGCCTGCAGCTGCGCGAAGACAACGCCGACATGCGCCTTACCGAGATGGGCCGCCATATGGGCCTGGTAGACGATGCCCGCTGGGAGTCATTCAACCGCAAGCGGGAGGCTGTTTCACGTGAAACAGAGCGCCTGCGCAGCCTGTGGATCAGCCCCAAGAACCTGGCGGTGGCCGAGGCCGAGCGGGTGCTGGGCAAAGCCATCGAACACGAGTACAGCTTGGCCGAGCTGCTGCGCCGCCCGGATGTGCACTACGACGGGTTGATGTCGCTGGCCGGTGCCAAGTTCGCCGTGCCCGAGTTCGCCCCCGGTGTTCCACGTGAAACAGCCGAGGCCGACTTTGTAGCCGCCGTACTGGAGCAGGTGGACATCAACGCCAAGTACTCGGGTTACATCGAACGCCAAAAGTCCGAGATCGACCGCGCCGCCCACTACGAGCACCTGAAGATCCCCTCCGACCTGGACTACCTGCAGGTCAGCGCCCTGAGCTATGAGGTGCGCCACACCCTCAACAAACACCGGCCCGAAACGCTGGGCCTGGCCTCGCGCATGTCGGGCGTGACCCCGGCGGCCATTTCGCTGCTGCTGGTGCATTTGAAGAAGCTGGGCTGGAAGGACCGGCCTACGGTGGAGGAGGCGGTTGCATGAGCGATCGTTTGGAGATACTGACCCGCAGCACCGCGCAGCTCGGTCTCACCCTGTCGGACGCACAGCACCAGACCCTGCTGCGTTATCTGGACCTAATTCTGAAGTGGAACAAGGTTTACAACCTGACCTCCCTGCGTGACCCAGCCGAAGCGCTGACCCACCACCTGATCGACAGCCTGGCCGCCGTGCCGCCGTTGCTGCGCCATTTGGCGGGACGCGAAGATGCCAAGCTGCTGGATGTAGGTTCCGGCGCTGGCCTGCCCGGCGTGGTGTTCGCCATCTGCTGCCCGCAGTTGCAAGTGCGCTGTGTCGACACCGTCGGCAAGAAGGCCGCATTTGTGCAGCAGGCCGCGCTGGAACTGAAGCTGCCTAACCTGCGTGGCGTGCACGCCCGGGTCGAGAGCCTGACCGAAAAGTTCGACGTGGTCAGCGCCCGGGCGTTTGCCTCGCTGGTCGATTTCACCACTTGGTCGGTCGGCGCGCTGGCCGGGCAGGGCGTGTGGCTGGCCATGAAGGCCAAGCACCCCGACGCAGAAATCGCCGCGTTGTCCGCTTCGGTAGAGGTGTTTCACGTGGAACAACTCAGCGTGCCAGGGCTGGGCGCAGAGCGTTGCATTATCTGGATGCGCTCTAAAAATACTCTCGCGTAAACTTGCCTCCTCACACGCGAGGAGTTCCCCATGTTCGGCATTGCAAATTACGCCGCGTTCGTCGCGGCCATCATCGTTTTTTTGATGATCCCAGGCCCGGGTAATTTGGCGCTCATCACCTCCACCAGCAAGGGCGGCATCCGGGGCGGCCTGGCCGCTACCCTGGGCGTGATCCTGGGCGACCAGGTGCTGATGTGGACGGCGGTGGCCGGAGTGGCGGCCTTGCTGGCCAGCTACCCGGTGGCGTTTGCGGCGGTGCAGTGGCTGGGTGCGGCTTACCTGGCCTACCTGGGAGGCAAGATGCTGCTGGCCAAGGCGGGCGATGCGCCTATTTTGAACATCAAGCCATCCCACTTTCTGCGCCAGGCCCTGGTCATCACCCTGCTGAACCCCAAGGCCATCGTGTTCTACATGGCGTTTTTTCCGTTGTTTGTGGACCCGGCCCACCACCAGGGCTTGCTGACTTTTGCGGTGATGGCATTGACGATTGCCGCGCTGACCTTGGTCTACGGCCTGGTCGCCACCTTGTTGACCCATTTTCTGGCCGAGCGCATACGTGCGAACCCGGTCGTGTCCCGCGTGCTGAACAAGCTGGCGGGCGTATTCCTCATTGGCTTTGGCGTGAAGCTGGCGCTGTCTAAATAATTTGAAAGTGCCGCATGGCTAAAGTTTTTTGTGTTGCCAACCAAAAGGGCGGGGTCGGCAAAACCACCACCACCGTGAATCTGGCCGCGGGTCTGGCCAAGGTGGGGCAGCGCGTGTTGATGATCGACCTGGACCCGCAGGGCAACGCCACCATGGGCTCGGGTGTGGACAAGCGCACGCTGGAGCTCACGGTGTACGACGTGCTGCTCGAATCCAGCAGCATTGCCGAAGCCCGCGTAAAAGCCGAGAAGTGCGGCTACGACGTGCTCGGCTCCAGCCGCGAACTCAGCGGCGCCGAGGTCGAGCTGGTGACCATGGAGCGCCGCGAAAAGCGCCTGCAGGCCGCCATCGCCACGGTGGCTGCCGAATACGACTTTGTGTTGATCGACTGCCCGCCTAGTTTGTCGATGTTGACGCTGAACGGCCTGTGCGCCGCCAACGGCGTGATCGTGCCCATGCAGTGCGAATACTTTGCGCTGGAAGGCCTGACCGACCTGGTCAACACCATCAAGCAGGTGCACGCCAACCTGAACAAAGACCTGCAAATCATCGGTCTGCTGCGCGTGATGTTCGACCCCCGCATCACCCTGCAGCAACAGGTGAGCGAGCAGCTCAAGGCCCACTTTGCCGACAAGGTGTTCAACACCGTGATCCCGCGCAACGTGCGCCTGGCCGAAGCACCCAGCTACGGTTTGCCCGGCGTGGTGTTCGACCCGGCGGCCAAGGGCAGCGTGGCCTACGTCGAATTCGCCCAAGAGATGGTCGATCGGATCAAGGCCTGAATTTATAAAAAATAGGCCTCTAGTGCAAATAACATCTACGCTAGTAGCTATATAAATAATAGCAAATGACAATTCCTTGCGTTCTGCTCCTTCCCGGCTGGCAAGACTCCGGCCCTGGCCACTGGCAAACCCTGTGGGAAGCCGAATTTGGTGACCTGCGCGTCACCCAGCACGACTGGATGCGCCCGCTGCGCGGTGATTGGATCACCCGGCTGGAAGAAGTGGTGCAGGAGCAAGACGGGCCGGTGTGGCTGGCCGCGCACAGCCTGGGCTGCCATTTGGTGGCGGCGTGGGCGGCGGTTTCCCACAGTACGGCCAAGGTGCAGGGGGCATTATTGGTGGCACCGCCCGATACGGCCCAGCCCGACTACCCGCCCCAGCTGCACCGTTGGGCCGTGCCGGTGCTGGGCAAGCTGCCGTTTGCATCCACGCTGGTGGCCTCTACCGACGACCCGTACTGCAGCCTGGCAGCCGCCGAAAAATACGCCCAGCACTGGGGCGCGGCGCTGCACAACATCGGCCCGCGCGGCCACATCAATGCCGAATCCGGCCTGGGCGACTGGCCGCAGGGCAGGGCGCTATTGCTCGCAAATATTTAGAAAGCACAAGACTATGGCAACCCCCAAACGCAAAGGCCTGGGCATGGGCCTGGATGCCCTGCTCGGCCCCAAGGTCGTCGATCCCACGCCACTGGAAACGGGCTTGCCCACCGTCTTGCTGCTGAGCGACCTGGTGCCTGGCCAGTACCAGCCGCGCACCCGCATGGACGAGGGCGCGCTGTACGAGCTGGCCGAGAGCATCAAGGCCCAGGGCATCATGCAGCCGATTTTGGTGCGCCAACTGGCCAGCGGGGACAACGCTGGCAAGTACGAGATCATCGCCGGGGAGCGCCGTTTCCGCGCCGCCCGCATCGCCGGGCTGGACCGCGTGCCGGTGCTGGTGCGCGACGTGCCCGACGAATCGGCCGCGGCCATGGCGTTGATCGAAAACATCCAGCGCGAAGACCTGAACCCGCTGGAAGAAGCCCAAGGCCTGCAGCGCCTGGTGAAAGAATTCGCCATGACGCACGAGCAGGCGGCCCAGGCCGTGGGCCGCTCGCGCAGCGCCGCCAGCAACCTGCTGCGGCTGCTGAACCTGGCTGACCCGGTGCAGACCATGCTGATGGCGGGCGACCTGGACATGGGCCACGCCCGTGCCCTGCTGGCACTTGACCGGGCCACCCAGATCAGCGCGGGCAGCCAGATCGCCGCCAAGAAAATGTCGGTGCGCGAGGCCGAAAGTCTGGTCAAAAAACTCAGCGCCGAGTTCTCGCTCACGCCCTCGCCCAAGGCTGCCAAAGAGAAGTCGCGCGACCTGAAACGGGTGGAAGAAGAGCTGTCGGACCTGCTGATGGCCGAGGTGGACATCCGCATTAAAAAGCGCGTCAAACGCCACGGAAAGTTCGAGGAAATGGGCGAAGTGGTGCTGCAGTTTGGCTCGCTGGACGAGCTCAACGGCCTGGTCGAAAAACTCACGCGCAGCGCGGCGCACTGAACCGGTGTTGCGCTGGCCCCTGCCCGCGTTGCTCGCCTGGGGCGGTGCCTGGGCGCTGTTCACCACGCTGCTGCAGCTGGGTCTGCCAGGCATCGCCGCGCTGCTGCTGGCTACCGCCGGGGGCGCGGCCTGTAGCCTGCTGGGTGCCACCTGGTGGCGGCGCGGGCTGATTGCGGCGGGTTTTCCGCTGTCGCTGGCGCTGTCGGGCACGGCGGCGCTGCCCGCTTGGGCCTGGCTGCTGCCACTGGCCTTGCTGCTGCTGGTTTACCCATTGAACGCCTGGCGTGATGCCCCGCTGTTTCCCACGCCCGTACGGGCTTTGCAGGGCCTGGCGGCGGCGATTCCCTTACCCGAGGGTGCCCTGGTGCTGGATGCTGGTTGCGGCCTGGGCCACGGCCTGCAGGCCCTGCGCCTGGCCTACCCGCAGGCCCGGCTGCACGGCCTGGAGTGGAGCTGGCCGCTGCGCGCTGTGTGCGCCCTACGCTGCCCCTGGGCCCGCGTGCGCCAGGGCGACATCTGGCGCGCCGACTGGGCACCTTACGCGTTGGTCTACCTGTTCCAGCGGCCCGAGAGCATGGCCCGTGCCTTTGCCAAGGCCCAGGCGCAGATGCAGTCGGGCGCGTGGTTGGTGAGCTTGGAGTTTGAGGTGGTGGGCGTGGTGGCTACCGGGCGGTTGCATGCCCCGGACGGGCGGGCGGTGTGGCTGTACCGGGTGCCGGCCTAAAACGGCATAGGACAACGCTGAGCTACGGGCCATGAAAAAAGCCTCCCGCAGGAGGCTTTTTAAAAGGGCGGCGGTGGTTTACTGGCTTACTTTGAGTACGCCCCCTTTGCCCAGGCCGCCCTTGACTTCTTGTGCCTTGTAGTTGCGCAGTGAAATTACCATGCTGTTGTAGGCATCGACAAAAGCCGATACCGTGGCTTTGCCCGCTGGCGTGCGTGAAAAGCCGCCCAGGCCGGCTGCTGCACCGCCGCCAAAGGCACCCAGCGCGGCACCGTAGTTGGTGGCGGTGGAGTTGCCTTCGGAGATGGCGATTTACACCGACGACCGGATGTCGAACAGCGACAGCGTAACGACTGAGGACTTGCTTTCCAGTGAGCCCGCGACGGCACCCATCCCACGGCCGAGCAGGCCGCCCAACGCGCCTGCGATCTTGCCGGTGGATTCGTTGTCAATAACGATGGCCGGGTCCAGGAAGTAATCAGCCGCTACGCGTTGGCCTTTTTGTTGTTGCGAACCGGCGCGGAACTCGCCCGAATTGCGTTGCTTGTCGGTGATTGCCGAGAGCTTGCTTTCCATGCGGTTATTGCCGATGGAGGTGATCACGAAGCAGTTGGATTGCTGTACCGCCAGGTGCAACAGGGGTTCGATGCTGGTGACTTGGGTGGCTGCGCCAAAGCTGGCATACCAATCCTTGCCACGGCCATCGTCTACCGCCAGTGTGCCCAATGGTGCTGCGCAACGCTCCAGGCTGGAACTGGCCCCTGCGCTGGTACCGCCAGCTGCACCGCCCTGGACGGCAGTGGGGGCATTGCCCGCGGTGATTTGGCCGCCGCCGCACCCAGCGAGCGCGAGGCTACAGGTCAGGGCGGCCCAACGGAAGATTTTTTGCGATGTGTGCATGGCTAAGTCTTTCAAAGCGAAGGTTGCAGGTTGGAAAAATAAATCCAGATCAACGGTAGTACCAGCCGGAAGGGCCCCAGGCCCAGTAGTAGACGTAACCGGTTGCCCACCAGCCGTACCACGATTGGCGGTAGGTTTCGCGCCACCAGTAGTTCTCTTGGTCGGTCTTTTTGGCAGCCTGGGCTTCGGCCAGCAGCTTTTTGGCTTCTTTGTTACCACTGCCCGAGGCGAGCAGCAGCCATTTTTCAGCCTCTTGTGGATCGGAGCCCATTTCTTCCAGGCCCATCAGGTAGAAGCGGCCCAGGGCCAGTTGCGCCTGCTGGTTGCCATGGTCGCCGGCCTCGCGCACCCAGCGCAGTGCCTGGTAACTGTCGCGCTTGATGCCGTCACCTCGGAAGTAGCGCAGACCCAGGTCGAAGGCAGCTTTGGGGTCTTTGTTTGCCAGTTGCGTCAGAGCGGCAATGCGGCGGGTCTCTTCTGGATTCGCATCAAAGGTGGCATCCAAAGTGGCCGAATTGCGGGGCCGGTCGGAGCAGCCCATATCGTCACAAATGCGGATGGTTTTCTCGGCCGTCTGGGCACCTGCGGCCAGCGAGGCCAGCAGGAACGAAAGGAGCAAAAATTTCATAAAAATTCCTTCAACTTTATTATTGTATTCAAAACAGATACTAAAGTTTACATGCCTGGGCTTCCCGGGGGGAGAGTAAGTTTCTGATTAACCGGGTTGCAAACCACTACGCCGACAAACCAATAGGCTGGCGCGCGCAGCGGCGCAATGCGGGCCCAGGGCCGCTGGATAGAATTAGCCTATGGAAGAACCCCACGCCCCCCACCTGGTCGCTGAATGCCCCGCATTCTGATCGCGACGCGGGGCTCGTTCGGCGACTTTCATCCCTTTTTGGGCGTGGCCCAAGTGCTGCGCCAGCGCGGGCACGCGGTGGTCTTTGTGACCAATGCGCACAACCTGGACGGCATCTGCAAAGAGGGTTTCGATGCCCATGCCTTCGATGCCCACGATGCGCTCACGGATGCGCCGCGCCCGGAAACCGCAGGTCTTCCGATAGATGGCAGCAGCCGAGGCAGTCAGCGCATGCTGCGCCGACTCGGCGGCCAGTTGCTGGCCGAATACACCCTGATCCACCGTCTGGCCCGAAGCGCCGACATGCTGGTGGGGGCGCAAACCAGCCTGGCCTTGCCTTTGGTGGCCCGGGTGCTGCAGCGGCCCTGGGTGTTTGCCGCGGTGTCGCCCATGGCGTTTTTGTCGATGGATGATCCACCCTACGTGCATGGCCTGCGCACCGTGCGGCGTGGTGGGCCGTTGCCGGATTGGCTGCGCAGAGCTTGTATGCATTTGCTGCGCTTTGCCACCGCACAAAATATCCTGGGTTACCGTCCGCTGGAAAAGCGCCTGGGCCTGGAGCCCCGGCATCCGCTGTTTGAAGCGCGCTATTCCCCGCACGGCAATCTGGCGCTGTTTTCTTCCTTGCTGGCGGCACCCCAGGCCGACTGGCCGGTGCCGGTCGTCCCATGCGGATTCACCTTTTTTACGCCGCAAGGCAACGCTCCCGAGGATGCGGCGCTGGCCGACTTTTTGGCTGCCGGGCCGCCGCCGGTGGTGTTCACCCTGGGCTCGGTATCGCGCGCGTCACCACGCGGGTTTTACCGCCACGCGATGGCGGCCTGTGCTGCGTTGGGCTTGCGCGCCGTGCTGGTCAAAAAAACCTCGGTAGATCTGGGGCCGCTGCCCGATACCGTGTTTGCCGCCAACTTTGCGCCGTACGCCCAGTTGTTTGCCCAGGCCCGCGCGGTGGTGCACCACGGCGGTGTTGGCACGATTGCGCAATGCCTGCGCTGGGGCCAGCCGCAGCTGGTAGTGCCGCTGGCGCTGGACCAGTTTGACAATGCCTTTCGTACCCAGGCGCTGGGATGTGCCCGCGTGCTGCCGTTTGGCCAGGTGAACACCGAGCGCCTCACGGCCGAATTGCAAGCCCTGCTGGCCGACCCTGCACCCACCCACCGTGCCCAGCACCTGGCGCGCGCGATGGCGCAAGAGCACGGTGCCGAGGTGGCGGCGGATGCAATAGAACGGCTGTGTCCAAGCCCGGCGGCGTCAACATATTCTTAGATATCGCCCTGGTGGTAGCGCCTAAGATGTGGAGTACGTTGAAAGACTTTTCCATGCATTACCTCCAATTTGCATTGTGGGCAGTGGCTGGGGTGGTGGCGAGCGGTGTCCAGGCGCAGAGCCTTTTTTCTGTATCCACACTGCCCGGTTTATCCCCGGCACATCCGGTGCCCGTGCTGCAGCGCGGGCCCTTGCAGCCACCGCTGCGCTACCGCGTCATCGTGTTGGCGGGTGCGGGCTGCTCCGGCATGGCACCGGTGGCGGGCACCTACTTTGCCGGTTTACCGCATGCCCAAGTGTTGGTGCTGCACAAGCCGGGCGCCGACCCGAACGCAGGGCTGGAGCCAGCGGTCTGTCCCACCGGCTTTAACCAGCGCGACCAGCTGGTCCGTTGGCAGGAAAGTGCCCGTGCCGCCCTGCGTGCCGATGCCTCGAAACAGGTGGGCAGCGCCCCGGTGCGGCAGCTGCTGGTGGGCATCGCCGACGGTGTGGATTTGTTACCCGCGCTGGCCACCGAGGTGCCCCATCTGGCCGGGCTGGTGCTGCTCTCCGGCTCTGGGCTGGACCCGCGGGAGGCGGGTCTTCTACAGGCGCAGCGCAGCGGCCAGCTCGCCGCCTGGCAATCGCTGGACCAGGCCCAGCGCTCCGATTCCGCCGACAGCACCAAAGTGCAGGGCCATAGCCTGCGCTACTGGCGGGACCAGTGGCGCTGGCATACGGCCAAGCCCTTGATCGACTCGCCCTGGCCCATCTTGCAGATTTGGGGCGATGCCGATGCGCGGGTGCCAGCGGCCGCTTACCTGCGTTTCGCCGAACGCGCTGCGGGCCGTGTCGCACCCCTGTGCACCCGCCAGGTTGCCGCTGGCGACCCCGGTTTACAGCAGGTCTGGGCATGGCTGGAGAAGTGGGCGCAGGTGCCGGCGCAAGGGTTGTGCGAAGCCACGCTGCCTTGATGCGGTTACTCCTGATTTAGGAGCGATTAGTGTAGGTTTTATCTACGCTGGAGGCCTATTTGGCACTTATAAATAGGGCCTTACAGCCTGAAAATCTTACCCGGATTCAGGATGTTCAGCGGGTCCAGCGCCTGCTTGATGGCGCGCATCATGGCCACTGCGCCATCTCCGGCTTCGGTGACCAAGAAGTCCATCTTGTGCAGGCCGATGCCGTGCTCGCCGCTGCAGGTGCCGTCCAGCGCCAGGGCGCGGGTCACCAGGGCGTGGTTCAGGGCTTCGGCTTTCTCCCTTTCCTCGGCGCTGTCGGGGTCGATCAAATAGCCGAAGTGGAAGTTGCCGTCGCCCACGTGGCCGACCAGAAAGTAGGGGATGCCGGACGCATCCGCCTCGGCCACCGAATCCAGCAGGCAGTCGGCCAGCCGCGAGATGGGCACGCAGGTGTCGGTGGAGATGGCTTTGCAGCCGGGGCGCGACTGCACGGCGGCAAAGTAGGCGTTGTGCCGGGCCGTCCACAGGCGGGTGCGTTCCTCGGGCGTGCTGGCCCACTCGAACGCTTGGCCACCATGGTCGGAGGCAATCTCTTGCACCAGCTCAGCCTGCTCCTTGACGCCGGTGGGCGAGCCGTGGAACTCCATCAGCAGCATGGGTTCTTCGCGCAAACCGAGTTTGGCGTAGGCGTTGACCATGCGCACGGTGTTGGCGTCGATCAGCTCCACCCGGGCGATGGGTACGCCCAGTTGGATCACCTGGATGGTGGTGCGCACGGCGGCTTCGATGCTGGGGAACGAGCAGATGGCCGCCGAGATGGCCTCGGGCAGCGGGTAGATTTTGAGGGTGACTTCGGTGACCACGCCCAGCGTGCCCTCGCTGCCCACCATCAGCCGCGTCAGGTCGTAGCCCGCGCTGGATTTTTTGGCGCGGGTGCCGGTGCGGATGGTGTCGCCGCGGGCCGTCACCACCTCTAGCGCCAGTACGTTTTCGCGCATGGTGCCGTAGCGCACGGCGTTGGTGCCGCTGGCCCGGGTGGCGCACATGCCACCAATGGACGCGTCCGCGCCGGGGTCGATGGGGAAGAACAGGCCGGTGTGTTTGATGGCCTCGTTGAGCTGCTTGCGCGTCACGCCGGGCTGCACCGTGACGGTGAGGTCGTCGGCATTGATGCTCAGGATGGCGTTCATGCGGGCCACATCCAGGCTGATGCCACCTTGCACCGCCAGCAAATGCCCTTCCAGCGACGAGCCCACGCCGAAGGGGATGATTGGCACAGCGTGGCTGGCAGCGAGTTTCACCGCATCGGCCACGTCGGCCGTGCTCTGGGCAAACACCACGGCGGCAGGCGGCGGCACCGAGAACGCCGATTCGTCGCGCCCATGGTGCTCACGCACCGCCAGCGCCGTGCTGAACTGTGCGCCGAAGCGGCTTTGCAAGGCATCCACCAGAACGTCGGGAAGAGGGCGGATAGCGAAGGTCGGAGCATGCATGGGGGTATTCCGGTTAAAAGGATTTCACAGACAATTCTCCCCCTATTCACACGAAGGACACGCTATGGCGAATCGCCTGACACAGATCGCCACCCGCACCGGCGACAACGGCACCACCGGCCTGGGCGACAACACCCGCGTCTCCAAAAACAGCCTGCGCGTACACGCGATGGGCGATGTGGACGAGCTCAACAGCCACATCGGCCTGCTGCTGTGCGAGCCCATGCCCGAGGGTGTGCGTGCGCTGCTGGTGGAGGTGCAGCACCAGCTGTTCAACCTAGGCGGCGAGCTGTCCATCCCCGGCTTTGAGCTGCTCAAGCCCGAGGCTGTGCTGGCCCTGGACCAGGCCCTGGCCGAGCACAACGCCACGCTGCCCCGGCTGGCCGAATTCATCCTGCCCGCAGGCACCCGTGCCGCGTCGCAAGCCCACGTCTGCCGCACCGTGGCCCGCCGTGCCGAACGCACCGTGGTGGCGCTGGAGCAGCAGGACGCATTGAAAGACACGCCCCGGCACTACCTGAACCGCCTGAGCGACCTGCTGTTTGTGCTGGCCCGGGTGCTGAACCGCGTGGACGGGGGGGATGACGTGTACTGGAAGAGCGAACGCCTGGCGCGGGATGCGGCGGTTTGAATGCTCTTATATTAGTAGCTACTAGCGTAGATTGAATATGCGCTGGAGGCACTTTTTACTTAAATTTTTGGTGCAAGCACCTCTACCCTAACCTGCGTGCGCCAACCGCAAGCACTCCTGCAGCGCCCGTGTCGCCCGTGACGGCTCGGGGGTGCGCCGGGCGATGGCCAGAAACTGGCATTCGTAGCGGAACAGCGTGGGCTGCACGGCCCGCATCTGGCCTTTTTGCACAAAGCCTTCGGCGTAGTGGTCGGGCAGAAAACCCAGGTACAGGCCTGACAGGATCAGCGTGGCGATGGACTCCTGGTCGAAGCCAGTGGCCTTGCGCGGCAGGCGTTCACGCTGGCTGATTTCCATGTTCGGGGAGTGCTGGCCCAGCCCGGCAAACGGGTAGCGGCGCAGGTCGTCCCAGCCCATGCCCTGCATGTCCTGGCCAAACAGCGGGTGCTGCACGCTGCAGTAGAGGTGCATGGTTTCGCCAAACAGCGCGTCGTAGGCCAGGCTGTCGGAGTGGCGGTGGCTGGGGATGATGCCCAGGTGAAAGCTGCCGTCCATCACCCCGCGCTCGATGGCGTGGATGGTGGCCACGTGCAGGCACAGGCTGACCTCTGGGGCCAGCGCTGCAAACCGGGCAATCGCCGCACTGATGCGGGCCTGCGGGTTGCTGGCGGTCTTGTCGAACACCGCCAGGTGCAGCTCCCCGCCCATGCGGTGGTGCAGCGCATCCACGCTGGCGCGGAAGGCATCGGCCCCGGCCAGCAGGCGCAGCGTCTCGGTGTAGATCTGCTGGCCCTCGGGGGTCAGCGCAAAGCCGCTGCGGCCGCGTCGGCACAGGGTCAGGCCGAGGCGGGTTTCCAGGTCCTTGACGTGGCGACTCACGGTGGAGGTGCCGATGTTCAGCTCCAGCTCGGCCGCCGCCATGCCCCCGCACTCGACCACGCTTTTGAACACCCGCAGCAGGCGGATGTCCATGTCGGTCAACTGGCCCAGCACGGCTTTGTTCTTTACTTGCATATTCTGCTAACTACAGAGTGGTATTTAACTCTTTATGAGAGTAACAGGGGCGGCCAGAATCCGCCTATTCTTTTTCAATCTGGAGCGCGCCATGGACATGACCGATACCCAACAACTGCAGCAAGCTGTACGTCCCCGTACGGATGCCGCATGGCTCAACGCGCACTGGATGCCCTACACCGGCAACCGCAACTTCAAGGCCGACCCGCGCATCATCACCAGCGCCAAGGGTTGCTACTACACCGACATCGACGGCCGCCAGATTCTGGATGGCCTGTCGGGCCTGTGGTGTTCCGGCCTGGGCCATGGCCGCGCCGAGTTGACGGCCGCCGCCACCCGCCAGATGGCCACGCTGGACTACGCGCCTGCGTTCCAGTTCGGCCACCCGTTGTCGTTCGAGCTGGCCAACAAGCTGGTCGAACTAACCCCGGACGGCCTGGACCACGTGTTCTTCACCGGCTCCGGTTCCGAAGCCGCCGATACCTCGCTGAAGATGGCGCGCGCCTACTGGCGCACCAAGGGCCAGGCCAGCAAGACCCGTTTCATTGGCCGCGAAAAGGGCTACCACGGTGTGGGCTTTGGCGGCATCTCGGTGGGCGGCATCGGTGCCAACCGCAAGATGTTTGGCGAAGCCTTGCAGGCCGACCACCTGCCGCACACCCAGCTCAAAAGCAACGCGTTCTCGCGCGGCATGCCGAAGACCGGCGTGGAACTGGCCGACGAGCTGCTGGACCTGATCACGCTGCACGATGCCAGCAACATCGCGGCGGTGATCGTCGAACCCATGTCCGGCTCGGCCGGTGTGGTGGTGCCGCCGGTGGGCTACCTGCAGCGCCTGCGCGAGATCTGCACCGCGCACAACATTCTGCTGATTTTTGACGAAGTGATCACCGGCTTTGGCCGCATGGGCGCGATGAGCGGTGCCGAGGCCTTTGGCATCACGCCCGACATCATGAACGTGGCCAAGCAGATCACTAACGGCTCCCAGCCCATGGGCGCGGTGCTGGTCGGCAAGGAAATTTACGACACCTTCATGCACGCCGGTGCGCCCGACTACATGCTGGAATTCGCCCACGGCTACACCTACTCGGCCCACCCCGTGGCCTGCGCCGTGGCCCTGGCCACGCTGGACATTCTGGTGAAAGAGGACATGCCCCAGCGCGTGCGCGCCATCGCCCCGCGTTTCGAAAACGCCGTGCACAGCCTGCAAGGTGCCAAGCATGTCACCGACATCCGCAACTACGGCCTGGCCAGCGGCGTTACCCTGGCCGCCTACCCCGGCGAGCCCGCCCGCCGCCCGTATGAAGTGGCGATGGCGATGTGGAAGAAGGGCTTCTACGTGCGCTACGGTGCGGACACCATCCAGATGGCCCCGCCGTTTGTCATCACCGCGGCCGAAATCGACAGCATGGTGAATGCACTGGGCGAAGTTCTGAACGCGAACTGAGCGTACAGCTCTGGGGCTGTGTATGCCGTAGGCGGCTATAAAGCCCCAAGTCTTTTAGGCAGCCCGTGCAGATAGCGTGGGCGTAAATGGCTACGTTTTTTGTAGTTTTTATGCAGAAGGATGGGCCCTTGGGTGGGTGTACTTAAAGTTACATCCGCAGTATGGTGGAGCCCCGCGTGGTGATACCAGGCCGCGCCACTCCAGCCCACTGCATGCCCATCGACCCACCGCCTTCCGCGGACCTCCGGCCTCGCACGGTGGCCACGCCTTCTGTGATACAGGCCTTTGAGGTCCAGCTGCGCCTGCTCAACCGCTGGACTGGCATTTGCGCCTGCCTGTGGCTGGTGCTGGTGTTTACCGTGGCGCAGTGGCTGTCGGGCCGCATCGTGGACGCGCAGATTGCCGACAACGTGGCGGTGGCCCAGAGCGATGCCTTCAGCACGGCCCGCATCATCGACCGCAAGTTTTCCGAGGTGGCCACGGTGGCCGCGCTGCTGGCCCAGCAGACCGCGGTACAGGAGTTGCTGGGCGAGGCCAACCCGCAGGCGGCGCGCCTGCTGGGCATGTCCGAGGCCGACCGGCAGGCCAAGCTGGCCGGCGACCCGTATGTGCGCTTTCTGGGCGATAGCCTGGAGCAGACCCGCCAGCGGCAGGAGTACAGCCATGTGTTTGTTGTCAACGTGGCGGGCCTGGTGGTGGCCACCAGCGACTGGCGGCAGCCCGGCAGCCTGCTCGGCCAAACCTACCTGGCCCGCAGCGACTTCAACGATGCCATGGCGCATGGTGTGGGCGAGCTGTTCACCGTCGGCCAGGGCCTGAGCAGCTATGCCAACCAGCCGGGATTTTTTTATGCGCTGCGGGCCGACCGCGACGAAGTACCCCAGGGCGTGGTGGTCATCAAGCACGATGCCAGCGCGCTGGCCTCCTTGTTGTCAGGCCACCAGATTGCCCTGGTGGTGGACCGCGCGGGCACCGTGGTCAGCGCCTCGCGCAGCGACTTCATGCTGCGCCACGTTGGCCCGCTGGCACCGGTGCCGCCTGCCACGGCGCAAATGGCCCGGATCCCGGTGCTGCGCCCGGCCCACCTGCTGCATCCCAGCCATTGGGAGGTGGACGGCAACCCCTACTTGGTTAACCGCGTGCCGCTGGCCGAGCCCGGCTACCAGATGCTGGCCCTGGACCCACTGGATGCGGTGGAGCCCATGGTGCGCTGGCACTACTCGCTGGCGGCCCTGGTGGCCGCCCTGGGGTTGGGCCTGATCTTGCTGCTCAGCCGCATTGCCAGCCAAGTGATGCGCCATCGCCACACCGGCCTGCGCTTGGCGGCCGAGCATGCGGCCACCCTGCAGGCCATGCTCGACAGCATCCCGACCCCGGTGTTCTACAAAGACACCGAAACCCGCTTTCTGGGCTGCAACCAGGCCTACGAACATGCGTTTGGCCTGTCGGCCCAGGCCCTGCTGGGCACCACGGTGATCGAGCTGGAATTCATCCCGCTGCCGCGGCGCCAGGTGATCCAGAGCGAGCAGCTCACCATCATCGCCACCAACTCTGCGATACGCCGGGAAGAGACTTTTCTGTTTGCCGACGGCAAGCCGCACACCACCCTGTACTCCATCAACCCCTTCCACCACCCCGATGGCCGGGTGGCCGGGCTGGTGGGCGTGCTGGTGGACGTGAGCGAACTCACCCAGGTGCAGGCCGAGCTGCGCCAGGCCAAGGAAGTTGCCGAAGAGGCCACCCAGGCCAAGTCCATGTTCCTGGCCAATATGAGCCACGAGATCCGCACCCCGATGAACGCCGTCATCGGCCTGTCGCACCTGGCGCTGAGGACGCAGTTGAACACCACCCAGCGCGACTACATCGGCAAGATCCACCGCGCGGGCGTGGCGCTGCTGGGCATCATCAACGACATACTGGATTTTTCTAAACTTGAGGCCGACAAGCTTGAGGTGGAGCAGGTGCCGTTCCGGCTTGACGAGGTGCTCAACCACAGCTCCACGTTGCTGGCCGAGCGCATGGCCGACAAAGGCCTGGCCCTGGTGTTCGACGTGGCCTCTGAAGTCGCTCCGGCCCTGGTGGGTGATCCGTTGCGTCTGGGCCAGATACTGACCAACCTGCTCAGCAACGCCGCCAAGTTCACCGACAAAGGCCTGGTCACTGTGGCCGTGCACACCGTGGACAAGGCCCCCGAGCGGGTGCAACTGCGCTTTGACGTGCGCGACACCGGCATCGGTATGACCGCCGCGCAGACGGCCAAACTGTTCCAGGCCTTCAGCCAGGCCGACGGCTCGGTGACCCGCAAATACGGTGGCACCGGCCTGGGCCTGGCCATCACCCGCGGCCTGGTGGAACGCATGGGCGGCGACATTAGCGTGCACAGCGAGCCCGGCGTGGGCAGCTGCTTTAGCTTCCACATCTGGTTCGGCCTGGCCGACCCGGCCACGCTGCCCGCCACGGTGGATCCGGCCCAGGCCCGGCTGGACGGCTTACGCCTGCTGCTGGCCGAAGACAACGACATCAACCAGCAAATTGCGGTGGAGCTACTGCAGGCCGCCGGGGCCGAGGTGGTGGTGGCCGACAACGGCCGCATCGCACTCGACCTGCTGGCCGCCGCTGCGCCCGACCATTTCCACGCCGTGCTGATGGATCTGCAAATGCCAGAAGTGGGCGGGCTGGAAGCCACCCAGCAGATCCGCGCCAACCCCCGTTATGCCGACCTGCCCGTCATCGCCATGACCGCCCACGCTCTGCGCGAAGAGCGCGAGCGCTGCCTGGCGGTGGGCATGGTGGAGCACCTCACCAAGCCACTGGACCCGCCCACGCTGTTGCAGACCGTGCTGCGCTGGGCCAGGCCTGCCAGCGCAGGGGCCAGCACTGCCCCGCGCCCGGCAGCCGCCCCCGCCGCCGTGCCGACCTGGTCTGCCATGCCCGGCCTGGACACCGCCGCTGGCATGCGCCGCGTGGCGGGCAATGAAAAGCTCTATCTGCGGCTGCTGCAGCAGTTTGTGCAACACCACGCCAATGCCCCCCAGCGTGCCCAGGAGGCACTGGCCCAGGGCGACATGGCCACCCTGCAGCGCGTAGTGCACACCGCCAAGGGCGTGGCGGGCAACATTGGCCTGACCGACCTGGCTGCCGCCGCGCTAGCGCTGGAAGAGGCGCTGCACCAGGGCGGTGATGTGGCTACCGCCATGGCCCGCCTGCAGACCGAAAACACCCGCGGTCTGGCCGCCCTGCGCAGCTTGCTGGTCGAGCGCGTGGCCGAGCCGGCGGTGGAAGAGGCCGTACCTGCCGTCGCCAGCGCCGATGCCCGTGCCCTGGGCCAGCAACTGCTGCGCCTGCTGGCCGACAGCGACGGCGATGCCGTCGAACTGGTGCTGGAGCACGCCGCCAGCCTGCGCAGCCTGTTCGCCCCCGGCAGCTACCCGGCCTTCCAGACGGCCGTCACCGGCTTTGACTTCGAGCTCGCCGCCGACCAGCTACAGGCGGCGCTGGCGCGAGGGGCCTGAGACCATACTTTTTATAGCTTCTCATGCTGATCCAATCAGCACAGGATGCCGATTTGGTTCATGATTTTTACGGTGTAACCACCAGCTCTTTGGTGCGCTCCTGCCGCACCACCCACAGCCCGAAAGCGATCACGATGGCCCCGCCCAGCAGGGTGCTGTGGTCGGGCGCGGTGTGCCACAACACGCCGTCCAGCGCCATGCCCCAGGCCAGCGCGGTGTACTCGAACGGCGCCACCACGGCCGCCTGCCCGTAGCGGAACGCCTGGGTGATGGCCAGCTGCCCGGCAAAGCCGCTCACGGCAATCACCGCCAGCACCGGCGCGTCGGTGGGCAGCACCGCCACCCAGTGCGGCCAGGCCAGCACCCCGGCCCCCAGCGCCAGTCCGCTGGTGCCCCAGAACACCAGGGCTGCGCTGGAGTCGGTGCGGCTCAGCACCCGCCCGGTCACGGCCGATACCGCGTAGCACACGGCCGAGCCCAGTACCGCCAGCGCGCCCAGCGACAAAAAGGCCTCCTGGTCGGGCCGCAGCGCCACCACCACGCCACACAGCCCGCCCGCCAGCGCCCACCAGTGGCGGGGCCGCACGCGTTCCTTCAGCACCGGAATCGACAGCACCGTGATCAGCAGCGGGGCGATAAAAAAGATGGTGTAGGCCTCGGCCAGCCCCAGCGTGCGCAGCGCCGTCACAAACAGCGACAGCATGGTCACCCCAATGACCATGCGCAGCAAATGCAGTGGCCAACGCACCTTCCACAGGCTGGGCACCTCCTTGCGCCACAGCACGTACAAGGCCACCAGCGGCAGCGCCACCAGCCCGCGCATCGAGGCCACCTGCAGAGGCGGGTAGTGGTGGCTCAGGGTTTTCAGGGCGGCATCCATCATCGAGAAGGAACCCACGGCAATCACCATGGCCAGGATGCCGCGCAAATTGGCGGCGGAAACAGAAGCAGGGGTTGGCAAGCGAGAGACTCCAGGGACGCAAGGCGTGGTTTATAACGGTCTTCCTTTATATCGCTAACCCATTACTGGATTACCCATGCCCATCTGGAAGCAGCCCTTCAGCGTCGAAATCTGTACCGCGGGTGCCATCGGCACCGCCATCGCCCACCTGGGCATCGAGTTTCTGGAGGTGGGCGACGACTTCGTGCGTGCCCGCGTGCCGGTGGACCACCGCACCCGCCAGCCCTATGGCCTGTTGCACGGCGGGGTCAGCGTGGTGCTGGCCGAAACGCTAGGCTCTATCGGTGCCATGTATGCCGCCCCCGAGGGCCACCGCGCCGTGGGCCTGGACATCAACGCCAACCACCTGCGCGGCGCCACCAGCGGCTGGGTCACCGGCACCGCCCGCCCCATCCACATCGGCCGCACCACCCAGGTCTGGGCCATCGAGCTGGTGGACGATGCAGGCAACCTGACCTGCGTGTCGCGCATCACGGTAGCGATACTGGCACCGAGGGTTTAAGATAAAAAGTGGCTCTAGCACAGGTTGTATAAGCGCTAGCAGCTATGGTATCAGGAGCAAAAAAGGCAAGATACTCAGGCGGTTGGCGCGGGCATGGTGGCTATGCCATAGCGTCAAGTGCAACTGTATGGTGCAGCCTGCGCGTCTGGTGCTCGGCGCAAGCCTTGCGCATACTCTTGGCTATCCCATCCCAAAAAGGCACCCCATGCAAGAACCATCACCCTCCACCCCGTCCATTCTTCTCGTCGGCGCCTCGCGTGGCCTGGGCTACGCCATGGCCCAGGAGTTCCTGCAGCGCGGATGGAGTGTGGTGGGCACTGTGCGCGCAGGCGCACGCACCCTGCTGCACGACCTGGCAGACGCAAGCCAAGGCCGACTGGCGGTCGAAGTGGTGGATATCACCGAGGCCCGGCAGCTGGTGGATTTGCGCACCCGACTGTCCTCCCGCCGCTTCGATATTCTGTTTGTCAACGCGGGTACCGCGAACCGCAACCAGGACGAGACGATCGCCGAGGTGTCTACCGAAGAGTTCGTGCATGTGATGGTCACCAACGCGCTCAGTCCCATGCGGGCCATTGAAACGCTGCAAGAGCTGGTCACCGAGAAAGGACTGATCGGCATCATGTCCTCCGGCCAAGGCAGCGTCAGTAACAACGTCCACGGTGGCCACGAAGTCTACCGAGGCACCAAAGCCGCGCTGAATACCTACATGCGAAGCTACGCTGCCCGCCAAGCCAAGAGTGGGCGCGCGCTGTTGCTGTTGGCCCCAGGCTGGATTCGCACCGGGCTGGGAGGGCCGGACGCGCCCC
Organism: Rhodoferax sp.; assembly: GCF_025354435.1. Lineage (GTDB taxonomy): Bacteria > Pseudomonadota > Gammaproteobacteria > Burkholderiales > Burkholderiaceae_C > Rhodoferax_B. The sequence goes on from NZ_JANXMU010000051.1 coordinate 57,431, forward strand.
TCACTACCGAGCGAGCCATCCCCGATATTGTGGGTGCCGTCATCGCCCAGCAAGGCAAGCCGGGTCTGCAGTACCTCGACCGCATGGGGAAGACCGTGCCCTGGTGAGGCCACCAATCTCTCAATCTTTATCCCCCAGGTTGGAACCCGCAACCCTGGCGGCGCGGGTGGTACGGCTGTGGCCAAGGCTTAAGGCAATGCTGAACAAGGCCATTCAAAATGGCTCTTCCGGGGTACTGATAACAAGAATGCGCCGAATCCGGCCAAAACGAGTCGTTTTCTAACCCCTTGGGGCTAGGTTCGCGGGCCTTTGGGCCCACTTTGC